>NZ_JACFPH010000003.1:0-217212 GCF_016102085.1 Lactobacillus sp. M0390 | reverse complement strand
CTTTTTTAATATTCCGGCTTAGCTCAGTTGGTAGAGCGCTTGACTGTTAATCAAGATGTCGTCAGTTCGAGTCTGACAGCCGGAGCAAAGTACAAGAAAAGAGGATCTTAGTTGATTCTCTTTTTTGTTGTATTCATATTTATCGGATATTTGGCTGAATGTTCTTTTCCATAAACTTTGCAATCAGTTTTTTGACGCCCTCTTTTTGTTTAATCCCTTTCTTTACTGCAATAAAGTACTTAACGGTAATGATGTTTTCATTTAAGGGTAAAAGATTAATTGGTGTTTGGTTCATACGCTTGATTATACTTGCGGCTGAAATAGTTAAGCCAACACCTTTAATGGCTAAGTTAGTTGCGGTTAGGATACTATTAGTTTCTAATACGATATTTGGTTTAACATGAAATTTTTGAAATACACCATTAACTTGGTGACGAATAGCGGAATTTGAAGAACTAACAACAAAAGGTTCCTTGATAATTTTTTTGATATCATATTCATCTGGTTTAAGGATAAAGCGCCCTTTTTTAAAGTACCTTGATTTTGGCGAAATAATAATGTAGTAGTTTTCACCACCATTAACATAAAAATCTAGCCCACTGCTTAGTGATTCAGGTGTTTGGCCAATATAGCAATCTACTTGTTCAGCTAGAAGTTGAGCTTCACTTTTTCTAGGGTAAGTCTCTGTTAGTTGAACCTTGATGTTAGGATTTTGAGCAAGAAATTCAGGTAAGAGTTCCGGCAATAAAAAGGTGCCTAGGCTCTCCAGTATCCCTATTCGAACGATTTCTTTGTTGGGATCAGTATAAGGCGTAAGTTTATCTTCTAGTTTTTGGTTATTAGCAATAGCTGTTTCAAGATACTTATAATAGATTATGCCAGCTTTGGTTAAAGTATAAGGTGCAACATCTCTATTTAGTATTTTAGTACCTAGCTTGCGCTCAATCCGTTTAATTAGTTGGGTTAAATAAGGTTGAGAAATATATAGTTCACGTGCTGCGCGCGTAAAATTACTTTCCTTTAATAAAACATCAAGATAATGGATTAAAATTTCTGGATCTTTCATATTCTTCCTCCGATAACATTTTTATTATAGCCTACTTGCTATAAAAGTATTTCAACTAAATATTGAAAGCTAGTAAAATTTAGTTATTAAAGATGTAAATAAGGAGGAATAACTCGAAATGAAACCAGGTACATATGCTGTAGAAGCTAAGGGACATGGCTCAAGTTTTATGCCAATGAAAGTTACACTTTCACAAGATCGGATTGAAGAAATAACAGTCGATTCAAGTGGTGAAACCAAAGGTGTAGCAGACGAAGTTTTTAAACGTTTACCAGAACAAATTATCAATAATCAAACTTTAAACGTAGATGCTGTCAGTGGTGCCACAATTTCAAGTCATGGTGTTGTTGATGGCGTCAGTCAAGCAATCCAAGAGGCCGGCGGCGATCCAGAAGAATGGGCTAATCGTCCTAAGCCTAGTGCAGATGCAGGACAAGATGAGGAATATAATACCGATGTTGTTGTAATTGGTGCTGGTGGTGCAGGCTTAACTGCAGCAGCACGAACAATTCAAAATAACAAAAAAGTTGTTGTGCTTGAAAAGTATCCTCAAATTGGTGGTAATACTACAAGAGCAGGTGGTCCACTTAATGCGGCTGAGCCAGAATGGCAAAATCAATTTAAAGCTCTTTCTGGTGAAAAAGAAAGTCTTGAAAAGCTTGCTCAAACTCCAATTGAAGAAATTGATCCTGAATATCAGGAAGATTTTAAGAAACTACAACAACAAATTAATGAATATGTTGAATCTGGCGCCGACTACTTGTTTGATTCAGTTCTACTACACGAAATTCAAACTTATTTAGGTGGTAAAAGAACAGACTTAAATGGCAATGAAATTCACGGTAACTATGCTTTAGTTACTGAACTTGTTAACAATGTACTTGATTCAGTTAAGTGGCTAACAGATTTAGGTGTTAAATTTGATCGTTCAGACGTGACAATGCCAGTTGGGGCATTGTGGCGTCGTGGTCACAAGCCTGTTGAGCCAATGGGTTATGCCTTTATTCATGTTTTAGGTGATTGGATTAAAGACCATGGTGCTACAGTTTTAACGGAAACAATGGCAACACATTTAATCATTGAAAATGGTGAAGTGACTGGTGTCGTTGCACAAGGTAGTAACGGCAATAAGATCACTATTCATGCGCAGAAGGTTATTTTGACTTCTGGTGGTTTTGGTGCAAATACCAAAATGGTGCAAAAGTACAATACATACTGGGAACACATTGATGATGATATCGCGACAACTAACTCGCCAGCAATTACCGGTGATGGTATCGCCTTAGGTAAAGAAGCAGGTGCAGACTTAGTTGGTATGGGCTTTATTCAGTTGATGCCTGTTTCAGATCCTAAGACAGGTGAATTGTTTACTGGAATTCAAACACCACCAGAAAACTTTATTATGGTTAACCAAAAAGGTGAACGTTTTGTTAACGAGTTTGCAGAACGTGACACCCTTGCCAAAGCTGCGATTGCTAATGGAACCCTATTTTACTTAATTGCAGACGATAAAATTAAAAAGACAGCCTACAACACCACAGAAGAATCACTCGAAGCTCAAGTTAAGGCAGGAACTCTTCTAAAAGCTGATACATTAGAAGAATTGGCTGAAAAAGCAGGCATGGATCCAGACACTTTAGTTAATACTATTAAGAAATATAATTCATATGTTGATGCCGGAAATGATCCAGAATTTGGTAAAAGTGCGTTCAACCTCAAGTGTGAAGTTGCACCATTTTATGCAACACCACGTAAACCAGCAATTCATCACACAATGGGTGGTTTAAAGATTAATCCAAAGGCACAAGTACTTGGTGAAAAAGATCAAGTGATTCCTGGCTTGTATGCGGCCGGTGAAGTTGCCGGTGGATTGCACGCTGGTAACCGTCTTGGCGGCAACTCCTTGGCTGATATTTTTACGTTTGGTCGTATTGCTGCTGATACAGCATGCAGTGAAATTGAAGATACTGATGCAGTAAGTGGTGCGTCACACCATTAATCATATTGTGATTTTTACTTAAACGAAAAATACTAGTTAATCTAAATAGATTAGCTAGTATTTTTTTGTTCTAGACAATGTAGCCTTTTTCTAAACCCAAAAAGATAGTCACAATTAATAGGTCGGCACAGCCTCCTAAACTATAGTTCTTTTCCAAACACTCCTGGTTTAATTTTAAGAGTTCTTTTTTACCTAATGGGGAATCATAGCCTCCCAGTTCTAAATACCTAAGAGCGCGTTTCTGAAGCCATTTAACAGCATCATAATTGCCCGCTCGCTTGATTAAATTGCTATCAACAGCAATTGTGGCAATTTTCATCAATGTGTCTAGAAGACGCACTTGTAAACTACCAGAACTATTTTTTAAAAAAGGTAAGGCGATATCGCTAATGATAGGGTAGCCTTGTTCAGCCTGCTGGCGCGCACCGCCTGTACCATATTGCTGGTATTCTTTTTCGCCTGCAGTTTGCAGTTTATTGTTGCTAATTAGATCGTGCTCTACTAAGCCATGACACATCCGTTTAATTGTAGTAAATATTTCAGTTTGATTTTTCTTACTGTAACTTTCAGCACAAACAAAAATACCTAAAGAAAAAATAGCACCTTTATGAGTATTTATTCCTTTAGTAGCGGTGTACATCTCTTTTTCAGCCAAAATACCTTGTTGTCTCAATTGCTGAAACATTTGCGTTAAATCAGTTGACTGAAAGGTTTGTCCGATTTCAACTGCTTCAGAAAAATAGTGCTCTAAGCTCAAGCTACTATCAATAAAAGTATAAATATTCATATCGGGATGCGGTCCCTGGTTTAAGGGATCAACGAGACCTGGTTTAGGTTGTGTAACAACTTCGTATAAAAGCGCCCGAAGGGCATTTTGAGTAATTGAATTAGTCATAATTTGTTAGTTTTCTAGTAAAGTGATGCCCATTGTTAGGCTTATTTTTTAAATATTATCAACGATTGATTGGATTTCTTTTTTATTACTTTTAATAAAATCAATAAAATTAATGGTCTCTGGTGAAAAATCTTGATTCGGATCATAAACCAAATAAACTTGGCGAGTATCTTTGGGCAAGTCTAATTTAATTTGGTGGATATCAAAACCACTTAGGTATATAGTTTTTGCCACGACGCCAACAATATTATTGGTTAAAACTTGGCCAGCGATTGCTAATTCATCGTGTAATCGATTGGTGATATTTAAATCAGATGCACTAGCTAATAAAGCATCGGTTATATCTTTACCGATTTGAATCTTCTTAGAGTATGTAATAATGGTCTCTCCCTGCAACTCTTCTGGTGAGATTTCATTGATTTTGGCTAAATTATTGTTTTTTGAAACAATAGCGATAATTTCTTCATTATAAAGTGGAATATATGTAAACTCACTAAATTCGGGAACATATGAACAAATTCCAATATCATACCAGCCATTTTTGATTCCTTCACATATTTGAAAGGAAGGATTGTCATGATAAATAAAATGTGGTGAGACATTGCTCTCTTGTTGATACATTTTCGTGATCTTGGGTAATAAAATTCCAATTGCGGTTGGAATGCCAGCGACATGAATATTGCCGTGATCTTGGCTGACTTTTTGCTGAATTTTTCTTTTACCATATTCTAAAGCATCTAGTGATTTAACTACTGTATCGTAAAAAATACGACCATAGCTTGTTAACTGCACAAAACGGCCATTCTGTTTAAATAGTTTGCAATGTAATTCATTTTCTAACTGTTTGATTGATACTGATAATGTTGGCTGACTGATATATAGGCTTTTGGCTGCTGCAGTATATTTCTTTTGATCTGCTAACTCTTTGAAATAATATAGCTGATTTAAATTCATTGATAATACTCCATTTTGGTTAATAGATAACTGTATTAATAATTTTGAGGTAGAAATGTTTTCTGTATTATGCACTATTTTAATCCAATTATTAAAAAAAACTATCTTAAACTGCAAATAGCTGATAAAACGACTTTTTATCGGCTGTTTTTTGTTAAAGCGGTACCAAGTAATTTAAAGAGTACGTTATTTATCTTCTACAGTAAGGTGTGATAGCTATAGCTATTATTAATAAATTGGGAATGATAAACAATTATTCTTAATTTTTAAAATAGGTTATATTGTTTTTGCCTAATTAAGAATTACTGTGAAAGGGTAAAAATAATGGATAAGAAAAGGAATTATACTGGTGTCGCAGTATCCGTCTACTTGCATTTTGCTGTGGTAGGTGCTGCAACGCTATTTATCAGTCAATATCGACAAACTCTAGCCAATTTATGGAATGCAAGTGAAACTCAAGTTTCTTTAGTTATTGCAATGGTTGGACTAGGTAGGATTATCACTATTTTATTTGCAGGAGCAATTTCAGATAAAATAGGCCGGAAAAAGACACTCTTAATTGCACTAATCAGTGATGCAATCTTTTTGTTAGGAGCAGCTTTTGCAAATAATATTTGGATAGCTGGAATAGCAGCAATGTTTTTTGGTGCTACTAACTCTTTTGGCGACACGGCTGGATATCCAGCTTTAGCAGATGCTTATCCAGGTAAGACAGCAACGATGAATTCTTTTGTTAAAGCTGCAATGCAGGTAATGCAGATGTTATTCCCATTTTTTGTGAAATTAATTAAGGATCCAAAAATAACAGCATGCATTCTTGCTCTCTGTATTTTGATTGATGTGCTATTAACTGTGAAAACTACTTATGCACCACAAACTGTTACAAGTAATGACAATTCTTCGACTGTGGATGATGCCAGCATAAATGCAGGCAATCAGCCTAAGCTAGCTGTTGATGGACTAATGATTATTGCATTAGGATTCACACTTTGCTTTACTTTTTATATTTTTTCTTTATATGCACCATATTATGGTCAGTATGTTTTAAATCAGCAAGCAGCTAATGCAAACCAATTAGTTTCATGGTACTCAATTGCGTCATTAATTTCTGTGTTTGTTACATCAGCCTTAGTTACTAAAGTTAAAAGATTATATCTAATCATGACTTACTCAATTATCTCAGCTATTGGGTTACTATTCATGGTTCTTAAACCTTCATTAGTTGCAGGAGAAATTGGTGCAGTAGCTGTAGGATTTTTCACTGCAGGTGGTGTTTGGCAAGTTGGCTTATCAGTACTGACATCATATTTCCCACAAAGCCACGGAAAGATTACGTCATACTATAGTTTTGCACCAGCAGTTGTTTATTTTGTTGCTCCATTAGTTGCTGCATTTGTACTGAAAGCAAATTCTACTAGTACATTGCTAGTATTTTGGATTACTGCAATTATTGCAATTATTTCTGTAGTTTTGTCCGCAACGCTGATTGTTAGAAGTAAAAAATTTAATATTGAAGGCTAACGTAGAAAAAGGTGAATTTATGTCAAATAAAATTATTAAGGCACAAGCCGAAGGCCGTAATGGCCAAATCGATTTTGAAATAAATGTTGATAGTGGAAAAATTGTTGATCTTAAAGTGACAAAAAGCTCAGAAACGCCTGGCATTTTTAAGCAAGTAGTTGGCAAGCTTAAAGAAAACGTGCTTAAAAGTCAAAGCTTTGATGTTGATGCAATTTCTGGAGCATCAATTATGACACAGGCGATGCTCGATTCAGGTAAAAAGGCACTGGAAAAAACCGGGCTCAACATTCTAGCAATGCCAAACAAAAAAGCACATCAAGAACGTACGCTAAATACTGATGTCGCTGTCATCGGCTCAGGTATGGCAGGACTAATGGCCGCTTCAAGAGCTCTATCAATGGGAAAACGAGTCGTACTAATTGAAAAAAATGGTTACCTTGGTGGAGCGACTATTTTAAATGGTTCCAATGTGGTAGGTACAGGTTCAAAAGTATCAGCCAGCTTGTTTGGCGAAGAAGCTGAAAAGGATTCTCCAGCAGTACTAGCAAATGATATTGCTCATGAGTGTCGAGGAACAAACTATCAGGTTTTAACAGATGTACTAGTTAATAATATTGGTAAAGCAGTTGATTTTATTACTGACTTTGCAGATTTAACTTATCAAAAAGCAGAAACTCAAACAATTGAACACTCTGTTAACAGACAAATTGAAATGCCATCGGAAAGCTCATACGAATTAATCTCTAAAGTAGCAGAAGCCTTTGTCAAAAAAGGTGGAGAAATTTTACTTGAAACTAGAGTTGAAAAGTTAAATAAAAACAATCAAGGAGAATTGGTTTCTCTTGTTGCAGAAGGTAAGCATGAAACTGTAACCCTTAATTTCAAATCTCTGGTTATGTCAGCTGGTGGCTGGGGTGCACGAGACTATCGTGAACATAAGACCAACATTCCATATTACGGTCCAATGACATCTACAGGGGATTACTTTGACTTTGCCAAGGATATGAACCTCGTATCGCGTAATTTAGATTGGTACAAGGTTTATCCACATGGACTTGAAGTTGAGCCAGGAATTGCTAAATTAACCACCTATTCAACTAAAGAGGTAAGTGATATGGGTGCAATTTTTGTAAATACAGCTGGCAAAAGAATTGTTAATGAATCAGCACCATACACTCATTTTAGGGATGCAATTGCGGCACAAAAAGACCAAATAGCGTTTGTGGTGATGGATCAGCGTATGTGGAATAAGTTTTATGAGTTATTACTAAAATATGGTTTCACTGCTGAAGAAGTTCAGGGCTTCTTTGATTTAGAAGGTAAAAAGAGTCCTATTTTGGTCAAAGGCAGCTTAGAAACAGTTGCTCAAAAAGCTGGAATTGATTATCAAAACTTACAGCAAACTCTATCTACTTATGCTAAAGCTGTTGAAGAAAAAAATGATGATGAATTTGGTCGTCCAGCTCAATTTATGCATGAATATGAGGGTGAGACGTACTATGTAATTGAACAAAAATTACGTTTTTGTACAACTTTAGGTGGATATGAAACAAACAGTCATATGCAGCTTTTAAACACTGAATTCAACCCAATATCTAATTTTTATGCGTCAGGTGAGATTATAGGCGGAGCAAATGGACATGACTCGATGCCAAGTATGATGAACTCATGGAGCTATGCATCTGGCTTTGTTGCAGGAACTGAGGCAGCTGATAATACTAATTTTAAGCGAAAAGAAATTGGAGCTGAAAAAGTTGATGCTTCTTCAGGTGCTTCGAAAGAATAACTAGGAATTTAACTAATAATGTTAAAAGGAGAAAAATCTAATGACTAACAAAATTACTGGTGTAAATGGCCCAATTACTGGCTGGCTTGATGGCCATACTTATTTAATAGGCTTAATGGCATATCCAATTAGACACTCAATGTCACCAACAATGCACAATAATGCCTTTGCAAAACTAGGATTGAACTATACATATCTTTGTTTTGAGATTGGTAATGACAAGTTAGAAGGAGCTGTTGATGCAATAAGGACTCTGGATATGCGTGGCTCCAATGTTTCTATGCCTAATAAGAAGGAAGTAATTAAGTACTTAGACAAGCTATCCCCAGCTTCTGAAATGTGTGATGCTGTTAATACAATTGTTAATGATAATGGGGTTTTAACCGGCTACACTACCGATGGAATTGGCTTTGTTCAAGCACTAAAAGATGAAGGAATTTCAATTAAAAATAAAGTGATGACGCTAACTGGTGCAGGTGGCGCTGCTACTCCTATTGCTGTTCAGTCTGCTCTTGATGGAGCAAAAGAGATTAGAATGTTCAATATCAAGGACGATAAATGGGCTCAAGCTGAAAAAAACGTAAAAACGATTGAAGAAAAAACTGATTGCAAAGTTACTTTGACCGAGCTGACAGACCAAGAAGCTTTCAAGCAATCAATTGCTGAAAGTGACATCTATTGTGACGCCACAAGCGTTGGGATGAAACCACTTGAAGATAAGACGTTAGTTTCAGACCCATCTTGGTTTCATGAAGATATGGTTGTCTTTGATACAGTATATGCGCCAAGAACAACCAAATTAATGAAAGTGGCTCAAGAAGCTGGGGTTAAACACGTCTTTGATGGTATTGGAATGATGATTAATCAGGGAGCTGCGTCGTTTAAGCTTTGGACAGGGCAGGAAATGCCAACTGATTATATTAAAGAAATAATGTTTTCTGATGAGAGTAAATAATTGAGGTAAAGCAATGTCCACCGTTAAAATAAGAAATATTCTGTTAGGAGAAGGCGTTCCTAAAATTGCTGTACCTAATGTTGGAAGTACAGAGGAAGAAATTTTAACATCCACTAAAGAAATTGCTGCGGCTAAGCCAGATTTGATGGAATGGCGCATTGATTATTATGCTGCTGGAATTGAAGACACAGCGCAGTTAATTGATACTGGTAGAAAGATACGTGAGCTTATTGGTGAATTACCATTATTGATTACTTTTAGAACTAAAAGTGAAGGAGGAGTTTGCCAGTTAGAAGAAAATCGGTATCTAGATTTAGTTGATCAAATAATTGTTAATCGCCTTGGTGATGCAGTTGACATAGAACTTTTCCATGAGGAAAAGAGTATAGAGTCTCTAGTTTCTGAGGCAAAGAACTATAATGTTGTTGTGATCATGAGTAACCATGATTTTGAAAAAGTGCCAGCTAAAGATGTAATTGAATTTCGACTAAAGAAAATGGCTAATCTTGGTGCAGATGTACCTAAATTGGCTTGCATGCCACACAATGTAGAAGATGTTCTAAATTTGTTGGAAGCGACAAATGAAGTTCATAATGAAATTGAAAATCCAATAATTACCATGGCTATGGGTGATATTGGCAAAGTAACTAGGATAGCAGGTCAAGTTTTTGGCTCTAGTTTATCGTTTGGTGCCGTAGGAAAAAGTTCAGCACCAGGGCAACTCTCTATTGAAGAGTTGCGCAACGCAGAAAAATACTTAGCTTTATAATAAAATTATTTAACCCCGGAATTATTGTTAGTTTCGGGGTTTTACTGTAAATAAAAAACATCGGTAAGTTCAGTGAATATAGTTTTTGAAAATAAAGTTGTCCTCTGCTAAGTTAGTTTGTTACAATAAATATGCGAATATTAAAACTGTAATATAACAAAAATGTTCGATATTAAGGAGGAAAGAACCATTAATTTTTCAACTGTTATTCAAGGAAATTATTATACTGCAATCAGTCCAGATGAGATTGAGTATCAAGAGCAAGCTCTAATTTGTATTGATAGTCAGGGCTATATTGCTGAAATTATTCAGTCAGGGGATGCTAACTATCAAGAAGTTAAAGCTTCAGCAAGTAAGGGAGACTGCTTACTAAAACTAGACGATGATCAAGTAATCTTACCAGGTTTTATTGACTTGCATATCCACGCACCCCAGTGGCCCAATGCGGGAGTAGCGTTGGATTTACCACTGGAAGACTGGCTCAACGTTTATACTTTTCCATTAGAGGAAAAATATAAAAGTTCGGATTTTGCGCAAAAAGTCTATGAGGATTTAGTTCAGGAGCTACTGGCTCAGGGAACCACCACCGCTCTTTATTTTGGTTCAGTTCACAATTCTGGTAACTTGGAATTGGTCAAGGCTTGTTTAAAGTACCACCAGCGTGGGTTTGTCGGCAAAGTTGTGATGGATAATCCTGAGCAAACGCCTGAAAACTATCGTGACCAAACTGCTGCACAAGCACTAACTGAAACTGAATCTTTTATCAATGCTGTTTTGAAGTTAAATGAAAATGAGACTATTCCAGCTACACCTGTTATTACGCCGCGCTTTTTGCCAAGCTGTACAGATGAGGCACTGCTTGGATTAGGGCAATTGGCGCAGAAGTATGATCTTCCAGTGCAATCTCATTGTAGTGAAAGCGATTGGGAAAATGGCTATGCGTTAGAACATTACAATAAACGAGATGCTGAAGTTTTAGATCAGTTTGGGTTATTGACAGATAAGGCCGTAATGGCACATGGTACTTTATTAAACGATGATGATGTAGCCCTATTTAAAGAAAAAAAGGTTGGGTTGGCGCATTGTCCAATTTCAAACGTCTACTTTGGCAATGCCGTTTTGCCTGCCAAACAAATCTTACAAAATGGTAATAAGATTGGCTTAGGAACCGATGTTTCCGGTGGTTACAGTCCAAGCATTTACCAAAATATCCGCCAAGCAGTGGTGTCTTCACATCAACGCTATGAAGGGGTGGATGCTGAATTAGATCCGCAGGTTCGCGGTACCAAAGACGATATATTGTCGATGAAAAATGCTTTTTATCTGGCTACGGTTGGAGGAGCTTTGAGCTTACAGTTGCCTACAGGAGAAATTAAAGCTGGCTGTTATGCCGACTTACAAGTTGTTCATCAAAATTGGACTGTCTTTCAAGATGAAAGTCCACAAATGCGCTTTGAAAAGTTGCTTTATCAAACCACTAAAGAAAATATTGATCAGGTCATGGTACAAGGTCAAGTAGCTGCAAGCAAGGAGAAAAATAATGCAGACGAAAGATAATGGATTAATTTACGGTCCAGATGATAATGTTCCTACTCTAGAAGCTGGCCTACTGGGTCTGCAGCATGTTTTGGCAATGGATGTCTATGTGCCACCATTAATCATCGCAGGCTTATTATCAATGGGAGCTGCACAAAAAACAGGATTTTTACAAGTTGCATTTTTGGCTTGCGGAATTGGTACGTTAATCCAAACAGGCCTTTTGATGAAAATGCCAATGTCTCAGGGACCTTCTTATGTACCAGTTGGTGCAGTAGTTGGAGTTTATTTAGCTAATGGTGGTCCCAACGGCGGAATGGCAACGGTTCTGGGTGCAACAATTGTTGGTGCCTTGCTTGTAGTATTGCTGGGTCTAAGTGGCGTTTATCAGAAAGTTGTTAATAAACTGGTGCCACCAGTAGTTGGCGGTACAATTATTGCTTGTGTGGGCCTCTCGCTTATGCCTTCAGCCCTCAATGACAATATCTTTCAAGCTAGCGGTAATTTAAATCGAAATATTGCTTTAGCTGGAATTACAATGGGGTCATTACTAATTGTGCTTATCCTTAGCAATTATGCTGGGCGTCTAAAGAACATGTTAAAAGCAGGTTCGATTGTTATTGCGATGTTCGTTGGGACCGTTGCAGCGGCAAGCATGCACATGTTCAGCTGGGAGAGCGTACAAAAAGCTGCCTGGTTCTCATGGCCACAATTTACGATTTTGCATTATGGTGCAAAGTTTTCTTTCAGCGCAATTCTTACCTTTGTGATTATTTATATTGTTCTAACAACCGAAACAATGGGTACTTGGTTTGCGATGAGCAATGTAACAGGAATCGAAATCACGAAAAAACAGTGGGATCGTGGCCTAGTTGGTGAAGGGCTAAGTTGTTTAGTTGCCGCTTTACTGGGAAGCACGCCGATGACAGGCTATTCCACAAATGCAGGGGTTGTATCAATTACTGGAGTGGCTAGCCGTAAAGTATTTTTATCAGTCGGAATTTGGTTTGTTGTCTTAGGTTTTGTTGGTAAGCTTTCAGCCTTTTTAGCAGCTATTCCGAGTCCTGTAATTGGTGGAATTTTTGCGATTATCTGTGTGATTATTATGCTGAATGGTTTAAAGTCTATTCCTGAAGCTAATGGTAACCAAATTTACGTGGTAGGAGTTCCAATGGTATTAACTTTTGCTTTAGTTCTTATTCCAGCTAAAGTAATTGCTCAAGCACCATTATTCTTGCAATACTTCTTGAAGTCACCGATTACGATTGGCGCTTTGGCAGCAATTGTTTTGAATTTAGCATTTAATACGCATTTTGGCAGGGCTGAAGAAAAAGCCAGTGTCCAAAAGTAGTATAAATTATTTAACAGTTGATTAATTCTTACGATAAAAAACCTTCTAGAGCTGAACACATTTGTTCAAACTAGAAGGTTTTTAATTATTATTAATTAGTAAGCACGTTGGCCCTTTTTATAAACAGCTTTGTCTTCCTGCTGTACGGCTTTAACGCTTTCTAATGGATTATTATCTAAAACTAAGAAGTCAGCATACTTATCTGGCTCAAGAGTACCATATTCATTATCAATTTTTAGTAACTTGGCAGAATTTTGGCATGAAGTCATTAGCGCATCATAATCACTAAAGCCGATCTTGACCATTAATTGCAGTTCTACTGGAGTCATTGAAAAGTCGTTAAACGGTGTCCCAGCATCTGTTCCTAAAGTGATGGCAACACCGCGATCATGAGCGTGAGCGATATTTTTGCATAAATCGTCTAGTGCATCAGCGGCTTTTTTAATTTCCCAATCAGGTAAGAGGCCCTCACCAAATTTGGGAATGGCCCAATCTGCGACAATTGTTGGTGTAAGGTATGTTTTTTGTGCAAGCATTAAGTCAATTTCTTCGTCATTAACGTAAAAACCATGCTCGATAGAATCAACGTTTGCTTTAATTGCGTTCATGATACCTGGGTTACCTTCGGCATGGGCAGCGACAATATTACCTTTATGATGGGCTTCTTCGACAGCAGCTTTGATTTCTTCTGTACTCAATTGTGGATCATCCATGAAGTCATTTTCGGTCATGACACCACCGGTAGCCATAACTTTGATTGCTTTGGCTCCAATTTTTTGACCTTGACGAACTGCTTTGCGCATTTCGTCTGGGGAATCAACCAAATGACCAAAGTTAGGGAAGTCACCGTGACCGCCAGTCATTGAGTAAGGACGCCCCGAAGGTAAAATCTCGGGCGTCTTTTCAATTAGACCAGCATCGATCAGCTTACTTAAGGTAATATCAATATCAAAAATGCTACCGCACTCACGAATATAAGTAACGCCTGATTTTAAAAGCGTATGTAAATTTTTAACACCACGTACAGTTGAGGCAACTACATTAGCCATGGTGTCGCCATCACTAGGATTGGGGTTCATAGTCACATGTGTGTGGCAATTGATTAAACCTGGCATAACGTATTTGCCAGCTAAATCGACTTTCTCGTCTGCTGCAGGTGGATTAGCTGTTCCAACTTCTGTGATTTTACCGGTGTCGTTATCAACTAATAACCAAGCGTTATCCTGAATTTCATTTTTGGTGCCATCAAATAATGAAAAATTAGCAAAAAGTGTTTTTGTCATAATCTATCTCCTTATCATTAGTAACTGCGCTATAATTGCACATTGTAATAACTATTTAATAATATGTCAATTTTATTTTAATTATAATTTTATAAATATGTGGATATATGGCGTTATCCGCATGCGTGAGTCGAACTTATATGAATAAGCAGTTTGATTTAATTTTGTGATTTGCCATAACAAAAAAACACAACTTTCTTTGCGAAAATTGTGTTCTCTTATTTTTTAAAGTTTGAGGCTAGTAGAAGATTAAGCTTCGTAGGTACCAACTTCTTTTAAGTTGCCTAAAACACTTTTACCGTGAGGTGATTGGCCAATTGCAACAGTCAAGTCTTGACCAGCTAAATTACCGTGGTGTTCACCTTCAGCCCAGTGTGGGTTACCAGTTACATCGTAAACGACGCCGTCAATTGCAACGTATGCTGGATTACCATTTTTACCATCAAATTTTGCCAATGATTCTTTTGTAAATTTTTCCATCAGAAAAACCCCTTTTCTAGAACTAAAATAATTTAGTTTATTACTATATGATAATCCTTAAAAACAATTAAGTCTATTTCTTTGTTTTGCTATTTTGATAGTCATAGCGCCAGCCAGCAATGTCCCATGGAGTGAAAGTTGGGTCTAATTGGCGGTGATAAGCTTCCTCGAAGGCCTTAACTTTTTGTTGATAGTCCTGAGCAAGCATCTTTTTGGAGTTTTCATTAGCGCTTAATTTAACATCTGGGTAAATTGCTGGTAAAACATGAACAATATACTTAGTCTGATAAAAATTAGGATGATCTTTTTCCAATTTATCTTTTTCTTGAATTTCAACAAAAGTTGAGACAATCGGGACGTTTTGTTGAGCGGCAAAATAATACGCGCCACGTTGAAGTTTACGCGGTTTGCGGTAGTTCCACCACATTTCTTGCTCAGGGAAGATTAAAACCCAATTATTTTTTGCTAACTCATCATGAAGATGCTTAGGAAATTCAGTACCAATGTAGCTTGGACTTTTGATCAGTGGAATGGTACCAACGTAATTCATCAGGTAACTTAAGATGCCAGGAAGCTTGAGATTGGTGTCCTCGATTGCAATCGCCAGGTGATGGTGAGTTTTATTAGCTAAGTGCTTAATCGGAAGAGAGTCAATCTGATTGAAATGGTTAGCTGTGATAATTGCTCCACCATCAGGTAGGTCATTGAGATTTTCCAGACCGGTGAAAGTAGTGTCGGAAGTTAAAACCTTAGTCAAAGTATTGAACAAAAGGTGTCCCAGTTTGTCGTTAGTTTTACCTTTAAAAGTGCTTTGTTCAGCCCAAAAGTTATTAACTAGATTTTTACGCTCATCTAATGATAAAACGGGATCACCAACTTCTACTTTGGCACTCCAATCACCTTTGGCAACAGCTTTTTCAATGTTTTTAATTACTCTTACTCGATCGTCGCCGATAATCATAAGCTAACTGATCCTCGCTTTTTAACCTGTGCCCAGTTGTTCGGGTCCTTAACTGTTTTGTCTTCCTTAGCCAGCATGTGGTCAAGCTTGCCACGGTCTTGCTCACGCTGCTCCTCAGTGTAATTATCAAGTTCTGCTTTCAATTCAGAATAAAACTTGGTTTCTTTTGCGCTCTCCCAGAAGTATTTTTCGTATTGAACATTAGAGAAATGCCATGGTTTAAAGAACAGATTGTAGTGAATTAGGCATGGATTAGCAAGCGGAGCGGTATTTTCGTTTGGCATCGCATCCCATTTGGAATCAAGGTGCAGAATACGCTCGTCACCCATTTCGTTGAGGTAGTCTTGATCTGGTGCAATACAATCGAAATGGTATGTTTCAAGCAGATCCATAAAATGTTCAATGAATTTTTCGTCACGAAATGCCTTACAGTTAAGAACTAGCATTCCAGAATTAATGTACTTCTTAGGATCAAGTGCCAAAACGTCTTTAATGTAAGCAATCATTTTAGGAACAAATTGAATGGATGTATCTGTGCATGCACCAAAAAGGTGATTGCCTAATTCTGTGTCATATAACTTGCCAATATCATCGTTGACAATGGTATCGCTATCGATATAAATGGCCTTGTCATATTGTGGGAATAGGTCAGGAATAAAGAGACGGTAAAAAATGGACATAGTGAAGAAATCAGCGCGTAAGTAGTTCTCGCTTCTGTTTTGAATAGGAGCAACAATTTCATCATTAATTTTGAAAAATTCGATGTGGACGTTGTCTGAACCTAGATCAGTCAAATCTTGCTTGTGCTCAGCGGAGAGGTCTTGGCTCAGGAAGTAAACCGTATAGTCCTTTTGAGAATTTGCATGTTTTACTAATGAATTTAGTGAAACAGCGGCATATTTAGTGAAGTCATCGCTAATTGCGTAAAAAACTGGAATTGTCATTTATATTTTCTCCATTTTAAAAATTTAGTCTTTATCTTTAACCAAGTTATCTTTGGTGTCAAGGTACTCCGTCAAAATGTCATCGTATTCATGCAATTTCAGCACATCGTGAACCTGATCAACTTGCCACGGCTTGACTGTTTGAGTGTGAAAAACGGGCCAAAAGCGGAAACTAGTTGTAAAGTGTTGAATTACTGTATCAGGTTGCAGTTTGTATTGCTCGTTATAGCGCCGTGGTGCAAGTTTTTTTTCACTCGCAAAGCGGTTGAGTGCGGTCTGATCTGGCATTAAAACAGTTCTGGTTTGCAAGAGGTGTCTGATCTTAGCAAACAAGTTGGTTTTTCTAATTTCTGGCAAGTTAAGCAAAAGAACCCCTGAATTGACATAATCGAAGGCGCGATGCTGGTGCAGATTGTGGAAAAAGAAACGTCCCCAGTAATCGAGTACGCCAACAAATTCAGTATCTGTTAGGTCTTGATGGTAAAACTCGGCAAGGCTTTGTCTGACGATTACATCAGCGTCAAGATAGAGAATTTTGTCTGGTAGTTGTGGTATTTCATCAGCATAGAGGCGCAACATTGCATAGGGCGTGAAGCGCGTGCTCATGTTTGCTACCAATGGTTCTCTGACAAACAGGCCAGTACAGTCCATTAATTTTAAAGTACTATTTGGATTCTGCTTAACTAAGAGCGATTTTAAATAGTCTGCCGCATGCTTACTGAACGGACTAAACTTCTTTTTAAAGCTTTGGGTGTACATTGTCAGAATGTAGATATGGAGTTCTTCTGAGCCGCTATTTTTTAATAAAGAAAGAATAGCAATAAGAATGCCATTTTCGGCGTTGTGATCGCCGCAAAAAAGAATATTCATGTTGAACTCCTTAAACTAAATTTTGTGATACGTGCAGTATTCGTAGTTACTTTTTTCTGCACGTTTTTGCATCGCAGAAAAGATCTGGTCATGCAGTTTTTGTTGCTGCTCTTTTTTATCAAGATTAGTATCTGGGTAAAAAGGACCGTCAATAAAAACAGTGATTTTTGGTCTAGAGCCGTGTTTAGGCTTTGAATAGGTCGTCGTCATGCAAAAGCTAGGAGCATTTGCAGCAATCGGAAAGTGCATACTAGTAGAAGAAAATGGCCTAATTTTGGTGTAGTAGGGCCAAACATGAGCTTCGGGATAAATGACTACGACCTTGTCGGCTTTAATAACAGTGGAAACAGCACGAATTAATTTACCTGATTGTTCAAGGTTTTCACCGATAGGCAGGCCAAAATAAGGCAAAACAAGTTTTCCTAATATTGGGATGCCCCAATTTGCCTGAGCCCCTATTGCGTAATAGCGTTTAGCATCAATAATGCTTAGGGGCAAAACTGCATCACCAAATGCTTGGGTATGGTTGCCATAAAGAAAAAAGCCTTGGTTGCCAGCTTTTGCTAGCTTCTGTTTGCCTTCAATACGGGCATTGAGGATTAGGCGAATGTAAACAAAGCTAACTAGATGTGCGAGTGGACGCACAATGACCGACCAAATTTTGCCCATGCGAGAAGTAGGAAAAATTGAATAATCATCAGGCAATTGATAACTCTGATTATGGCTATCGACTAAATCATCAGTTTCGTGTTGGTAGTAGTATGTATGCTTACCCATGAAACCCTTCTTTCAATAACAATATTAAACAATTTTATCATGAATCTTGTAAGAATAAAAAGATGTTAATATTTTTTTCATTTTATAAAAAGTTATCAATGAGTTTAATTAAAATAGAACCAGCTATAAGTTTTCACTATTTAAAGGTAGATCTAGTTAAAGCTAAAAGACGTTATGGGCTAAGTCTGAGTATTCAATTTTAAATCATTAAAATTTGTAAATACATAATTTTAAAGGTGAACTTAGCAACTTTTACTAACTTTATTACTGCTAACATGTAATTGACAAGCAGAGCTAAAACGCATTAAAATCATAATATGTAATTACATAAAGGAGGAAAACAATGAAATATACAATTGATGACTTTGCCCGCTTGATCGATCATACTAATTTACATGCTGATGCAACTGAAGCTGACATGAAAAAGCTTTGCGATGAAGCCAAAAAGTATCATTTTAAAATGGTAGCAATCAATGAAGTACAATCTAAATTCTGTGCAGAGCAATTACAGGGAACCGATATTGACACGGGGGCAGCGATAAGCTTTCCTTTAGGTCAAACGACGATTGAATGCAAATTGTTTGAAACTAAAGATGCTTTACAAAATGGAGCTAATGAAATTGATTATGTCGTTAATTTGACGCAAGTGAAGGCACATAATTGGTCGTATCTTAAAAATGAAATGCAACAAATGGTTGAACTTTGTCACCAAAAGGATGTACCATGCAAGGTGATTTTTGAAACATGCTATTTGACAGAAGAGGAAATTAAACAGCTTGCTCTAATAGCCAAGGATGTTAAGCCAGATTTTATTAAGACTTCAACTGGCTTTGGCACGGCCGGTGCTACTGTCGAGAATGTCAAGTTGATGAAAGAAACTGTTGGTCCTGATGTGAAGGTTAAGGCTGCTGGTGGAATCCGTAACACAGATGATTTTCTAGCTATGGTTGCTGCAGGCGCTGAAAGAATTGGGACTAGTTCGGGTGTAAAGATTATCGATTCACTAAAAAAGCGGTTTGAAGAAGATAATATTAGTTCAATTGAGATTTAGAAAAAACAGTGTAACTGAGCATAGCGCTACTCTTTACACTGTTTTTTTGCATGGTATAGTAATCTTATGCACACATAATTACTAGTAGAAAGTGGTTGGGACAATTGGCAGAAAAAGAGCTTCCTAAATATCAGATAATTGCTAATGATCTTTTAGACAAGATTCAAACTGGTTTTTACCCGCAAAATACACTTATTCCACCTGAAACTGAATTGGCAGACAGCTACCAAGTGAGTCGCCCAACAATGAGGCAGGCTATTTCCCTTTTGGTCCGTCGTGGCTATTTAGAACGGCGACGTAAGCGGGGCACCTTAGTTAAAAGAGTGAAAATTGAGCAGGAGTTTACGCACTTAATTGAAAGCTATAGTGAAGAAATGAGTGCTAAGGGAATATATCCGAAAACCAATTTACTATATTTCAATGTGGAAAAAGCTACTGAAGAAGTTAGCCAAAACTTACAGCTGGCTGAAGATGCAACGGTTTTTAAAATGGTCCGGTTACGGTACGCTAATGATCAACCGACAGTTTTAGTTACTACTTATGTTCCTGAAGCGCGTGTGCCAGAATTAATTGACTATGATTTTGCACATGCTTCTTTATATGATACGTTGGAAAAATATCAGCTAAAGGTAACACGTGTAATAAGAAAATTGGAAGTAATGGAAGCAAATGAAACAACTGCTAATTTGTTAAATATTGAAGTTAATAAGCCAATTTTTTATTTTCATACCCAAGGTTTGACTGCAGACGAAAAGCCGATCGAGTATTCAATCGCTGAGTACCGTGGAGACATTAATTCATTTGTCATTGATGTCCAACGCTAATTTTTAGACATAAAAAAGTCTTACTTTAACTTGTTTTTGTTAAAGTAAGACTTCTTTTTATATAATCTTGATTGATCCTACTGCGCTTTGGACCGTTAAGTAATCTTTGCCCGCACCTTCTCGATAAAAATGGTGCAGCTTTCTGTGGCCATGATAATTAATCGAACCCACCACAGTTGTGAGATTATACTCTGTTTCTTGATCATCATCAGTAGTTGCTTTTAATGAGCCAGCGGCTAGTTCAAAGTGATTGTTTCCGCGTAATTGCTCTATTTTAACTGATCCAGCAGAAAGTGTTGCATTCAAGTTTGTCTTACAGTGTGAAATGCTTAAACTGCCAGCTTCAAGAATGACTTTAGCACGGTCTTTTACGGTGATTTCTGTTAACTGTAATGAGCCAGCAGATAAGTACAAGTCAAGTTGCCGCATACTAAAACAGGCTAAGTTAATATCACTTACATTATTTCCGATTTTGACAGAATCAAGTGAAGTCCCATTAGGAATAGTAATAATTAACTTAGGGATGTCTGACAGATGGATATTTTTCTGCTTTCTATTTTCATCTTTTTCTTTAATAAGTAGTGTTTGGTCTTCAACACTAAAACTGATTCGACTTTGATCTTTATCATATACTGTTGCCTGATAGTCTGTACCTGCATGGATATTAACACTAAAAAGATAAAGATTAGCCTTAATATTGATGAATGAGGGTAAATCAATATGGTAAGATTTAAAATTGCTATTTTGAGAATTGTTTCCGTGTTCAAACCAGTTGCTCATAGGTGAGTACCTCTATTTAATTTTAATTTAATTATTATTTTAATTAATCATAGCATTGAAAGCAGTGGTTGAGCAATATAAAAAAGCCTTGTACAAGTATAAAAAGCTGGTGCAAGACTTTGACTTGGTGAAAAAAACCCTTAGTTAATTTTAATTCCGCCATCTGAGCAGACTACTTTAAGAAGTGGAGTACCCTTGATGATTTCGCTAAAGTACTTTCTGTAACTATGGCCATGATAGTTGATATTTTCATCATCATCGTCGTCGTATGAGGCAATTGAAAGACGGCAGCTGGTTTTAGAAATTTGGCTTGCCTGAAAATCACCATCATTTAAGTTAAATAAACAGTCATCAATAATTTTTGAGTTGTTGATGCTAACATCGCCATCATCAAGTGAAGCAGTTGTCTTAAGGTGACAATTTGTGACAGTTAGGTCGCCAGAATTTAAGTTGAGGATACTTTGAGAAAGAGATGAATCGGTAAGCATCATGTCACCGTCATCGAGATAGAAGTTAGCATTTTTGGTTTTAACATTATTAACAGTGACGTCGCCGTCTTGAAGCTGTAAATCAACTTTGCCAATAGTCAGATCACGTAGACTAAAATCGCCTTCAGAACAAGAGCCATCAATATTTTCTAGGTCCTTATTTTTTGGAACAGTGATTGCTATGCGATAGCCATCATCATATGAACCATTGTCAGTAATAATTAATTGATGGTCTGTGACTTCTATTCCAACTTTTTTAGGGTTGTGGCCAACAACCGTGACTTGGAATTTTTCACCGTGAGCAATTTGCACATCTGGTTGATCGACGTTGAGTTTAATGCTAGAAAAAGGCTTAACTTGCGTGATTTTAGTAACAGTCTTTACTTTATGGGTACTTTGCTCGCCATGAGTGAAGAAATTGCTAGCACGCTCAATCATTGAAGACCTTTTTCCTGAATTGGCAAGGTCGGCCTCTTGTTCACCATGATTTACCTTGCCAATAATAAGTAAGGCAAGACCTAATGTAAGAACAGTAATACCAATTACGTAGATTTTTTTCATTATAAAGGGCTCCTTATAAAATTTAATGGATTAAAATACTTCCATCTGTGCTATTAACGTGAAGAGCGGGTTTATTTTTAACTTTTTGAGAAAAGCGTCCTGAATAGTATTTATTAAAAAAGCGGATATTCTCGTCAGAGCTAGTCGAAAGTACGTAGCTAATTTTAGGTGAGTCAGTCATTAAGAACTCACCATCGTATAACTTGAATGAGCTATCATTGGTGAATTCTGAACTTCTGATTTTAATGTCACCATCAGCTAGCTTAGTGGCAGTTTGAAGTTTGCTGTTGGCAATTGCTAAGTCGCCGTCAGCTACTTTTAGCTTGCTAGCTAGGATAGTTGAATCGGCTATTTTAAAATCACCGTCGTTTACCTGAGCTTGTAAGTTGTTTGTTTTGGCATCATTGATAACTAAATCGCCGTCGTTTATTTTTAGTTCCATGGTAGACAAGTCTAAGTTTGTTAGTTGCATGTCTCCAGCGTCACAGAAACCGGCAACTTTTTTCAGGGAGGATCTCTTAGGAACGGAAATGCTAACTTGGTAAAAACCGTCATTATAATGATGCTCGGGTTGGTCATAAATAGTTAATTGCTGATTTTTAACTTTAGCTTTTATTTTCTTAATGTCTGCACCATGACTGCCACTAATTGTAATTTGAAAATTTTTCCCCGTTGCAATTCTGATATCAGGGCGATAACATTTTAGCTGAATTCGATCAAACTCATTCACGTTAAAAGTGTGACTCTGACTCCTACTTTGCCGTTGTTGTGGACGAGCTGGTGTAGGCTGAGGTGAATGACTGGTTACTACTTTGCTTACGCCAAATAAAAATAGCCCAATGATGATAAGTAACCCGCCAATTTTATAAAGCTTCTTCATTTTTAATTCTCTTTATGATTTTTATTAGTCTGAAAATAGTTTTTCTTTAAAACATTTTTCCCTAAATTACGCATTGCTGTTGTACATTTGGCAATAAGAAAATCGACTAGCTTGACAAGCCACGGTAAAAGTAAAAGAACAATCCCGATTGCGATTAGTGCTTGTCCTAAATAAAGGCTACCAGCGGCCCAGCTACCCGTGAACAGGAGAGCAATGGCCTTAACTAGGAGAAAGCCTTGTTTAAGGAAGAATGTGAAGACGATAACTGCTAAGGTTACTAAAAAAGCTAAACAAACGGCAAGAAAAGCGAAAATCAGTAAAATTAGCGGGATACCGATAGGGGCGGCACAAATTCCTAGCAGGATATACCAAATTGCTTTTAAATTTGACCGAGGCGCCGTTGATTTAACTGAAGCAGAATCGCTATTGGTTGAATAGTCGGCTAGTATTTTAATTGATAACTGTTTTGGTGTACCTAGTTCTTGTTCAATGGTTGAGCGCCTGACAAAATCGCCATCCAGTAAAAATTCACGATAAAATTCGAGCACGTCTTGACGCTCTTTTTCTGGTAAGCCGCTTAGGTCTTGTTCCAGCTCAAAAATATAATCATCAATTACTTTGGTCATTTTGTCCTCCTAACACTTGATCAACATTTGTACTAAAACCCTGCCACTCATCTTGGATTGTTTGGAGTAATTCAATGCCATCATCGGTGATGTGGTAGTAGCGCCTGTTGCGCCCTTGGTATGGTTCATCGTAAGTTGTTAAGTAATTATTTTTCTTTAAGCGCCGTAATACCGGATAAATGGTTGACTCGGAGATATCGAAAACTTTTTGAACGTTTTGTGTCAAAGCGTAGCCATACAAGTCATCTTGCTTTAAAAAAGCTAAAACAGCACCATCCAATAAACGTGTTGGTATTTGGATTGCCATGCTTTGCTCCCTCCTTATATTATATGCTATATAATATTCTAATTTAGTATTGATTCGGAGGCAAGCATAAATTACTACTGTGCTATAAAAAGACCGAAAACAAAAAGACGACTAAGTTAATTAGCCGTCTGATACTTGTTTAATTAAAAAAGAAAATAAAAAAAGCACCGACTACTTGCAGTGCCATTTCCATTATGGTGGGTGGCCAGGGGCTCGAACCCTGGACCCACGGATTAAGAGTCCGTTGCTCTACCAACTGAGCTAGCCACCCATGTCTTACCGACAGTTAAATATAATAGCAACTATTTCATACTTTGACAAGGGGTTTAGCAAAAATAATTATGAATTTTGCTCTAATTGACCTATTTTTCCGTATGCAATAACTGAGTGTCTTAATTTGCTGAAATGCGTAAGCTAAAAAATTGACTAGCACTTGGCAAAGGTAATAAGATAATGCAGCTGCTAAAAGCAGCAATAAGTCAGGACTATTGCCGCAAACTGCACACAAATAAAGGTAAGTATGTAATTAAAAACTAAGTTTAACTATAGCCCAATTACTATTTGGCTGGATATTTGACCGTGTTAAAAAGTGCGGCATAGTCCGTTTATTAGAAAACAAAAAAGCAACAATTCTGTGCAATTGTTGCTTTTTCCTTTATGATGGGTGGCCAGGGGCTCGAACCCTGGACCCACGGATTAAGAGTCCGTTGCTCTACCAACTGAGCTAGCCACCCAAATGCTGTCTTGTACAGCCGACGGGAACTATTATGCTATTAAATTGGTTAAAATGCAAGACTTTTTATTAAGTTTTTGTGACTTTTTTGGCTAATAAGGGAAAAAACAGTATAATGGTAAGCAAAGGAGGCTTTCGATGCCAAAGAAAATTCTCGTTGTCGATGACGAAAAACCAATATCAGATATTATTAAGTTTAATCTGACCAAGGAGGGCTTCGACGTCGACACTGCCTATGATGGAGAAGAAGCCATTAAAAAAGTAGATGAATATGATCCGGATCTAATGATTTTGGATTTAATGCTGCCTAAAAAGGATGGCTTAGATGTTGCACGTGAAGTTCGGCAAACTCATGATTTGCCAATTATCATGGTTACGGCCAAAGACACGGAGATCGATAAGGTGCTGGGCTTAGAAATGGGTGCTGATGACTATGTTACCAAACCATTTTCTAACCGCGAACTTGTTGCTCGAGTTAAGGCTAATTTGCGGCGCCGCAATATCGCTGAAAAAGTAGAAAGTACTAATGAAGATACTTCTACTAAAAATATTACAATTGGTAACTTGGTGATTATGCCAGATGCTTATATAGTAGAAAAAGAGGGTAAGAAAATTGAACTTACCCACCGTGAATTCGAGTTACTCTACTATTTAGCTCAGCATATGGACCAAGTAATGACACGTGAGCACTTGTTACAAACAGTTTGGGGCTACGACTATTTTGGTGATGTCCGCACTGTTGATGTAACTGTTCACCGTCTACGTGAAAAAATAGAAGATAACCCAATCCAACCGCAGATTTTAGTGACTCGTCGTGGTGTTGGCTATTATGTAAAACAGCCTACTGAGGAATAATGAAGAAAGCCCGCAGAACTACTTTATGCGCGGCTTTCTTTTTATATTTAGCTTTTTATGAATATGAAAAAATTAAAAAACAAGTTTAAACATCTAACGATTTCGATTAATACTACTTTAGCTGCTGTCTTTATGGCAATGATAATTGCTACGATTGAAGTAATTGGTGCCTATTTTACAAGACAATTGGAACAAAATAGTATTGAAAATTTTCAATCTTCAATTCAGGTGCTGCCAATTGTCAGTAATCAGTTGTCTACGCAGCTGTTAAAAGATGATAAGCACACTGACAGTAACCTTAACCGGATTGTTAGTGACTATAGTAACGGAATTGGTACCATTAGTGAAATTATTGTGGTCGACAATAAAGACATTATTCGTGCTGTTTCTAATATCAATGATAAAAACCGGATAGGGCAGCGTGTAAATAACACCTTGGTCAAGCAAGTAACTTCAACTGGCAGGCAAGCAACTAAGGTAGTTAGTGATCATGGTGACTACATGATTCAAGTGACGCCGCTTAATGCGGGTAACGGCTCCGCTAACACTGTTGGCGCAATTTATGTCCGTGCCTCAATGCAGGGTGTCTTTAATGATCTCCGGAATATTTCTTTGATGTTCCTAGTAACATCGTTGATTGCCGCGGTAATGGGTGCCGTTTTATCGCTGGTTGTTTCGCATGCGATTACGAAGCCAATTGAAGAAATGCAGAGTCAAGCCCTTAATATCGCTGATGGTGATTACTCGAGCCAGGTTAAGATTTATTCAAATGATGAGCTGGGCCAATTGGGTCAGGCTT
Source organism: Lactobacillus sp. M0390 (assembly GCF_016102085.1). Taxonomy (NCBI): domain Bacteria; kingdom Bacillati; phylum Bacillota; class Bacilli; order Lactobacillales; family Lactobacillaceae; genus Lactobacillus; species Lactobacillus sp. M0390. Next base: position 191,161 of record NZ_JACFPH010000003.1, on the reverse strand, counting down.
TTAATACGTTATCGGTTCGAATTGAACGATCGCAAGAAGAATCCGAAAGTGAGCAGCGACGATTAGATAGCGTTTTGTCCCACATGAGTGATGGCGTGCTAGCAACTGATCGTCACGGCAACGTTAATGTCGTTAACCAAATGGCACTTAGCTTTTTGAACACAACTGAGGCAGAAATTATTAATAAACCTATTGCTTCCGTTCTAGGATTAGATGAAACTTCGCAAGATTTAATTGCCAGTCAAAAAGGTGAGGTTATTACTATTAATAAAGGAACGCGTGACGAGGTAATTCTGCATGCGAGTTTCTCCCTTATTAAGCGAGTAACGGGCTTTGTTTCAGGTAGTGTTTGTGTTTTACACGATATTACGGAACAGCAAAAAAATGAAAATTCACAAAAGCAATTTGTTTCCAATGTTTCGCATGAGTTGCGTACGCCGCTAACTAGTTTACATGCTTACATTGAAACGTTAAATGAGGGCGCATGGAAAGATCCTGACATTGCACCGCAATTTTTACAGGTTACCCAAGAAGAAACTGAGCGTATGATTCGGATGATTAATGAGCTGCTAAGTCTGTCACGAATGGACCGTGGTGTTTCAAAGATTGACGTGGAATGGGTTAACTTTAATGATTTTGTGGCTCATATTTTAGATCGTTTTGATATGATCGTGAAAACAGATGCAAAAGAAGGTAAGAAAAAATATACCATTAAACGGAAGCTCGGATCACAGGCTCTATGGGTTGAAATTGATACTGATAAATTTGCACAGGTCATCGATAATATTATGAACAACGCAATCAAGTATTCGCCTGATGGTGGTGTAATTACTGTTAAATTAAGACAGGAGCAACAAAAAATCGTTCTCAGTATCAGTGACCAAGGGCTGGGAATTCCGCGTGAGGATCTTGGTAAGATTTTTGATCGCTTTTATCGGGTTGATAAGGCAAGATCACGTGAGCAAGGCGGAACAGGTCTTGGCCTTGCCATTGCTAAAGAAATTGTCAATGAGCATCATGGTAAAATCTGGGCTAACAGTAGTGAAGGTAAGGGCTCAACTTTCTACATTTCCTTGCCATATGAACCAATGAGTGAGGGGGACGATTGGGATGAAGTCTAAATTCAAAATCGGTGATCTACTGTTGTCACTAGGAACGGTCATTGTCTTTGTGCTCTCGATTGTCTTGTGGACCTTCATTATGACAAACGACCAGTATTTTAGTCGCATCGATCAGACCAGTAATGTTACTCAACATACACATAGCCAACGTGGGCGAATATTTGACAATTTGTATGTACCAACTAGCTCGTATGGCTTTGAAAATGGGCAGCCATATCGTTTATATGATGCCAAAAAGAACTTACCCTTGGAATTTGCCAAAGAACTTAAAAACGTTAAGTTCGAAGGAATTAAAACAATTAGTTCAGATCAAAAATCTTATGAAAAGATGCTCAATAATCCGGGCTATTTGCAATTAACTTTTCCTAACGAAATTAGCGTTAATTTGTTTACTAAAAGAGAGCTAACAAATAAGGATAAAAAGTTTCGACGTGCTTTTGTTTCAGCAAGTAATGATTCCCTTTATCTTGGCAATGATAAAACAACAACGATCTATCGTATTAACTTAATTAACGCTGATTTTAGTCGTCTTCGTGATTATGCCGATAATATCAAAGGTAAAAAGCCAATTAAATTCGTGCGCACGAAAGATAGCTACGAAACTTTTTACACAAAACAAGAAAATTGGCGTGTATACAGCTACTTAACGACTAAGCAGACCGACTCTTATTTTGTTTCGCGTTTGCTAGGCACAACAAATGTCACTTCAAGGGCTAGCAAAAAGGGCTGGACAACTTATTCACTTAACTACTACACGAAGTTACGTGTGCCAAATGCAGCAAGTGAACGTAATGATTTACTTTATACCCGTTATGAAAAGCAAAAGGAAATGACGGTCAACGATCGCTTGCTAAATAGTATTGAGCTGGTACATAAACTGGGCTTGAGTGAACAGGATTTAAGATATTTTGACTCTTCAAATGAAATTACTTGCTACAGTAACTATATTGAAGGGATGCCAGTTTTTATGGGGCAGCATGATCCGCAAATTAGTACAAAATTGACGCAGGATACTGTAGAAGTTGCTTTTAACAATTTAGATTTACAAATACCGATTCCTTTTGATGGGCAAACGCGGACATTGGAGTCAACGGATGAAGTTGTTCAGCAACTTGTAAATAATGGCTTAAAGAAAGCGGAAATTCAGCGTGTTATTGTCGCCTTTAGGGTAGAAAAAGACAATAGCCACGACAACTTGGTTAACTTGATTCCTGCCTACTTCGTCAAAGCTTATGATCAGTGGAAGAGCGTCGAGGAATGGAAGCAGACAGATATCGCTAGCTTAGCAAGACAGGAGGCAAAGAAGTAAGATGGACAGAAAAAGAATTGAATGGCTCTTCTTCATTGTTTTCTTATTAATCGATTTGTATCTCGGAATTGAGATTTGGCGTTCACCAATTAGCTTGAGTACCACAGCCGGTAATGCTTCTACTAGTATTCGTGCGGAAATGCGTGCAGATGGGATAGATATTCCAGTTCATCTCTCGCATAAGCAACAATCAGGCTACTATTTAGCTGCGAAAAACCGTGATCATCTTTCACATACAGCAAATAGTTTGACACAAGTATCGACCCACTACTCTAAGAGCGATAATTCGTTAACGGGTACGCCGAAGACAGCGGTGCTTTTAAATGGTAGCCATAAAAAGATTTTGGAGCAGCTAGAACAGTTTAAAAATGATCCGGCTAATGTTCCCTATGGCAAGGACTTTACTTATGATGCCAGCATGTCGGGCGAAGGCGCATATTATTACATTCAAAAAACCAGCTATGGGCAAATTTATGACAGTGATGCCCAATTAACTATTAACGTCCACAATGGTCAAATCACTAACTATACAATTTCTTATATGGGACCAGTTAGTTCTGTGCGCGAACCGCAGCTGATTATTAGTGCATGGCACGCAGTTAAAGCGATGTATACGGACCGTGAAATTGCCAATAATTCACGTGTAATTCAAGTTAAACTGGGTTATTCCAAGTTAACTGAGGTTCGAGGTAGTACCATTTTGTTGCCAACTTGGTTAATTCTAGTAGAAAACAAAACGACTAAAAATGTTACGGTTAAACGCGTCAATGCGTTTACGGCACAGATTTTACAGAGTGGATCGTATAATGTGCAGAAAAATTAGAAAGGAAAAAACGTGTGCGCGTTTCTGTTTTAGCTAGCGGTTCAACAGGCAATACCAGCCTGATTGAAACACCACAGCATAAAGTTTTAATGGATGCAGGTTTGTCAGGAAAAAAGATTGCGTCATTACTGGCAGATGTTGGAGTTGATATCAAAGAGATCGATATGGTTTTTTTGAGTCACGATCATTCAGACCATAGTAAAGGGTTAGGTGTCTTAATGAGACGCTATCCCCAAATTGCTGCTTTTTCTAATAGTGGAACCTGGTCATATTTGACTGAGTCACAGAAAATTGGTCAAATTCCGGTCGAACAAATAAATGTTATTGAACCAGGGCAAACAAAGACGTTTGGCGACCTTGATGTAACTGCATTTGCAACTAGTCATGATGCCGCTGAACCACAGTATTATGTTTTCACTAGTGGTGGCAAAAGAATGGCTTTTTTAACAGATACGGGTTATGTTTCTAGTAAGGTGAAGGACGTTATTTCCGACGCTGATGCATATATGATGGAATTCAATTACGATGATATGATGCTACGTAATGGACCATATTCTTGGAATCTAAAACAGCGTATTTTGTCTGATGTTGGTCACTTGTCGAATGAGGATGCTGCCATGGCACTTTTGGATGTTGTTTCAAATAAGACAAAGCGTATTTACATGGCACACCGCAGTCAACATAACAACACGGCCAAGCTAGCATATGATGCTGCTAAGCAGATTTTAATAAATGGCGATGCTCCTTTGCCATCCGATGTTCAGCTCATCATGACCGACGCGGATAAACCGACGAATTTAGAACAAATTTAAGGTTATTGAATAACAATTTTCAGTATACTAGATTAAATACTTAAAGGAGATTAAAAAATGGACAATCGAAACCCTAGACATAGACAAAATGGTTTAGTTAAGACGGCTATCGTTGGCGTTGTTGCGGGACTAATTGGTGGTGGAGCTTCTTACTTTGCCATTGATCAGATGAATAATGCCAATTTAAATAGTAATGATGCACAAACAAGTATTACTTCTAGTAGTTCAAAGACTTCAAAAAATAGTGCTAAAACAAGTGGCACAATGACTCCTGCATATAATGATGTTAAAGGAGCTGTTGTTTCTGTCATTAACTTAAAGCGCCAATCAAGTAGTAGTAGTAACTCAATTTTTGATATTTTTGGCGATGATCAAGATGACGGTAAAAAAGAGCGTGGCAAGCTCCAAACCTATAGTGAAGGTTCCGGCGTTATTTACATGAAAACGGGGAATAAAGGCTATATCGTCACTAACAACCACGTTGTTTCAGGTAGTGACAAGGTAAAGGTAATGCTGTCTAATGGTAAAACAGTAGACGCGCGAATTGTTGGAACTGATGCCACAACTGACTTGGCAGTTTTAGCAATCGATGCCGGCTACGTCACCCAGACTGCTGAATTTGGCGATTCTAAGACCCTTCAGGCTGGACAAACAGTTATTGCAGTTGGATCACCGCTTGGCAGTGAATACGCCTCAACTGTTACGCAAGGGATCATTTCAGCGCCTGCACGTAGCATTACAACCTCTTCTGCTAACCAACAAACAGTTATTCAAACGGATGCCGCAATCAATCCAGGTAATTCAGGTGGTGCATTAGTTAACTCTGCTGGGCAAGTGATTGGGATTAACTCAATGAAACTTTCGCAATCAAGTGATGGTACTTCAGTTGAAGGAATGGGATTTGCAATTCCTTCAAACGAAGTAGTCAACATTGTTAACCAACTTGTTAAAAAGGGTAAGATCGTTAGACCACAACTTGGCGTTAAGGTCATTGCTCTTCAAGGAATACCTTCAAGTTATCGCAAACACCTCAATATTAAGTCCAATTTAAAGGACGGAATATATGTCGCAACTGTGAATAAGAATAGCTCTGCCGCACATGCAGGAATTAAAGTTGGCGATGTAATAATTAAGGTTGACAACAAAACAGTCTCAGATGTGGCATCGTTACACACCATTTTGTATAATCACAAAATTGGTGATACGGTCACTTTAACCGTTAACCGTGGTGGAAAAGAAATTAATTTACGTGCAAAACTTGAATCCAACTAGTTTTGAGAATATTCATTAATTAGAGATAAAAAAGGCTATATTAAGCGATTTTAATTGCTGGTATAGCCTTTTTGCTAACAAAATAATTGCGAAACACTAAATAGTTCGACTTTTTAGGCTGTCAAGAAAAAACTATTTTGCAAAAACTTGTTGATAACTGTGGAAAACTTTGTGGATTGTGCATAAATATGGGGTAATAGTTGTAAGACCACTGTGCATAACCTGTGACTTGTGTGTAAACAATAACACTAAGTAGTTAAAACAAACAACTGTTCAAACCGGTGCAACAGCGTTTAGAGCCTAAAGTTTGTGAATAATAATTATCAAAAGGCAAAATGTGAGTAAATTTGACAAACCGAGCCAAATTTTTTTAAGTAGCACTAGGTATCGGTCCCTTTTGCAAGAGGGGCACAAAATATAGAAAAAGTTTATTCACAGGTGTGGAAAAACTAGGTGGAAACAATGCGAATTAGGGGATAAAATAGGAATCATGAATATTAAGATTGTATGCGTAGGCAAATTAAAGGAAAAGTATTTCAAGGACGCAATTGCGGAATATCAAAAAAGACTGAGTCGCTTTGCAAAAATAGAAATTGTGCAGGTCCCAGACGAGAAGGCACCTGAGAAGCTTAGTGAGGCACAACAGGAGCAAGTCAAGGAGCTTGAAGGTAACAGAATTTTAAGCAAAATAAAGGAGCGTGAGTACGTTTATGTAACTGCAATTAAGGGTAAGGAACGTACTAGTGAGGACTTTGCAAAAGAACTGAGTGACTTGGCTCTTTATGGTCATTCGGACGTAACTTTTGTAATTGGTGGCAGTCTTGGAACAAGTCAGGCTGTGAATAAGCGTGCGGATGATTTGATTAGCTTTGGCAAATTAACTCTGCCGCACCAGCTAATGCGTGTCGTGCTGATTGAGCAAATTTACCGTGGGTTTATGATTAATAATGGCAGTCCTTATCATAAGTAGTATTAGCTGAGTTAGGGATATTGCTACGTTAAAAGGGAACAAATTATTTTGTTCTCTTTTTATTTGTTTAATTAATAAAGTTCTGCTTTAATGACGGTGAATGAATTTATTCGGTTGAAAGGAGTAAATGATGAAAAAAGCAGTCCAAGTAACAAACGAGCGTTATCGCTTAAATTATCACATTTCAACGCCTGCAGGTTGGTTGAATGATCCAAATGGCTTTTCTTATTTTAAGGGCTACTATCATATTTTTTATCAATATCATCCTTACTCAGCTGAATGGGGACCAATGCACTGGGGACACTATCGCAGTAAGGACTTAGTGCATTGGGAAGAATTACCAATTGCGCTTGCTCCTGACAGCGAACCAGACTGTGACGGCTGCTATTCAGGAAGTGCAATCGAAAAAGATGGTCGTCTCTTTCTTATTTATACCGGAAATCGCTACTGTGACAATAAGCATGAGCAATTCTGTCAAACGCAAAATGTGGCCTTTAGTAAAGACGGTGTGCATTTTAAAAAGTATGACCATAACCCGGTTATTGAGTCTGCTCCTGTTGATAACTCGGAACACTTTCGTGACCCTAAAGTGTGGCGCCATAACGACAAATTTTATTTGGTAATAGGAAGTCAAAGTAAAGAAGGACTGGGACGAGTCTTGACCTACCAGTCAAATGACTTATACCACTGGCAATATTTAGGGCCAATCGCTGAAGCCACAAATGTTGCTGAAGAAGGTTATATGTGGGAGTGCCCTGACCTCTTTTCTTTAAATGGTAAGGATATTTTGCTTTGCTCACCACAAGGCATCGAGTCAGCCGGTAAAAAGTACTTAAATTGCCACCAAACAGGTTATTTTGTTGGCCAGATGGATTATCAAAATAATCGCTTTGAACATGGCTGCTTTACCGAACTAGATCATGGACATGATTTTTATGCTGCACAAACAATGCGCACGCCAGATAACAGGCAAATTTTATTTGGCTGGATGGACATGTGGCATTCAAACTTTCCCGAGCAAGCAGACGGGTGGTCAGGAGCATTAACTTTGCCGCGTGAACTGAAGTTAAAAGATAATCGCTTGCTGATGACACCGGTGGAAGAACTAATAGCATTGCGGCAGAAAAAAGAAGTGGACCAGAAACTTGCTGTGGAAAATGAACAGATCAATGTTTCTGACGCCCAACATGTAGAACTACTGTTAAACTTTTCATTAGAAAATTGGAAAGGTAAGCAGCTAGTATTTACTTTGAAAGAAAGCGCGGGCAACATCTTAACGCTCACTTTTAATAGTGCTACAAATGAAGTCGTTATAAAGCGCAGCGATAAAGAGCCAAATGACGCTAAGCGCTTTGGCCAGGTGAATACAAGTGATGAACTTAAACTCCGCATTTTTATCGATACAAGCTCGGTTGAGTTCTTTATAAATGATGGGGAATTAGTCTTTTCAGAACGCTACTATACTAAGAATGAACCAAGGATAGTTTTAACTGCAGATAAGCCAGTTATGACTCAAATAACTGCGTATAATTTAAGCAAATAGTATTAAGCTTATTGGTCTAAAAATTGAATCAACAATATTGATGATTATTTACTAAGGCTTGGTGTCGATACTCAATCGGCATCAGGCCTTTTAGTGTAGCCTTAATTCAGGTGCAATTTCTCAGGGCAGCATGATGGAATATTGTTGCGTTTAAAAAATAAGTAGCCAAGATCTATTTACAAACAGCAGATTCTTCTATAGTATTATTTTTATTTAATAAATATTTAATTTTATTAGAAAGGCAACACGATGACGTTATCAGGATTGATTAAAGTCAATAATAAGCGCGCTCTTTGTGTGATTTTGCTGTACTTCGTATACGCTGTTACTGGAACGCTTGATCTATATATTTATCAATACGCCATCAACAACTTGGGAAGTGGTAACCTAGGCGGCTTTATTTACTGGCAGGTAATTGAACTAATTCCTACTATTTCTGGCTTTTTTATTTTGCCAATCGCTACTTATTTATTTAATAAACAAATTCAAGAATATGTAGATGAAATAAGAACCAAAATGGTTAAGCACTTTTATGTAACCAACAATTTGACTACCGCGAAGATGCAAAACCAGTTACAAAGTAACCTTGATTTACTAACCAGTAAATATGCACTACCTTGGATTGAGATTTTGAGTAACCTATTCATTATTTTAATGTCTGTGGGAGCACTCTTTAACCTTAACTGGATTTTTGCCATAGTGACGGCTTTCTTCATTTTTCTTGACTTATATTTGCCTAAGGTTATGGCAAAGCGGACTGCTAAAGCAAATATGCAAGTCTCCCAACAAAACGAAAAACTTTTGACCGTAATCGGCGATTGGATTGCTGGTTTAAATGAATTGCGACGGTATAATTCGTGGTCAATGTTAAACAGGGAGCTGAGCAAATATTCAGACAAATTAGAGAAGTCTAAGGTGAAACGGACCGAAGTAGAAATGTACTCTAGTGCAATAAATGGTGTTGGCAATACAGTTGGTCAAATCTCAATTGCTTTTCTGGCGGGTATTTTGTTTTTTGCTGGATATATCAAAATTGGTGCAGTGCTGTCGTCTACAGCCTTTGCATACAATGTTTTTTCTGCAGTTATGGCTATCACGGCTGCTACAGTCAAAATTAGATCCACGCAGAGCGTCAATCATCAGACTAAGCAATTGACCGAAAAAGTGCAGAGCAAACCCGTTTCAAACAGTTCGATTAATAAAATTGAAATCCACGATTTGGTGCTGAAATATGGGTCAAAAAAGGAGCTTCAATATCCTGACTTTGTTATCAACAAGGGTGAAAAAGTTTTGCTAACCGGTGATAGCGGCACCGGTAAATCCAGCTTGTTTAAAGCAATTTTAGGTGAAATTAAACCGTATCATGGTGAAATTATTTTTAAAACGGAAGAGGGCAAGCAATTTTCACCTGCTCCAAATGAAATTGGCTATTTAGCACAAGATCCCAAAGTATTTCCTGGTACGATTGCTGACAATATTACGATGTTCAAAAAGCAACTTTTAGATCAGGTACCCGACGTTCTTAACAAAGTTCAACTAACATCAGATGTGGCCCGTTTTCCGCTAGGGATCAATACTGAAGTTGACTTAGATCAAGGCAACCTTTCTGGTGGTCAACGGCAAAAAATTATTTTGGCAAGGGAAGAAATCTTTAAAAATGACATTGTTCTGTTAGATGAGGCTACGAGTGCAATTGATAGTGCTGCTACAGAGAAAATCATGCACGAGCTGACTACTTCTGACAAAACGATTGTAGTAATTGCTCATAATTTGAACGATAAAGTTAAGGCAATGTTTGATAAAGAAATTAAATTAGTAAGCAACAAAGAGGAAAAAGATGAATTTTAAAACATTTTATCGGACGAATCGCTTACGGGTGTGGGTAATTGCCTTTTCAAGTCTAATGCAGCCCTTTGTCTTAATTGCTGCTGCTTACCTTAATATGTTGGAAATTAACACTTTACGAGACCATAATAAAAAGGCTTGGCTAATAATCGTGCTTGCCTCATTACTGGGCTACCTGCTCTCCAACTTTTTTGATATGGTGTCCAACTATCTACTAGCTACTCATATTAGGGAATTTAATCAGCAATTAAGGGGCAAGATTCTTAGGCATCTTTATGATGAAAAAAGAACTTATCAAGTCGCTGAAGTTGAGAATCAACTGACAAATGATTTGAACATGGTAAATGATCAGTACTTTAACTTGCTACCAACTATCTGCAATTTTCTTGGCTATATTATTTTTTCCGTAATTGCATTGTTGACGATTAATTGGACGCTGTTAGTGATAACTCTACTAACAGTCTTATGCTCAATATTTTTGCCTAAACTAATTGATAAGCCAATTCAAAAGGCAATGGAGAATGTGTCGCTTAAAAATAGTCAATATTTAGATTTGATTGAAAAATGGCTCAGTGGAATTACCGAATTGCAACGTTATGCAGCGGGCGAACACTTAATGAAGGTGATGCATGTAGGTGCAAAAAAGTTGGAGGAGGCAAAACTAAACCAAACTGCGAAACAGCAAGTCTTATCAATTATTACTGGGAGTATTTCGCAAATAATGATTTTTGCCTTATTTATATGGACAGGGGTGCTAATTAAAGGGCATATGGCTCCTTTCGGTGCGATTGCTGTTATCGGTAATTTTAGTACGTACATGTCTACTGGAATTGAATATTTACCATTTTATCTAGGCTTAATTAAGGGCACTAGTTCATTAAGAGACAAGATTACCGTGGAAACTTTACCTGTAAGAGAGCATAGTGAAACTGAAATTCATGAAAGTCCCTACGCCTTCAGGACAAAAGACTTAGCAGTGAAATTTCAAAATGGTGAAGCCCTAAAATTTCCAGATATTGAGGTCAAGTATGGTGAGAAAATTTTACTTACTGGTGATAGTGGAGCAGGTAAATCAACCTTATTTAAATTGATTCTAAACTTTCTTGCGCCTAGCTCTGGGCAACTTGAGTTTATGAATCAAGCAGGTGAAATTATTGAACCTGATCTTACTAAGATCGGTTATATTGCACAGGATCCTATTTTGTTCCCAAGCACTATTAAAAGTAATATTACAATGTTTAACGATCAGCTGGATGGCCTGGCTGAAATAGTAGGTCAAAATATAGGGCTCACTGATACATCATCTTTTGCACAAGGTCTTAATACTGAAATTAATCTGCAAAAGCTGAATATTTCCGGTGGTCAAAGACAAAAAATCATTTTGGCACGTGCACAGGTTCATGATAGTAATATTTTATTAATTGACGAGGGAACCAGCGCGATTGATCAAACAGCAACACTGGAAATCTTGCAGCAGCTATTGCAGAAGCCCAACACCGTTATTTTCATTGCACATAACTTCAATGAACATATGAACAGCATGTTTGATCGAGAAATTCATTTGAGTAAATAAAAATAGTTCCAAAAAGTATTAACTTGATGGAACTATTTTTTGTTACTTTAAGGTAAACAGTGCAAGGTTGACTAATATTAAGATGACACCACTCCATAGCCAATCACTGGCTTTAAGTGGCACGGCAACAATCACCGAGCGTTTCGCACTTTCGACGTAGCCATGAGATTCCATTCCTTGCGCCAGATTTTCAGCTGAATTCAGCGCTACCAAGATGGCTTTGAAGTATAAAACAGGTGACCAAAAACTGAGGTAAACTCCGCGCATCATTCCAGCAATGCGAATTTGCTTAACTGCTCGTTTCATTTGGGGGATGATATTTAATGCGGCCAAGACGCCATAAGCAAACTTACTTGGTAAATGAAAATTCTGTTCGAGTGAACGGGCTAATTCTTCTGCAGTTGTTTTGATTGATACGCAACAGATTGTTAGTGTGTAGACATAAATACGGCTAGACAGACTGAGTGCATTTTCGAGGTTAGGCTGCGGGGCAAACCAGTAAAGAGTCGCAAAAATGGTGAATGCCGCAATTAATGGCGTAAGCAGGGTAAATAATAGACTTTTAAATTTGATTTTTTGCGTAAGTAAATAGACAACAGCAAAAACAATTACCAATAAGTTGGTTGTTAAACTAGTTTTAAGCGATAACTCAATTGAAATGATTAGTGCTAAAAGAAATTTGAAACTAGGATTCATCTTTTACCTCACTTATTACTGTATGTTAAATAATGATTACTAAAAACTAAATGGTAGTCACACCAGTCGGCAAGATTAGTTAATTCATGACTGATAATAAGCAACGTTTGGTGCCGTTGTTTCTGACTCTCATGCAATAAGTTCATGACCTTTTGTGCCGATTCATGATCTAAGCCACTCAATGGCTCATCAATCAGTAACACTTTTTGGCTGGAAATTAACATTAATAAAATCTGCAACTTCTTTTGTTGACCGCCTGAAAGAGAATAGACAACTTGATCTTTGGTTTGACTTAAGTCGAGATAATCCAACATCTCGGCTATTTTTTCTTTTGTAAAGTAGCTGTCTTTTGCTTGCTTCAGACTGAGCTTGATTTCGTCTTCAACCGAAACGGCAATAAATTGGTCAGTTGCGGTTTGAAAAATTTGCCCAACTTCCAGTAAGTATTTTCTTGTCGTCTGGTTACGGATTTCCCGCTTGTCGTAGGTAATACTTCCTCTGTACGGGAGCATTTTAGTCAGAACATTAAATAATGAAGTCTTGCCAACACCGTTGGCACCGGTAATTAGTGTTGTTTTGCCAGCAATGATGTTTAGATGGTCTTGCTTTAACAGAATACGATTTTGTTCAACTTGAGCATTAGTTAAAACAAAACATGGAGTTTCATTTTCAGGAAGGGCAAAAGTATAAGTGTGTTCCTGTTGACTATCATGCAATAGTTCATTTTTACTTGCTTCATCTAGCAGCGTGACATTATCACGTTTAAATTGAAACAAGTAGTCACAAATGTTTTCATAGCCAGTCAAAACATGGTCAGTTAAAATAATCGTTTTTCCTTTATCCCTTAAATGCGCCAATTTAGTAATTAAAAATTGACGTGCTTCAGGATCGCAGCTAGCAAACGGCTCATCAAGTAAAAACAAATCAACATCCATTGCGACTAAGACAGCTAGTGCAACTCGTTGTTGCTCACCACCCGATAGTGTCGTTATTTTCTGATCCAGTAACTGTTCAATTTGCGTAAACTTGGTTGCATCGTTAAGTCGCTCTAGATATTGATCACTACTTAGTTGTAAATTTTCGAGAGCGAAAATTATTTCTTCTCGTGGAGTTGCCATAGTAAACTGCTCACCGGCATTTTGAAACATCATCGCGGAACGTAATCCATCTAGTTCAACTGTTCCACTAACTTTACCAGCATATTTAGGATAAAGGCCGGCTAAAATTTTTAACAAAGTGGACTTACCACAGCCAGTAGGCCCAATGAGTAGCGAAAATTTGCTAGTTGGAATTTCGAGTGTAATGTTATTAAGTATTTTCTGTTGCTCGTCGTATGAAAATGAGAGCTGGTTTGTTCTGATCAATTTTTCTTACCAAGATAAATAAAAAGCCATTGAACAATGATGTTCAACGGCGCAAAATAATTAGTTTCCCTTCGCTGGCATTGTCCAAAGCAGGTTCAATGGGTATATTCTCAGCCTAACGGCACCCCTTTAGTATATTCATGATTATTATACAAAAAGAACCTAGTACTTGTCTAGATTGCAGCAAGAAGTGAAAAAAGCATACGGGTTTTTGTTAAAAATGATAGCTCAAGTCCAACTTAGGGTTAAAAATTACGATATAATAAAATTATGAAAAAAAGATACTAATAGGCGGGTGATAACTATGGCAACGGTGAAACAGGAACAGTATTTAACAAGTGTAATTGATGCAACTACTTCTGATTCCAATGAAATAAGATTGAGTCCAGGCAGTAATGACTTTGACTTGTTTACAATTAACCTCGAAAATCATAACGGCGGGGTCCATCGTTATCAAACAACAGGACTAACGATTCTTTATGAAGCTGTTGGGACTACAAAAACCAAAATTAACGGTCAGGCGTTCACGATTTCTGCTGGTAATATTATTCTTTTGCAAAAAAAGAGTGAATATGAAGTGGAAAAGCAGGGCAAAAAAGATTTACTAGTTAAAATAGAACTTAGTCAAAGGCTGTCCGAACAATTTACTTTAAAAAAGAAACAGTACTTTAGTGAACAAGAAAAAGCTGTAATTGATCACATCAGTAAGCTAATGACAACAAACAGACTATTAAATTTAAATTGTTCAGCAATGTCGAGCTCTGCACAAATAATGAAAAAGATTATCGATGAATATCTTAATCAGAATCTTTTTGTTGAAAACATGGTGCTTGCCGAGCTTAGTATCTTATTTGTAGCAGCACTTAGAAACAAGGACTTTGAAAAGGCGCCGACTGCTGCACCTAAATTTGCACAAACAGCCTTGGAACAATACATTGATGAGAACTTTGCCGATGTTACTTTGAATGAAGCGGCCAAGCATTTTGGCTTGAATCCGAATTATTTTTCGACCTTGGTTAAGCAGAAGACTGGTAAAAGTTTTGTCGAACACGTTGACGAGAGACGAATGCAAGAAGCGCGCAATTTACTTGCCCGTCCCGACATTTCAGTCAAGGAAATTATTACTAGGGTAGGCTACAATGGAAAATCATTCTTTTATAAAAAGTTTGGTGAGTACTATCATGAAACGCCTGTTCAAATGCGGGCTGAACTGTTTAGACAGGCCAATATTAATCTGAAATAAAATGAGCAAAAAATGCACCCCTATTAAGGGATGCATTTTTTAATAACTAAAATTACATTTTTTCTAACCGCTCAATTCGGTCCTTTGTAGGTGGATGACTATCAAATAAATGTGTAGTACCCCTTTTATGAAGTGGGTTTTCGATGTACATTCCTGCGCTACTTGGATCTGCTTGTTTCATTGGATCGGAACCATCAATTTTTTCCAAAGCAGATATTAATCCTTGCGGATTACGTGTTAATTCGACTGAGGAAGCATCTGCTAAGTATTCGCGATTACGCGATAATGCCATTTGCGCAAGACTAGCACAAAGTGGTCCCAAAATAAGAACAAAGATAATCGCAACAATTTTAAAAACCATTACAATAGCGTTGTTACTATCATTGTCACTATCACGATCATCATCAATCCACCAGATATAGCGGCTGGCAATACCAGATAAATATGAAATAACACCTACTAAAACAGCGGCAATGGTTGAAACTAAAATATCATAGTTTCTAATGTGAGAGATTTCGTGTCCTAAAACGCCTTCGAGTTCTTCACGATTCATCATGTCGAGGAGTCCTTGTGTAACTGCCACTGCTGAATGCTCAGGGTCCCGCCCTGTTGCAAAGGCATTTGGACTAGCATCATTAATGATGAAAACACGCGGCATCGGAACTTTACCAACAAGAGCCATGTCTTGAACAACATGCCATAACTCGGGATTGTCGGCTTCATGAACTTCTTGGGCATGATTCAAGCTCATTACTAAGTTAGCTGGATTGGGCAAAACTATTAGTAAATAGATTGCACAAGCAACAAGGGCAATAATCAGCCCCAAGATTGGATTGTCCGCAAAAAGATAGCCGAATCCAACGCCAGCAAGAGCTAAAATGAGCGTAAACACCACCATGATGCCAGCTGTTTTTCGTTTATTACGAGCAATTTGTTGAAATAACATGAGATTAGTATCTAAAATTTAACCTTAGGAACTTCTTTTTCAGCTTCGGCTGTCTGCAAGTAATCAACCTTTTTGAAGCCGTGGATTCCAGCAACAATATTTGAAGGGAAGGTTAATAGCTTTTGATCGT
This sequence comes from Lactobacillus sp. M0390, assembly GCF_016102085.1. Taxonomy (NCBI): domain Bacteria; kingdom Bacillati; phylum Bacillota; class Bacilli; order Lactobacillales; family Lactobacillaceae; genus Lactobacillus; species Lactobacillus sp. M0390. The sequence goes on along the minus strand of NZ_JACFPH010000003.1, from coordinate 175,514 downwards.
AAAGAGCAGCAGATGAGTTGTAAAGCTGTCTTGAATAAGCAATTTTGTTTTCAGTGTTAGTTAATTCTTCTTGCAATTTAGCAAAGTTTTGGTTTGCTTTTAAGTCAGGATAGTTTTCTGATAAAGCAAAAATAGTTTTTAAGCTATCTGAAAGCTGATTCGATACCTTTAAAGTTTCAGCGTGATCATCACTAGGAATGTTAGTTAATTGATTACGCAGTTGAACTACCTTTTCTAGTGTCTCACTTTCATGCTTAGCATAACCTTTGGTGGTTTCAACTAAGTTAGGAATTAAGTCGTTACGACGCTTTAGCTGAACATCAATTTGACTCCAAGCTTCGTCAGTATATACTTTGGCTTTTTGCAAGCCATTGTAGATAGCGATATAAATTGCCAATATTAATACGACAATAATTACTGCTATCCAAATTGTTAAGGTAAGATTAGACATTGTTTTTCCTCCTAGAATAATATTAGTTAATTATAACTGATAACTGTGCACTTGAATATAAAAAAAGGCTTTACACAGCGTTTACTGGTAAAACCTAATAAATAATTAACTTTTAAACTAGGAGCAGTACCCAGCCAATTAAAGTCAAAATAAGCAAACCGGCGAACTGCATCACAATCCATTTTTTAAAAAAATCACCGCGTGAAACTGAGGCATTTTGTGTAAAGGTCTTGAGTACTAGCATGTTAGCCATTGAGCCAATTGGTGAGCCAAAGCCACCGATATTAGAGCCTAGAAACAGTGCCTTGGCGTGAGTGGTGAACTTACCGACTAAGATAGTTGCAGGTACGTTACTGATGACTTGGCTTGAGAGGATGGAAGTAAAGTAGGTAGAAGTTTCAGAATTCACCGTTGCGTGAATTAAACTAACGACGATTGGAATTTGTTGGATATCACTAATGAAAATAAAAAAGCAGGTAAAAGTTAGTAATAGCGCGTAATCCACTTTTAGTAAAATTTTGGGATTAATTAGTAGAGCCAAGATAATCGCAACAACCATTGGAATTACTACATTGATAACTTTAAAGACACCCAAAAAGAACAGAGCGAAAACTGCGGTAGTGATAACAGTTGGTCGTACACTAATATCAATTTGTTTAATATCTTGAACTGGAATCTTGGTGCGCGGAATAAAGTGAAAGATAATGAATGCGATCACCAAAGCAGAAAGTAGTAATGGCAATGACCACGAGAAAAACTCAAGCGCATTAACAGAGTACTTGCTGACAAGAAAAATGTTGTGTGGATTACCCCATGGCGTAAACGCGGCGCCGATATTTGCGCCCATGCCAATTAACGTAACCGGCAAAATTTGTGGTAAATCGCATCTTTTGGCAATATTTAAATATAGTGGAATCAAGGTAAGAGCAGTTATGTCATTACCTAAGAACATTCCAGAGATGATTGCTAATAAGGTGAACAAGATATTCAATTTCTGCATGTTATCAGCAATACTAGTCAATTTATAGGCTAAAACATCAAGAACATGCAAGTAAGCATAGATTTGAATGATAGTTAGCATTGCAGCTACAGAAAAAATCGTATGTAAATTAATGTCTTCGAGACGTGGTCTAGCGAAAAAAAGGCTTATCAGTGTCACCACTGCAGTAATTTGCAAAATGCGGTCACTAAAAACTTTTTTTAAGACGGTCATAAAATGTCCCCTTTCACACATTACAATCATCCAAAGTCAATAAGTCTATTTTGAGCTTTTTTTTCTGTGTTCGCAATATATATTTTTGGCTAGCAAAAAGGCTGCAAGATTAATAAACATAATTTTTGACTTCACAACTTACTATACCCTATACTTAGGGAAACAGACAAAGATTAGGGGGTAATTTTATTATGAGTAATTCAGAAACTGTTAAAGTAAATATCAAACCTGAAGCTGCAGATAAGATTAAGGGCCAAGTTAAAGATGGCCAGGTAGTTTTGTTATCACTGAATGATGGTTCTAATAAATATTCTGACGTTGGTGGTACATGCACCGTTGGTTCAAGTTTCCAATTTGTGATTTTGGATCAAAAAGACCCTGACTTTACAATTGAAGTTGAGAACAATGCAGGCCTTGATTTATATACTAGTCCTGCTGAAATGCAATACTTAGGTAACGACTTAGTTGTTGATGAAAAGAATGCAGCAATGAGTCTTGCAGACGATGGCGGCGTGATTGACGGTGCTGTCACAGTTAATGAATATAATAAGTAAAAATAATGGCAACTAATACGCTAAAACTTTTTAATTAAATGCGAAAAGACAGTCTAATTTAGATTGTCTTTTTGTTTTTGTGAAAAAATAAATGGTAATAAGTTACTTTTAAAGAAGCATCCTTGCCTGCTTGAGCCTTACGTGGTAAACTAAATGAGATTTTCGAAAATCTGAAAGGAAGTATAGTACTATGCGTAAAGGTGAAAATTACAACACTGGTTGTGAACCAAACCAAAGACCTAAGAACAAGAAAAACGGTAAGAAGCGTGTTGCTCACGTAGCAGCAGTTGTTGCTTTCTTGAACAAGGCCAAAGCAGACGAAAACAAATAGTCTGAAATAAAAACGATAAAGGCGGATCAATTGTGATCCGCTTTTTTTCTTACCATAGTTTGGGGTAAAATTGACTTAAGAAGCATTTAGCCAAAAGGAGCAGTGGTAAAGTGAAATTTCAATGCAGTGCATGCGGATTGCGCATCAATTCAAGACACTTTAAACAAGCGGGGTTAATGAATCCACAATTGACCAGCATTTGTGATATCTGTATTCAAAGTGGAAAAGAACCAGCGGACTTTGCCAATATGGCGGTTGCAATTTTTGCCCAAGGACTGCTCTATACTTTTATTGGCAAAAATGAAACAACAGAAGATGATGAAGAGGCCGCTTTTTTGGTGACCAAAAAAGATCAGCGAAAACGTTATGAGGCCTTTATCCAAGATTACGATGGAAATGAGTTGGCCCAACAGCAGCTTAAACGAACCGAGTTTAATCAAGCAATAATTGACAGTGAAACAGGAAAAAGCGACTTTCTTCCCAGCCTTGAATTAACCTTTGCCGAAAACCTTGAAAAAATGGGCTTGAGTGTTGATTTTAAACTTAATGAAGTCGACTATATTGATCGTGAGCGTATTCGGGCCAAGTACCATTACCGCTGCCAATACTGTGGCCGAAGGGGACGCAGTGTTGATCATAAGGACCCCGTTTCACTTTCACACAATAATGATCTCGATAATTTAATTCTTTCTTGTCAGGAATGTAATCGAATTAAGTCAAATATGCCTTATGAATTGTTTGTTAAGCTGAACAGCCAGATTCCCCAAGTCAACCAGAAGCTGGTAAAGTATGAAAATGTATTGGCAACACTTAAAGGAGAGTTTGAACAAAAAAGACGTGAATTAGCGGCAAAAATGCATCTTAAGGGTGTGGTCAATGATCCAGAACTAAATCAGATGCGTAAGCAAAATAAAAAGTTGCAGGATGCAATTGATAGCCTGGATAGTGACTATAACGAGTTGCGTTCTTTACGTGAACAGCACTTTATGACAGGCTGGAAATTAGCCCAGGAAAAGGAAAAAGACGATATCATTTGATTTTAAAGGACTAAAATAAGTTGTAAGAGGAGGAATAAAATATGAAATTTCAAAAAGTAAGACGAACTAATCTACCAAAAATAGGCATTGGTGTAGCTTTGGCACTCTTAGGAATGACGAGTGGAAGCGGCCTTGTCTCGCATGTTTTTGCGGCCGCTACTGCACCTGCTGCAAATGATAAAACCGATAGCACACAACTGGCTAACACAAATACTGCTAATACTCAGCTGGGCTTTTGGACAGGTACAGATGGAGATTGCACGTGGAAATATGATGTTCTTACTAACACATTGACTATTAGTGGTGCTAAAGGTGCACAACTTTCCAGCACACCTTTTACTAAAGAGCTCAGTTTGGCGGGAAATATTAAACACATCTCTTTTGAAAATCCGGTACAGCTGGCACCTGATTCAAAAGAAAAATTTGCTCAATTAAGTTCACTACAAGATATCAAAGGCCTAGACAAAGTTGATACTAGTAAAGTAACTAATATGTCAAAGCTCTTTTTAAGTGATTCGAACTTAACTGATCTTGATGTCAGCCACTTTGACACTAGCCAGGTAACTGATATGAGCCAAATGTTTTTTGGTCTAGGAGCGCCCGAACTAGATGTCAGTCACTTTGATACCAAAAATGTAGTGAACATGAACAGCATGTTTGAATCCGCAAAGGCCAACCAGTTGGATTTGAAGAATTTCAATACATCCAAAGTAACCGATATGGGAAATATGTTTAACAATACTGTTGCCAATCAATTGGACTTAGACCACTTTGATACCAGTAACGTAACTAACATGGCCAAAATGTTTGCGGATGCTAAAGTTACACAACTTAATCTTAAAAACTTTAACACGCAGAAAGTGACAGATATGAGTGGGATGTTTGCAAATGACAGCCTAACTGATTTAGACTTGAGTAATTTTGATACTCACAATGTTACTAAAATGAACGGCATGTTTGAGAAGCTTAAAAAAGTAACCAGTCTTGATTTAAGCCATTTCGACACCCAAAATGTAACAACAATGGCGTATATGTTTGCTGACTCATCTGATTTAGTAAAGGTAAATACCACTGGCTGGGATACACGTAACTTAACAGACACTCAGTATATGTTTAAAAATATGAATAGCCTAACAGATTTCGACTTGGGCAATTTGAATACCAGTAAGGTTGAGGATATGACAGGCATGTTTTCCGGCTTTAACCATCTTGATCAACTGGACTTAAGTAAATTGGACACCCGCAATGTCATTTATATGGTTGGTATGTTTGAAAAAGTCGCAAATGTTAAGAAAATTGATGTTAGTCACTTTGATGTTCGCAAAGTTACGCGCACTTTCAATATGTTCAGAAACTGTACAGCTTTAGCTGAAATAAACTTGAAGGGATGGAACCCCAAGAGTTTGACGGATATGGGCAACATGTTTAGAAACGATAAAAATTTAGTTAATGTCGATTTGGGCAAAATGAACACCAAAAATCTTTACAGTACGATTGACCTATTCAGAAATGATACCAAATTGGAAACTGTAGACTTACATGGTTGGAAAACGAGTAAAGTTGTTGAAACTGCTAGAATGTTTATGGATTGTCCTAATCTAACATACGTTAACTTACGTGGATGGAAAATGTCCAAGCTAGATGATTCAACGCAAATGTTCTATCATGATAAAAAGCTGACTGGCGTGGATCTTAGTCATTTTAATATTCATAATAGTCAAATTTTGCTAAAAGCTGGTAATCCTAATGGCTTTGCAGTCAAGTTAGGACACTACAAGTTGCGCAAGAGTTCGGGAGTGGGTAAAGGCTTTAAGCATATTCAAGCTGTTGGCAAAGGAACAATTAGAAACCCTAAGGGCAAAAAGTATACTGCAAAGCAGCTACAAAAACTTTATAGTCATTCTGCCAAGAAGAGCCCTAAAGAAACCTACGTCATGTATAATGGCAAAAAGCCGCAACTGCCAAAATCATTTCATTTTTAATTTTTAGCAAAATAAAAGGATTAGCTCATTTCTGAACTAATCCTTTTTAGTTTGTCTTTCTAGCAAACTTTAACTAAAATCTTCGAAGTATAAAGTTTTTATCTGTGTTTTAGTGGTTTCTAATAGCCAAAGTGCTTCGTCTACCTGTGCCAATGTTGCTTTAGTTGATCTTAAAACAACAGCTGCGTTGACTAAAGCATAGTCATAACCAAGTGCAAGCCCAGCATGGCGGCTACTGCCAGTATCATTTTGCTGCTCAGAATCAAAGGCTTTCTGTAGCTGTGCTTTATCGTTGTCAGTTGCTATTTTTTGTTTCTGTTCAGCTTCTAATGGAGTATTTAAAGGCGAAAGTTTTATACCGTCATAAAAGTTCACATCGCTAGCTTTAACGAAACTGTTAACGGAAATTATTTTTTCAGTCGTAGATAAACTATTCTCATTGGTCTTTTCATCATCTGTAGGACTGCTTAATTGCGTTCCATCATTATTGTTGAGGTCTTTTCTGTTAAAGCTGCGGCTTAGAAGATGGTAATACAATTCAGCTTTGTTTTCAGCCTTATTCCAAATATAGAATAAGCCATCAACATTGAAAGCAGACAGCTCTGCAGTATTAAAACTAACCCCAATAGGATTACCTGTGACATCATACAGCTTAACATTTGTAGAAGCCTTTGATTTAACGAAACTACAGACTTGAGCAAGGTAATCGGAAGTAGGTAAGTAGTTTCTCAAACTGATATAATTTTCATATATGTATTCGTTAGGATGATCATGCAGGCGGAAAATATAGCCTTCAAAATCTTCGGCCCAAGGCTTAACAGCTAAATCAACTTTTATTTTCTGTCCCTTTTTTAAAATACGTTTTGTTTTCTGATTTTTGATAGTTTGGGTTGCTGTCGTTTCTAAGACGGTGGCTGTTGTGACACCATTATAAATTAGGGGGTAACCATCAAGACTTGTCACATTATTGGCTTTGATATAATGGTTTTGTCCGATTGCATAATAATTTTTGCCCTTAATTTTAGTAAGTGGAAGATAGAAATAATGCTCATTGTCATCTGATTTATAATACTTACTATAATAGTATTTTGGCTTTGATTTGGCCTCTTTAACTGCGCCTTGATACTTAACAATGGCTCGTTTAGGTAAAGTATAACCGCTCTTATTACCGGCTTTAGTGTATACGGCTGATTTTTGATTTAAAACCAATTTGCCTTTTTTGCTGTTTTTACCGTTGACTTCTTTGATATCAGCCATACTAATGTAGCAATCACTACCAATATTATAGAATTTTTGACCATTAATTATTTTGGTGCCGTAGTATTGCATAACATCTGCATTAAATCCTGGAATGTACTTATAGCCATTGACATCATCGTCAGCATAAGGCAGATATTTGTTCTTATTTTTAATTTTATGACCATATTTATTATAGAGATGGGCATCGTAGATTAACGTGATTTTCCCCTTTGCGGCCACTTTACTGCTTTTAGCAGCGGCAACTATTTGCGTTTGGCTAAAATTAGTTAGAAATGGAGTGGTAACTAAAATCAAAGCAGTCATAGCCAATTCAATCTTTTTTGTTAGTTTCATGATTTATCTCCTTACTAATCCTTTCTATTAAATTTATTATAACTTAATATATAGGTAGAATAATACCTGTCTTACAGTAAAAGAATAACAGTCTGGCAAAGTTTAACTTAAGTTTTAAATTATTAATTAGTTTTGAACAAAATACCCTTATAATTAGAGTAAGAGAAAAGAGGCGTCAAGATGAAATTACCCAATTTAGTCAAAAAGACAGGGATAGGCATTGCAGCAATGGCATTAGGTTTAGTCGTAACGGTGCAAACCAATTTAACTGTAGCTGCTGCAGCAGAAGCTCCTACTGTTGTCCCAATTAGTGCGACTGACTTGCCATCTGATGCCGGTCTTTGGACTGGCACTGATGGTGGCTGCACATGGAAATATGACATTATTAGCAGAACCCTGCGGATTAGTGGTCCGCAAAAGAGCAGTCAATTATCAAGCACACCGTTTTTAGAGCAGTTTAACTGGTCTGGCAATATTGAGCATATTGTATTTGAAACGCCGGTTAAAATGGCTCCGAATTCGGCAGAAAAGTTTGCCGGTCTTGAGCATTTGGAGGATATTACGGGCCTCGATAAAGTTGATACTAGTCAGGTGACAAATATGTCTTTGCTTTTTGTCAATGACAAAGCCCTAACTAAAGCTGATGTTAGTCACTTTGATACCAGTCAAGTGACTAGCATGGAACGAATGTTTGACAACACGGCATTAACAGAAGTAGATTTGAGCAGTTTTAATACAAGTAAAGTCACAAATATGAGTGGTATGTTTAGAAACAGCCTGATGAAACATCTTAATCTGAAAAGTTTTGATACCAGCCAAGTGACCGATATGGGAGAGATGTTTGCGGATAGCGAGGTGGTAGAACTTGATCTAGCTAATTTTGATACCAGTAATGTCACTAACATGGCTGGTATGTTTGCTGAAGTAAAAGTTCCTGAACTAAATCTTAAGCACTTTAACACTAGTAAAGTTAAAAATATGTCTAGAATGTTTTTCAGTACCGAAAATCTGTCAAGTCTTGATCTGAGTAGTTTTGATATCAGTCAAGTGACTGATATGGAGAGAATGTTTTCGGGTAGTGCCATCAATCATCTGGATTTAGCTAATTGGAACACCAAAAACGTCACTAGCATGAAAAGTATGTTTCAAGGGTGTTCTGACTTAACTAAACTTGACTTAAGTGGCTTTAATACTGGTAATGTTACAGATATGTCGGGAATGTTTGCAAAATTCGCTCATTTAGATCAGCTAAATTTCAGTCACTTTGATACTAGTAAAGTTAAAGATATGGAAAAAATGTTCGCCCACAATCCGACTGTTGCTAGTTTGGATTTAAGTAGTTTTGATACCAGTAGCGTTACTAATATGATCTCGCTGTTTTCTGGGGACAGCTCTTTGACCAAACTCAATTTAACGGGTTGGAAGACCAAGAACGTACGCTGGATGAATTCAATGTTCAGTGGCGACAGCAGTCTAAAAGACATTGACTTGAGACACTTTAATACTACCAACGTTACTGATATGCTTAGAATGTTTAAGGGCGCAAAAAGTCTTGAGCAGCTTGACCTGCATACTTGGGATACACGCCAAGTTACCAGAGTTAGCCAAATGTTTATGGACTGTGATAATCTTGTTTTTGTTGATCTGCGTGGTTGGCGGTTACCAAAAATGTATGATTCAACGGAAATGTTTGCTAATGATCAAAAACTCGCTGGAGTTGATTTAAGTCATTTTAATATTCATAATAGTCAGATTTTGAAGAATGCTGGTAATCCAAAAGGCTTTGTTGTCAAGCTCGGGCATTATCGCTTACGTAAGACTTCAGGAGTAGGTCAAGGATTTAAACATATTCAAGCTGTTGGCAAAGGTGCAATTACTAAGCCTAAGGGCAAAAAGTATACTGCAAAGCAGCTACTTAAACTGTATAACCATTCGGCTAAAAAGAGCCCTAAAGAAACTTATGTCATGTATAATGGCAAAAAGGCGCAGCTGCCTAAAGAGTTCAAACTTAAATAATACAAAAAAGCTAATTCGTTTTAATTACGAATTAGTCTTTTTGTTTATGTTAAAAAATTAATCACCCGGCGGAGTAGACATAGTTGTCAGCTGCTTTTTAGCGGTTTTAACATACCAGACAGCCTCATCTACCTGTGTGACAGTTGCCTTATCAGACCTTAACATAGCAGAAGCGTTTCTTAAGGCACAATCATAATTAGACATAAGATCATGATAAGCGCTATTTTGTGCTAGATCTTTTCCTTCATTAAAAAGTGTGAGCAGTTCCTGTTTGTCAGCTCCTGTCGCAATCTTTTGCCCATTTTCAGCCTGCGCAATTGTATTCAGGGCTTTAAGCTTTAACCCGCTGATGTATCTCACATCGTTCACCTTAATAAAGTTATTGCCATAGATTAGTGCTTGCTTTTTTGCAGGGTAAGTTGGCTCTGAATTTGGCACCGGGTTTGGTTGGTTGGCATCAATCACACTAGCGTCACTGTAATTTAAACAATGATAAAACAGTTCCGCCTTATTTTCCTCGGGTACCCAGAGATACATTAAGCCATCAACTTTCAGATTACTGTATTGTGGCTTTATAATGCGTTTACCAATTGTCTTGCCAGCTGTGTCATAAAGTTCAGCGCTGTTGTCTGTCACTGGCGTAACGTAAGTATAAACTAAGTCGCGATAGTCAATGATAGGCAAATTCTTTTTCAATTTAACATCATTCTCATCAACATATTCATCCGGATAGTCGTGCAGTCTGTAAAGATAACCCTCAAAGCCATCATTTTGGTAAGGAATAACAGTTAAATCAAGTTTAATTTTCTGTCCTTTTTTCAGTTTACGTTTAACGGCAGAATAATTTACCGTTATGCTGGCAGTGTTCTTAAGAACAGTCGCTGACGAAACACCGTTGTAGCGAGCAATGTGACCATTAATGTAGCCGACGTTAGCTGCTTTAATGTAACTATTATGTCCTAAAGAGTAAAAATATTTTCCTTTTATTTTGTGGGTAGATACGTATTTAGGCTGGAAGTACCTTGCGACATCCTTAAGGTAGTAAAAATATTTGGGTGTTTTAGTAGCAGTCTTAGCTTTTCCCTGGTACTTGACAACTGTATTAGTTCTTAGTTTCTTTCCCGTTGTTTTGCCAGTCTTGGTGTAAATCAGTGCATCGTGTTTGATAGTCAATTTACCTTGTGTGATATTGCGCCCATTGACTTTTAAAACATTAGCACTATTAATGTAATAGTTATGCCCTAAGTAGTAAAATTTTTGTCCGTTAATTTTTTTAGTGCCGTAGTAGGGATAACTGGTTCTACTGTCATCATCATAAACTATCATTTCTGTAGTTAAATAGCCTTGGGGATCAGCGCTAAAGCCGTTAGGAATGTTATAGCTATGTGTACCCCGATTTTGCTTCAATTTTATTTTATGGCCTGACGGGTTGTAAACATAATCGCTCTCAAGCAGCGTGACTTTTCCTTTGATTTTCTGAGCTGCTTCTACTGTTTGGGGGTTAGCGGTATATGGCAAAAATAGAGTGGTGGATAGGGCCAGGGCTGTTAAGCCAATGCCAACTTTCTTGAAAAATTTCATTTTATGACCTCACAAAAAATCTCTTAAGTTAATATCATTGTACCCTAAACTGATATTTAAAATGGTTTTATTATATAAATTACCTAAACTTTTGCGTGGCTTTCAATATTTTCGCGTGATTTAGTTAGTTTTCAAATTAAGTAATAAAAATAGAGTTAAACCACTCTTATTTGGTGGACTAACTCCATTTTTTTAATTTAACTCCATTCAGCGAAGTTTAAAGTACTTAATTGAATTTTGGTTGTGTCAAGTAGCCAAATTGCCTGTTTTACTTGTGCAATCGTTGCTTTTGGAGATTGTAAAATAGAAGAAGCAATCATCAAAGCATTATTATAATTACTTACTGCACTTTGTTGCTCACACTTAACATTCTTGTTATTCTTATTTTCCTCAAATTTTCTTTGCAATTCTTGCTTATCCTTATTTGTTGCTACTTTCTGATCGTTCTCAGCATCTTTAGCAGTATTGAGAGGAGTAAGTTTAATTCCGCTTGCAAAAGTAACTTCACTAGCTTTGACGAAGCTGTTAGTATAACGCATCTTATCTTCTGTCGATTCAATTAGTTTATTGCTTTTATCAAACTCTGGTTTTTTAAGGTCAGTGCCGTCGTTATTAACAAAATAGCTTCTGTCTATTCTGTAGGTTAAAAAGTGATAAAACAGTTCTGCTTTGTTTTCGCTAGGTACCCATAAGTAATAAAGACCATCAACGGTCAAGAGGTTTTGCTCACGGTTCCTGTAACTGATACCTGTTGGAGTACCGTTAAAATTATAGAATTTAGTATTTGTCGTAGTATTAGGCCTTACATAGGTGAATGTAAGTTCATCGTAACTTGATGTTGGCAAATAGTTTCTCAATTTAATGTAACTTTGACCAACATATTCGTTAGGATAATCGTGCAGGCGATAGATATAGCCTTCAAAGTCTTCTGCCCAAGGCGCAACCGCTAAATCAACTTTGATTTTTTGACCCTTTTTTAGAACGTGCTTAGTAGAATCATTGGCTAATGTTTGAGTTGACGTCTTTTTGAGAACAGTAGCATAAGTAACGCCATTATACATAAGAGGATACCCATCTATGCTATCAACGTTATTTGCGCTAATATAACGATTTTTCCCTATTGCATAACAGTCTTTACCATTAACTGTTTCTGTCGGCAAATAATAAAAGGTTGCCTTTTGCTCAGAAACGTTAAATTTTTCAAAGTAATATTTTTGCTTGGATTGAGTTTGCTTAACCTGCCCCTGATAGTTAACGACAGATTTGACTGGTAGAGTTTCGCCTTTTAGTTTACCGGTTTTAGTATAGATTGCAGATCTGTGATTCAAAACCAGCTTACCGGTCTTAGAGCTTTTGCCGTTAACGTTATTGACATCACCGTCATTAATATATTCTCCTTGACCAATTTTATAGTATTTTTGCCCATTAATCATTATTGTGCCGTAATAATCTAAGGAGTCGACATCAAAAAAGGAAACATAGCAGAAACCATTAACATCTACTTCAATTACAGAATAATTCCCGCTTTTTCTTGCTTTAAGTCTTTGACCATATTGATTATATACGGGTGCGTCATTAACTAAAGTAATTCTGTTTTTAGCTAATTTTTGTGTTTTTGGCGCAGCTTGGACTGTTTGAACATGATTTAGACTTGGCAGCAGTGGACTAATTGTTAATACTGCTGCGGCTATACCAAGACCAATTTTCTTAAAAAATTTCATATTTTCACTTTATTATATGTGACGTTGTACCCAATATAATTATAACGTGGACTAGTTAATAAAGTTAGAGCAAACCAATGTTCTTTTATTTTTGCTAGCGGACAAATACTTGTATAATTAGGGTAAGTAAGTGTTTAGAAGTAAATAAAGAAGATGTAATAATGAAGCAAGAATCATTGTTTGCAAATAATGGTGAAAATGAGCCATTAGCTAACCGTGTACGTCCCCAAAATCTAGATCAATTTGTAGGACAGGAACAACTTTTGGGACCAGGAAAAATATTGCGGGAAATTATTGATAATAATCAAGTTTCTTCAATGATTTTTTGGGGTCCACCGGGAGTTGGGAAAACAACTTTAGCAGAAATTATTGCTAGGCAAAGTCAGGCCAGCTTTTTTAATTTTAGTGCGGTTGATAACAGTATTACCAAGATTCGTAAAATTATGAAGCAAGCTGAAGCAGAACACGAAATGGGGCAAAAGACACTAGTCTTCGTTGATGAAATCCATCGCTTTAATAAAGCACAACAAGATGCATTTTTACCCTACGTTGAGCGTGGCAGTATTACTTTGATTGGAGCTACTACTGAAAATCCTTCGTTTGAAGTCAACTCGGCTTTGCTATCACGCTGTAAAGTGTTTGTTTTAAAGCCTCTAGAAGTTGCAGACATTATTAAGTTATTGAAAAATGCGCTTGCCAATCCTAATGGTTTTGGCAAGCTGTCAGTTAAAATTAGCGACCAAGAAATTAAAGCAATTGCCAAGTTTGCTAACGGTGACGCGAGAACAGCATTGAACACGCTGGAAATGGCGGTTTTAAATGGTCATAAAACTGGCAATATGGTCAGTGTAACCATGGATAGCTTGTCGCAGTTAGTCACGCAAAAGTCAGTCTTGTATGATAAAGACGGTGAGGAGCACTACAACATTATTTCAGCGCTTCATAAGTCGATGCGTAACAGCGATGTAGATGCGGCAATTTATTGGCTGTCGCGGATGCTTGAAGGTGGAGAAGATCCACTATATATTGCTCGCAGATTGGTGCGCTTTGCCAGTGAAGATATTGGCTTGGCAGATACTAATGCATTAAATGTAGCTATCAATGTTTTTCAGGCTTGTCAGTTTTTAGGGATGCCTGAATGTGATGTGCATTTGACGGAAGCAGTGATTTATCTGGCGCTTGCGCCAAAGTCAAATGCGGTTTATAAAGCTAGATTAGCTGCTGAAGATGATGTCAAAAAGACGATTGATGAACCAGTGCCATTACAGATTCGCAATGCACCAACCAAGTTAATGAAGGACCTAGGTTATGGCAAAGATTACCAATTGGCTCATTATGCTAAAGACAAGTTAACGACAATGAAAACTATGCCGCCGAGTTTAGAAGGCCATGAATATTATTTGCCAACTTCGCAAGGTCATGAAGACCGCTTTAAAAAGAGGCTGGAGCAGATTAAAGAATGGCACAGAGAAAACGATGATTAAGGCGAGACTAAGAGAGTATATAAAAAGGTATTAGATCATAAATCTAATACCTTTTTTGTTACAACTAATAACATTTATACTTTTAACTTAGTGGATATTTATAGGTTCTTCAGTAGGTTTACCCGGAAGTTTCTTAATATTAATCAGCTTTTTCTTTAGCTTGGAATGATACAAGTAAGAGCCATTGTTTGATAAGAAAACGACGCCGGACTCTTTGCCATCTGTATCTTTTAAGGTAAAAGTGCTGTTACTTACACGTTTATAAGTGCCTCTTTCAAATTTGTGTCCGTCTACGTATATGGCATATTTGGGTTTCGTGCCACAGGAAATTTCTACATGAGGATTTAAAGCATTTCCTGGTGTTGCAGTATTAGTAAAACCACCATAAATGGTAGGCGGTTTTCTAGTGGTATAGAGCAAAAAGCCTAATGTTACGATAAGTAAAAGTGCGAGAACGCAGGTGCTGATTTTGTAGCCGTTTTTCTTCATGAATTTTTCTCCTGTTGATAAGGTAAAAGAAACTGGTTTAACCAGCTAATATAAAAGATGGGTTCTATTATCTATATATAATAATAGAAATAGATTTTTGTCAAACGTAATTAAGCAAGATATAGAGCAGCGATAATGTAATTATTTCTAAATAAAATACCTTTGTATATATTATATAAAATTTGAGCAATGTCACCGTTAGGGTAGTGTTGAATTTGATTGGTAGAAACACCAAGAAGAGTTTTGACTGTAACTTCTAGTCCGGCTTCTTCGCGAAATTCACGTTTGCAGGCATCTTCAGCCGATTCGCCAAACTCTAAAGCTACACCTGGTAAACCCTAACGCTTAAAATCACTGCGTTTTTGCAATAATATTTCATTGTTAGAATTGACTAACACGCTATAGGGATTTTTTACAAAGTATAATTAAAAAATAAAAAGATGCTCCATTTTTTGGAACATCTTTTTATTTAAAGTTAGTTGTTTTGAAAATTACTCAAGAACTTCGCTGTTTTCTCGTTTTGTGGATGATTAAATAGCTGGTCTGGGTTACCTTGCTCGGCAATTACTCCGTCACTGATGAAAAACATTTTATCAGAAATTTCTTTAGCAAATGCCATTTCGTGCGTTACGATAATCATCGTTAAACCGGTTGTTGCTAAGTTTTTCATAACGCTTAAAACTTCACCGACCATTTCAGGATCAAGAGCACTTGTGGGCTCATCGAATAATAAAATTTCGGGATCCATCGAAATAGCACGAGCAATGGCAACACGTTGCTGCTGTCCACCAGAAAGTTGACTTGGGCGGGCGTTGATATATTGTTCCATCCCAACTTTTTCTAAGTTGGCAAGGGCGATTTTACGTGCTTCGTCCTTGGAACGCTTTAAGACGAGTTCTTGGCCAACCATGCAATTAGCTAAAACATTTTTGTTTTCGAAAAGATCGAATTGTTGGAAAACCATCCCAACTTTAGCACGGTAAATATTACGATTATAGTTTTGCTCAAGGACATTTTCACCGTGGAAGTGAATTTCACCAGCTGTGGGCTCTTCCAGTAAATTAATGCAGCGTAAAGTGGTTGATTTACCACCACCTGACGGGCCAATAATAGTTGCGATTTCGCCTTTTTTAATATCAAGTGAAATATCGCGTAACACCTGGTGTTGTCCAAAAGTTTTTTGCAAATGCTGTAAGCTTAAAATAGTTTCATTTGATTCAGTCATTATTTTTTGGCCTCCATATCCTGAGCTGTGCCTACTTGAACTTGATTAGCCATTAAGTTGTAGTTTTTGTTTCCTTGCAAGTGCTTTTCAATCAGATTAAAGATTCTGGTAATTGTAAAGGTTAAAATCAGGTAGATAGCTGAAATTGTCAGGTAAGTTGGGAAGAACTTAAAGGTCTGACTGGCAATTGTTGTACCGACAAAGAAAAGTTCAGAGACTGAAATGATACTCAAAACAGAAGTGTCCTTAATATTAACGATGAACTCGTTAGTAATTGAAGGTAAACAGTTCTTAATAGCTTGAGGCAAAATAATATGCCACATTCTTTGGTTATGGGTCATTCCTAATGCGCTGGCAGCTTCAAATTGTCCTTCTGGAGTGGAAATAATTCCACCACGAATAATTTCTGCCAAGTATGCGCCTGTGTTAATCGAAACAATTACTAATGCAGCAAGTGTACGATCGATATTGATGTGCCAGAATTGAGCAATTCCATAATAAATTACGGCTGCTTGTACCATCATTGGGGTACCGCGGAAAACTTCAATATAAACGGATAGAAGCCAGTTAATAAACTTCGAAAACCATCTTTTACCTCTGCTAGTTGGGGTAGGGATAGTCCTAATAATACCAACGAAAAGACCGATGAAGAAACCGGCAATCGTACCAACTGAAGCAAGAAGAAGGGTCATACCAATACCACTTAAAATCATGCCCCCAAATTGTTTCCAAACACTGACGAGCCAAGGATCTTGTTTACCTTTCTTGCTAGTTTCATCAGTTTTTGGTTGTTGTGAAATGGCGGTAGTCATTAGCTTGGTTCTTTCAGAGTTTGGAATAGTAGCTAAGACTTGGTTAACTTGCTTGAGTAAATCCTTGTTTGGCTTGGCGATGCCGATTGCAGTAGTTGAATCCTCTTTAGAAATGCGGAAACCTGCCATTTTACTAATTGGGATTGCCTTGATGTCAGGGTCAACCATTTTAAATGAGGTTGATTCGGTATCTTCGGCAATATAGCCATCAATGGTACCAGAAATTAAGCTTTGACGCATTGCAGCAAAGTCACGCATTGCTGGTTGTCTTTTGGCACCTTTAAGTTGCTTAATTAGTGCATAGTGCGAAGTACCTTGCTGAGCAGTTAACTTAGCACCTTTAAAATCGTTTAGCGTTTTAGCGTTGGCGTATTTACTATTGACTTTAGTAATAACAACAAAAGTACTGTTTCGATATGGTTTAGTAAAATTAATCGCTTTTGCACGTTCAGCAGTTGGACTCATTCCGGCAATAATCAGGTCAGCTTTGCCACTGGTTAAAGCTGGAAGTAAACCATCCCACTCAGTCTTGACTACAACAACCTTACGATGCAATTGTTTACCAATTATTTTTGCGATTTTAACATCATAGCCGTTGGCATATGTGCGTGAGCCTTCGATTGGCACCGCACCATTTTTGTCTGTAGTTTGAGTCCAATTATATGGTTGGTAGTTGGCCTCCATTGCTACCTTTAGTTCACCATCATCTTTTTTGGCATTAACTTGTGTAATACCAAAATTGCTTGTAATGATGAAACTAAGCATCACCGTGATTAGAGCGGTAATCCACTTATTTCTTGACTTCATTTTGAAAACCTCCGAGAAATTTGTTTCAAATAAAGCCAATACAATAAAAAGCGTAAATAAAAACCTCGCTGTTTACAAAACAACGAGGTTATAATTGATCATATTTTAGACAAATCATATAGCGCTCCCCAGTATTAACTAGGACAGTCTGCAAGATCTTCTCCTGCAGCCCAACAAAAGTGTTAAAGCGAATAGCACTTTTGTTTCGGCGATAACTCTTACACTAATCTTCATTGTGTTCGTTCACTCAGATTAGTTTCGTAATTACCGCAACCTCTATTGCATTGGAAATTATTTAACTTAATCAACAGGATAGGCTAAAAAGGTTAACTTGTCAACAGCTATAAATCAAATGTGTACTCTTACCAGTTTTTATATTTAAAATTAGCACTTATTGCCAGCCATTATTAGCACGATAATCATTTTTCTTCATTCGCGAAACATATGGATTGCCGGCAACAAAAAAACGTAATGGCTTATTTGCCCATTCCAATTCAGATTGGTTGACACCGATGCGGGCACTCTTAGCAATTTCTTGCGGTCTTTTTTGATGTTGATCATTTAAGTCGATTGCAAAGGGTGAATCACTTAAAAAATGTAGATCCCAATTTTTATCATGAATGCCAAAAGCTTGCATCATTTTAGCGGGGCCGTTTGTTAATAAAACTCCGTCTTTGCCTGAGCGATTACTGATCATTTGTTCAATTCCCCAGGCAGGTTCAATTGCTCTGATTAAGACACCTTGTGGTTCATCTTTTGCTTGAGTTGCAACATCGAAAAAGAAGTATTGTCGTTGAGCATAAATATAGATTGTTCCGCCGCGGCCATAAAGACCTTCGTTTGCAGGACTACGATGACCACCATAAGAATGTGCTGCACGATCTTTTTTTCCTAAGTATGCTTCTGCTTCGACAATATAACCGCCAAGAGTGCGTTTGCCATCATTATAAGTTAATGGCCGACCAAGTAGATCGGCACTAATTTCTTCAGTTGAGTGATTAGTAAAGTAAGTTGAATAATCCATTTTTTCCTTGAGTAGTACACTAGATTTAACAAAGAGGTGAATAAAGTGAATCAGATAAAATTAGTTCGAATTTATGAAAAAGAGCAGCCTGCGGGGTATCGCATTTTAGTGGATCGATTATGGTCACGAGGTATAAGCAAGACAGATGCCAGCCTTGATGTTTGGGCTAAGGAACTTGCACCCAGTAAAGAGCTTCGCAAGTAGTTTAATCATGATGATAGTAAATTTATGCAATTTAAGCAAAGGTATCTAGCAGAACTTGAAGCAAATTCAGCCATGGCCGAGTTTGTGTCCTTAGTGAAACAGCAGTTGCCGAAACAAGACGTGTTGTTTTTGTACGGTGCTAAAAATAAAGAGCATAACCAGGCAGTTGCGCTCAAAGAAAAAATTATTTCTCAATTATAGTTAACGACCATGCTTTTTAAGCCGTAAAAAGTGAAACGCAATTGTGATAATTAAGACACCAAAAACAATGATTGCAAAAACAGTGTTTGGTAATTCATAGTGAAGTGGTGGTAATGAAACAAGCAGTTTTAAGGCGATAATTGCAATCAGGACGTAGGCCATTGGCTGCAATTCAGGAATAATATCCATTAATTTGATAATTATTTCGGCGACGCCCCGCATACATAAAATTCCAATCATGCCACCAATTAAAACAACAACTGGATTACTCGAGACGGCTAGTGCAGCCAAAACAGAATCAATTGAGAAGACGATATCCATTGCTTCAATTGAAATAACTGTTCGCCAGAAGAGTGATAAAAAGTGTTTGCCTTTTTTGGGTGAATGCTGTGCAATTTTTTCGCCTTCGGCTTTTTCTTCAGCTTGCGCTTTTTGCGGATGACGCTGATCGTAGAAAAACTTAAAGGCTAGGTAAAACAGGTATAAACTGCCCGCTAACTTAATTTCCCAAAAGTTAATTAGGTAAGTGCCAATTCCGATTACAATAAAGCGAAAAATATAGGCTCCCCACATACCATAGAATAGCGATTTTTCTTGCTCTTTCTTGGTGGGTAATATCTTAGTCTGTGCGGCTAAAACAACTGCATTATCAACTGAAAGCAGACATTCCATTAAAATAAGTGTCAGAATGATTAGCCAGTCCTTGCCACTGGTTAAAACATGCAGCCAATTGCTAGCACTAAAAAATGGAGCATACATTTTAATAATTGACATTTAAAAAACTCTTTTCTAAGTGCTCAAACTGAATAAATAATCAGTTCACGCATTAAACAATTGCTAGTATTTTACCACAAGGTAAGAGGAGTGCTCCTAATAAGTGAAATAAATTATAGACTTAGATTTGCTGGAAAACATCCAGTGCATCACCGATGATGGCGGAAATGCCTGCAGCAGGAATAGCCGTTTTATTGATTGCCCAAACCTTTGCGTCCGGCTGACGGTAAGAAAGAAGCTGAGCGAAAGGATAGACTACAAAGCTGGTGCCGCAAATTATTATTAGATCTGACATGCTCATAGCATTAATTGACTTAGAAAGGTTTGTTTGGTCGATTTGCTCACCGTATAAGACAATACCGGGACGAATGATGCCGCCACAATTTTTATGGCGGAAAGAGTTAGCATATTCTTGATATGAAACTGGCTGACGACATTTTGTACAGTAAATATCATATAAACTACCATGAAATTCTGTTACATGGTGATTATTTGCCTTATGGTCAAGGTGATCAACATTTTGTGTGATTAGGTCGCCTTTTTCATTACAAAGTTCCGCAATTTTTTGATGAATTTTATTAGGTTGGGCATCAGGAAAATACATATTATTCATGACAAACTGATAGAAAAATTCAGGTCGCTGATAGAGCGTTTCCTCACTTAAAATGGTCTCAGGGCTTTCATTAACTCCATCATAAATCCCGTTTTTTGAGCGGTAGTCGGGAATACCTGAGTGGGTAGAAACACCAGCACCTGTTAAAAAAGTAATGTGTTGTGCCTGGTTAAGATCATCTTTAAGTTCTGTTATTTGGGTTGAATCAATCATGTTTATGTCCTTTCTAAAAATCTGTTCCCATCTACTATACTGCTTTTAGCTGCGAAGATTAACTTCTTAATGAACAAAAGCTTAGGGGAAATTGACTATACACTTATCGGTTAATTAATATTTTGTAATTTATTTGTAACTAATAAGTAGTTAATATTGAAATGGTTTTGTAATAAATGTAAAATAAAATTATGTAATTTATTATTTAATTTTAATTTAGGGGACAAAAAATGAAACATAAATTTTTGAAAAACCTTCTATGTTCAGTAGCCGTTTTCTCTTCTTTTACAATATTGGGTCATTCAATTGAAGTAAAAGCAGCTAGTGCGGAGCAGCCAGTAGAAACTAATCAGGTCAAAGAACCCGATATAACTTATGTGCCTGCAGGACGTTTGGCAAAAGATGGCTATGTGTTTGTACTTTCACCAAAGGCCATTGTATATCCTGAATGCCCTAATTCTTCTAAGTATGATGTTCAACCATACAATAAGGACTGGGTTGAAAAAATGGCGGAAAAGAAGACCAAGTTCAAGATTACAGAATTTGGTTTGGGAAAGGTAGAAATTATGGGCCACCTTGTTGACCAAAGTGGAAAGCAGCAAGGCTGGATTAGCTTAGTCAATGGAAACTTCTATCACGTAGATGCTAAGAAAAAAGCTTTAAAGAAATTGATTAAGGCTGAAACAAAGGCTATGGATCAAAAATCTGACGGGAAAAAGGTTTCATTGAAACAGGCTGAAGCGGAGGCAAAGAAGCTTCATGGTCATAACAGAAAAATTGCTCTGAAATCAATTAAGGAGTTAAAAGCCTGGCTTAATTACGATGGCGATTATCCGTACACTTATCTTCCCGCACTAACAATTGATAAATAGGCTAGAAGCTGGATCTATTAGTGCAATTTTTAAAGCACGTAACTTCAGTTCGGTTATTAATTTAAGATATAGTAAAAGCCCCTAGGTGGAATTTTCCAAGCTAGGGGCTTTTACAATTTAATTATAGAAGTTGAATATGATGTTCTTCGCACTCTTTGAGCATTTCGCTTGGCCAAACACTTGCCTGAACCTCACCAATATGAGCTTTACCAAGTAAGAGCATACATAAACGAGATTGACCAATTCCGCCACCAATGGTGTAAGGTAATTCACCTTTAAGTAGTTGACGGTGGAAAGGCAATTTTTCACGGTCAAGGCAGTCAGCTTTTTCAAGTTGCTCGTGGAGACTTTCAGGACTGACTCTGATGCCCATTGAAGAAACTTCAAGTTTTTGACCTAGAGGCTCATACCAGAAAATTAAGTCACCGTTTAATGCCCAGTCATCGTAGTCAGGAGCACGGCCATCGTGTGGTTGACCACTACGCTTTAACTTATCACCGATTTTCATAATGAAAACAGCTTTTTCTTTTTTCGCAATCTTGTCTTCGCGTTCCTCAGGACTTAAGTCTGGCCAGGCATCTTCAAGTTCTTGCGTAGTAACAAAGTGAACATCTTCTGGGAGTCGGTAGGTAGAAGCAGGATAGCGTTCGGCACATTCAGTTTCTACTTGCTTAATTGCTGAAAAGATTTTTCTAACCGTTTCTTTTAATGTGTCTTCGGTCCGTTCTTCTTTGGCGATGATCTTTTCCCAATCCCACTGGTCAACGTAAATTGAGTGGAAGTTGTCCAAATCTTCATCGCGACGGATAGCGTTCATGTTGGTAAAAAGACCTTCATGAATACCAAAGCCGTATTTCTTTAACGCCATACGCTTCCATTTGGCAAGTGAATGGACAATTTCAACTGTATCATCTTTAGGTAGATCTTTTGCATCAAAGGCAACTGGTCGTTCAACCCCGTTTAAGTTATCGTTCAATCCGGTATCTTTTTCAACAAAAAGTGGTGCCGACATTCTTTGTAAATGTAATTTTTGTCCTAAGACTTCTTGGAATCGTTCGCGGATGAAGACAATTGCTGCTTCTGTATCACGAATAGTTAGAGTTGGTTGGTATTTTTCTGGCAAAATTAAGGACATGTTGTTTACCTCCAAAAAATATTAAAGCAAAGAAAAAGCCCTTCGCCTTATTCTAATAGAACAAGGACGAAAGGCTTTTTTCCGCGGTACCACCTAGATTGTCCGAAATTCGGACCAACTCATGAAGCACAATCATGCTTCACCAGCGTGGTAACGTACTGGAGACGGCGCCACCTACTTTGGAATCATTTCAGTGTGCAGCTCAAAGTGTTTTTCGATAATTCAGGGTCTGCTAGTTTCGCACTATCACTAGTTCACTTAAAGAGATAAATTATTTACTCGTCTTTTTCATTGCATTTAATTTAATATTATTTAACAATTATTTTAATTAAAATGCAAGCAAAAATTAATTTTATTTCAAAAATTGTTTTAGCAAACCAAAAAGCCGTGTTCTGTTATAATGGGTAAGTATATTTACTGAGAGGAATTTTTATGGCAAGTTTTTATCTTATTATGGATGCCATACTGCTTGGTTATACTTGTTATAGCTGGTATTGGCAGGCCAACATTAACTTGAGAGGACATTACCGTTCCTCTTCAATTATCTGGGCGATAATTTTCATTTGGATTGGTTTTGCTTGGCAGCTGCTTGAAAAAGGCGATCCGGGAATAGCCATCTTTTTAGCCATCATTTTATTGATGAGCATCATTGATGGTTTCACTGGTTTTGCTTCTAAAAGAGTAGTAGTTTCCGGTTACTTTCGTCGTACGGTGCCATATTCAGAAATAGCTTTGGTAACTTTAATCAAAGTGCCGAACCCAAAGAAGAATGCTGTTATTTGCATAATTACAACCCAGAAAAATCGGCAATATTATTTACAGTTTTCTACTGGTGTAGCACAGATTGTTGAAACAATTAAAAGCTACGCACACAACAGTATTAGAATTGAAATTCAAGATATTCTATAAATGTGTTAAACGCAAGTTAAAACCCAATTCCTAACGTAAAGGAATTGGGTTTTTCTTTGTTTATAAAATAGGTGATAGCATTCTTGAAAAGCTTTGCAAAGTCCGCAACCAGCGTCCTTGCTGCTCAATCATTTCTGGAGTAAGCAAAGTAGAGTCTTGCATATCCTGCTCGAATGATTTTGCTACTTCTTCAGTGAAATTCTTATCATAAAAAACAGCTACGTCTTCAAAGTTCAGGTCGTAGGAACGATAGTCCTGATTCATTGAGCCAACTGTTGAAAAATCATCGTCGACAACAATCGTTTTGGCATGAATAAAGCCCTTGTCATAAATATAAATTTTAACGCCATAGCGTGAAAGCTCGTTTGCATACCACTGCGTTGCCCGATAAATGAAGGGATGATCTGGCTTGCATGGAATCATGATGCGCAAATCAACGCCTGACATGGCAATTGTTTGCAAAGTAGCAAACATCGCATCATCTGGAATTAAATAAGGTGTTTGGAGCCACAGGCGCTTTTTCGCCTGGAACATTAGTTTAATGATCCCGTTACGCATATTGGCGTTATCACGATCGGGACCATCAGAAATAATTTGGGTCGCTACATCACCAGGATGAATCTCATTTTCATCTAAATCAGGGAAAAGCAGGGTGTTAAAGGTGATCAATTGGGCTTCATCTTGAATTGAGGCGTTCCAATCCATAACAAAACGCTCTTGCAAAAGTAATGATGCAGAACCAACAATACGAACTTGGCTATCACGCCAGTAGCCGAATTTCTTTTTGCGGCCAAGGTATTGGTCACCAACATTAAAGCCACCGGTCCATGAAGTCTTTCCGTCGACAATCACAATTTTACGGTGCAAATGATAGTTAATTCGATACCGCGTAATCATGTTTCTGGAAGTAACAAAGGGAAGAACCTCCCCACCGGCTTTATTTAATTGGTCGAACCAGGCCTTAGTGGCACCGAGAGACCCCCATGCATCGTAAAGTAGCTTTACTTTGACACCTTCTTTGGCTTTTTTAATCAATAAATTAAGCATTTTATTGCCGATATCATCATTGTAAAAAGTATAGAACTCAACGTTGATTGTTTGTTGAGCATTTTCAATGTCACTTATCATGTCATGAAACATTTGCTCGCCGTCAGTATATAACTTGACGTGATTGTTCTTACTTAATGGTGACTCACTGTTGCGGTCGAAAAAGTGCACAACCATTTTGGCCTTGTTAGAGGTGTCAGAAGCACTGATTTTTTTCGGTGCCTTAGTAATTGACTTCTGAACATTGCGTAAACCAATATGGTGCTGTTTGTTGATAGCAAAAATATTTTCCTGTGAAATTCCGCGGCCAAAAAAGCCGTAAAGTGTAATTCCAATCACAGGAAATACTAGCAAAATAATCAGCCAAGCCCATGTGGTAGAAACTGAGCGTCGTCGATGAAAGACAATGTAAAAGGCTAAAATAGTATTAGTAATAATGATAATGTAAAAAATGTCGCGGAGCAGGGTCACGTGAATCCTCCAGAAAAATTAATCTTTTAGTCCAATAAATTTATCTATGATATTGATTACAAGTGGATTATCATGCATCCAGCTATGTTCGGCGTACTTTTTCCCACGAATTTCAACTTCATGGTAAGATTTAACGTTAGGAGCCAGAATATAACGAATGCTCTTGGCAGAAATCACAGAAATAAATTTATCGCTGTTAGTATTATCAAGTACATTACCATAAATGTTCAAGACAGAAATATTTGAATTGAAATGTTTTCGTCGAAGCATGAGATAGAGGTAATGTAAATTCATGACAGTGGGTCGTCCGCTGCTGTTAAGTTCATTTACATTAGGTATATCACCCATGTAAGTAACGCCATCAAAAGGCCCGGCAATAAAAGCGCATTTGGCTAAGTGCGGAAAATTCTTTTTCCGATACTTACGCATTTCCGTTCTGACAATGCAGGGGCAGGCTAATGAATGGGCAACTGCTGAGTAGTGCGTAAAATGATATCTTTTAGCTAAAAAGGGTAAAATAAACCGTAAGTAATAGTCAATCGCATATACACCAACGATTCGCTGCCGAAAGACAACCTGAACAATTGGATTCTTGTCGCCCGTCCAAGTTCCTTCGAGTTTGAAGTTACCCCATAAATCCGCTGTTACCTTGAGAAAATGAGGGTCTCCTTTATCTGCTAAGGCTTGTTTAACCATCATTTGAGTGGTGTAATCACCACCGCGGAAACCATGAAAGTAGATAATTGGAACCTGTTCAAATGATCCGCGTTTATTCTCAACCGTGACGTTGTCCTCAATCTTTCTTTTATGTAGACGCAAAAAAATCCGCAAAGGAGCAATTGTTGCTAAAATAGCCAAAGAGATCATATTGAATTTACTTGGCTCTTCTGCTAGATTGAGTTTGCGGTTTTTCTCTGCTTCTTCCTTATATTTTTTAGTATTGAAGAACATACATGCCACCTTAAAAAATTAAACTATCTATATTCTAACATTGCTAATCGTATTTTAGTGACTGAGGTACATATGAAATTTTATGCAGTAAAAAAAGGCCGCCAGCCGGGTGTTTATCGCACCTGGGAAGCGGCCAAAGAACAAGTTGATGGCTATCCTAATGCCGAATATAAATCTTTTACCAAGGTAACTGACGCTACCGAGTATTTGGCTTGGGATCAACCAACTATTGATCAGGTCTTTCAAAAAGATGAAGACTCGCTTAAACAAGCAATTGCCAAAATTCAGCAGGCTAGCCATGATGTTAAGCAAAAACAACCGGTCGCTGAACGTAAGCCTAAAGAACTCAAGGGCTCAGTAAATATGCAGCACGACCAAGCAGCGTTTTTTGCGACAATTTACACGGACGGCGGGACCCGCAATACTGGCAACTTTAAAGGTGGTCACGTTAAGAAAACGGACAAAGCGGCTTGGGCTTACTTAATTGAGTGGGATGAAGCGGGTAAAAAATGCTCAACTTATGATTCAAATGGTGAGTTCGGCGCTACCAATAATAAAATGGAATTAACGGCGCTAATTGAAGCTTTGAAAAAACTAATTGAATTAGGCTTTAATCAGAAACCACTATTATTTGTCCTTGATTCACAGTATGTCTTAAATCCAATCACCAAAGGCTGGCTTAAGGGCTGGAAAAAACGTGGCTGGAAGAAGAGCACGCCAGGCGAAATTGCTAACTTGGGATGCTGGCAAGAACTGGATCAACTACTAGATCAGTTTACCGACGCTCAATTTGAATGGACAAAAGGCCATGCAAATAATCGCGGTAATGAATTTGT
Organism: Lactobacillus sp. M0390; assembly: GCF_016102085.1. NCBI lineage: Bacteria > Bacillati > Bacillota > Bacilli > Lactobacillales > Lactobacillaceae > Lactobacillus > Lactobacillus sp. M0390. Next base: position 148,968 of record NZ_JACFPH010000003.1, on the reverse strand, counting down.
AGACCACACTCTCAATCAGTTCATGGATCAAATGTAACTAGAAGTTAATAACAATTACTCCACCAAAGAGATGGCTGAAGAAGTTGGTAACATTATCCCACATTCTCTCAAGCCAATTGCGGTTTTCTTGTGTGTTGATTTTGTCAAAAATATTTTTGGCGTTTTTCTTAATATTCGCGGATATAACACCGGCTTGTTCTTTGAACTTGTTGTCTTTTAACGCACCAGAATTACGGATTTCAATTAGAACATTAATAATCTGTTGTTTTTGGTTGTTGTTAATAGTGTCACCCAAATGGTTAATGTTGATTTGATTGTTGACGATGTCACGAATTTGGCTATCGCTAATGTTGTTACCAACTTTACCCATTTCTTGTTTTGCTCCTGCAACCGCGTTGTTCAATTGGGCATCAGAATAGCCGTCTTTATCTTTGTTTTCTTTGGTAATTTTGCTTAATGTGCCCATCTCATCCTGAGCAGCATTAACCTGGCTTTGGTTAAGATTTTCGCCTGTTTTGCTGTAAGCAGCGTAAACGCCGGCAAGTGCGCCTGAACCATCAATTGGCACAGCACTAGTAACATAGATGTTAGCATCTGCAATTCCGGCGGTAACAGCTGCATTCTTGTATTGATTGGCTGTAATCGTGGTAATGTTATTTCTTCCTTGATAGTCAAGAATCCTTACATTAATACCACTACCTTGCGCTGTTTTTTGAATCATCGCACTGGACCAAACACCAGAATTGGTTGTAAAGTTGGAACCCGAAGGATTGAGGTATTTAACTAAGTCTGCCCCAGTAATGTTGATAGTTTGGTAGCTTGCCCCGTTTAGTGGATCGCTAAGAGTACTTAAAGTACCGCTGCGCTGGCTATTTGTAAGGGATGAACCAAGACAGACAACCGGTAGGTCATCAGCCTTAACTGTCTGCTGCGGTCTGACTAGACCAATAGTACTAAATAACAGTGTCGTGATTGTAGCGACAAGTGAGATTGCTTTTTTCATAAAAATAATCAACTCCTTTTATCGCTATCAATTATACTAAATGCTGCTTATAAAAGTTTAAAATCGAGTTTAAAGGCGGCTAGTTTACGATATTTTTAATATTTAAGATGGTATAATATAACTCAATAAAGGAGGGGTGCGATGATTCAGCAACCTGAATTAACTGTCATCATGCCAGTTTACAATGTTGAAAAATATTTGGCTCGTGCGCTTGATCATTTAGCTAAGCAAGACGATCCAAACTTCAAATTGTTAATTGTTAATGATGGCTCAACTGATAGCACAAGAAAAATTGCGGAACAATATCGTGATCAATTCCGCTATTTCAACATAATTAATAAGCCTAATGGCGGTCTTTCGGATGCGCGTAATGTTGGGATTGAAAATGTCGATACACCATATTTCACTTTTCATGATGGCGATGATTGGGTCGATTCTGGCTACACAGCCTTTTTCGTTCGTGCTTTTCATGATCATCCTGATGCAGCAATGGTATCTTGTGGTTTTTGGTTAGATTACGAAAATAAAGAAGGGTCAATTCCGGCCACTAAGAAAAATGTTCATGGTATGAAGAATAAATTGCGTACATACCAGTTAGTAGGTAATCCCTTAGGTTCACTGATGGACAATCATTTTTTAGCTACACCAGTTAAGGGCTATACGTGGAATAAGGGCTATAAATTATCTGTAGTTAAACATAATCATTTGCATTTTATGAGCGATTTGGCCTTTATGGAGGACCAGATTTTTACTGTTCAATATCTTGCGTTAACCGATGGTTTTTATTGCGATAGTACACCGCTATATCATTATTGGCAACGCAAGGATAGCATGGTTCACAAGTTTAACTTGAAAATGATTCCCGATAACTTTAAGGCAAATTACTTCATCATTAGAACAATGATTCGTAGCTTGTGGCAAGAGCATAAAAAAGAAAAAGGCACTAAGCATGAGCTAATTGAGGCAAGTGAAAGGGATCAGCGATGAAAGAACTAGTCAATGGTAATGAACTCTATTACAGCAAGCTTGGTAAAGGCGAGCCGCTTCTTCTTTTGCATGGTCATCACCTTGATGGCGGGATGTTTGATCAAATTATTGCGCCGCTTGGCCTTTATTATACTGTCTATGTCCTCGACATGCGCGGGCACGGTTTAAGTGAGGGTGAAATTGCCAAGCATTATCAAACTGAAGTTGATGATGTCGCTGCTTTTATTAAGCAAGTTGACATTAGGGGCTGCTATTGTTTTGGCTTTGACGCTGGTGGTTTGGTTGCAATGATGCTTGCAAGCCAAGATCAAACTATTTTTAAGAAATTAATGGTAGCTGGTGTTTTCGTCAATGGTAATGGCATTAAGCCGTATCATTATTTAACGGAAGGCGTAATGCGCTTTTTAAAACGCAACCGTGATAGCGAAGTTGAATTGACTGAAAGTTTCATGTCAGTAGACAGCTTAAAGGCAATTTCAATTCCAACATATTGTGTTGTGGGCGAAAAAGACTGGGTTAAAGTTGAGCATGTTCGCTGGTATAGTCAAATTATCCCCCAAGGACAATTAATGATTATGCCGCGCCAAAAGCATGAAAGTTATGCAGTTAGAAGTTTTAAACTGCTTAATTTAATGGAAGATTTTTTTAAATAATTATCAATATACAAGGGCCGAAGATTTTTTTCGGCTTTTTGTTTGATTTTTGTCCTTTTCTGGGCATTACTAGTCTTTTTTAGTTATAATAGGTCATGCAAAGTTAGTATTTTAAATAAAGAGGTAGCTATGAATAAAGAAGAAATTCTTCAGTTGATGCACCCAATGAAGTTAATTGGGTTAAGTGGGAATCCGGTTTTAAATGAAAAGATTGCCACAATTTTAAAGAAACCGTTAATCGAAACTGCCGTTCAGCATTTTAGCGATGGCGAAATTCAAGTTAATATCGGTGAAAGCGTCAGAGGTTGTGATGTTTTTGTTATTCAGTCAATTCAAGATCCAGTAAACGAAAACTTCATGGAACTTGAGATTGTGTTAGACGCTCTCCATCGTGCTTCTGCACATCGGATTAACGTGGTTATCCCTTATTTAGCATATTCACGTTCAGATACCAAAACACGTTCACGTGAACCAATTACTGCTAAGTTGATTGCTAATTTACTGCAAATAACAGGTATGGATCACTTGATTGTCTTGGATCTTCACGCTTCGCAAATTCAAGGTTTCTACAATGTGCCAGTTGATCACTTACACGCTATGCCACTTTTAGCGCAATACTTCCTTGACAATGGTATTGCAACTAAAGAAGAGGATGACATCGTTGTTGTTTCACCAGATCACTCAGGCGCAAAATTGGCACGTAATTTTGGGCAATTCTTTGATGCCCCAATTGCAATCGTTGATCAACGCCGTGCACGCTATGACGCTGATGTTCATGACATGATTGGTGATGTTAAGGGCAAAAAGTGTATCATTGTTGATGATTTGATTGATACTGGTTCAAGAATTTCTTCTTCAACTAAGTCTGTTTTGGCCGCTGGTGCTAATAAGGTCTATGTTGCTGCAACTCATGCACTTCTTTCACAAGACGCGCTAGAAACACTTAATGAGTTACCAATTGAACAGATTGTTGTCACTGACACAATCAAACATAATCACTATCCTGACCGGATGGTTCGTATTTCAGTTGACTTACTGCTAGCGCGAGGAATTAACTATGTTTATAATGATCGTTCTATGCACTTATTAAGCGAGAGCGACTTGAAGTAATTTAACATTTTATACACTTTTTACTGTACGCATAAACCTTTGCGTGGCAATAATTGTGCTATTTTGATGTCTTTTTGTTTATTTATTTCATAACACTGATATAATAAGAACAAAATGTGTAAGAACGGAGAAACCATAAATGGCACGACGTAAAAACTTCAAGAGAAGACGAATTATTTTAAGTAATACCTTCAATTTGATTAGGGAAAATGGAATGGATAATGTATCCTTTCAGATGATTGCAGAAAAATCTGGGATTTCCAAGTCGCTTCTTCAATCCTACTATCCGCATAAAGCAAAATTAACTGATGATGTGGTTCGCAATATCCTTAATACGTTGGATGAGCAGGTTAAAAAGTTCAATCCTACTAAGGAAGGTAACATTTGTGCTCGTACCAAAGCGTTTATTTACACAGTTGCGATGCTCGGTATTTATGACAAAGGACTGAAGCGAATTATTTCGGAAGTTTTTAGTAGCAATGAAACGCTTGATAACTGGAGTAGTATGCTCAATAGCTGGGTAAAAGAAAACCAGATTTTTGACGAAGATCACTTCAATCTTAATGAAGTAGAATATGGTATTGCTTTTGTTGTAACGGGCGTTGGACGCCTCTATCACGATAGCAGTCGATTCAATCTTTCTGCAGAACAGTTGGCAGATTATGCTACTAGTTCATTGATGTATAGCTTTTTGCATTGTAATCAAGAGCAAGTAGATAAGGCACTTGAAGCAGGTCATAAGATAATTAAGTCAATTGACATTAAAGCAATTCACGATGCAATTGACACAATGTTTGATGAAGATAAGGAGATCGTCTGCTAGAAAGGACATATATGACAAGCAGTGCGCAAACAGATTTGCGTAGAGTCACTCAGGAAGAAAAGCACCAATATCAAAAGGCTTTATCATTTATTATTTTATTAATTGTAACCTTGGTAATGGTCTCAGTGACTTTTCTCAATCCTTTTTTTATGAAAGGACAAATTAGGTCTGATAGCAATCAAGTTGTGGTTGTCAGACAAGTCAATCAGCACTTTAATACACTTGCAAAGGAAATTGGGGCGCGGCAAACTGATGATGCCAATTTATTAACAACTAAGCAGACACAACCAATTGCCGACCACATTATTGATTACACTTTAAAGCCATGGTTTAAAGTAAACAAGCTAACTTTGGCTAATGATATTTTGCATGATATCAATTTAAATATTGACCAGGGCGCATCAAGCGATGCGCAACTAGTACAAGAAAAATTGAAAAAGCAAGGTAGTAATGCCCCATATGAAGTAATGGATGCATTCAGTTTGAACACCATCACTGTTGGTGGAAATGTTGCCTTTGGTCTTTTATTGTTAAATATTGTTTTAATGATAATGGCCATAATTAGTCTGCGCTCATTATTCAATGAAATAAGAGCAGTTTTTACTAAAAAGATGCTGATACATGTTATGACCGCATCAATTATGTGGGCAGGCTTTTGGCTAATACTGGTTGCAGGAATATTTGCCCTTATTCCAGTTATAATTAATGTTGAAGGTGTTGCAGTTTTAGGCTATTTACTTGAAATTGGCAGCAGTATTTTCCTTGATTTTGTGATTGTTGGCGTGCTTTTGTACGTTTTCAGTGCAATTCCTTGGAAGATTACTTCTCCTAATAATTAAGGCTTCAGCTATTTATACGTGATTGAAAAATGACCAAAGGAGTCAAACATGAAAATCTATTTTGCAAACGCACTGTTTTCTCAGGCAGAACTTAATTACAATGCACAACTCGCAGCTAAAATTAGACAATTAGATCAAACGATTGATTTATACTTACCTCAAGAAAACGACTCAATCAATGACAAGCAGGCTTACGCTGATTCCAAGATGATTGCCCAAGCCGACACAGAAAAATTGCTTGCCAGCGATTTGATGGTGGCAGTTCTTGACGGGTTAAGCATTGATAATGGCGTAGCCAGCGAAATTGGTGTTGCTTATGCAAAAGAAATTCCAATTATCGGTCTTTATACGGACACACGTCAACAGGGTAGTAGTAACCAACAAAAGCTACAGGCATTAGGACAAATTGCCGAGAATCAGTTCCATTATGTTAACTTGTATACAACCGGGTTAATTAAACTTAATGGTACAATTGTTAATAACGAAGCTGATTTACTTGAAGCAGTTAAAAAATATCTCTAATAAAAAAAGCACGATTCCATCATTATTAAGGGGAATCGTGCTTTTATTGTTTTAACTGAAATAATTTAAAACGGTAGCTGGTGATACCGCTGATATCGATGCGGTATTCGTGTCCGGAAATTAAAGGTGTGTCACCCGGTAAATAGCTAATAACTGATTGAAAGTTACCATAGCCGGCATCACTAAAGTTTTCAACTTTTTCAGCTTGATAACTGATGCCAGTGTCTTCATCAGTTATTGTAATTTGCGGAGTTCCTTCAATTACTTGATCAGAAAAATAAAGTGACCAAGCAATGTTTTTCCCTTTCAAAAGTTCGATGGGAAAAACACCTGCTTCTGGATAAGCGACTTGCGCCTGGCTAGCCAGACGAAAAGCATCAGTTGAATTGATGACTTTTTGAACTGAATAACGATAACCATTTTTGCCATAAGCTGCACCAAGTCCAATGGTAGTTAGCCTGGTTGACAGTAGCCAGGCGCGATGTCCCGTATCTGTTCCTGAGAGATTGTATGAATCAGTGAGTAAATCCGTTACGACGTCTCCAGCAGACTGATTGCATGTATTAAAGTTCAGATTTGCTGCATTAGAGGTCGAACGTGCAATTTTCCAAGTTCCGCGATTGACGATTTTCGGTCTTTTTTCGTAAGGTAAATTATGCTGATTAATTAAAGGGTTGGCATTAAGTAGCGCTAACACTGCTGCTGTTTTTTGAGCACTAATGTTGTCTTGATGATTGTCACTAACTGGTTCTAAGTTGAAAAGCTGACGATAATAGTTAATATAAGCCAGTTGCTGCTCAAGATAAGTAGGTGCTAGTATGCCTTCTTTAAATTTGCGACTAAATTGCGGTTTAACTGCATAAAGATTAGTAGTATTAAAGGTAGTACGGTCTAGAGCATTATAGTCTTGCCGAAGCTGCTGAATTTTGGCTGTCTCAGCTGGTGTGAACTCGGCAGCACTAACCGCACTAGTGTTAAAAGGAAGAACACAAAGTAAGCTAGTTAATATTAAAATGATTTTACGTGACACTTTACTTTATTCCTCCTAATCCTCAATTTATTATAAGTCAAAAGTTTGCAAACCAGTGCTAAAATTTGCAAAATACTAAAATAAAGGTGCTAATTTCAGTATGTTTTAAGTGTAGGAGAAAGATAATGCCGCTTAATCAGAGAATTCCTAAAGTCCATAATATTCAGATTGAATTAATTACTGATTTAGATGATTGGGACGGAGTAACTGGTCCAGTCGATCGTGATTTGCGTCAAGTAGTGGTCCAAAAGACTTATGTAGGGCAAAAGCATGCGTATGCCTTGCAGCAAGTCGGTGGCGCATCTTTTGTTTACCGCGGTCTCAAAGGGCGCAATGTTTCTTTTAAAAAAAGCTGGCCAACTTTGCGAATAGCCCAAAAAGTAGCAGGTCATACTCAGACTTTTGAAAATGCTGGGCGAAAGAAGCAATGGTTTGTTGGGGTCAAGCCCAATGACATGAATCAGCAGCAAGGCTGGTCTAGTTGGTCTTCCCAAATTGCTCGCCTAAAGTTACCACGACTTAGACCGTTAACTAATCTTAGGGGTGTGCCATGCCTAACCAGCTTAAATCATGCCGGCAATAAGTTTGGAATTAGCTGTGCCAGTAATCAGTTTGCAAGGGTGGAACTGGCTGTTTCGTCCGATCGAGAAGCTGCACTAATTGCATACGGTGACAATGATCATAATGGCTATTTTGCGCTCTATCAGTTAAATGAGCTCAATACCGCTCTTGATCAGGCAAAAGCACCTAATAAAGCCGTTGATATTACTCAGCTTAACTGTCTGGACGCATTTATGATTCCTAATTTGTCTGGGAGTAGGGGTCAAGTTGGCTCGTTGCAGGGCTTTGCCCTTAACCATTATTTTGATCAAAGTGGCAAAGAACAAAATGACTTATATATATCTAGCCAGCCAGCTAGCGACAAGGTAGGACATGATCGAAAAATTGTGAAAATTCCGTGGCGCGAACCTAATCCGCTTAATTGGGAACTGGTTGACTTGACTGAGCAGCCTGCATTAGAAATTCCCGGCTATTACACCGAACTTGAGGGTTTACAGTTAATTGGCAATAATGAAGTTTATTTAACAGTTGCATACCATCAGCAATTTTTGGCGAAAAATCCCACTAAAATCAACAAACTTTATCGTGTTACGTGGAAAAGCAATAATTAAGTAAGATTACGGCTGGACTTAAAAAGCGAGTTAGTAACTAGCAAAATAAGTAAATTCACCTTTCTTGTTTCATAATAAAAGTTCCCTAAGCCGCAGTAAATGGGGGCTTTTTTACATTAAAGAGAACAAATAAGGAAATTTTTTCAAAAAATCGTTTAATTTACACTTTTTTACAAGTTTATTGCCGTATAATTAAAAAGTTAGAAACATTAGTTAAGAGGTAGAATAAATGACTAGAAAAACACAGGTTGGTCTGATCTTTGGTGGCAATTCCTCCGAATATGAAGTATCAATTATGTCGGGCCACAATATTTATAATGCAATTGATAAGGACAAGTTTGACGTTTGTCCAATTTGGATTACCAATGACGGTTATTTGGCAAGTAAGGAAGACTCATTTAAAGTTCTTGAAGATCCCAAGTATACTGTAGAAAATCCACATAAAGTCGCGAACATTTCCAATCTGATTGAGCTGGCTGATTTACCTGAAATCGATGTTTTCTTTCCAATTGTTCACGGCAATTTAGGTGAAGATGGTTGTTTGCAGGGACTTTTCCGTATTCTCGACAAGCCATTTGTTGGTGATGATGTTTTGGCATCTGCAGTTACAATGGATAAAGAGTTTACGAAAATCTTAGCTCAACGCGTTGGCGTACCAGTTGCTGACTGGATTTCAATTAAGCGGTTTGAATACGAAGATGCAAATAATGATAAGCGCAATTACGCAAAAGTTAGCGAAAAATTAGGTAGCGACTTGTTTGTGAAGCCATCTAATCAAGGCTCTTCCGTTGGGGTTCATCATGTAACTAATGAACAAGAATTCAATGACGCACTGGAAGATGCATTTAGATATGATGACAAAGTCTTAATTGAAGAGACAATTCATGGAACTGAAGTTGAAACTGCTGTGCTAGGTAATGATAAGCCAATCGTTTCTGGTGTTGGTCAAATTATCAACGCTGAAGGTACTTTTTATAGTTATGAAAATAAGTATGATGATGACTCAACAACTATGTTGCAGATTCCGGCAGATTTACCAGCAGATATTACCGAAAAAGTTCGTTCAAATGCCTTGAAGGTATATCAAGCTACAGAATGTAGTGGTTTATCACGTGTTGACTCAACATTGCGTGAAAGTGATCATCAACTAATTTTAACCGAAATCAATGCGCTACCTGGTTTTACTAACATAAGTATGTACCCTAAGTTATTTGAAGAAGCAGGCATCCCATACTCTGAATTAATCACACGTCTAATTGAATACGCTCAAGAACGCTACGAGCACAAAAAGACACTGCTACATAAACATGATTAAATTAGATTGTGCTGGGAGTATTAATCAATGACAAAAGATAAGCATGATTTTGAAGAGTTAACTGCACCTGCTGCTACTGCTAAAGAATTAAAAATAAGTGTCCCGACATTGCGGAAGTATTCATTGATTGTTGAAAAAGTGACGGGTAAGCCGGACTATTATGCACGGACAAAGCAAAAAGCCCGTTTATATAGTAAAAAGGATTTACAAGACCTCAAGGACTTTCACAAATTAGCTCAAGATAATGGTTTGACATTACAAGAGGCGGCCCAACAGATTTTTGCTGTTAGTGATAAAAAAGATAAAACTAAGAAAGTTGCTCAAACAAAAGCTGAGCAGGAAAAACAAGAAGTGATGTCGCCTTCGCAAATGGGAAAATTGCTAACAGCTTTACAGCAAACAATTGTGCAACAAAATTCGGCACTTGATAAATTACAGAAACAGTTGAACCGAATTGAAAAGCAAAACAAAGACTTGCTAGCTAAGCAAAAAGAACTAGGCCAAAAAGATTCTGACGAAAGTGCCTTTGCTGGGCTACCTGATATTTCAGGTATTATTACCGATGATGAAACAGATTTACTCGATCAAGCTGATCCTGACATCGACAAACCGTTAACGGCTGCGGAGAAGCGCGCCCAAGTTGTCGATGATGGCCAAAAATCAAGTGAAGAAGTCCATGAAGAAATATTAGCTAAAGCCAAGGAAAATGCCGAAAAAAGTGCCAACAATAGTGGTTTGCGAACTTTGACTGATATGCAGGTTGAACCCAAAAAGACTCACTGGTGGCAAAAATTTTTGGATATCTAAATAATTAAAAACGACTTTTTAAAGCCGTTTTTTTATTAATATTAAGTTTTAACTTATTAAGCTAAATTAAGATTCCAAATTGCTATTTTTGCGGTAGAGTAGAACCATTATGGATTTAAGGATGGTCAAATTGAAGAGAATTAAGCGACGCTATCTTGTTGCTATGATTGTTGCAGTCATTGGTTTGATTTTGACGGCTTGTACATACTTTGCCACAGACATCTATACTAAGCATGATGTTGCCGTCATCAGCGATAGGCAAATTAAAGATACGCTGGTCGAAAAAAGTACAGATGTTTATGACAACAAGGACGAAACAAGAAAGCAAGTTTTACATTTAAAAATTTTATCGGGCAAATACAAGGGGCAAACCTTCCGTACAGTAAACTATTACTACCCTTCGCAATTGATTACGCAAAAATATCGGGCGGGTCAACGGATTTTTGTTAATATCAAGCACAATGATCCAGCTATTCAGGGACCTAAAAGGGATTGGATACTTGCGCTCGCACTTACGATCATGATGACACTGATGGTGGCCGTTTCTGGTAAAAAAGCACTGGGCTTGATGTGCTCAATGGCGTTAAGTTGGGCTTTGTTTTACCTGTTGATTATGACCGATATTAAATTAAACGGTTCATATATCGTGCTATTGTTTGGCTTAGCAGACATTGTCTTCTCCTTTTTCAGTTTAGTTCTTGTTCAGGGTTTAAATAAAAAAATGCTGGCGACATGGTTAGCCACAATCCTTGGCACGGTTGTTTCTTTTGCATTATGCTATTTGATTATGCGACTGACAGGAGAATCGGAAATCAAATATGAAACAGGCGATTATGCAACACAAGATCCACGCGGAATTTTCCTGGCGCAAACGCTGCTGGGAATCCTCGGTGCAGTCATGGATGAGGCAACAGACATCGTTTCTAGCTTATATGAACTAGTCCAAACTAAAAAGGACTTGACGGCGAGGCAGTTAGTCAAAAGTGGTCGCACTATGGGACAGGAAATAATGGGTCCCTTAATCAATGTGCTAGTGCTGATTTTTATGTCAGAAGAATTACCACTGACAATCATTTATTTGCGTGACAATAATACGCTCAGCTCAACCTTTGGCTTTACATTATCACTTGGCGTAACGCAAAGCGTAATTTCGGCCATTGGAATTGTGTTGACCGTTGTCTTTGCAACAGGTTGTAGTCTTCTCTTTTTGGAAGAGAAAAAGAGAAAGGAGTGGAAGCAAATTTGAGTACGTTAATGGCACTAATTATTGTTTTAGCAATTCTGATGACCATCGTTGGCGGTGAAACTGGAATTAGAAGCTTTTTCAGTGTACTAATTAACACACTGCTATTAATTTTGCTAGCAATTTTAATCTCATGGGGCATTAATATTCCAATTTTAATTCTGATTTTTATTCCACTAAAATTAGTAACAATTATTTTCCTAGGGACACATGACTATCAGGTGGCCAAAAATTCGTTTACCTGTTCGTTTATTGTCTGCTTAGTCGTCAGTGTGCTGATTTTAGGCTGTGAATGGCTTGCTCAAGCTGCGGGTCTTGGGCCAGAAGCGGGTGAAATTTTGGTTGGCTTATCGCAAATGCCAGGCTTAAGCTACCCACTAATTGCTGTCGCTGTTGCGATTTTTTCGACCTTGGGTGCGGTTGCCGAAGCCGCAGTTGCAATGAGCTCTGGTTTATTAGAGATCAAAAAGCACAATCCTGAAATTTCACATGAAGACTTGATGGCGAGTGGGTCTAAAATAGGTAATGATGTATTAGGAACATCAATGAATACGATTTTATTTGGAATGTTTGGCAGCTTTTTATCCCTATTTTTATGGTATATTAGGCTAAATTACACTTTAGGTGAAATTCTCAACGAAAAGATGTTTGTTAATGAAATTTTGATTGTCATGTACTCGCTGATTGCCGTACTGCTAACGGTACCCCTATCAACGGCTTTCTTGGCAAAGAATATGGTGAAGCATGAGGTAAAAGAATGAAAGTAACAGATTTAACATTAACTAACTTTAACAACAGGGCATTTAACGTGCACACATACACTTTGGATTCGATTGGAGATTTAGTAACCGCTAAACATCCGCTCGCAATTGTTATTCCTGGTGGTAGTTTTGATCATTTATCTTTGCGCGAAGGGGAGCCGGTTGCATTAGCTTTTAATAATTGCGGCTTTAATAGTGTAGTGATGGAATATAATCTGGTTCAAGATGAGGGCGATATATACCCTGATGCAGGACTTGACGTTTTAAGCACGGTTAAATACTTCCGTGATCACGCTGTTGAATATGAAATTGATCCGGAAAGAATTGTTACAGTTGGCTTTTCGGCCGGTGGACACGTTGCTAGTTTGGCTAATAGCATGGCCAATTCATCGGAATACCAAAAAGAATTTAATTTTACCAGTAAAGCGGTATTGCCAAATAAGACTATTCTAGGCTACCCACTAATTAACCTAGCTAAAATTGGCTTTGATATTCCAGAAGATGAATTGGACAAGGTGCCTGCTGACGATTTCGTTAAAAATAGTGCATTAGGTGTAACCGCTGAAACACCAGCAACCTTTATTTTCCATGCGTGGGATGATCCAATTGTACTCGTCAACAATACTTTGGAATACCTTGAAGCTTTACGTGAACATAATGTGCCGTGTGAAGCGCATTTATTTAATCGTGGTGGTCACGGCTTTTCACTTGCTCGAACTGATATGGTAGTTAAGGGAAGAGAATGGCAAGATAATCCACATGCTGGTCACTGGTTCGAACTAGCACAAGAATGGTTAAAGAGTGAATGGTAAAAAAAGAAGTGGAGATTAGCTTCTTTTTTTATTAACTTGGAAAGTTAAATTGATAAACAAGAATAGACTTGAAAAAGTGCCTAAATAATGGACTATTTTAGCTGAAGAGTATTGCATTTATTTGCTGAGGGTATATAATGGCACATATTTGAATCAAAAGAAAGGACATGATTTTTTGAAGTTAACGAAAATAAAAGTTTTGACAGCAATTAATGGCGTACTAACTTTGAGCAGTCTAATCATGTTATTCTTTGGATTGTGCAATCAAGTTAATGAGTCAGACGCCTTTTTAAAAGATGAGCAAACAATTGCTTTGAACAGTAATAATGGTTTGTTTATCTTGACTGCAATTATTGCGCTGATGGTTTTTGGCTTTGCCTTCTTTGCCAACTGGCTTAAGGCAGAACCGGCTAAGGCTCATTTATTACGACACAGAGCTTAAAAAGCAAAAAAGCTGTTCTCAATTGATGGAGGAACAGCTTTTTATTTTCTATTTTTTAAGGGAGAAGAATATTGCAGACAGTTGAAAACAGCGTATACGATCCATTTTTACCCACCTTATTACTATCAATGCATGAAGAATACGTAAACGAGATTTTAATCGGTCAAAAGGTGATTGAGTATCGTAAACGATTCTTTAAGGACAGCTTCCAGGCCTTTGTGTACACAACTGGTAAAAATGGTGGCATTGAATTGTTTATTAAATGTCCCTCATTAATTCAAAATGATGCGAATACCTTGGCTAAAATTGGCCAGTTGATTCAACACGACCAATATGAAGAAATATATGATTATTTTATGCCGAAAAATGATGGCTGCATTATTCCGATTCTCAATTATTGCGCAGTGAAAAAGGTCACTCTGGAGCAGTTACGTAGTGTCATGCCTGAAATCACTATACCGCAAAGCTACCTGTTTCTTGATCGCCCTGATAAGCAGAAATTGCTAGCGTATTTGCTAAAGCAGGAATGTGGCACACAAAAAGAAAACCAGTGGGAAAAATATTTTGCCGAGATCGAGCAAATACTTAGAACAAAATAATTAAGTAAATAAAAAAGTCTAACAAATTGTTAGACTTTTTTTTAGGGAATGAATTTTAATACCAGTGATGAGCTAACCAGAAGTTCTTGGCGTTAACCCATGAACCGTAACGACCATATACGTAGTTATCAGCAACACGTTCTTGATTCTTTGGTGATAAATTACCTTTTAAGTAGTTGATATTTAATTGATATTTACCGTAACAAACACCATTTCTAGCGTAGTAGTTGCCACCAGATTCACGCATGGCAATCCAGTTTTTTGCAGCACGTTCAGCACCTGATAGCTTTTTGGCAGCTTGAACTGTTTGAACACTGGCGTGGTCAGTAGTTACTTGTGCAATTGTGGTAAAGCCAAACGATAAGGCTAACGCGGCGACTAACTTTAAAATGATACTTTTACTTTTTTTCAATTTCTTCATTCCCTATTCAAACTTGATTTATTGATACTGATAATACTACACAAGCAATATTTCATTGTTGTTACAAAACAGACACGCAAACCTTACAAACGAGTTTTAATGTCATTTCCGAATAGTTTTGGTAAAATTTGTTATATTGCTATATTAGGAGGCAGACAATGACAGTAAAACATTTTTATGAAACTTTCCATCCCGAGCATTATGATCTCTATATTGAGGTAAACCGGGAACAGAAAACCATTAAGGGTACTACTACAATTACTGGTGAGGCCATTGAGGATTCAATCATGGTCAACCAAAAATACCTGACAATTGCTTCAGTGACTAGTGAAGGCCAAGAGGTTCCTTTTACAGTCGACGATGAAAAAGAAGCAATTAAAATAGATTTGGGTAAGACCGGTAAGACAGAAGTTGAAATTAAGTATTCTGCTCCATTAACTGATACCATGATGGGTATTTATCCGTCATATTACACAGTAGATGGGGTTAAGAAGCAGATAATTGGTACACAGTTTGAAACAACCTCTGCTCGTCAAGCTTTTCCATGTGTTGATGAACCAGAAGCTAAAGCTACTTTTTCTTTAGCACTGAAATATGATGAACATGAAGGCGAAACAACTATTGCTAACATGCCTGAAATTAAGGTTGAAGCCGGTGTACACTACTTTGAAAAAACCGTTAGAATGTCCAGCTATCTAATTGCTTTTGCATTTGGTGAATTACAATCTAAGATGACTGAAACCAAAGATGGTGTAAAAGTTGGTGTCTTTGCAACAAAGGCACACCAAGCAAAAGAATTAGACTTTGCTTTAGACATTGCTAAGCGAGCAATTGAATTTTATGAAGAATTCTATCAAACTAAGTATCCATTACCACATTCTTGGCAACTTGCATTGCCAGACTTTTCAGCTGGTGCGATGGAAAACTGGGGTCTAATTACTTACCGTGAGGCAGCAATTTTACTTGATCCAGATAATGCAACGGCTGACCAAAAAGCGTATGTTGCAACTGTAATTGCTCACGAACTGGCTCACCAATGGTTTGGTGACTTGGTTACAATGAAGTGGTGGGATGACCTGTGGCTTAATGAAAGTTTCGCCAACATGATGGAATACGTTTCAGTTGATGCACTTGAACCTGAGTGGCATGTCTGGGATAACACATACCAAGTTTCTGAAGTTCCGGCCGCTTTAAATCGTGATGCAACTGATGGTGTTCAATCAGTTCACGTTGAAGTAGAACATCCAGCTGATATTGATTCGATTTTCGACAGTGCGATTGTTTATGCTAAGGGCTCAAGGATGCTTGTAATGGTAAGAGCATTGCTTGGCGATGATGCCTTACGTAAAGGCCTCAAATATTATTTCGACCAACACAAGTTTGGCAATGCAACTGGTGATGACCTTTGGGATGCCTTATCAACTGCAACTGATTTGGACATTGGCAAAATTATGCATACTTGGTTAGATCAACCTGGTTACCCTGTAGTTAGTGCTAAAGTTGACGCAAATGGTCATTTGATCTTAACACAGAAGCAATTCTTTGCTGGCGAAGGTAAGGAAGTTGGCCGCAAGTGGGCAATTCCGCTAAATGCAAACTTTGACGCACCTCAGATTATGTCTGATAGAGAACTCGATCTTGGTGATTATAGTGACTTACGTGCAAAAGCAGGTCACGCACTACGCCTTAATGTTGGTAATAGTTCACACTTTATCGTTAACTACGACGAAACGCTGATGGCTGATATTATTGCTGAAGTTGACGACTTAAAGCCTGTTGATCAATTACAATTATTGCAAGATTTGGGTCTTTTAGCTCAAGGCAACCAGATTTCATATGCAGAACTCGTGCCATTGTTACCAAAATTTGCTGACTCTGATTCTAACATCGTAATTGGTGCTTTATTCAGTGCTGTGGCTAGCTTACGTAAGTTTGTCACACCAGATTCTGATGAAGAAAAGAACTTAAAGCAATTTACTGATCAACTTTCAAGTAAACAAGTAGAACGTCTTGGCTGGGAAGCTAAAGAAACAGATACTGCTGATGAACTACAAATTCGTCCAACTGAATTATCAGCTGCTTTATATGCTGGCAACCCAGCTGTGATAAAAGCAGGTCACCAAATTTTTGTCCAAAACGAGGTAGACTTAATTAAGATTGAAGCTTCAGTTCGACCATATGTTTTGATTAATGAAGCTAAAAACTACCACAGTTCAGAGCTTATTGAACGCCTAGTTAAAGAGTATCAAACTGCAGTTGATCCATACTTTAAGCAAGACCTTATGGCAGCCATAACTTCAACTCAGGACAAAGAAGACCTTAAGCAAATTGTTGATAACTTTGAAAACAATGACATTATCAAACCACAAGATTTGCGCTCATGGTACTTCTCAGTTCTTTCTAACAAGCAAGGTGAGCAACTAGCTTGGGATTGGATTCGTGCTGAATGGGCTTGGCTTGAAAAGACTATCGGTGGCGATATGGAATTTACCAGTTTTATAACTGTTACGGCAAAAGCATTCCATACTTCAGTTCGCTTAGAGGAATTCACTACTTTCTTTGAACCAAAAATTGATCAACCTGGTTTAGGTCGAGAGATTCAAATGGATACTAAGGTTATTGCTACCAAGGCTGACTTGGTAACTAAAGAACAGGCAGTTGTTAACCAGAAGATTAAGGAAGCTATTACTAAATAGTTTCATTAAAAATATTGGCGATCGCGTCATGATTTTTAGATAAAAGAAAAGCAATGCTAAATAAAGTGGCCCCCAAATTTGTCCTAAATTTGGGGGCCACTTTACTTTACTGCCTTTTTTAATGAAATTAGCCGTAATATTGATCATGGTCTAAAGCAGTTTCGTCAAAATTAACTATCACAAATTCATAGTTTGAAAAACACTCCATCCAATTGTTAAAATAGTCGTTCTCTTCTTTTAGCGACTTACTGCTTTCTTCTCCTTCTATTATAAAAGGCTTTGAACATATATTAAAATTTGCATGTATTGCACCCAGCAAATTCAATAAAAGCAAGAAATCTTTTGCTGAATCCACACTTACATGAAAAGATTTAAACGAATTATTATTTTCGCCAAGATATCTTTTTGCTCTATTATACTCATCAACAGATTCTGCCTTATAATTTTCAACGCTATTTACATTCTCTTCAATAATAGCTGTCGGAGCTTGTTTTTCAAAAAAATCTAGTATCTTTCTTAATTTGAAAAATTGTTCATCATTCATTTTTATCATTCCTGTTTAAAAGGCTGTGCTTGGAAACATTATATCTCCTATGAAGCAATCAATTTTACCGCTTAAAGTGGCACAGCCATGTCATCCACGAGGGCAGTTTGGTATAGCTCTAGTCATAAACAATCACTGGTTCATGTTTAGTTACGTTACGCCAAACTTTTTTCGCTTCAGCTGGTTTAATGTTAACGCAACCGTGTGAACCACCACGAAGATAGGCGGTCTTAGTCCAATCACCACGCCAACTTGCGTCGTGCAGGCCGCAACCACTTAAGGTAAATGGCATCCAATATTTAACTGGTGATGCATATTTTGAGCCGTCATTGTTACGTCCGCGAAGAACAGATGGGGATTCTTTATAGTGAATGTACCAAACGCCAGTAGGAGTTCTGTTGCCTTTACCGCCATTTTTGGTTCCTGTAACTACATCGTTTAGGTAAACAACCAATTTTCCCTTTTTGACGATCCAAAGTGCCTGCTTTTTCAAGGAAACAACAATATAGTCGTCACCAATGCCATGATTATTTTGACCATAGCCGAGTCCGTAGGTACTGTAACCTAGACCGTAAATATAGTCTTTACCATCTAATTTGGTTTTACCAGTTAAGAATGCTTGTTCAATTGCTGCTTGTGCTTTTTTAACGTTAACACCCCAGCCATAACTTTCATTTTTAACGGTAATTTCCTTGCCATTCAATTTTTTCTTGACCGGAACAGTAAATTTATAACTCTTGTGCAAGGTTGTGACTTCCTGGTCAATCTGGTTAAGTTTGGCAGTTAAGTTTTCGGAGTTAATGAAGTTAAACTTGCCTTGTTTGAAAGTAACTTCGTTAAGCAAGTCGCGGGCCTGCAATTTGTATGACTTGCCAGCGATTTGATAATTCAATTTTGCTTGACTAACATTTTTAAGCGCATCATTAGCTGCTGCAAGATCTGTGTATTTGTAGTCAAAAATTCGTTTATCAGGCATTGTCGTGTGCTGTTTATCGAAATATTTTTTAACTTCTTCGCGCTGGATTGTTTTAAGCTTGGGATCGCGTTCAATTGAAACCTTACCTTTTTCCAACACAACCATATTGTTAGCTTTTGCATTAACTTTATTCGTTGCTTTATCAACAGTTAGATTTCCTACTTTTACACCATAAATGGTTACATTAGGGTTAAAATGAGTAATAGCAAATTCTTTGGCGGCCTTTTGCGATTCAACGTGCCGGTTATATAAAATAACACCAAAGACAACTGCTAAAATCATGAAGATGCCAACCATAATTAAATAAAAGTTGTTGCGATTGTTGTGTTTCTTTAAGTCTTTTCTAGATTGCATAATTTTACCCACTATAAATAACTTTTTATAAAATAATTGCGGTTCCAGTTTATCATCTATTGCGGCGCTAGTAAAATGCAATAGATAAGATAGAATTTTTTGGAGGATATGATGGATATTGACCCGTTAATTTTTGATGTAAATATTGCAAAAAATAAACCTAATTCATATCGTAAAGTAAAGAATAATTCGGGCTGTCCATTTTGTGAAGTTGACAGTTTAGAAAATATCTATCAAAAAAATGGTGACATGATCTGGTTGCGTAATAAGTATCCAACGCTACGTGATACGGTTCAAACTGTTCTAATTGAGTCGAGTGATCATCATGGTGATATTGCGACCTATTCTAAAGCGTTCAATCGACAATTAATTCGGTTTTCTCTGAGCTGTTTCGATAAGATGAGGGCACAAAAACAGTTCAAGTCCGTTTTATGGTATAAGAACTTTGGTCCAAATTCAGGTGGCTCACTTGTGCATCCACACATGCAAATTGTTGGACTAGAAAAGCAAGACGGCTATCGGAACATTGATGAAGCTAATTTTAAGGGTATAACCCTCTTTGATGAAGCTGGAGTTGAGGTTAACGTTTCAACTGCCCCAATTCATGGCTATGTTGAATTAAATCTTAATTTATGTGATTTGTCTAGTGTTGACTTATGGGCAGACTGGATTCAAGCGGGAACCAAGTACATGTTAAATGTGGTGTCAAAGGGGCGTTGTGATTCCTATAATTTATTCTTTTATCCGCGTGAAGGTGGCCAAATTTGTGCTAAGCTAATTGCACGATTTGCTGCTTCACCTTATTTTGTGGGTTATAAGTTATCGCAGGTCGATAATCGTGAAAAATTGCTCCAAGAGGCCGAGCAATTTAGAGCCTTTTTTGAAGAAGAACAGGATTAGGAAAAAGCATATAAGGATAGTTAGAGTTTAAACCTGTATTATCATGGTCTTAGCAACCAATATAATTGTTTGCGACTTAAAAAGTTTAGCAATATAATAGCGAAATGTTATTAAGGAGAAAACTTACATGAGACGAGAACAAACAAGAAACATGGCAATTACAGCTTTATTCATCGCACTTTTTTTACTTCAGACTTTTGTTCCTAACATTGGTTACATTCGTATCCTGCCTGGGTTACCTGCAATTACGACTGCGCCATTAACAGTTGCAATTTACGCCTTATTAATGGGTCCAGTGGCTGGAGCGGTTTTTGGTTTGTTTTGGGGAATTTTACGATTGATCTTGGCGTTTACACAGCCAGGCGATATTGTCAGCTTGATGCTCTTTCAAAATGTTTTCATCGCAGTAATTCCAAGTGTGTGTGCTGGACTTTTTCCTGGTCTAATAGGCAAACTCTTTCAGAATAAGAAAAATGGAATAAGAGAAGCCAGCTATGCAATTGCAGGTGCGGTTACCTCTTTAACCAATACAGTCTTAGTCATATTATTAACCAGCCTTGTTTTTATGAATGATTCAGGTCGACTAATTGGTTATATGGGCAATTTTGCCAAAGGAACGCCATTAATCGAGGCTTTGATTATTGCCTTAGGGATGAACGGCTTGATTGAAGCAATTTTTACAGCAATAGTTACACCGATTATTGTGATACCACTAAAAAAAGTGATGAAGAGAATTGGCTAAAGCTTAATTTTATATGCTAGAAGTACAGCAAAACTTAGCTGATAAAAGCACTTACTTAAGTAAGTGCTTTTTTTGTTTGACAAAATATCAAAACAGGATTAGTGTATTAGATATATAATACACAGTGACTAATAGGAGGAAAAGAAAACATGACTGAAATACTACGTGTAGAGCAGGTAACCAAAACGTATGGTAAGCGCGGCGAAAAGCAATATCAGGCACTAAAGGGCATTAACTTCACGGTTAATTCGGGTGAGTATGTGGCTATTATGGGTGCTTCAGGTTCAGGGAAAACGACCCTGCTTAACATTTTGTCAACTCTCGATAAGCCAACAAGTGGTCATGTTTTTATTAATCATGACGATAATAGTACGTTAAACGCCAATCAATTAGCCGATTTTAGAAGTAAGCAAATTGGCTTTATCTTTCAAGACTTTAATTTGCTGGAAAACTTAACAAATCGCGAAAATATTGCTTTGCCGCTAAGTTTGCGTGGAATATCAACTAAGCGAATTGATCCGTTAATCGATCGAATTGCTGGACGACTTGGAATTGAGCAAATATTAGCCAAGTATCCTGCTGAGGTTTCCGGAGGTCAAAAGCAAAGGGTAGCAGCAGCCAGAGCTTTAGTTCATGAACCAGCAATTTTACTTGCAGATGAGCCAACTGGTGCGCTTGATTCAAAGAGTGCACGCGAATTATTGGATACAATGGAAGATTTGAATCAAAATGATGGCATTACAACATTGATGGTTACTCATGATCCGTTTGCCGCTAGTTTTGCCAGTCGAATTCTCTTTATTAAAGACGGTAAGATTGGTAAGCAAATGTTGAAAAACGAGCTGTCGCGGCAAGAGTTCTATCACTTATTGATTGATCATTTAGACACCGATGAATAGAGGAAACGAATATGATTTGGAAATTATCTTTAACAGGAATCAAAAATCGTTTTAAGGATTATACGGTCTTATTCTCTGGCTTGGTTGTTGCAAGCATGATCTTTTACATGTTTTTGACCATTGCAATTAATCCGGCCTTTATCAAAAACGATATTCAAACCTCAACTTCATATGTTCAATTTACATTTGGCTTTGGCATTGTATTACTAGTCATTATTTCAATGATTTATCTTGTTTACGCTAATTCGTTTTTGCTGAGCATGCGTAAGCACGACTATGGCATGTATATGATGCTAGGAGCCAAGAGTAGCAAGATTGGGTTGCTAATTTTCCTAGAAACATTGATTACTGGGATTTTAGCCACTTCAGCTGGCATTATTCTGGGCTTTGGCTTGACCACAGTTGTTGCTAAATTACTAATTGATAAATTGGGTTTAACGGTTACTCATTTTAGTCCCATCTTGCCTAATGCCGTTTTGTGGACATTAATCTTTTTCACTTTAATGTTTCTCTTCGGCGCGCTCAAAAATGCACGTAAATTAGTACGTACACCAGTAATCAGCCTTTTGAAAGACGAGCAAAAGCCAGCTGAAATGAGTCATAAAACGGGGCTGCGCTCAGTAGAAGCAATTGCTGGCCTAGTTCTGCTAGCCATAGGTTACTATACGCTCGGTCTTCCCGCAGCAATGATTTTAATTATCATTCCAGTTGCTTTAGTGACGATTGTAGCGGGATCATACTTTACATTTAATTCTTTTTTCAGTGCATTTATTGGCTTTCTATTAAAGCGAAAAGACTTTTCTTACCGCGGAATCCGGGTGTTTACACTAGGTCAGTTAAAGTTTCGGATTCATGACTACACCAAGATCTTAACAATTATTTCGCTACTCTTTGCCTTAGCTTTAGGAGCAATCACGGTGGGATTGAACTTTAGTACACTTAAAGATCAAGCTACTGCAAGCACATATTATGACACGACGATTGTAAGTTCCTCTTCTGCGGTTCAAGAAGCTAAGAGACAGCTGCATATCAAGCATGAACAAACATATCATTATAAAGAAAACAAAAAGTATTTGTACTTTAAGCGGGCTGAATTCAGTGCTAATCCAGTCAAAAACAATGAATTCTATGTCAAAAATGACACACCAGCTTATAAGACAGTAAATTTGAAAATTGCTGATCTGGCTAAGCAGGGAACAACTGCTAATAACGCTTTGAACTCAATGCTTCCTGCTAAGCACCATAAACCTATTCGTTTGGTTTCACAGCAAAAGTGGGCTAGTTTAAAGGGCGACAAGCAGTTTGTCACCCTTCTAACCGTAAAGAATTTTCAGCAAGACTATCCAATCCTCTTAAAAATTGAAAAGCAGCAGCTAGAAGAAAGCAAAAATTATGCCAATGTTTACCAATCGAGTAAGGCAGGAGCCTATCAGCTAGTTATGAACTTTAGCAGTGGCTTTGAATTCATGGGCTTCTTCTTGGGCTTTGCTTTCTTAACTATGCTTGCTTCTACTTTAATGTTTAAAATTTTAACGGGTGCTGCTAGCGATAAAATTCGCTATCAGATGTTGTTTGAAATGGGCACTAGAATGTCTGTCTTACGTAATTCAATTAAAAATGAGATTGGTATCTTGTTCATTTTACCGGGAATATTAGGCGTAATCGATGTTCTATTTGGTTTACAGATGTTTAGAGTTTTCCTTCCAGCCCCGTACCACAACTTATGGATTCCATTTACAATTTTTATCATTTTGTACGTCCTCTATTACCTAATAACAGTGAAGTTATATGAAAAAATCGTTTTGAAATCGGATAGTGTTCTCAACAAAGGAGAATGAGCTCCTAGTTTAGGAAAGAGGAATGCATATGATTTGGAAGTTGTCTTTAACGGGAATAAAAAGCAGGCTAAAGGACTATCTGGTTTTGTTTTCTGGTTTAACTGTTGCTAGCATGGTTTTCTATATGTTTTTAGCAATTGCAGTTAACCCAGCCTTCATAAAAAATGACATCCACGTTAGAACAGATTACTTAAAATATATTTTTATTTTTGGCATTGTTTTATTAGTCATTATTACTTTAGTCTATTTATTGTATGCTGATACGTTTTTACTCAGCATGCGTAAGCATGATTACGGCATGTACATGATGCTGGGTGCTAAAAGCACTAGGATAGGGCGACTGATTTTTGGTGAAACCCTAATCACTGGTCTTTTAGCCACTTTTTTAGGACTTATACTTGGGTTTGGTTTAACCTGGATTAGTCTAAAAATACTGATTAGCAAGTTAGGCTTAGAAATACCACATTTTCAGGCCATTTTACCTAATGCGATTATAATTACGATTGCGTTTTTCTTAGTAATATTTTTGGTGGTGGCCTTGGCTAACGTATATAAGTTAACGCACACGCCTGTTATTACTTTGTTGCATGAAGATCAGGCACCAGTAAAATTTCGCTATCGCCCATTTTTACGAGTAATCGAAGCAGCAGGCGGTGTTTTCTTACTGGCAATAGGTTATTACGTAATGACACTGCCAAAGGAGCAAGTTTTTAAAATTATTCCAACCGCTTTGGTAACAATTGTAATTGGTTCATACTTGATTTTTGCTGCAGTATTTAGTTCGCTTGTGGGGCTTTTGCTAAAAAGGAAAAGTTTCTCTTACCATGGCATTCGCATGTTTACGCTGGGGCAGCTGAAATTCCGGCTGCAAAGCTATACTCGAGTTTTGACAATGATTTCTTTGCTGTTTGCTCTAGCACTTGGTGCAATCACCGTTGGTTTGAACTTTGATTCGCTCAATGATTTAGCAACGCAGTCTGTTTATTACGATGCAACAATTGTTAGCAATTCTTCTGCCGTCAAAAAGGCCGAGTCAAAACTGGATGTAATTAGTAAACAGACCTACCATTACAAGGAAACCAAAAAAGTTCTTTACTTTGATCAAGCTGAACTTTCGAAACAGCCAGTGAAATATGTTAGTGTTAATTATTCCAATAACAGAGGTGTCACTCAATATACTGTTAAAGCACTGCAAGTAAATAAAATATCTGATAGCAATGCAATAGATAATACTATTTTTATGCGGATGGTTCCAAACCATGGCCAGCAAAAAGTTAAGCTTGTCTCGTCAAAGGAGTTAAGCAAACTTAGTGGTCAGAAAAACTTTGTTAGTCTTCTTCGAGTTAAAGATTTTCGCCAGGCTTATCCTATTATCGCTAAAATGGAAAGTCAGCAAGTAAAAGAAAAGCCTGCTTTTTCCGCCCTCGTGCCTCAGTCTAAAGCGGCTTTTTACGGCAACTCACTTGCTTACAGTAGTTCGTTTGAATTCATGGGCTTCTTTCTTGGCTTTGCCTTTTTGACTATGCTTGCTTCAACATTAATGTTTAAAGTT
The DNA here is from genome assembly GCF_016102085.1 of Lactobacillus sp. M0390. Lineage (NCBI taxonomy): Bacteria > Bacillati > Bacillota > Bacilli > Lactobacillales > Lactobacillaceae > Lactobacillus > Lactobacillus sp. M0390. The sequence continues at coordinate 123,928 of NZ_JACFPH010000003.1, read as the reverse complement.
TTAAGTGGTGCTGCTGGCGATAAAGCGAAGTACCGGATGCTCTACCAAATGGGGACAAGGAAACAGCTACTACGGCGTTCTATCAAAGCAGAAATCGGTGTTCTTTTTCTCTTACCAGCACTTCTAGGTGTGATTGATGTTCTTTTTGGACTTCAACTTTTCAAAGATTTGTTAGAAAACCCATACCGTAGTATCTGGATTCCGTTTACTATTTTTATTATTCTTTATTCATTTTATTATTTATTAACAGTCAAATTGTATGAAAAACTTGTTTTAACAAAAGGGTGAAAAAAGCTGTAATCAGTGAGATTACAGCTTTTTATTTTTGCTGAGAAAGCTAACTATTCATTCAAGATTTTTTGGTTAAATTAAATTATTTTTAAAATATTTCTTGACACCCAAAAACAAGATACCTATAATTCTAAGTGTTAAATTAAATTTTGAGGAGGCTATTTTAATGAAAATTACAAAATTAAATAAAAAGAATATTAGAATAGTCAATACGCAAAAGATAATTATTGCCTTGTTGTCAAGTAGGACTTAACCTAAGTAGATTGCTGAATGCAGTTTGTAAAGTTGAGCCCTTGTTTGCTTCTTGATGAATGGGGCTTAACTCATAAATGACCTAGCGCCTCATTCATTAAGTTGAATGAGGTATTTTTGTAGGTAAATGTCAAAGGAGAAAAAATGAGTAAGTTTACTAAAAAAGTAATGAGTGCTGTCACATTAGGAGCGGCTGCATTTATGATGGCGGGCTGTTCCGTTGCTAAAAACAGTGGTAGCAAGGGAACAACCCAAGCACATGATATTGTTAAAATTGGTGCCAATTTAGAGCTGTCTGGAGCTGCTGCCGGTTATGGTAATGCGGAAAGACAAGGTGTCCAACTTGCAGTTGATGAAATCAATAAAGCCGGTGGAATTAACGTTAATGGCCACAAGAAGAAAATTAAATTGATTTTACGTGACAATAAGTCGGCAATTGCTACTTCATCCTCTGTTGCAGCTCAGTTAACTACTAAGGACAAGGTTGCGGCAATTGTTGGGCCTGCAACCACAAGTGCAGGTACTGCTGAAATTCCAAATATTACGAAAGCAGCTGTGCCAAGTGTCAGTCCATCAGCAACGGATTCAAAATATACTTTACAAAAAGACGGTAAGGTTCAAGAGTATGTTTTCCGTGCTTGCTTCCAAGATAATTTCCAAGGAACTAAAGCAGCAGAATTCGTAATGGATAAATTAAAGGCCAAGCGTGTTGCTATTTACGCTGATAATTCAAGTGATTACGGAACAGGACTTGCTAAGGCCTTCCAAAATACATATAAGGGTAAGGTAGTTGCTAACCAAACCTACTCAGCAGGTGATAAGGACTTTAACGCTGTTTTAACTTCATTTAAGTCGAAAAACGTTGATGCGATTTATGTTCCTGGTTACTACACTGAAGTAGGTTTGATCATCAAGCAAGCACGTCAAATGGGTATCAAGGTTCCAATCGTTGGTGGTGACGGAATGGCTGATCCGAAGTTACCACAAATCGCAGGTCCCAAGAATGCCACAAATATTTTCTACACCACACCATTTTCTACTCGTGTTGCAGCTAAGGATCCGTTTGCGTCGAAGTTTATGAAGGCTTTCAAGGCACGTTACCACACTGATGCTCCTGCCTTCTCAGCACTTGCTTATGATGCGGTATACCTAGTTAAAAATGCAATTGAAACACAAAAATCAGATGATTCAGTCAAGATTACTGCAGGCTTAGCCAAGACTAAGAACTTCAAGGGCGTTACTGGCGAAATCACGATTGATAAAAAGCACAACCCTGAAAGACCAATCATAACTGAGGAAATGACTAACGGAAAAATCAGTAATTCTTACAAGGTTGATTAACGAAAAACACGTTTAGTTAATAGAGATATTTCAAAGGAGCGATCAAATTTGCAGATAGTTTTACAGCAAATTATCAATGCCTTATCATTAGGCTCGATATATGCCTTGTTGGCGTTGGGTTATAGCATGGTTTACGGCATTATTAAGTTAATTAACTTTGCTCATGGTGATATTTACATGTTAGGGGCATTTTGTGCCTACTACGTAATTAGCCTTTGGCACTTTAACTTTATTACCGCTCTACTTACAGCAATGATTGTTAGTGCACTAGCTGGTGTAGTGATTGAATATTTTGCATATCGACCTCTACGTAAGTCACCTAGAATCGCTGTTTTGATTACTGCTATTGGTGTATCGTTTTTGCTAGAAAATGGTATGTCATATTTAGTAGGCTCTAATGCACGCAGCTTTCCCCAAGTAATGGAACAAGTTAATTACAACATTGGTGGCATTGTCATTTCTAATATTCAAATTTTGATTTTGGCTACAGCGTTGATCTTAATGGTTTTGCTGCAGGTAATTATCAAAAAAACCAAAATGGGACGAGCAATGAGAGCAGTTTCGGTTGATCCAGATGCAGCTGAGTTAGTCGGTGTAAATGTGAACCATACGATTTCATTTACTTTTGCCTTAGGCTCGGCCTTAGCCGGTGCTGGCGGTATTCTGATTGGGATGTACTATAACCAAATTGATCCGCTGATGGGAATGACACCGGGAATCAAGGCCTTCGTGGCAGCCGTATTGGGCGGAATTGGTTCAGTACCTGGTGCATCACTAGGAGGCTTCCTGATTGGTATTTTGGAAACATTTTTCCAATCAATCGGTTTATCTGCATACAAAGATGCTGTCGTTTACTTTGTCTTAATTGTTATTTTGCTCTTTTTACCAGCCGGTATCTTTGGCAAAAATACTAAAGAAAAGGTTTAGGTGGCAAAATGAAAGCAAATTTGAAATACATCTTGTCGTGGCTTGTAATTATGATTGCGGGCTTCTATCTAATCAATGCGTTGATTATGGTAGGCGTGATTGATGACTTTATTGAAAATATGTTGGTCACAATCGGAATCAATATTATTTTGGCAACAGGATTGAATTTAATTATCGGTTTTAGTGGCCAATTTTCACTTGGACACGCTGGTTTTATGGCAATTGGTGCATATGCAACCGCGATTATTACCCAGCACGTAAGCACTGAACTAGGTTTTATTGTGTCATTGCTGGTTGGGATGGCGCTTGCAGCACTTATTGCCTTAGTTGTCGGAACAGCAACGTTTACTCGATTAAAGGGTGATTATTTAGCAATTGCGACTTTAGGTGCAGCTGAAATTATTCGTAACATCATCAATAACCTGAAGATTACTGGTGGCTCAGCGGGGATGTTTAATATTCCTCAACTATGCTCTTGGCCAACTGTTTATATTTTGGTTTGTTTAACGACCCTAGTTTTGATGAACTTTATTAGATCTAAAAACGGACGAGCAATTAAAGCTGTACGTGAAGATGAAATTGCTGCTGAAGCGATGGGAATTAACACTACAAAGTGGAAAGTAGCCGCTTTTGTTATTGGTGCGACAACAGCTGCGATTGCTGGTAGCTTGCATGCATCCTATATCCAAACTATTTCACCATCAAACTTTGGAATTATGGAGTCTATTTCGATTCTTGTAATTGTTGTTTTAGGTGGTGTTGGTAGTATGACCGGAACATTTTTAGCAGCAGTTGTTTTAGGCGTGTTAGATACGGTCTTACAAAACTTTGGTGCGCTAAGAATGGTTATTTATGCAATTGCACTGATTTTAATTATGATCTTCAAGCCATCAGGACTGCTCGGTAACTGGGAATTTTCATTAAAGAATCTTGGTAAACATTTTGGTAAAAAGGAAAGGGGCTAGCACATGGAGCATTTACTGCAAGTAGAACACGCGGTACGTAAATTTGGTGGTGTAACCGCAGTTAACGATGTTTCACTTCATCTAGATGAACATGAATTGGTTGCCCTTATTGGTCCAAATGGTGCTGGTAAAACAACGCTGTTTAACTTATTAACAGGGATGGTTCCTGTAACTAGCGGCAAAATAGATTTACGAGTTGACAAGCAAACTTATGATTTAACCAGTAAGAATGCTGTCCAAATTGCTGATTTAGGCTTGTCACGAACTTTTCAGAATATTCGTTTGTTCAAAAATTTAACAGTTATGGACAATGTTTTAACTGCCATGACAAATAAGTACAAAGAAGGATTTTTGACAACTGTTTTTCGTTTGCCAAGCTATTATCGAACTGAAAAGGAAATGAGAGCAGCAGCAGAAAAACTGCTAGACATTTTCGATTTAACAGATAGCCAAGCATTATTAGCTGAAAATCTACCTTATGGAACGCAGCGCCGCTTAGAAATAGTTAGAGCCTTGGCAACACAGCCTAAAATTTTGTTCTTAGATGAACCTGCTGCTGGAATGAATCCAGAGGAAACAGCAGATTTAACTAACCTAATTAAGCGGGTGCAAAAAGAGTTTTGCATAACTGTTTTATTGATTGAGCATGACATGTCTCTTGTTATGAACTTGGCTGAACGCATTTATGTTCTCGATCAAGGAGAATTACTTGCAACTGGTACCCCTGAGGAAATCAGGACAAATAATAAAGTAGTTGAGGCATATTTGGGAGAAGGTGAAGTCTAGATGGCAATGCTCGAAGTTGAAAACTTGTCCGTTAACTATGGTGTTATCCAAGCTGTTAAAGGGGTAAGTTTCAAAATAAATGAAGGCGAAATTGTGACTTTGATTGGTGCAAACGGTGCCGGCAAGTCGACAATTGTTAAAACAATCTCTGGACTACTTAAACCTAAGGATGGTCAAATCACATATCAGGGTAAGAGCATTGTTAAAGAAAAGGCTCCGCAAATAGTATTAGACGGGATTTCACAAGTTCCAGAGGGACGGCATATTTTTTCCGGACTAACGGTAATGGAAAACCTACAGATGGGTGCCTTTTTACAAAAAAATGGTAGTGAAGTGAACAAGGGTTATCAAGAAATTTTTGAACGTTTTCCAATTTTACAAAAGCGTAAAAATCAGGATGCTGCAACTCTGTCAGGTGGTGAACAACAAATGTTGGCTATTGGTCGTGCGTTGATGGCTAAACCTAAATTACTTTTACTTGATGAACCATCGATGGGACTGTCACCTTTGTATATTCAGGAAATTTTTAAGATTATTAAAGAGCTGAATGAAAAGGGTACAACAATCTTGTTGATTGAGCAGAATGCTAAGCAAGCACTTTCGATTGCTGATCGAGGATATGTATTGGCAACTGGTAAAATTGAATTAACTGGTACAGGACAGGAACTATTAGCTAATCCGGAAGTGCAGAAAGTGTACTTCGGTGGCTAAGCAGTTACTTTAAGAGTAAAAAGACCATTCACTAAAAACATGAATGGTCTTTTAATTTATGGAGCAAGCTTTATTTACGGTAGAGTTTCTTAACGTTTTTAACATCGACTGGCTGAATAGGGTATCTTCCTTCAGTGTCCATGACGGATGGCACCTTTGTATTATGATCAAGCCCCATTGCATGTCCTAGCTCATGCTCGATAGCTTGAAGTACTTGTTGGTAGCGCTCAGCATCATCTGCAAAATCACACAAGTAATATGTGTTTAACTGGATAGTTGAAGCAACGAGACGGTGGCTTTTTACGTAATAGCGCCAATGAGTGTAACCTGCATAGCGGGTTTCTGAATTATACCAAGGTACAACAGTGATTTGAGCCTTTTTCCTATTCTTAGTTTTTGTGAACGTAAATGCACCTGTCTCGTTCCATTCTTTAATTGCATCATTAGTTACGGCAATTAAATCGTCATTTTTCCCTAAATCAAGGTAAATCGAAGCTTTGGCTTTGTTCCATCTGCGGTGTGGTACCTTCTTAACTTTCTTAGCCTTTTTAGTCTTTTTAGCATAGGTGATTTGATTAAAAGAATTGGGTGAATTGGGACCACTGTTTAGAATAAATGATCCGATGAGAGTTATTGAAGCAAATAGTGCATAGAATGATTTTTTAATAAAATGATGGCTTTTTTTCATCTTAATTACCTTTTTACTTACTACTACAATATTAATGATAATTATAACAGTAAACCAATTAAAGCGTGTAAATTATCAATTTATTTTATTATTGAATAGTCTGAGTATGAATTGATGATGGCGCTTGGAGGTGTGCTAAATAAGTGCTTTAGGGTAATAAAAATCCTCAATTATCAAAATAATTGAGGATATCCATAGATAGAAAAGTGTAATTAAGATAATTTCATTTTATTATAGGAAATTACTTTTTTATCTTTGTCAGTCATATTCATAATTGTGATTGAGGCATTACGGGGGCCTTCGCTAATATCAAAGTCACCATACTTTGCTGCAATACTACGGATGGTAAAACCGTGGGTCACAAGTAGGATGTTCTCAGCGCCATCAAGCTGACTAATCAATTTGAAGCCCTGATCGAGTCGTTTCCAATATTCTTCTGCATTTTCAGCATCATGAAAGGGATCTGCCTCTTTAATCCAGTCTTTAACCTTATCAAGTGGTTCCTTTTGGAACAAATCATAATGATTTTTGTAACCATGAGGTCCAGCAATCATTTGCCATGCTGCATCAGAATCCATACCTTCAAAGTAACCATAAAAGTGTTCGCGGAAAAATGGGGAAGCTATATGTTGCAACGTGTCACGATTAGTGTTGTGTGACATGATAATATCACAAGTATCACTAGCACGTTTTAAGTCGCTAGAAAGAGCAATGTCAAATGAAACGTTCTTAAGGGTTTCACCAGCTTCATTAGCATCAGCAATTCCCTTATCAGTTAATGGTGTATCGCACCAACCTTGCATTTTGTTGTAGCGATTAATATAAGTTTGACCGTGGCGGACAATATAGATTCTTTTCATTTTACCTACTTAGATTTTTTTAATATACTTATTTATTGTAAAGTTTTTTGACAGCTTCAATATCTGTTTCTTGAATAGAATAGATAGAGCCAGTTGGATACATAACTGATTGTCCGTTATTGTGCTTAAGTCCAATTGCGTGTCCCAGCTCGTGTTCAACTGTGTTGACAACTCGTTCATAACTGTAATTGTAGCTTGAGAAATTGTCAAGGTAGAAGGTGTTTAATTTAGTGTCAGCAGAGAATAATAGTCCTGATTTTACATAGAAGTGAAAAGTTGTATAGCCAGCATAAGTAGTGTTTGGACTATAAACACTTTCTATTGTAATATCAGCTTTCTTTTTGTTTTTGGTTTTAGTAAAAGTGAATGCTCCGGTGTCATTCCACACTTGAATTGCATGGTTGGCAGCTGCGGTCAGGTTTTTATCACCATCTAGGTCAATATAAACACTGGCTTTAGGCTGAGCCCATTTCCATTCAGCAGAAGCGGTCTCTTTTCTTGACTTCTTGGCGCGTTTTTTAGCCTTTTTTGCATAAACGACTTGATTTGGCATACTGGACAAAAGATTGTTGCCGAGTGGTTCAAAGCAGCCGCTAAGTGCGATAACTGCTATTAAAGCGTAAGTTAGTTTATTTAAAAAATGGCGAAAGTTCCTCATGATTTATCAGCTCCGTTACTTTATGTTATTCGAGGATAATTACAAAACTTTCAAACGACCCGTTTACTTTATTATAGACGCAAGTCCTTTAGTTTTCACGGATTGTACTCAAAAAGATTCAAAAGTAATTAAATGAGATGTTGTATATATATAAATCATGTTTAATGTTAAAATAATAAGCAAGTTTTAAAAATGCAGGTGACGTTATGTTAAACGCAAAGGATGAAAAAAAGTTTGAGCAAGAGCACCTTGATCATATCTTAAAAATGATTAGAGCCAAAAAGGCGGAGTTATCCTCTTCAATTAAGTCGGCAGAAGGAGAAGCTAAGGATCTTAACTCTCACTTTTTTGATGATGTAAAACTAGATTATGACGGCTATTCCACCTCAATGGAAACAGCTTTGTCAATTCATCAACAGCAACAACTTCTTGATGAACGCGAGAATGCATGGCAACATGCAGCTAGGCAATTAACGACAATCCAGAAATTAGAGCAAAAGCCGTATTTTGCACGAGTTGATTTTAAAGAAAATGGTCAGCCTGCAGAAACTATTTATATTGGTTTAGGCTCCTTTGCTGACAAAAATGATCACTTTTTAATTTATGACTGGCGTGCCCCAATTTCTTCAATTTATTATGATGGCAAACTCGGCGACGTCTCTTATGTTTCCCCTGAAGGAGAAATCACCGTTGAGATGACCAAGAAGCGACAATTCATGATTGAAGATGGTAAGATTGTCAATATGTTTGATACCAATGAATCGATTGGTGACCAAATGTTGCTTGAGGTCTTGGGTGAAAAGTCCAGCACGCAAATGAAGTCGATTGTGACGACAATTCAGCGCGAGCAAAATAAGATTATTCGTAATACAAGTGCTGATTTATTGTTTGTTCAAGGTGCTGCTGGCTCGGGAAAGACCTCTGCAATTTTACAAAGAATAGCATACTTGCTTTATCGGTACCGCGGTAATTTAACAAGCAGTGATGTTATCATGTTCAGCCCTAATCAGCTATTTAATGACTATATTAAAAATGTTTTGCCTGAGATGGGTGAACAGAACATGGTGCAAATGACATACTGGCAATTTGTTGCACGTCGTTTGCCTGGCATGAATGTCGAAAATCTGTTTGATCAGTTTGAGGATGATGCTGCCGATTCAGCAATCAGTCAATTTAAAGATTCAACTAGTTTCTTTGACTTGCTGACTCGCTATGCAAAACACCTTAATCAACGTGGTGTAATCTTTAAGAACATTTATTTCCGTGACAAAAAGCGTCCATTTTTTGAAAAAGCAAAAATCAATGAAATTTATTATTCCTACAATTCGAACTACAATTTAAGCAACCGAATTGATGCAACGCGTGAAGAGTTAATTAAATTGCTTAACCGCAAGATTAATTCTGAAGCTAAAAAGTCTTGGGTAGCTGATGAGATTCAAAGCCTGAGTCAAGAACAGCTTAACGAGCTATATGACCGACCTGATCAAGAGTTTGAATCTGAAGAAAAAGAAGAAAAGTTCTTAAGCCGCAAGATTGTGGTTAAGGCACTGGATAAAGTTTTCCAACAAATTAAGCGTAATAACTTTATTAATATGCGTGCGCAATACCTTAGTTTCTTGCGTCGCGTTCCCAAAATGACTGATCTTTCTAAATGGAATATTACCGAGGATCAGTGGAATGACCATGTTGAAGAAGTCAAAGCTAGTTTTAAGAACCACTACATTCATATGAATGATGTTTCTGCCTATCTTTACTTGTATGACATGATTACTGGACGGCACGTTGATTATGAAATGCGTTATGCCTTTATTGATGAAATTCAAGATTACACGCCATTTCAACTTTGCTACCTTAAATATAATTTTCCACGCGCCAAATTCACAATGCTGGGAGACCTAAATCAGGCTATTTTCACTAAGGATGAGAGTCGAAGCTTACTTAAACAAATTAGTGGCTTGTTCGATCCTAAGAAAACTGATGTTGTTCAGCTAACTAAATCGTACCGTTCAACCAAGCAATTAACAGATTTTACTAAGCAAATTTTACGTCAGGGTGAAAAAATTGAGTCCTTTAACAGGCAAGGACCAAAGCCTGTCGTTTGGGGACGAGATGACGAGGCTGAGGCGTTAAAGGTTTTGCAAGAAGTATTAATGGAAAATGAGCAAAACAAGTTGACAACAGCGGTGATTACTAAAGACCTTGAAAGTGCTAAGTTTGTTTCAGAAAAATTGAAGAAAAATGGTGTAAAAGCCACTTTGATTGCAACCGCTAATCAGCGACTGGTTGATGGAACGTTGATTATTCCGTCATATTTAGCTAAAGGCTTGGAATTTGATTCTGTCATTATGTGGGATGCCTCAAAGAAGAGCTATCACCGCCTTGATGAAACGCAACTGGTTTACACTATCACTTCGCGTGCAATGTATAAGCTTGATATGATTTATACAGGCACCAAAAGTCCACTTCTTGATGTTGATCAAGACACTTACGAAGAAAAATAGTTGAGGCTAAGATGGAGAAACTGGAAACATTTAAGTTTAAAAAAATTGCTGATATGTCGGGTCAAGAGATGTATTGTGTTGCAAGATTGCGTATTGATACTTTTGTTACAGAACAGAAAATCACTGAGCCTGAACTTGATGATCAAGATTTTACTGCAATTCAGGTCTTTTTGCTGAACGAAGAGCAAAATAGAGCACTTGCTGTTTGCCGTATTTTTAAAGAAAATGATCAGTGGGTTCTTGGCCGTGTAGCAGTTGCTGCTCAAACACGTGGGCAACATCTTGGTACAAAAATGATGCAACAGGTGCACCAATATCTGCGCGACCTTGGTGTTAAGCAATTAATTTGCCATGCTCAAATGCAAGCTAAACCTTTCTATGATCAATTAGGCTATCAAACTAAGGGTGAAGTTTTTACTGAAGCGGGTATTGACCACATTATGATGTACTATAACTTATAAAAAGAAGTAAAACTTGCGTTTTTAACGTGAGTTTTTCTTTTGCAATGAGATAATTTAACTTGATATCGGTAATGATTTGAACATAAGGTAAGGGAAAGACTAAAGATGAAAAATTATTTGCGTTTTAATCGAGACGAATGGGCATCTTTTTCTTCTAATGATGCTGTTAGAATAACGAAGGACGAACTTGCAAAAATTAAATCATTAGGGGATGTCATTAATTTAACGGATGTTCAAGAAATTTATGGTAGCCTAATTAACTATCTTTATTTGGTGTACCAAGAAAAACGTACTTTGCAGCAAAAGCAGAGTGAATTTTTAAGGCAGCATGTGCTAGCTGCACCTTTTATCATTGGTATTTCTGGTTCGGTTGCAGTTGGTAAATCAACAACTGCTCGTCTTCTACAAGTTTTACTTAGCCGAACATTTCCTAACTTAAATGTTCATTTAATGACAACAGATGGCTTTATTTATCCGAATGAGGAATTGAAACGGCGTGGCCTTTTTGATCGGAAGGGTTTTCCTGAAAGTTACAATATGAACTTATTGAGTGACTTTCTAAAGGATGTCCTTAGCGGCAAAGAAAATATTGCCTATCCGCTTTATTCACAAGAATTAAGTGATATTGTTCCAGGTAAGTATGGACATGTAAAGCAGCCAGATATCTTAATCATTGAAGGAATTAATACCTTACAGTTACCAACTAATGGGCAAATTGTTACCAGTGACTTTTTTGATTTCTCAATTTACATCGATGCTGATGAAGAACTAATTGAAAAATGGTTTATGCAACGTTTTGAACGCGTGCTTGAAATGAATAAAAATGATCCAACTAATTTTTACTATGAGATGGCTAACGGTCCTCGAGCAGATGCAATTCAATTAGCACAAGATACTTGGCAAATGGTGAATTTGGTTAATTTGCGTGAATATATTGCACCAACTAAACAACGGGCCAGCTTAATTTTGCATAAAACAACCGGCCATAAAATTGATGAAATCTATCTGCGGCAGTTTTAACTTTTAGTACCTAGTTTGGGTCAATTTTGCTATACTAAACGGTATGAATACGATTTATTTATTATTAATTAAAAAATTTGCATTGCCTCCAGCGTAAAGTTTTTTTCTGGAATTTAAACACGATTAAAATAAAAAGGAGAAAAAACAATGGTACAGGCAATTAACTTAAAAAAGGGTATGGTATTTAGTCAAGACGGTAAAATGATTCGGGTGCTTAAGGCAAATCATCATAAACCTGGTAAGGGCAATACTGTTATGCAAATGGACTTACGTAACATTGAAAGTGGTGCGGTGGTTCATAAGACGATGCGTCCAACTGAAAAGGTTGAATTAATCGACATTACTAAAAAGAAAGCACAATTCCTTTATAACGAAGGTGATGTTTATACTTTCATGGATTCCGAAACTTATGAACAATACGAAGTTTCTGGTGAACAACTTGGTGATGATAAGTTTTATTTGATGCCAAATATTGAAGTTCAATTGGAATTTGCTAATGACAGTAAGCTCCTTGGGGTTGAATTACCAGCAACTGTTACAATGAAAGTTACTCATACTGAACCTGGTATTAAGGGTGCTACAGTTACTGGTACAGGTAAGCCTGCAACAATGGAAACTGGCTTAGTAGTTCAAGTTCCTGATTTTATTAAAGAGGGCGAAGAACTAATTATTAACACATCCGAAGGCGAATATAAATCAAGAGCCGAAGGTAATAAATAGATACACTTAAAAACGCAGTCGAAAATGACTGCGTTTTTTTCATAGTTAATCTTCCCATTTACATAAAGTATAGCCTCGGCTAACTGCGCTTTTCTTGGATATTTTAGTGATATTTCCTCTTGCTCGCCTTAGGCCACGGCAATTAGGATTATAATGAAATCTTTTACCAGAAGTAGGTGCAATATAAACAACACGACTCTTTCCTTGAGGACGATATTTTACTTGACTGAACTGCGTCTTCTGAGCAGCATTTTTGTTGACGGTCTGTACTTGCTTTGTGGGTTTTTGATTATTATGTTTAACTACAAGTTCCTGAACTTTTGCTTTGGCTTGTGGTGCATCTTTTTTGTGGGTAACTTCTACAGAGAGAGCTTCATTAGTTTGATTGCTCTGATGCTCGCTTGAAGTTGAATCATTAGCGAAAAAGGTAAGGGCAAAGAAGGCAACTAGCCAAAGCCACCACTTTTGATAAAACGGTTTGTTAGATTTCATTTATAACGCTCCTAGATGTGTTTTGGTTTATTATAAATTATTCATGTTGCATATAGTTAATTTTGTGGTGTAAATTCACTATAAAAAAATACAGTATGAATAATATTTAGCAAGTGGCAGTGATAAAAGTGATTGGATTTTTATAATTTTTATATATCGTTGACTGCGATTCTTGTTGTCCTCATTGCGTTCTTGAAATGGCTGTCTTCTTGCAAACAAGACGTCAAAATATCTACAAGATACATGTTTGAAAATTGAGAATTAATGAATTTTTCGTTATTTGCAAAGCGCGGATTATAAACGTGAAAAACTAAGTCACTTACTTGAGCAACTGGATTGTCCATATAACTAGTGATTGAAACTATTTTTGCTTTATTTTCCTTTGCCGTAGTCAAAGTATCAACAATGCAATCAGTAGTCCCACTGTTTGAAATTGCTAAAAAGAGATCGTCACCGTTTGAAATACTGGCACGCATTTTCATCCAATTAGGATCAATGAAACTTTGGGCATCAAGCCCCATTCTCATCAAACGTAGTCCAAAAGTACTAGCTGAAACACCAGAACTACTGGAGCCAATAACAATAATATGCTTTTGCTCTTTGAGTAAGTTTACAAATTGCTTGATCAAATTCATATCAATCATTTGCTGAGTATTTTTGATAACAGTTTGATAGAAACTAAAAACCTCATTCAAAATATTGTCATTGTCTTTAGAAACATTTTTTATTAAATGACGCCCAATATTAACTTTCATATCTGAGTATCCTGCACAACCAATTTTTTTTACAAAACGTGTAATGGTAGCGCATGAGGTACTTGTTTCATGTGCTAATTCTGTGATTTTCATATTATTAATTTTAGGACTATTTTGCAAAATGTAATCTGCAATAATTCTCTCTCTTTTTGAAAAAGTTAAGTAGTTTTTTTGAATGGCGACAAGTGGATTCATTTTGATACCCCTATAAATGACTTACCTCTAAAATAGTTTTGTTTATCAATAAATATTATACTGATAGTGTGAAAATTTTTACCTAAAAAAATAAAACTTGTAAATTTTTTTAGAATTAAGAAAATGCAAGTTTGAAATTATTTTCTTAAATAAAGTACAAATAGAACTGAATTTCTCTTAAAACTATTTTTAACGATACCTTTTTTTGTATTTTTATGAAAATAATTTTCTAAAATTATATATTGTGTAAATTATTTTCTTGTAGTATTATCGGTAATGAAAGGGGTACCAATAGTAATGAATAAGCAACCGTATGTTATACCAGAAATTGATATGAGTCGAAATAATGACGAATTGACAATTAGGTTAAAAAACCCAAGAAAAAGTGAATATCAATTGTTAGTTGGTAAGCAGCCAAATATAAAGGAAATTAATCATTTGTTATCAAAGAGCTTTTCAGGAATATTCAAAGTGAAAATTCCGCGAAAAAGCCTACCAGCCTATTTTGTAATTAAAACTGCTGATAACACTTATTCAACCAATATATTTTCTGAACGATTAATTCCTTTAAATAATGCAATCAATATTAGAGATATGGGAGGTTATAAAGCAAAAGATGGTCGCTATTTAAAATGGGGATTACTTTATCGAGGTGATCAACTAACAAATTTGGATGAAGAAGATCAACAAATAGTAACAAATCATCAAATTGGGACAATTGTTGATTATCGTTCACCACATGAACGCAAATATCATCCAAATAAGTTTATACCTACAGTTTTGGAAATTTTAAATTGCGATCCACAGTCAAGCTTTTCTGAAGCAGCTGCCAACGTTGTTGATTTAAAAGGAGAAAATGAAAAATTAGTTCAATCTCTTGAAAATGGTGAAGTTCCTGAAAAGTATATTAATGACCGTGGTGAAAATGTTATTGAAAGTTATCAGGATTTGGTCACATCACCCGTTGCTCAAAAATCTTATGGTCGTATGCTCAAAGCTGTTGTCAGACATGAATGTTTGCCACTACTTCATCATTGCCGTGGAGGCAAGGACAGAACAGGGTTCGGCTCAATGCTTATTTTGCTTTTGCTAAATATTAATGATGATGAGATAGTTCAAGATTACATGCTAACTAAGGAGATTCGTAAGAAACGCAATCAACTAAAGTATGAATTATATAGTGAATTAGTTCAAAAAAAGTCTTATCTCGATTACTTGATGGCGATGATTGACACTCGTGAAAGTTACATTAAAGCTGCAATCTCAAAAATCTATGAACTATACGGTACCTCTGAAAATTATTTTCAAAAGCATTTTGGTTTTACAAAAGAGGAAATCAATAGTGCAAGAGACTTTTATTTAGAGGAGGGAGCTCAATATGACAGACAGTAAGTCGGGAGTAGCAGTTATTTTAGCGAGCCATGGTTATTTAGCAAAAGAAGCACTAAGAAGTGCAGAAATGATTGTTGGTAAGCAAGATAATTGCGCGTATTTAGCTGTTACAGAAGATTTAAATTTGGAACAAGCAAAAGAACAAATGAATCGTATGTACGATGAACTGGATACAAGTAAGGGAACAATTATCCTATGTGACATTCTTGGCGGCACGCCATCAAATGTTAGTGGCACATTTTGCTTGGAAAAAGACAATATTTTGGTTTTAAGTGGATTGAATCTTCCTATGTTATTAGACTTGTTTACAAATCGCGACCGAAGCTTAAACGAGCTAGCTGATTCACTAAAAAAGTCCTATGATATGGGTTTTCAAAATATTTCAGCTAGGTTTAAAGAGGAGGACCAGGACGAAGATGGCAGTGGAATTTTGTAGAATTGATGATCGATTGATTCATGGTCAAGTAGTAACTACGTGGCTTAACGTTAAGCAAATTGAACAGGTAATAATTGTTGATGATAAGGTTGCCAAGGATAAAATCCAATCGAATGTATTAAAAATGAGTGTACCTCGCAACATTAAATTACATATTTTTTCGACTGAAAAGTTTCTCAAAATTGTTCCTAACAACCCAGTATCTAGAAGAACTATGCTCTTATTTGCGTCGCCATTTACAGTAGAAAAAATTGTCGACAGTGGATATCAAATACCTAAATTAAATATTGGTGGCATTAGAGGCAATGATGAACGTAAACAATACACCAAAGCAGTTTTTCTAACTGATGAAGAAAAGAAATCGCTAGAAAAATTGTTAGATTTAGGCGTAGATATAGAAATTCAAATGGTTCCAACAGATGGAGCCGTTAAATTAAGTGAGGTTTTACAAAAATGAAAATCTTTATCTTAACGGTTTTGGCCTTTCTCTTAGGAATTGATAATGTCAGTACCAAGATGTTTAGGCGACCACTATTAATTGCACCAATCGTAGGTATTATTTTAGGTAATTTACAAGCTGGTCTTATTATTGGCGCTACACTTGAAGTTATGTGGATGGGTATTGGTGATGTAGGTGCATATATGGCACCAGATATTATCACTGGTACAATGATTAGTACTTCACTGGCGATTATGGGTAATTCTAATGGCAACATTTCGACAATGGTCGCAACTGCTATTACATTGGCTGTTCCCACGTCAATTTTGGCCCAACAATTACTTGTTTTAATTGAAACAGTTAACTGTTCGCTCAATGGTTGGGCTAAACGATTAGCTGACAATGCTGATGTTAAAGGTACTTTTTGGCTGACTTGGCCTCCTGCATTTTTATATGGATTTGCCTGTGCATTTCCAACATTTTTAGCTCTACAATTTGGTGCTGGAGCAATTCAACAAGCTATAAATGACTTGCCTAAATTTATAATTAACGGTTTAAGTACAGCAGGTTCAATAATTCCTTCAGTAGGTATTGCTTTATTAATGATGACAATGCTTAAAAAGGGTGAATTGTGGATGTTTATCATTTTAGGGTTTGTTTTATCCTCCTACTTAAAGCTAGACATACTGCCTATTACATTGATTGCCATAGTATTTGCATTTCTATATGAAAGAGCAACTCGTGAGCCTAGTGTCAAAGCACAGGTTGCACCAAGCGCTCCAGTCAATAATTCAAGTAGTGAAGAGGAAGATGACGAGGAGGATTATGACCTATGAGTGAAGAAAAATTAACTGCTCCAGAGCATAAATTAAATAATAGAGACATTTGGCGCATGTTTATGCGACTTAATACAATGCGAATCACCTTAAACTATGAGACACTTCAAGGTGTTGGTTTTATGCGAGCAATTGCGCCAGCTCTTGCAAAGATTTATCCAGATAAAAAGGATTTATCTGAAGCCATGAAGCGGCATTTGGTCTTTTACAACTCTCACGTTAATTTTGACGCTGTAATTCTCGGATTATCTGCTGCAATGGAAGAAACAACAGATCCAGATGAAAAAGACGGAATCAATCCACTAAAGACGGGGCTAATGGGACCCTTAGCAGGTTTAGGCGATAGCCTAATTAAATTCACTTGGCTGCCAATCGTTGGTAGTATTGGCGCATCAATTGCCTTTGGTGGTAGTATTTTCGGCCCGATTTTAATGTTCATTTTATATAACATAATTAATATGGGAGCAAGATATTATGCTGTCTCATTCGGTTATAAAAAAGGAATTGCTTTTTTAAATAATAATGAGCAAAGCGATGTTATTCAACGTATTTCTACAATGGCTAATGTGGTTGGATTAATGGTAGTTGGAGCATTAATTTCAACTGTAATTAAGGTAAAGACTCCTTTAAAAATTATCGTTCACTCGAACGTATCTAACAAAGTAGGTGGCAATGTAATTAGCTTACAAACAATGTTTGATAAGATTATGCCAGGTTTATTGAGTTTGCTTGTAACTATTTTGGTTTACTACATTTTGAAGAAAACTAATGGTAAACATGCAGCAATGCTAATTATTGCTATGATGGTTATTGTTGTTGGATTAACATATTTTAAAATTTTATAAGATGAATTTTTTATATTGATAAGCAAGCATTTAAAGCACTAGACTATTGAAAGACTAGTGCTTTTTTGATGCAATAGTATAATTGAACAGAGGTGATATCATGGAAATAGGACCATTATCTGAGTGGGTAACAGCTATAGCAGAGATTGCTGCTGTTTGCGTAGCGCTATTTTTACCTGTCTATGATAAGAAACGTGAAAAAAAGAAAAGAACTCGTAACTTGAAAAAGGTGTTTATATTCCTCATACAAAAGGCTTTAGATGAAAATGATACAACTGGTTTGGAAGCCTACTTTAAAATTAGTTATTTGACGATTGATAGTTTGGAGAACAGGGAGATATATGCGGTAGTTCAGCCTGCATTTGAAATCCTGAAAAACCCTGATATTCCAAAACAGAAAAAAGAAGAGGATCTCAAACCAATATTAGAGTATCTAGAGCAAAAATAATTTAAAAATGTAAAGTAGTTTAATTTAGAAGCGGATAACTTTCGAAATAGAAAGTTATCCGTTTTTTTTATTATCAAAAATGTCAGTTCGGTCAAAAAGTGACATTTATCATCTATAAGATATATTACTTTGTAGATATAATTACTTTGTCATGATAAAGAAAGCGCTTCATATAAAAATAATTTAGTTCTTTAGGAGACAAAAATGAATAAAAAATATCTTTTTATTACACAAGCCACTATTTCGACGGTTTTAAGTGTTGCTTGCCTAAATTCAGTTAAGGTAAAAGCAGACAAAGTTGATACTCCTGCAGTGTTATTACAGCAGGAAAATACTGCTAAAAAAAGTGATGACCCCTTGTTAAATGGAAAATATGTTTCTAATGGCTACACAGACAATGGTTACACTTACCTCAATCCAACAAATACCTCATCCGAAAGAGCCAGCTCGTATCATTTGGATACGAAAGAAGGCTGGTCTAATGACTTGCAAACAATAATGTATGATAGTGAAAACAAAGAGTGGGTTATTTATTACTTACATACAGAGAAAGTGATTAATGGCGATGCAGGTGCCAAACAGAACTGGCAGAGAGTAACTACTAAGGATTTCATTAATTTTTCCGAACCAACTATCGCTATAAAGGATTTAAAGGGCGATATTGGAGACGCATGGAGTAGTGCATGGACAGGTTCAATTGTTGTTAATCAAGGCAACATATCTGGTGTACCTAAAGGTGCTCAGGTTGCATTTTTTTCAGGATTAAGTAATAAAGACAACCAGCAAAATGTTTGGGCAGCCTGGTCTGATGATAATGGAAAAACATTTTCCCATCCTTTGAATGATAAAAAAATCATATTGGATCATTACTGGCCTTGGACGTCAATCAATAGATCAGATGAACGTGATCCTGCAGTTTTTTATTGGCACGGTAAACTTGTTATGTATATCGCTGAAGGTGATAACATAGGGGTTTATAAATCTGATGATGGCACTAATTGGTCTAATGCTAATGAAAATCAAACTGACAGTAAAATCCCAAATAGTGTTTTCTTCAAAGGTTTACCATTTGAAGCACCGGTTGAATGTCCTGTTTTGAGGAGTATGACGACTGCAAGTGGAAAGACAAACCAAGTACTGTTCTTTGGGGCTAAATCACCTCAGGCAAAGCAAACAACGGGAACTTATTATGTGGTTGGTCATTTAGATGATAAGGGAATGTTTACTGCTGAAACAGAAGCTAAAAGGCTAGATCAAGGTACTGACTATTATGGAGCCAACTTTAGTGGCAGTAGCGATTTAGAAAAAGCTGATGACTCGCTTATCTCAATGGGATGGATTGGCAATTGGAACTATACTAATTCTGGTATAAAGGCTAACCAAGAAGGCTTTTTGCCAGACTCGAATCGAATTGGAACGTACTCTTTGGCAAGAAAAATAAAATTGGAAGATAATTTAACAGTTACTAGTTCTCCAATAACAACTGGGCTTGAAGAGAAAACTACCAAAAACAGTGAAGGCCAAGTTTCTAGTCAAAAAGAGATAGATAATGGATACTATAGTTTACTGAATTTAACAAAACAGCCTGCAAATAGTAAATATGTTCTACACTTTTCAACTAAAGACGGAAATGCATATCAAGGTGCTGTAAGAATTATCTTTAATCAAGGCAAGGACAATAATACTTTGATACTTGATCCTGCTTCTGGTAAATATCGACTTGATGGTGAAAGTAGTGAACTATCTGGGAATGCAGCCAATTATTATAAAAATGGCTATGAAAGTGGTATGGGCTATATTAATGATTCCGGCTTAAAGGGTACACATGATTTTACAATAACTGTTTTCACCGATAAAAATGCCATTGAAATTTTCTTTGACAATGGTCAAACAGCGACTGTTGCACGCTTTTGTGTTAATAACATACAGGACGTAGCAGTAGATGCTCAGGACGAAAGTAAGAACAACAAATATGACATAAGCTATAGTCAAGTAGGAAAAGATTTATTAGGATTTGAAGAAAAAGAGACTTCTACTAGTTCTAATGATAATGGTCATAGTTCAAGTAATAACTCCAATACTACTGGAGCGAATAATTCTAATGAAAGTACTACGTCTATTTCGAATAAAAACGAGTCTAAAACCGATGAAGAAACAAGCTCAACTCAGGATAGTAAGATAGGCCATAAACGAACGGTCATGCATGATTCTTGGGTTTATGATGCTAAAGGTAAAAAGACGCTAGTTAAGATTAAAGCTGGTGCAGCAATTTCTACTTATGGCACTAAAAAAATTAACGGGAAAAACTATTATTCTTTGGCAAGTAATCAATATGTTCTGGCAACCAATGTGGTAGGTGTTAAGCGTACTTTGCGCCATAATTCCTTTATTTATAATGATAAGGGACAAAGGATTAAACGATATTTCCTTAAAAAGAATAAAGCTGTAGTGACCTACGGTGGTGCTATAAAATTAGGAAAGAGTCTCTACTACATAGTTGATAAAAACATGTATGTTAAAAAAGCTAATTTTTAATAATTACTAACAAATAAAAAGCACACTTTATTTAAAAGTGTGCTTTTTTGATGCTGCTTAATTTGTTTCACTTTGATTAACTTGTAATTGAATGTTGAATAGCTGAGTTTCTAAATTACCAGCTTTTAGAGCATTTTGTATTTTATAATCTAATTTTTCTGATTTATCATTATAATCTTTAAACTTCGGAGTAGTCACACCATCTTTCATTATTAAATCAAGCTTTTTAATCGTTAAATTATGAAAATTGATTACTTTTTTATCAAGAATCTTTTGCGTCTGCTTATTATTTACCACAGCAGGTAAAACGGAACATCCCATATTAGTCTTCATTACT
Organism: Lactobacillus sp. M0390; assembly: GCF_016102085.1. Lineage (NCBI taxonomy): Bacteria > Bacillati > Bacillota > Bacilli > Lactobacillales > Lactobacillaceae > Lactobacillus > Lactobacillus sp. M0390. The sequence goes on along the minus strand of NZ_JACFPH010000003.1, from coordinate 103,037 downwards.
TCTTTTTGAACTGATTTATTAGTACAAAGAAGTTTCATGAATTCCCATGCACCTTTTGGATTTTTAGCTTTACTCGAAATAGCAAACATTGTAGTCTCAATTGGCGTTGCTTTAGTGCTTTTTACTCCAGGCATTTTAGTGCATTTCCATAAAAAAGCATTATTCCTAGTAATATGAAAGGGGTATGAGGTATACGTCCTATATTGGGCAAGACCTAAAGGCATAAAAGCCACACGACCTTTGTCAAATAATTGTGATGTAACGTTAAAAGTTGACTGATCATTAATAATATTTTCTATTAGTGTAAAAGCACGTCTAGAACGATCGGAAGTTAATTCAACACTGCCATCATTCTTGTTAAAAAATTGAGCTCCATAGGCATATTGGGCGTCTTGCCAATTATAATTCATAGTTACACCATAGTACTTTTTCTTAGTATTTGAGTAGGTGACTTTGTGACACAATTGATAAAATTTTTGTGGTGTCCAATTATAGCTTGGTGTGTTAATTTTGAATTTTTTAAGTAGTGTTTTATTCATTACCATTAAAGTGGGATTGGCTTCATAGGGTAAGGCTAGTTGCTGGTTATTATACTGTCCAGCTTTTAGTGCACTTGAATAGAAAGCTGATTGCTTAATATCATCTTTTTTCATAAAAGATGATAAGTTTTTAAACGCTCCTTCACTTGCTAATGCATTGAAGTCACGATTAGGAACAATAATAAGATCTGGGGTTTTATTCTCAATGATTTTTTCACTTAGCCAATTGCGGTAATCATCTTGTTGAATGCCACTCTCATACTTGATTTTTATATCAGGGTGTTCCTGCTTAAATTTACGGATGGCGTAGTCTATTACTTTATATTGATGTCCATTGGGCACATTCCAACTACTGCTGGTATAAATACCTATTGTCAGTGTCTTTTCATTTTCTTTCGTATGAATATGCCAATATAGGGCGCCACTAATGATTAGAATAGGCATACAAACAAATATAAAAATTTTAGTTCTGAGTTTCATTATCGTCCTTAATATTCTCGCTTGTAACTCCAGTTTGAACAGCCCAAATTGCTAATTGTGTACGATCACGCAGTTGTAACTTATCTAAGATTTTTGAGATATAGTTACGGACAGTTCCTTCCGATAAAAATAGTTTAGCTGCAATTTCTTTATTAGACAGTCCCAAACCAACTTGTTGAATTACACGCCACTCATGCTTAGAAAAATTTTGAGTGTCCTTGTCATTAACTTGGATTGCATAATTTGCCTGAGCCATCTTGGAAAAGAGACGAAAAACCTTTTCAGCGATATCTGGGTTTATCATTGCACCACCATTGTAGACCGTTTGGATTGCTTTATAGAGTTCTTGTGTTGATGCACCTTTTAGTAAGTAACCTGAAGCCCCATATTTTAATGCACTAAAGATAAAATCGTCATCATCGAAAGTAGTCAAGATTATCACTTTAATGTTCGGGTACTTTTCTTTGACATATTTTGTACAAACAGTACCGTCCATCACGGGCATGCGTACATCCATTAAAATAATATCGGGCTTTTTCTTTTTTATGCTTTCCAAAACTTCTTGCCCATTTGCAACAGTATCTGTAACGGAAAAGTCCTTATTAGCTTCAAGAATTATTTTTAGCGAATCTCTTATTAGTTGTTGATCATCAGCTATCATTATTTTAATCATATGAATCATCCTCTACTGGAATATCGACCACAATTTTAAAACCATTTTGACCGTCGAAACTGATTTTGCCATTTATAATAGCTACACGCTCCTTCATTTGAGTAATACCATAACCAGGTATAATTTTCTTAGCTCCTAAGCCATTGTCTTTAATTACCATTTGATAAGTATTTTGCTCAGGCTTAGTGCATGCAATAGAAACCTGGCTTGCATGTCCATGTCTAAGTGAATTAGTAATCGACTCTTCAATAATACGAAAAACTACATCCTCAGTTGTTTTTTCAAAGTCTGCCGAGCCCCAATGATAAGAAAAATCAATTTTAATGCGGGAAATATCAGCATATTCCTTTAGCATCTTTTTCAAAGACTCTTTTAAAGTATAATTATTTAACGCTCCAGGACGGATTCGGTTTAAAGCTTTGCGCACATCTTTAATCCCCTGCTTAACAGCGATTTGAATCTTTTCCAACTGGCTTTTAGCTTCATCTTTATTAATGTCAATTAAAACTAGAGTTGCATCAATCCCCGCCGCGATCCCTGTTAAGGCGTGGCCCACTGAGTCATGTATATCCCGCGCAATGCGCTTTCGTTCGCGATCTTTAGCAATGTACTCCGACAGTGCAGCATAGTTTTTCAATTCATAATTTGCTTTGGAGGCAAGTGCCAATTTATTTTGAATATCATTTTCCTGATTTAACTGATAAATAGCGAAGTAGATTAAAATTAAAACGAACAGAGACAGGTTTAGAATGGTCATAAAGTTTTTTAGTACTAGTAGTTTTGGTCCAATGCTAACAGGTAAAAAATTTAGATAAATAGTTAAATCAGGTAAGGTCATAAAGTGACTAAGAATTGAATAATCTGTAATTACCAGTAAGAAAAGCAAAAACGCAACTACGACAATCCATACTAAATAGTCACGAAAGTCATATTGATTCCGGTTACTGATGATAAAATCCACAAAAACTAGTAGGAAAATGCCGTTATATGTTAGACGTAAAGATAGAAAAACAAAAATTGCTAATGTAAATTCTATGAAAACAGTTGTGTTGCTTAACTTAGCATTGTCTTTAACATAATGATGATGAAAAGCCATTACGGCTGCTAGGACTGAGAAACTGATCATACTTTCCCAAAAAATTGCTTGTGGCGAATCAGGAATATGATGTAATGATTCAAGAAATTGATATGATTGGGAACTTTTGATTACGTAGTCTGTGGTATAGACAAATAGGGTGGCATTAAATAAAATGGCAAAAAAGTTTAGCCACAGCATAGTTCTTCGTAAAAATATTAAAACTTTAAATTTAGGCATCATTGCCACCCTAAAACGTTGTAATGATTGATGTTTTTATTTGTAATTAAATAAACAGGCAAAATTATTTTTTTCGGCACTTTTTGACCGTTGATTAATTTATATGCAACTTTAACAGCAGTTTTACCTATATTTACTGGGGTTTGAGCAGAAGTAGCTATGGCATTATGATTAACGCCTAGAAGCTTTTTCATGTTCTCTGATCCATCAACGCTATAGACATCTATTTGACGCTTTAGATTTACTTCATCGATTGCAGCCAAAGCGCCAACTGCTGCCTGATCATTTAAAGCCATAATTGTATTAAATTTGGGTCCTTTTTTAATGGCTTTTTCCACCAAAGGTAAAGCTATTTCTGATTGGCCGTAAGTATTAATTTTGCCAACAATATGAAAATTACCAGCTTTTGGCGATTTTTTAATTGTATCGGTAAACCCTTGGATTCGATTGTTAGCTGAATAAGCCGAATAGTGTTCTAAAAGAAGGATTTTCGCAGCATTTTTATGTGCTAACAAATGTTCAGCACATAATTGTCCGGCACGATAATTATCAGATAGGATTGTGCAATCGGCGTAGTCAGCAGATTTCATTTGGGAGTCGACTATTATAATTTTGATTCCTTTCTTTTTAGCTAACCGGAGAGCGTTTTGAATTTTCATGCTATTGCCATCAACTGGATTGATAATAATTGCTTTAACGCCTTGACGTATAAATGAATGAAGTTCTTCAACTTGTTTGTTTACTATTAGAGCAGGATCTCTGTTATACAGTCTGCCATGATGATTTTCGACATAATTAGCAATCTGTTCATTTAGAACGGGGTAGAAACTGTTATTCATTGTCATATAAGTTGAGCCGATTTTAACTTGTTCATTTTTACTGGGATACATGATAAAAGCTACATAATTTAACAAAACAAAAAAAGCAGCAACGACTATTTCACAAACAAAAATAATACTTGTTTTGCGGGTAGAATCTTTATTATGCTGCTTTTTTCTATCGATTAATTTCATGTCATCATCTCGTTTATTTAAAAGTCTATCGCTTATGTAGTCATTATTGCTGAAAAAATAAATTCGTTCAATAAAATTATAGAAAGCGCTTTAAATTAATGACAATTGTCACACTCTATTTAATGACATTTAGCACTGTTAGCATAAATAAAGATTGTGCTAATTTTAACTTAAGCTTAAGGAAGAGAGGAATGAATTATTGAAATATTTGATTTTGGTATCTCATGGGCAATTTGCTGAAGGAGTAAAAACTTCATTGGAAATGTTTGCTGGAGATGCCATTGAGCAATGTTTTGCACTATGTCTTCATAACGGTGATTCGGCTGAGGACTTTTCTAACAAAGTTAAAGACTTTCTGCAAAAAAAAGAGTTTAAAAAAGAAGATGAATTCGTCATTATTGCCGACATAATTGGTGGGAGTCCATTGACCACTTTTTTAAATGTCTTTTCTGAGCATAGCTATTTTGCAAACACTGTTGTGATAGGTGGAATGAACTTTCCGATGGCACTAACTGCACTTGTTTCCTTAGATACTATGCCTAAGGAAGAGTTAATTAAGTCAGCTTTGAGTGAGGGTGAGAAGGCAATAAAGCAATATGAAATCCCACAAAGTTCGTTTGATGACGAGGATGATATTTAAATTTCGGAGGAAAAGCAATGACTATTTCATTAATTAGAGTTGATGACAGGATAATTCACGGGTTGATTACAACGCGTTGGGCAAAAGAACGTCCTTGTGACGGAATCATAGCAGTAAATGATAAGTCTGCAACAAATCCAATCTTAAAATCCGCCTATAAATCCGCAGGTGAAGATCAGGGTAAGAAAACGTTTATCTGGACGATGGATCATTTCAATGATGTTAAGGATAAGGTTCTAAATTCGAAGACACGCTACTTTTTGATAACAAAGAATCCACAAGATATGAAACATATTTTGGTTGATCTTGATTTTGTTCCAAGTGATCAAAAGGAGTTAATAGTTGGGCCAGGAAACGATCGTCCAGGGGCAATAAAGTTAGGCAGCAATCAGTCTTTTACCCAAGAAGAAGGTGATGCCTTTGAGGCAATTAGTCAAAAAGGATACAAAATTCATTTTGCTTTATTACCAGATAAGCAATTAGGTTACTGGGATAAGTTCAAAGGAAAATTTGGTTATTAAGATAAATCTATGTAGTTCTAATGATTATCAAAAGAAGGAGAAAAAATGACTATAAGTTGGTTTCAAGCAGCCATTCTAGGAGTGTTTGCATGTTTGTGCTCAAATTCCTGTATGGCTGGGCAAGCAGTCGGTAATTATACTATTGGACGACCATTAGTTGGTGGTCTGGTATGTGGTATTGTTTTAGGCAATCTTCCTTTGGGAATAGCCTGTGGTGTCGCAACTCAGTTAGTTTATATTGCTTTAGTTACACCTGGTGGTACTGTTGCTGCCGATGTACGAGCAATTTCATACATAGGTATTCCTCTTGCTATGGTTGCAATTTCATCACGTGGCCTTGATCCTATGGGCTCAGCAGCCGCTAATATGGCTAAATCCCTTGCTACACTTGTTGGTACAGTTGGTTCAGTTTTATTTTATGCAGTAGCATTTATGAACTTAATTTGGCAAGCCTTCGGTTGGAAGGATATTGAAAAAGGTAAATTGAATCGACTTTACGGAGTTGATTTTGGTTGGCCTTGGTTATCCCATCTAGTATTTTCATTCTTACCAACAGTTTTAATGACGCACTATGGTTCACAAGCTGTAACTGCTTTGAGAACTGCGTTACCAATGGACGGCATCCCAATGAAGACCCTGTTTACTGTTGGTGCGATGCTACCATGTGTTGGTATTGCTATCTTACTGCGTCAAATTATTAATAAGGCACTTGATTTTATTCCATTTTTAGTTGGTTTCACTCTAGCTGCTTCATTGCACCTAAACCTTGTAGCTGTAACAGTTATTTCTTTATTATTTGCTGTAATTATGTACGAAATTGAAATGGCAAAAGGATCAGAAACTCCAGGAGCAAGTTATGCTTCATCAAATGAAAACGGGATTGATGATGAAGAAGAGGAGGACATCTAAAAATGGATGCAGAAAAAAGAAAAATTAGCCATAAGACTCTAAGCAAGTCGTTTAACATCTGGTTTTGGGGCGCATTAACTTGTTTTTCACAAGAACACATGCAAACTTTTGGTTATTTATGTTCTATGCTGCCAATTATCAAGGAATTATATCCAAATGATAATGAAACACAGACTAATAACATTAAGGCATATACAGCTTTCTTCAACACCAACCCAATGCTAGGGTCAGTTATCGTTGGTGCTACAGCCAGCCTTGAAGAAGCACGAGCAAATGGTGAAAACATTGATAGTCAAACTATTAACGACATGCGTGCAGGTTTGATGGGGCCGATTGCCGGAATTGGTGACTCTTTAATTGATGGTACCTTAATTCCAATTTTACTTGGTATTGCTTTAGGGATGTCGAGAAATGGGTCACCAGTTGGTGCTATTTTTTACATTATTGTATGGGATATTATTGCATACTTTGGTCAACGCTTCCTTTACTTCCGAGGCTATAAGCTAGGAGATAAAGCTGTAGGCTTCTTAGTAGGAAAACAGGGAAAAGCTGTTAGACGAGCAATTTCAATTGTTGGTGGTATGGTTGTCGGTGGTGTTCTTGCTACTTGGGTCAACGTTACGACTTCTTTGCAATTGAAAGACAATACCGGTCATGTATTCCTTGATTTACAAAAGCAATTAGACGGAATTTTTCCTGGTATTTTGACAGTAATCGTAACATTATTTTGCTGGTGGCTAATGTCTAAAAAGCACGTTTCTGCTATCTGGACTATGATAATTCTAATTGGTGTTGCTTTCGTAGGTGTTGTTCTCGGTGTATTTAATCCAGGACTCAAATACTAGAAACAAAAATGGTGTAACAATGGACCTCGAAAAAATAAAAGTAGGTTATGAAAACGAAGTTAATTATCAAAAGAAGATGCTGCAAAACTTACAGTCTTGGTTACAGACCTTGCTAGCAGTTGCAGCAATCGGCTTTGTACTTTGTTACTATTTCTATGAAAGAAATACTGGACTCTTTATTATAGGTGTGGTTTTGCTAGTCATTGGAGCTCTTGGAGCAGCAATTGTTGCCTATGGCAGGCATCGGGGCAAGCAAAATGTCAAACTAGTAATTTCCGATTACGAAAATAAAATAAATTCTCTAAAGAATAAATAAAAAATTTAAAGTAAAAGGCTAATAAATTTACGTTTGAATAGCGTAATTTATTAGCCTTTTTGACGTTCAATTTGACTAGATTAATTGAGACCTTTAGAAGATTAATTGTAGTAAAGATACTTATGAGACATCACAAACTCATGTGAAGAGAAAATAAATAAAGCGGCTATAATTAGCCGCTTTATTATTTTAAAATTTAGTTTCTTTAATATCGTCTTCTGGCCTGTGCTCCTGTACACGAATAATTTGCCAGTCAAAATCACTTTCAGGAATATCTGCTAAATCAATAGTTAGTTTGCCATCTTCATAGCTAAATTTTGGTTCAGTTCGTTTTTCGATCATTTCGATTCGGTTAGGTTCAACTGCAATACCATCTACCACTACTTCTTGTGCCAGTGGCTTTTTAACAAAAACATATTTTTGATATTGCATGTGACGGTTTTGCAAGATAAAACCGTTGTCGCTGGTGCATGCGCATGGTTCGCTTTCGTTTAAAGCATGGCCAAAAATGTGCATCCAATTGTTGATTGTAGTGAACATTTCTGTCGTGCTCTCACTAAGTGAATTAGCAGAATCCACTTCAACATTGATAAATATGCTGTTTCCTTCTTTACGGTGATTAACAATTTCATCAATTACATTGACAGGAGTTAAATCAACTCCAGTTTGTGCATCAACTAGGGCAATTGTATATTTAGCGCAAGCCTTTTCGAAGTCAGCTTGTAATTGATCGGTTGCAACAGCTCTAGCACCAATATTGCGTGCAGTTTTTACTAAAAAATCAGCATCTACATCTTTGATACTTTTTAGTTTAAAATTTAAGATAATAGCAAAATCAGGATTCATTAAATCTCTCTCCTTAATACTCATACTATTAAGTTTAACCTAAAAGGCGGTAAATACGAAAGATGAAAATTATTATCTCACCAGCAATGAAAATGAAAGTTGATACTAATGCCTTTGCAGCGAAATCACAACCACAGTTTTTAACTCAGGCAAAAGAACTATCCGACTTTTTGAAAAAGTGCAGTTTCACGCAATTAAAGTCGATTTGGGGTGGAAGCGACCGTACTACTGAAGAAGGACAAAAACAACTCTCTACTCTGGACATAACTGAAGTAGATGGCTTAACGCCAGCAATTATTTCTTATTCAGGCATTCAATATCAGTATATGGCGCCAGACCTGTTTACGGCTAAAGCCTTGGCATACCTGCAGAAAAATGTGCGCATTTTGTCTGGTCTCTATGGTGTTTTGCGGCCATTTGATGGTGTGTGGCCATACCGCCTAGAGATGAAGAACAAAGTTTTGGGTTTTAGAGAACCCAACCTTTATAAATATTGGGGCGAAACTTTGGCCAATAATCTCTTTGATAAAAATGATGTCGTAATTAATTTGGCTTCAAAGGAATATTCAAAGAATATTACGCCATACTTATCTGGTAAACGACAAATGATTACGATTGATTTTCAGGAACAAAAAAATGGGCAATGGAAGACAGTTGGCGTTCATGCTAAAATGGCACGAGGTGAAATGGTTCGTTTTATTTCAGAAAACCAACTTAAGCAGCCAGAAGATTTGCAGCAATTTGATGATTTTGGCTTTCAGTTTGTTGCTGAAGAAAGTACATCTAGTAGGTATGTCTTTCGAACAGACTTTGACTTCAAGCGACATTAGTACCGATAAGTTAGTAAATGGAGATTAGCATGGAAATTGTTTTTGTACGGCACGGTCAGACAGATTTAAATAAGACTAGGAAAATTCAGGGGTCACGGTTTGATCATGACCTTGACCAAGAAGGGCGTACATATGCAGAAGAAGCTGCAGCAAATTTTGATCCTAATCAATTTGACCTTGTATTTTGTAGTCCGATGAAAAGGGCGTTGACGACAGCACAAATTTTTACCAAAGGACAAAAAGAAATAATTACTGATGAGCGCTTAGTAGAGTTCAATTTCGGTGAGTGGGATGGAAAATACCTAACGGAATTAGGTAAAAAGTATCCGGATGCGCTTGATCCATGGGGAAAAGCGGCAGCCAATTACGTTAAATACGCGCCACACGGCGAGACTTTTGCGGAACTTGATCAACGTTGCGGCAGCTTCCTTGATGAATTACAGGAAAAATATCTCGATAAAAAGATTTTGGTTGTTTGTCATGGCACGTTAATTAGAATGATGTTTGCCCACTATTTTACAGCCGGAGACATCAATGCATTTGAAACAATTGATAACTGCGCATTAGCTAAAATCTCATACCGTGATCATGTGGCCAGGATAAAATATTACAATCGTTTGTTAGAGCTTAAATAAATAGGTAAGGAGTTTGAAAAAGAGCTCTTTTTTATTGCCCAATTTTTAGGCTGGCTAAAAATTGCGGGAGCTTTTTGATTGACGGAAAAAATTATAAGAGTTAATATTTTTCAAAAAGTGACACAGCGTCACTTTTTGAAAAAAAGGAGATGAGGAAATGGTAAAACCAACTTTCGTAAATTTACCGCAGGACAAAAAAGAGAAGATTACCCAAGCTTTACTCAACGAATTTAGCAATCATCCGTTGGCTGAGGCACAGGTGGCCCGGATTGTTAAAGAAGCTGAAATTGCGCGTGGAGCTTTTTACAAGTACTTTGAAGATTTGTCTGATGCTTACAGATATCTGTATCAGCTCGCAATGAAAGAGATTCATTCTTTTGTTAAGGCGCCAGCAGACTATCAGCCTGAAACTTTTTATCAGAATGTGGTTGATTTCATTAATCAAACGCAAGGTAGTAAATATGCTAAATTAGTTAAAATGCAAATGTTGTATAACGAAAGCACAGTTAGTAAACCATTTCCTCAGGATGTGTTAGTTAAATTAAGTCCACAAAATTGGAGCGCTATGGTTCTCAGCCATGCTGCTATTAAGGAAATACTGGTTGAACCAGCGCAAAAGGAGCTTGTCTTTTCTAAGCTTAAGGCGGGCTTGACGCTACTTAAGAAGGAGTCAGATTAATGTTTTTAGCGATTAAAGAAATTAAACGGGAAAAGCTGCGTTACGGATTAATCATTTTAATGATTTTCCTAATCAGCTACTTAATCTTTATTTTGTCGTCACTAGCAGTTGGTTTAGCGAGTGAAAATACGCAGGCAATTGAGTCTTGGGATGCCAAGCAAGTCGTATTAAATAAAAATGCTAATGTGAGCATGAGTCAATCACTTTTAACTAAAGATGATTTGAGCAAAACCAAGCTAACTAAAAATGAAGCCTTACTTGGTCAAACACCAGTAGTTGCTAAAAACAGTAACCGCCCACAGGTTTCGGCCCAGTTTATTGGGGTAAAGAAAGATCAGTTTATTTACGATGATCAAGAATTAATTGCTGGTAGAAAAGCCAAAAAAGATCGCGAAGTTGTGGTCGATCAAGCCTTTCAGACAAAAGGCTATAAACTAGGTGACAAGCTTGAATTAAACGGCTCCGCAAACAAGTATCGTATTGTTGGTTTTGTCAAAAATGCCAAAATAAATATTGCACCAATTATTTATGGTTCGTTAGCAAGTTGGCGCAAATTACGTCAAGGGATGCCTAATATAAAGGCATCTGCAATAATTTCTCGGAATGCAAATTACAATTATAATCACGCTAACAGTAAGACTTACCCGATTGCTCAGTTCATTAAAAAGCTGCCGGGTTACACAGCTCAAAACATGACTTTCCAATTAATGATTGGCTTTCTGTTCGTTATTTCGTTAATTATTATTGCAGTCTTTTTGTACATTCTGACAATGCAAAAGATGCATAATTTTGCTGTAATGAGGGCTCAAGGAATTCCAAGTAGAACTTTAGTAGCAGCAACAGTCAGCCAATCGGTTATTTTGGTTGTAGTTGGGGTAATTATTGGTTTGGCTGCAATGTGGTTAACAGCAAAAGTTCTGCCTGCTGCGGTTCCAATGAGCTTTACACCACAAATTATTTTAAGTGGAACATGCGGCATGCTATTAACTGGAATTATCGGTAGCTTAATTCCAGTTAGATCAATTTTAAAGGTAGATCCGGCTAAGGCGATAGGTGAATAAAATGGCAGTTATTGAATTAAAAAATGTTCAAAAAGTATACGGAACAGGTGCGGCAGAAGTTCAGGCACTCAAGCAAATAGATTTCAAAGCCAATGAAGGCGAAGTCGTCCTAATCATGGGACCGTCTGGAGCAGGTAAAAGCACCTTTTTAACGATCGCAGGTTCTTTACAAAAACCAACTTCTGGACAGGTTTACATTAACGGTGAAGATATTGCTAATATTTCTGCTAAGCAAAGTAATGCATTGCGTTTGAATCAGATTGGTTTTGTTTTGCAGGCATACAACTTGATTCCTTTTTTAACAGTTAAAGAGCAGTTTGAACTTGTTGATCATGTGAAGAAGCAGGGAAATCTTAACCAAGCAACAATGGACAATTTATTAGAGCAGTTGGGAATTACCGGACTAGTAAATAAGTATCCGAGTGAGCTGTCTGGGGGTCAGCAGCAACGTGCCGCAATTGCTCGGGCACTTTATGCCAACCCCAAAATTTTACTGGCAGATGAGCCAACAGCATCACTTGATAGTAAAAATGTAGATGAAGTAGGTCATTTGTTTAAAAACCTTGCCAAAAATTACCAAAAGGCAGTCATTTTAGTGACCCATGATCCGAGATTGGAAAAATATGCTGATCATATTTACGAAATGATGGATGGTGAAATGATAAAAAAACAGTAGTTCTTTAATTAGTATATACCTGTCATAGCTGGCTTAATTATTTTGTTATTGTGTACGAACAGTTTTAACAATAATTAAACTAGCTATTTTTTATTGCTTTTTAATAGTAAATTTTCACTTTTCGGGTTTATTATTAGGTAACGTTATTCGTTGATACTATTAGAGTAACTAATATTTTTAGGTATAAAATAGCATATTGTTCTTGACAAAATAGTTTTAAATTTACTATTCTTATCATTGGATAATTAATTGTTATTTTATGAGATGGTACTGTTGTCAATTCAATAAACCGATTAAAAATTAGGTTTCTTTAAGACAATTATTAGTCATTTGAACCGAAATGTTTTTTTAAGAGAAAATAGCAAAAAATTATGTTAAAGAAGATGTTTTTGTATTGTGGAGTCGCGATTTTACGCCATAGCAAATAGCTATAGAAAATTGAGTGACAAGCCAAGAGTTAAGTAATGAAAAATTGAGGTAGAAAATGGAACTTCCAGAAGATAAAGCAATTGAAATAACAACAGATTATGAGAATCAAAGTATTAACTTGAGATTTTCTGACAATTTAACGGATGATCGCGAGAGAGGCTATATTTTATCAGCTGCATTCTTTTCATTTTGCGCATCACAAGGTCTAAGTAAAGACGAAATTAGTGATATGGTTTCGTCATATTACGATGAATTTTCGGATAACGAAAATTAAAGAGTTTTCTGCAGGTATGGGCAGTTTAATGGTTTGACTGCCGTAATTACCTAATAACGAGCAGGGAAAATTATAGGTACTAAATTAATCAAGGAAAAAACCTTATGGCAAGAAAAAAAGAAATTGGGAAAAAGAAAATTTTAGCTATTGCTTATAAAATGGTTGTTAAAGATGGTATTGAAAGCTTAACTGCCCGAAATATTGCTAAAGCAGGCCACTTTTCAACACAGCCATTGTATCTTGAGTTTGAGAGCATGGATGAGCTGCGCAACGAGGTTTTGCGGCAAATTGCGGACAGCCTTAGAAGTAATATTTTGCAAAAGCAATATACCAGTGAACCTATGGTAGATATGGATTTGTCGTACATTGAATTTGCTGAGCAACATGAAAATCTTTTTCGTGCAATGTTTGTTGATGGAAAGTTTGGCAGCAAAGTTATTTCAGATACTTTGATTGAGCTCGGAATTCTTAAGTTTAAAGAGCAGTATCCGGATGACAGCCATACAAATGAAAAAATCAAAAACATTGTAATTGCCAATTGGATTACCACTATCGGAATTGCGTCTTTAATCGTTAATGGCATTGCAAGCTTTTCGCAAACGCAAATCGTAAACGTGCTGTCTGCGCAGCTTAATGACGCGGTTATTAACGATTGGCTAAGTGAGACTAGCACCGTTTCTCTGTTCGATACTGAAGATGTTAAAGAAGCTAGAGCAAAAAAGAAAAAAAATCATAAAAAATAATTTCTTAAGAAAAACCCATATATAACAAGGGTTATAGAATAAAAAGATTAAACTTCTATAGGTTTATGATTATGTTTTTTGTTCAAAAAATACAGATGATGTTATAATTATTTAAGAAATTATTTTTCTTGAAAGGTGGTTTTTATGAAAATCCTTGCATTATCTGGTTCAAATGCCAATAATTCGTTTAATGAAGCATTACTTAAGTTTATCTCTAAGGAATTTGCTGACAAATATGACTTTAAACTAGCAACTGTTAAAGGCTTGCCAATGTTTAAAGAAGGTGAAGACGCTCCTGAAGCTATTCAAACTTTGACTAAAGAAATTGAAGATGCTGATTTGGTCTTGATCGGTTCACCAGAGCAACAACACTCTGTAACTAGTGCTTTAAGTAGCGCACTTGAATGGTTATCAAGTGCAACACACCCATTTAAGGGTAAGCCAGTTGCTATTGTTTCAACTTCTCCAATGCCTCAAGGTGCTTCACGTTCACAAAGTCGTTTAAAGAGTTTGATGACTGCACCTGGCTTTGGTGCTAAGATTTTTAACGGCGATGAGTTTATGATGGGTGTTGCACCTCAACAATTTGATGAAAATGGTGACTTAACTGATAAGTCTTCTGTTGAATTCTTAGGTCACTTCTTCGATGAAGTTGATAGTTGGTACGCACAAGTTACTAAGTAGGAGGACCAAGAATGAAAATTTTAGCAATTGTTGGTACAAACGCTGATTTCTCATACAATCGTTTTTTAGCAAAGTTTATTGCTAAGCGTTATGGTGACAAAGCAGATATTGAAGTAAAAGAAATTGATAAGTTAACACCATTCTGTAGAACAGAAATGGCTGATGAAACTATCAAGCCTTGGATTGAAGACGTTAAGAATGCTGATGGTATCATCATCACTACACCAGAATATGACCACACTATTCCTGCTGCATTAAAGAGCAGTCTTGAATGGTTAGGTTCACACGCTGGTCCTAACGTAATGAAGATGAAGCCAGTTGCTGTTGCTGGTGCTTCATACGGTACTCAAGGTACTGGTCGTGCACAAGAAGATATGCGTGAAATTTTACTTTCACCAGATATGAGTGCTAATGTTTTGCCAGGTAACGAAGTTTTGATTGGTCAAGCTCCAAGCAAGTTTGACAAAGAAACTGGTGAATTAACTGACGAAGCAACAATCAAGCAATTAGACGGTATGATGGATAACTTCTTCAAGTTTATTGAACAAGCAAACAAATAATCTTTTGCTAGATTGTTTAGCAGAGAGTAAAATAACCGGATAGGATTAACTATCCGGTTATTTTTGTTAGGAAGGAAATTGTCTATGACTGCCCCAATTGTCTTGCCAATAAAATCTGTTCGTAATCCCCGTGATATTGGAGGATATGTAGGATCTGATGGCCGTAAAATTCGAACACACCGTCTACTGAGAACTGGTAATATAAGTGAAATAACGCCAGCTGATGAGCAGTACTTGCTAGAATACGGTTTACGTACAATTATTGATTTACGTTCACCAGCTGAATGTAAACAAAATCCAGATAAAGAGCTGGACAATGTAGAGCATTATGCTTGTCCACTTTCTGCTGAAGATAATACTGGCGGGCACGGACTGGATATGAGTAAAGAATTTGCTGAATATCGTAAAGACCAATATGCAGGCTTTAAGTTGATGTGTCGACGTTATCATCACCATATCCTTAGCAAATCAGCCAAGCAAAGCTTTCATCATATTATTGAATTGATAGCAGAAAATGATGACGGGGCAATTCTTTACCATTGTTCTGAAGGTAAGGACCGCACAGGTCTGGTAACGATTATCATTTTATACATTTTAGGCGTAGATATGGAAGTAATTCGGCAGGACTATCTTTATTCAAACTACATGTTGAATGATTATCGTGCAGTTCGTGATCAGCACTTTAAGCAGGTAGGAGAAAATGATAATTTCCGCGCTAATATGCGTGTTTTAGGCTCGGTTGCTAATTCTTATTTTGACACCAGCTTAATCACTATAAATGAAAATTTTGGTGGTCTTGATTCATACATTACTAATGAACTTGAGATTGATGACCAAATGCAAGAACTAATTAGAGAAAAATACTTGGAGAAATAGAAAACATAATGATTGAAAATTTAACTTTAGAGCAGGCAACAGGTCAGCATCATGCCTTAGGTACTTCAATTACTTTACAAATTTTTGGTACAACTGATGATACTTTGATTAATGAAACGTTTGATCTGATTGATCACTACGAAGATTTATTGACGGTAAATCGTGAAAATTCAGAAGTAATGGATATTAATCACGCTGCAGGTCAACGACCAGTGCAGGTTTCAAGTGCTGTCTATGGTTTGGTTAAGTTAGCAGTTGAACAAAGCCGCGAAAACTTTGGCTTTAATGCATTGATTGGTCCGTTAGTTAAACTATGGGCAATTGGCTTTAAGGATGCGCATGTTCCTACTGATGAACAGATACAAGAAAAAATGAAATTAATTGATCCATTTAGTGTTGAACTAGATGATGAAAATCAAACAGTCTATTTGAAAAAACCGGGAATGGAACTCGACTTAGGTGGCATTGCTAAGGGCTGGATTGCTGATCGAATTCGTGACTTTTGGCATGCTTACGGCGTTAGAGCTGGCATCATCAATCTTGGTGGTAACATTTTGCTTGTTAATGATTCGCCTAAGCGTGCGAGTGGTCAGTGGACGGTTGGTGTTCAAGACCCTAAAAAGCCACGTGGTAATAACATTTCAACAGTAACGGTTCCAGAGTGCTCAGCTGTAACCAGTGGTACTTATGAGCGCTATCTAGTTGTAGATGGTCATAAGTATCATCATTTGATTGATCCAAGAACTGGCTATCCAGTAGAAACTGATTTGGCTGGTATAACTACTTTTACTAAGGATTCAGTTGAAGCTGAAATCGAATGCAAACGGCTTTTCTTTGCGGGACATCCAATTGAAGGCTGGCATGATGATCCTGATCGAATTGGTGCCGTTTTTGTATATAATGATGAACACGTTGAATATGATAATTTTGATCTGTAGAGATAAAAACTGTTTTTATTAAGTAGCAAAAAACCGAAACTGAGATTTAATCAGCTTCGGTTTTTAAGATAATTGAGTTTATTTAATAGTGATAGCCTTGTGGCAAAATTCGTGTTGAATTGTTGCTTTTGGAAGCCAAGCAATTGCACCATGGTCGTAGTTCATATTCTTACCACCAGTACCAGCACCATCATGCTTTGAGTAGTATAGAGGGTCATAAACTAGGAATTTACCTTTTTCATAGCCAACAATAACTTTGCAGTGGTTGCGTACATTGTCACCAGGTTTTTGGTATGAAGAGAAGCCGTAGTAAAGAACTGGCTTTCCACCTTGAACGTACATTCTAATGTCGTCTAAGGTTAATTTCTTGCTAGAAATGTTAATAACATTTTTACCTGTCTTAAAGGTACGAGCATATTTAGCTAAAGCACCTGGGCTGATTACATAGCCAAAACCGACACCAGTATAAACATTACCTTTTTGACCACCCTTAGTTGGTTGCATTGGTAAGTTGTCTTGTACTTTCTTTAAGAAACTTGCAGTAATCTTTTGACCTTGTGAGCCAAGTAGCATTGACATTGAAGCACCTGCACAGCCCCAAGGTGTTTTAACTGGAACATATTGGCTGACATATGGCGCCTTAACAATTTTAGCTTGGTTAGGTGTTGCTACAGCGTTTTTGTTAATATAGCCAATTGTTGGCTTGCCCTTTTGGTTAATCCAGTAGTATTTTTTACCGTTGTGGGTAAAAGTTTTGCTGACATTAAAAGTCTTGTGGAAGTATTTTGAGCTAGATTTTTTGTTCTCAAAATTGCCTTGATAAATGCCGTAGTTCTTCTTAACAATTGCTACTTTAAAAGTCTTAACCTTTTTATTTGAAGCTGTTGTTGTTTGCCCCTTATTAGTGGTCGAAGGCGCTTTTGTCTGATCAGATGAAGACGGTGTCTTTGTTTGATCAGCTTTCCCAGTTTGATCTGTTTGGTCAGTTTTACCTGATTGTTCAGTTTGACTAGGTTGCTGTGTTTGAGCTGTTTGACTGCTTTGAGGTGATTGAGCCTCATCAGCAGCGCTAACAACTGAAACGATACTTGAGCTTGCAACCGGAGCAGCAAGCAAGATTGCAGCAGAAAGTGTCTTTATTTTTTTAAGCACTGATTTTTTATCCACTTTTTTCCTCCAAAATTTCATATATTATTGCTAAATAATCTTACCAAAACTAGTTTACTACAATCACCAATTAATTTGTCATATTTTTAAATGGAAAAAGTTAATCTGAAAAAAGATAACAAAAAAAGCAATCGTAGTTGCTTTTTCATTTATTTGACTTTTTTATGCAGCTGTCCGACTAATACTAAAAATATAGTTGAACATACCGTTAGATAGGCCTGGTGTACTATAAATTATAAAACGTAAAAATGGTGAATTAAGTGTTTGTTGAATAAACCATGGATTTTGCAAAGCATTGAGCATTGACAAAATTATATAAACGAAAAAGTAGCTAGCAAAAAATTGAGCGGTTGCGCCTAAAACACCATCTAAAAGGGTACCAAAACTGGTTGAGTGTGGCTTTTTGCTTGGAAACCAGCCCTTAACAATTTTGATTAACCATTTACCAACAAATAAAATGATGAAAAAGGCTAAGAACCGAAAAATCATTAAATTGGTACTGGGAGTCAAACTGGTTTGAATGTTTTGACCAGTAATTTGACTATAGAGCCAATTGCCAACAGGATTTTGGAATAAGATTGCAGCGATAAAAACAACTGCTGCGAAAATTAAATTAATAATTAATTTGGTAAAACCGGTTTGGTATCCCTTATATGTTTTTAGGGCCAAATAGACTAAAACAATTAAAGTAACAATCATATAGATCTCCTTTGACGATATTATAGCGTATTTTTGCTGATTTAGACTTTGACGGCAGTCAAAAAATATTTCATAATTAATAAGATATAATGGCTTTACAATAAGCCGCTTTTAGCGTTAAATTTATAGGGTGTGAAACAAGGTTTCACGGGTGAAAAATGAATCCTGAACAATTTGTCCAAGAATTATCAAAGCGTAATTTTAAATTAAATGAAAAGCAAATCAACCAATTTAACCAATACTTTACTAGTTTGATTGAAGCTAATCAGCATGTTAACCTCACGCGAATTACTGAAGAAAATGATGTTTATCTTAAGCACTTTTTTGATAGTGTTACGCCACTATTCATGTTTGATGAACTTTTTAAATCAGGCAGTGAATTATGCGATGTTGGTGCTGGTGCGGGTTTCCCATCAATTCCGCTCAAAATTATAAAACCAGAAATCAAAGTCACTATTGTCGATTCTCTAGGTAAGCGATTAACTTTTTTGCAAGAACTTGTTAATAAGTTAGATCTAAAGGATGTAACACTTGTTCATGGTCGCGCCGAAGATGTCGGTCAAAATAAGCAATACCGTGAACAGTTTGATCTTGTAACTGCTCGTGCAGTTGCCAATATGGCGGTATTGAGTGAATATTGCTTACCGCTAGTTAAAAAAGATGGTAGCTTCATTGCACTTAAGGGGCCTAAAGCTGATGATGAGTTAAAAGATAGTCAAAAGGCAATCACAACTCTTGGTGGCAAGGTCAGTGAGGTTGAAGAACTGCAATTACCTTATAGTGACGAAGAAAGAACGCTGATTCTTGTTCAAAAAGTCAAAATGACACCCAAGAAATATCCACGACAAGCGGGAACACCGCATCGTAAACCAATTCATTAATAGGGGGACAATCACATGTCACTATTTTCTTCTTTAAGACATCACGATGAAATTCCTAAAGATAAACAAATTCAAGATATTGAATTAACTAAAATCGTTCCAAATTCTTATCAACCAAGACGTGAGTTTTCCGATGAGTCAATTCGTGAATTAGCAACGACGCTTGATAAGGAAGGATTGCTGCAACCAATTGTGGTTCGCGAACAGGGCGAGCAATATGAAATTATTGCAGGTGAGCGCCGTTTTCGTGCTGCTAAGCAATTAGGCTGGGAAACCATTCCTGCAATTGTTAACAATATGGATGAAGCTCAAGCTGCATCATTAGCGCTGATTGAAAACTTACAAAGAGAAGACTTAAATCCAATCGATGAGGCGCAAGCATATAATAATTTAATGAAACTAAATAATTTGACGCAAACAGCTCTTGCGCAAAATATTGGTAAATCTCAATCATATGTTGCCAACAAAATGAGATTGTTGAAGTTATCGCCTAAAGTTCAAAGTTATCTAGCTAGTGGAGAAATTTCGCCACGTCATGGCCGTTGTCTGGTAGGTTTAAGTCAGAAGGACCAAGGACGTGTGTTAGACGAAATATTGGCTAATAACCTCAACGTTAGCGACACAGAAAAAATTGTCAAAGATATTGATGGCTACTTTGAAAACAAAAAAGACCAAGATAAGGCAGAAAAGACAAAGCGTGCTGTTAATCGGGTACCTAAAGACATGCAGGTTCAAATTAACACAATCAAGCGTGCAGTTAAGTTAGCCAAGGAATCGGGTATCAAGGTTAAGGTCAAAGAAAATAACACGCCTGACGACTATATGATTACGATTGAATTAAAGAGAAAGTAGGTTGCACATGGAAAATATGGTAAGTGTAATTTCGGTTGCTAACCAAAAGGGTGGCGTTGGTAAAACCACCACCACTATTAATTTGGCGGCTTCGATTGCAGAACGTGGTTATCGCGTTTTAATTGTCGATATTGATCCTCAGGGGAATGCAACTTCTGGTTTAGGAATTGAAAAATCGGAAATTGATCAAGATATTTACAGTGTGTTGATTAACGATGTTCCACTCAAAGACACAATTTTCCATACTTCAACTGATAAGCTGGATTTGGTGCCAGCCACCATTAATCTTTCAGGAGCAGAAACTGAACTAATCAGCATGATGGCACGCGAAACAAGACTAAAGTCAGCGCTTGATACAGTTAGTGGCGATTATGATTTCATTTTCATTGATTGTCCGCCTTCTTTAGGACAATTATCAATTAATGCCTTTACAGCTTCAAATTCAATTTTAATTCCAGTTCAAAGTGAGTACTATGCAATGGAAGGGCTAAGTCAATTGCTTAATACCATTCGTCTAGTTCAAAAGCACTTTAACAAGGACTTAGGTGTTGAAGGCGTATTGATGACTATGCTGGATGCACGAACTAATTTAGGCGCAGAAGTTGTTAAAGAGGTAAAATCTTACTTCACAGATAAGGTTTATAAAACTATTATTCCTCGGATAACTAAACTGGCAGAAGCTCCAAGTTATGGCGAAGCAATTACAGAATACGCACCTAATTCAAGAGGTGCCAAGGTATACGATGATTTAGCTAAGGAGGTGTTGAAGAATCATGGAAAGAGACTCAAAAAATAAAGAAATGAAGCGAAAAGGCGGTCTTGGCCGTGGGATTGAAGCTTTGTTTGAGGATGAGCCACAGATTGAAGAAACTGAAGAAGAAATCAAGGACCTTGATCTCGGCGATATCAGGCCCAATCCTTATCAACCGCGTAAGAGTTTTGACGATAAAACCCTGAAAGAATTATCGGATTCAATTAAGGAAAACGGCGTTTTTCAACCAATTATTGTCCGTAAATCCGTTAATGGTTATGAAATTATTGCAGGTGAGCGTCGTTATCGTGCTTCCAAGCTAGCCAAGAAAACAACAATTCCAGCGATTGTACGTGACTTTACCGAAAGCCAAATGATGGAAGTGGCTGTTCTTGAGAACTTGCAACGTGAGGATTTGACACCGTTAGAAGAAGCGCAAGCTTATGAAATGCTGCAAAAGAACTTGGGTTTAACACAAGAAGAAGTTTCAAAGCGGATGGGCAAATCACGTCCATATATTGCCAACTACCTACGTTTGCTTACTTTGCCTAGCAAAACCAAGCACCTTCTGCAGCATGGTGACCTTTCAATGGGTCAGGCTAGAACACTGTTAGGGCTAAAAAACAAAGATAAAATTGATGAGGTTGCCAAGCAAGTAGTTAAAGAGGGGATGCCTGTTCGCAAGGTAGAAGCCCTTGTAGCTAGTCTTAACGCAAAGAAGCCTCATAAGAAAACGACCAAAAAGTCAGCCTTTATTAGGGAAAGTGAACATCAATTATCTGATAAGTTGGGGTCCAAAGTTAATATTTCCGAAAGCAAAAAAGGTAACGGTCGTTTATCAATTGGATTTTCTTCAGTCGATGAGCTGAACAGAATTCTCGATATCTTGGGTGTTGATCTTGATGAATAAGGCAATCACTTATAGCTTGGCAGATACAGTTTTGATGAAAAAACCTCATGCCTGTAAAGTGAATGAATGGGAAATTTTGCGCTTGGGCGCTGACATTCGTTTAAAGTGTATGGGCTGTGGTCACATTGTAATGATGCCGCGATCAAAGTTTGAACATAATCTCAAAAAAGTTTTAACTAAGGCAAATGATCCTGTAAATAAGAAAAATGAATTCTTTGTACCAAAGGAAAATATTGCCCAACCAAATTTTAATCAAGATAATAATTAATTTAGAAGTAAAAAGAAGAGGATAAAGATGTCATTAACTGCTGGTATTGTTGGATTGCCAAATGTTGGGAAGTCAACCTTATTTAACGCAATTACTAAGGCGGGGGCCGAAATGGCTAACTACCCATTCGCCACGATTGAACCAAATGTAGGGATGGTCGAAGTACCTGATAAGCGTTTGGCACGAATTCAGGAATTAGTACCTGCGAAAAAAATTGTTCACACAACTTTTGAATTTACTGATATTGCAGGTTTGGTTAAGGGTGCGTCAAAAGGTGAAGGGCTTGGTAACAAGTTCTTAGAAAACATTCGTCAAACAGATGCGATTGTTCATGTAGTACGTGCTTTTGAAGATGACAACATTACCTCTGTAACTGGTAAGGTGGATCCAGAAGAGGACATCAACACCATTAACTTGGAATTGGCAATTTCCGATTTGGATGCAGTTAATCGTAGAATTGACAAGGTAAAGAAGCTTGCACAACAAAAAGATAAGGAGGCTAAAGCTGAACTTGATGTTTTGGAAAAAATCAAACCAGTTTTAGAAGAAGGCAAGGCCGTACGCTCAATCAGTTTTAATGAAGAAGAGCAAAAAATTGTTAAAGGCTTGTTCCTATTGACAGCTAAGCCAGTTATCTATGTTGCCAATATTGCTGAAGATTCTATGGCTGATCCCGAAAGTGACCAATACTTCCAAATCGTTAAAAAGCATGCAGAAAGTGAAAATGCTGAGTGCTTAGGAATTTCAGCTGCTACTGAAGAAGAAATAGCTGGACTTGATGATGATGAAAAAGCTGAATTTTTAGAGGCTGAAGGTGTCAGTGAGTCAGGACTAGACCGTTTAATCAGAGCAGCATATCATATCTTAGGACTTAGAACATTCTTCACAGCTGGTGGACCAGAAACACGTGCGTGGACTTTCCATGAAGGTATGAAAGCCCCACAAGTTGCTGGTGTAATTCACTCAGACTTTGAACGTGGCTTTATCCGTGCTGAAGTTGTTTCATTTGCTGACTTGGACAAATATGAAACAATGCAAAAGGTTAAAGAAGCCGGCAAGTTGCGCCTTGAAGGAAAAGACTATGAAGTCGAAGACGGCGACATTATTGAATTTAGATTTAATGTTTAGGAAAAGATAATGGCTGAAAAGAAAACTGAAGAAGAAGTAAAAATAGATACGAGTAAGCAGGAAAAGCTGAAAGAAAAAGTTGAGAGTCAAAACAAAGACGATGAAGTGAAGGAAATGAATCCGGAGCAACTGCGTCAGCAGTTAAGTAATAAAAACTCTGATTACATTTATCGCTTGCAAAAAGAATTAGAAACTCAAGGCAAAATGAGCGCTGAAGATGCAAATAAACGGGTTGATGATTTATTGGCTGACCTAGTCGTTGCTCAACGTCATGGTCAACCAGCTTCTACTTTTTATGGCATGGCACCAAAGCTCAAGGCAGCTGATATGTTAAAGCCAAAGAAAAAGACTGCGGCTGATATTCCATTTTGGCAATATGCAGTAGACAGTGCACTTTTATATATTGCATTATTTGTTGGTATTTTTGGTGTTATTGCACTCTTTACGCCAAACTCAAAGAATAATTCGCAAATGGGAATTTTGTCACTAGTTCTTGTAGGTGGTGTAATGGGCGTTTTCATGACCAAATATAATGAATGGGTTTTACCTTCAGCTGGAAAGAACAGAAAAATTCCTTGGTCAAAATTGATTTGGGGCTTTGTCCTGATGCTGGTAATTCTGTTTGCTTGCTTCTGGGTATTGGCAATTCCAGCATTAAGAATTATTAATCCTGTTTTGTCTGGAGTAGCTAACATTATTATTGCAGTTGCAGCATATGGAATTCGTTGGGTATTCCGTCGTCACTTCCAAATAATTGGTTCAGTTTTTAATCCGGCGACAACAAACAAATAGGTGCTTTTTGTAAAAAAAAGGTCTATAATTAAATAACTATATATTTACAAGGATAAATAGATTTTTAAGTCTATTTATCCTTTTAAATTAAAATTTGCACTCC
The DNA here is from genome assembly GCF_016102085.1 of Lactobacillus sp. M0390. Classification (NCBI taxonomy): domain Bacteria; kingdom Bacillati; phylum Bacillota; class Bacilli; order Lactobacillales; family Lactobacillaceae; genus Lactobacillus; species Lactobacillus sp. M0390. The sequence continues at coordinate 79,004 of NZ_JACFPH010000003.1, read as the reverse complement.
GAGAAATAGCTATTTTCCCGTGGATAGAAAGAGGTACTTAATGATTAATACACTGCGTAAATCAATTAGGCAGTACAAGAAGCAATCTTTGCTGTCCCCACTTTTTGTTATTGGTGAGGTTATCATTGAAATGCTGATACCATATTTAGTTGGTATTTTAATTGATAATGGAATCATGAAGGGTAACATGCCGTATATCATGAAAACAGGTTTGCTGTTGTTCGTGATTACAATTGTGTCACTTGTTTTAGGTGCAGGTGCGAGCTATTTCTCCGCTCACGCTGCAGCAGGTTTTGCTGCTAATCTGCGAAAAGATATGTTTTACCATGTTCAAGACTTTTCGTTTGAAAATATCGATAAATTTTCCAGCTCCAGTCTTGTAACTAGAATGACGACAGATGTTAACAACATTCAAATGGCATATCAAATGCTGATCAGAATTGCTGTTAGAGCACCAATGATGTTGATTGTTTCAATCATTATGTCTCTAATCATCAGCCCTAGATTGTCGTTAATCTTTGTCGTTATTGCTCCTGTTTTCGTGATTATCATGGCACTTATTATTAAAAGTGCTAACCCATATTTCCCTAAAATTTTTAGGGGCTACGATCAGATGAACCAAGTGGTTCGTGAAAACATTCGTGGTATTCGTGAAGTTAAGACATATGTTCAAGAAGATGAGCAAACGACTAAGTTTAAGAAGTCGTCTGGCTTTATTTACAAGCTATTTTCAACAGCACAAAAAATCATGTCACTTAACTCAATGGTTGTGATAGCTGTTTTGAATATTTCAAACTTAGCAATTTGCTGGTTTGGTGCAAAGGAAATCGTTGGTGGTACTTTACAAGCCGGTCAATTGATTTCAATGTTCTCATATTCAAACTCCGTTTTAAACAGTCTGAATATTTTAGCAATGATCTTTACCCAGCTTGTCGTTTCAGCCGCTAGTGGTCGAAGAATTGCTGAAGTAATCAATGAGAAGCCATCTATTGAAAACCCACGTAAGCCATTAAAAGAAGTTACTAATGGTGAAGTCATCTTTGATCACGTTAACTTTAAGTACAATCCGGATGATAAGAACTATGCTTTGCATGATATAAACTTAAAAATTAAGCCTGGTGAAACACTAGGTATCATTGGTAAAACTGGTTCATCAAAATCAACTTTAGTTTCAATGATTCCGCGCTTATATGATACGGACTCGGGTGCAGTTCGCGTTTCTGGACATAACGTTAAATCTTATGACTTAAAGACTTTACGTGATAATGTTGCAGTTGTTTTGCAAAACAACGTGTTATTCTCTGGCACAATTAAGGACAATCTGAAATGGGGAAATGAGAATGCAACTGACGAGCAAATTTTAGCTGCTTCAAAGATTGCCCACGCGGATGATTTTATTCAAGAAATGCCTGATAAATACGACACAATGGTTGAACAAGGCGGTAACAACGTTTCTGGTGGACAAAAACAAAGAATTACTATTGCCAGAGCACTTTTGAAGAAACCGAAAATTTTAATTTTGGACGACTCGACTTCGGCTGTTGATACGCAAACGGAACGTGAAATTCGTGAATCGTTAGCACAAGAAATGCCGGATACAACTAAAATTATCATTTCCCAACGAATTGTTTCAATTAAGGATGCAGATCGAATTATCGTAATGGATGATGGAAACATTCAAGATATTGGTAACCATGATGAGTTGATGAAACGTAACGATCTGTATAGCTCAATTGCTAAATTCCAAGAAGAACAAAAGAAGTAGGTGATGAATTTGGATAAAGCAGTGACAAATAAAAATGCAGAAATGAAGGGGCAGCGAACTACTACCTTATTTAGATTATTGAAGTTAATCGCAAATACTAGTCCTTGGATGCTTATTACATCTATCATCGCCATTATTTTGTCGGCAGGGGCTAACATAATTGGATCACTATTTATTGAACGGTTAATTAATGTTTATATTATTCCTCTAACAAAACAAGCACATCCAAATTTTGGTCCACTTTGGCAAGCAATTGTGGTGATGTTTGGTTTTTATGCAATTGGTTTTATTTCTAGTTACCTGTTTGCCGTCTTAATGGCTGTTTTAGCTCAAAAGGTTCAGTATCGGGTACGTAATGAAATGTTTGAGCACATGGAAAAATTGCCAATTTCATATTTTGATGAAAATGACTATGGCGATATCATGAGTCGTTATACAAACGATATTGATACATTAATGCAAATGATCTCCCAGTCAATTCCGCAATTTATGAACTCAACTTTAAACATTGTCTTCGCCTTAGTGGCAATGTTTACTTTAAGTTGGCAGTTAACAATTTTCACTTTAGTGATGTTTGTGCTGTCACTAGGAATTGTGCGTTTCCTAACTTCTCGTTCATCGCACTACTTCCAATTGCAACAAAAAGAACTTGGGCAAGTTAACGGCTATAACGAAGAAATGCTTAATGGACTGAAAGTTATCAAGGTCTTCAGTCATGAGCCAGAAGTTGAAGAGGAGTTTGAAACTTACAACCATGCCCTAGAAAATGCAGCTGGTAAGGCAAATACATACGCTACTGTCTTGTTCCCCATTATGGGCAACATGGGTAACTTACTTTATGTTTTAATTGCAGTTATTGGTGGTGCCGTTTCACTTAACCACCTCGCACCAATTTCATTGGGTGTGATTGGTGCCTTCTTGCAGCTAGCAAAACAGTTCTCAATGCCAATTGCACAAATTTCGCAACAGTTAAACTCAATCGTAATGGCTTTGGCTGGTGCTAAACGAATTTTTGATTTGGAAGATGAACCGGTTGAAACTGATGATGGTGATGTAACTATCACTAAGGACCGTGACGTTAAGGGTGCATGGCACTGGAATGTTCCTCAAAAAGATGGATCTGTTAAGCAAGTAACTGTCAAAGGGCACATTGTATTTGACAATGTTAACTTTGGCTACTCACCAAATAAACAAATTTTGTATAACATTTCTCTTGATGCAAAACCAGGAATGAAAGTTGCACTTGTTGGTGAAACCGGTGCGGGTAAAACAACTATTTCCAATATGATTAATCGGTTTTATGAGATTAATTCAGGAACAATTACCTACGATGGCATTCCAATTAGCAGAATCAAGAAGGATGACTTGCGTCATTCACTATCAATTGTTTTGCAGGAAACTCACCTGTTTACCGGAACTGTAATGGATAACATCAGATTTGGTAATATGGAAGCAAGTGATGATGATGTTTACCAAGCAGCGCATTTATCGCATGCTGATGAATTCATCCATAATCTAGATGAAGGCTATAAGACTGTAATTGATGGTAATGGTGGAGATCTTTCTCAAGGTCAAATGCAGTTACTAAGTATTGCACGAGCAATGATTGCTGATGAGCCAGTAATGATTCTGGATGAAGCAACTTCAAGTATTGATACTCAAACTGAGAAACTTGTTCAAGCAGGAATGGATAACCTGTTGGCTGGACGAACTAGTTTTGTAATTGCCCACCGGTTATCGACAATTGTTAACTCTGACTTGATTCTGGTTCTCGACCATGGTCACATTATTGAAGCTGGTAATCACCAAGAACTATTGAAAGAAAAAGGCTATTACTACGAGTTATATACTGGTAAAAAGGAAATCGAATAGTCTTAAATTAAGAAATCCTAATCTCTTATTAGAAGAGGTTGGGATTTTTTGTATGCTCATAAAAAGCGCTCAAATAAAGGAAATACCGTAAAGCAGATGTTTGGCTTAGAACACTTGTTTGTGTTATCATTATACAAAGATAAAATTATAATGATAGGTTAAAAATACTATATTCAGCATTAGCATGCATGTGGTATTAATAAAAGGAAATTAGTGATGAACCAAATACTTCAAATTCTGAGCGAACGCAGGGGCGATTTGTGGGTAGCACTCTTACAGCACTTACAAATTTCGCTTGTTTCGCTATTGTTGGCGATGATAATTGCCATGCCGCTTGCTTTTTGGGCAACGAAGCACAAAAAGGCGGCGGAATTTCTCTTACAGGTGACTAGTATTTTACAAACGATTCCTTCGCTAGCCCTTTTAGGATTATTAATTCCACTTGTTGGAATTGGGACTGTTCCAGCAGTGATTGCACTTGTTGTCTATGCATTACTGCCAATTTTTCAGAACACTTATATTGGCTTAACTGGAATTGATCCGGCACTAGAAGAAGCTGCAAATGCTTTCGGAATGTCAAGGATGCAGAAGTTATGCAAGGTTGAGATACCGCTAGCGTTACCAACAATTATCTCTGGTATTCGAACTGCGCTGGTATTAATTGTTGGAACGGCGACAATGGCTGCATTAATTGGTGCGGGTGGTCTAGGTAGTTTTATTTTACTGGGAATTGATCGCAATAATACTGCTTTGATTATTATTGGTGCGGTTTGTTCAGGTGCGCTGGCAATCTGCTTGAGTGCTCTAATTAAATGGCTTGAGCATGCATCTGTGAAAAAGGCTTTAGGCGTTTTTGCAGTTTGTCTGTTTTTCCTAGCAGGCTCAGGCATTTATCAGGCTGTGGAGAATCGCACGGAAACAATTACTATTGCAGGTAAACTTGGCTCAGAGCCAGAAATCTTGATTAATATGTATAAGGAATTAATTGAAGATGGTGATGCACACGTTAAAGTTGTTTTGAAGCCGAATTTTGGTAAGACTACTTTTTTATATAGTGCACTTAAAAATAATAAAATTGATATTTATCCAGAATTTACCGGAACAATCTTAGAGACTTTTGCTAAAAAGCCAATTTCAACTTCCGGACTTGATGAACAGCAAACTTATCAAAAAGCTCGGCAATTAATGAAGCAGCAAGACAAGTTGGCTTTGTTAAAGCCAATGGCGTACGACAATACATATGCGTTAGCAGTAAAAACTTCGTTTATGAACAAGCATCATCTGCATAAAATCAGCGATTTAGCACCAATTCAGTCTCAATTAAAGGGTGGAATGACCATGGAATTCATTGATCGTGGTGATGGTTTCAAAGGAATTAAAAAGCGTTATGATATTGACTTTCCTGTTAAGTCAATGGAACCAGCGCTACGTTACCAAGCAATTCAACAAAATAAGGTAAATGTTGTTGATGCTTATTCTACTGACAGTGAGCTACGACAATACCACTTGAGCATTCTGCGGGATGATAAACATAATTTTCCCATTTATCAGGGTGCGCCTTTAATGAGCATAGATTTTGCCAATAAACATCCAAAGATTGTTCAAAGCCTAAATAAGCTTGCCGGTAAGATTACTGAAAAAGAAATGCAGGAAATGAACTATGAAGTTAACGTAAAAAACGTTGATCCTGGCAAAGTTGCACACCAATATTTGGTTAAGCATCATTTGATTAAGGAGAATTAAGATGACGACAGCAATAAAATTTGAGCATGTAAAAAAATCTTTTGCCGATAAGTTAGTAATTAATGACCTTAATCTTGAAATTAAGCAGGGTGAATTGTTCGTCTTAGTTGGAAATTCAGGTAGTGGTAAAACAACATCAATTAAGATGATTAACCGATTGGAAGACCCTACGACCGGACAAGTACTGGTAAATGAGCAACCAACTACTTCATATGATTTACAGAAATTGCGCTGGAATATTGGTTATGTTTTACAACAAATTGCATTATTTCCGAATATGACCGTTGCTCAAAACATCTCGCTAATTCCAGAAATTAAGGGCGAATGTCGGCGCAATGATAAGAAGCAGCAAAGGAAAACTGAGCAATTGTTAGCCGAAGTAGGACTTGATCCTAAAAGCTATTCTTCTCGCTATCCTAGTGAACTATCTGGCGGAGAGCAGCAACGAATAGGTATTTTACGTGCGATTGCTTCTCAGCCGCCAATTGTTTTAATGGACGAACCGTTTAGTGCGCTTGATCCATTATCTCGAACTAATTTACAAGACTTAGTTGTCGACCTGCATGAAAATCTACATAACACAATTGTTTTTGTCACCCATGATATGAGCGAGGCACTTAAAATAGCAGATCGAATTGGAATCATGAAAGATGGTGAGCTGCTTCAAGTGGGCGAGCCCAATGAAATCTTGCGTCATCCGGCTAATCAATTCGTCCAAGACTTTTTCCGTGGCAGCTTGGGTAAGGATATCTACGAAACGCCTGTAAGACAAGCAATCCTCTTCAATCAGCTGGCTGAAGATTATGGACAAGAAAGCGAGCAGCTTCCAACAATCAGCGTTGATGAAAAGTTGGCTAAAGTGCTCAGCCTTTTATGTAATGCCGAAAAAGTTGCGGTTCAGGATCATGATGGTAAATTTATTGGTTTAATTGACCGGCAATGGATAATTAAATACTTAAATGGAATAAATGATTTTAGCTAAAAGTTGGGCCAAGTGCCCAGCTTTTTTAACAAAAAGATAAGTTATGTGTGAATGTTAGGTGATTGTAACAAAATTAGCTAAAATATGAATTATAGAGTCTGCTACACTATAAGTGGTAGAGATTATTCACAATAATTAATAAATAAAAAGAAGGGACAAAGCCCTATGAAAATTTTAGTAGTCGATGACGATAAAGAAATTGTCGAATTATTGAGTATTTATCTAAAGAATGAAGGTTATACTCCGGTTATAGCATATAGTGGTAAAGAAGCTATCACTAAATTAACTACTACACCTGATATTTCGTTAATGATTTTGGACGTAATGATGCCAAGTATGAGCGGAATTGATGTAATTAAAGAAGTTCGGAAGGACTCTGATATTCCAATTATTATTGTGTCAGCTAAAACCGGCGACATGGATAAAATTCAGGGCCTAATTACTGGTGCTGATGACTACGTTTCAAAGCCATTTAATCCGCTTGAAGTAATGGCTCGGGTACGTTCACTTTTACGTCGGAGTCAAAAGCAAGTTAAGGATGATGAACCAGATGTTTTGGAAATCGGCCCTCTAGTTATTAACCGCGATTCACACGAAGTAAAAACAATTGATGGCAAAGATATTCAATTAACAGCTTTGGAATTTGGCATTTTGTATTTACTTGCTAGTCACCCAAATCGTGTTTTTTCTGCCGACGAAATTTTCGAACGAGTATGGCAACAGGAATCTATTGTCTCGGCCAAGACTGTAATGGTCCACGTTTCGCATTTGCGTGACAAAATCCAGAAAGCTACTGGCGGCGAAGACGTTATCCAGACTGTCTGGGGTGTAGGTTATAAGGTTGAGGCCTAAATAAAAATGAATAAAGAACATGTCAAGTTAACAGCTACGGAAAAAAGTGAACTGTTTGCTGAAGGCGTGATTACAATTGTGCTACTCCTATTACTCAATTTATCCATTGTTATTTTGATCAATTTAACGATTTTGCAAAATAAGAACTTAGTAAACGGTATTTATTTTTTGAAAAAAACAATCACGTTTGCTGGGGGTCGGCACCTATGGTCCTGGCAAAATACGTTTTTGGTCATGATGGGCATCGGCGATTTGATTGTCTTATATTGGCGTTTAATTAGACGATATCATCAAATGCAGTTGCGCCATGTTATTTCAGAGCTGCACTATATTGCTCAAGGTCATTTTGACCACACTATTTCGTTTAAAGTGAAAACCGATTTACAAAAGGTAATTGATTCAATCAATTCTTTAGTTGACAGTACTGTAAATGCAATTAATGAAGAAAGGGCAATTGAGCAATCAAAAGATGAATTAATTAGCAACGTCTCACATGATATTAGGACGCCATTAACATCAATTATCGGTTATCTCGGCTTGCTTAAATCTGGTGTAGACGATCCAGAAGAACAGCAACGCTACCTTAACATTGCGTATTCTAAAGCGGAACAAATGAAGTCACTTGCACATGATTTGCTTGAATATACAACGCTAAAATCTACTAATACTAGTTTGAACCTGACCTCCCTGCATATTTTTTCAATGCTTGAACAAGTAGCAGCTGGTTTTGAATTTGAAGCAGATGAAAAGGGGGTTGTTTTTAACATTGAAACAAGACCCAAAGACTTGACGATTCAAGCTGACCCAGAAAAATTAGTGCGTGTGTATAATAACTTGATTACTAATGCCTTGAAATATGGTACCGGTGCTACCCAAATAAACTTGATTGCCAATTTAGTTAATAACAATGAGGTTGAATTACGGGTAGAAAATAACGGTGAGCGCATTCCCAAGGACTCTTTAAAGAAAATTTTTGAGCGCTTTTATCGTATGGAAGGCTCGCGGAATACTCAAACTGGTGGAACTGGACTTGGCTTAGCTATTACGAAGAGCATAGTCGACTTGCACCATGGCAACATTCGCTGTGAATCCGACGATAAGTGGACACGTTTTATCATTTGTTTGCCATTAGACCCAAAGAATACAAAATCTCTAGCCTAGCTGTGTTATAATTTTGACTAGATAACAAATAGAGGGGTATAGCATGAGTATTTCTTTAAATACCTGTATTTTAATATTAAAAGAACATCACTTACTTAAATCGAGCGCAGTTCAAGATACTGTTATGACCAAAATGGAATATGTGTCATACGATTCACGTGATATTAAAACCAACACCTTGTTTTTCTGCAAAGGTGCCGGTTTTAGACCAACTTATTTATCAATGGCAAAAGATAATGGTGCTAACTGTTATGTGGCTGAACAGCCATACCCAGAAGGTAAAGGGATGCACGCACTGATTGTTCGCGATGTTTCAAAGGCAATGGCATTGCTATCTGCGGCATTTTTCCGTTTTCCACAAGATGATTTGTATGTAATTGCAATTACTGGAACTAAGGGCAAGACAACAACCTCTTACTTTTTAAAGGGGATGCTAGATCAGGTTAATGGTGGACGTACTGCATTAATTTCTTCTGTTAACAATGTTGTTGGTCAAAAGCCAGAAGATACTTTTAAGTCGAGTTTAACTACACCAGAGTCGCTTGATTTGTTCCGTGATATGCGTGAAGCAGTTGACAACGGAATGACTCATTTGGTAATGGAAGTTTCTAGTCAGGCTTATAAGCGTAACCGCGTCTTTGGCTTAACTTATGATTTAGGCTTCTTTTTGAACATTTCGCCTGATCATATTGGACCAAATGAACATCCCAACTTTGCGGATTATCTGCATTGTAAGTTACAGCTGTTGGTTAATGCGCGCAAGTGTATTATCAATGCGCAAACAGCCCACTTTGACGAAGTCTACGCAGCAGCTACCACAACAACAGATCCCGATAGCATTTACTTATTTGCGGATGAAAAGTTCACCAATCCGAGCTTAAAGCAAACAATTGACTTCCGCTTTTCTACGGAAGAACTTGATATGGCTCGTACGAAGTTCCAAGTTCTTTGTGTTAGTGACAAGGCAAAGCAGCTTAAGATAGCTGGTGATTATCAGTTGAAGATGCTTGGTGATTTTAACGAATCCAACGGAACTGCAGCAGTTATTGGTGCAGGTTTGGCTGGCATGGAACATGATCCTGCTGCCAAAGGGATAAGCCAAGTATCTGTTCCCGGAAGAATGCAAACTGAAGTTACCAAGGATCATGGTGTGGTAGTTGTTGACTATGCTCATAATGAAGCATCAATGATGGCTTTAATGGGCTTCATGCAACGCGAATTTGATAATCCAAAAATCATAGTAGTAGTCGGTGCACCTGGTGATAAGGGTATTTCACGACGTCCTGGTTTTAGTAAGAGTTTGAATGCCTATGCTGACAAGGCCTTTTTGACAACTGACGATCCAGGTTTTGAAGATCCAATGGAGATCTGCCAGGAAATTGACGCGGGAATTGACCACTCTAAAGTTGATGTCACAATCGAATTAGATCGACAAAAAGCAATTTATGATGCAATTAGTATGTCAAAAAATGGTGACGTCGTTCTAATCTGTGGTAAGGGTGAAGATGGCTTCCAAAAAGTTCGTGGAGTCAATACTCCTTATCCTTCTGACATCAATGTAGCCCAGCAAATGATTAATGAGCTGGAAGGACAGAACGAGCACTTTAAATAGTGAGAAAAGCGCAAAAATGAGAAACTTTTTTACAATTCTTGGTGGTATGGGGACAATTGCAACTGAAAGTCTTGCAAGGCAGCTTAACCACCGAATTAAAATCACTAAAGACCAAGACTATTTAAATTATATTTTGGTTAATGACGCCCAAGTACCTGATCGAACAGCATATATTAAAGACCATTCCAAACCTAACTTTTTCATCAATTTGCGTGAAGATGTTTTACAACAGGCGCAATTAGGTCCAGATTTCTTTATCATGCCGTGTAATACAGCACACTATTTTTATGATGACCTTGCTGGTCTAACCGATGTCCCTTTTTTGCATATGATGCGGATTGCAGTGCACCGGTTTGTTGAAGAATATCCTAATGAACAGAAAATTGGTGTAATTGCGACTGAGGGATCAATTTATGACCATTTATATGTTGATGAAATTACGGCAGTTGGCCGTCAGGCAGAACTAGGTGGGCCTGAGATTCAGCCGATGGTTACTGAACTGATTTATACTAATATCAAGCAAAAGGGTATAGTGGATGCAGAATTATATCATAGCATTTTGCGTAAGATGCATGATGAGTACGGCTGTAATGTTATTTTGTTAGGCTGCACTGAACTTTCCTTAGCCCAAGAAAAAGCTCCTGATCATCCTTATAAGGTGATTGATCCTCAATCAATCATTGCTGATGTAGCGATTGAATTAGAATTGAAAATTCGTGCGGGGATGAATTCTAAAGAGGCAGTAAAGAAATATTTATACTAAAAAAAGTTTCACTTGCAATTGTGAGTGAAACTTTTTATTTTTATATAAATGATATTTCGTTATTAAAAGGCGAAATATATTGTAGAGGGACAAAGATGATTACAATTAACGGACTTAATGGTGTACCAAAAATTACTACAGTATGTGATTTACCAAAGATATTGGCAAAAACTATAAAAAAAGAGAAATTTAATGTATCCAATGGCGATATTATTTGTGTGGCTTCTAAAATATGCTCATTGGCAGAAGGTAATATTGTCGACTTAAACCAAGTATTACCTTCTGCTTTAGCACAGAAAATTCATAAACAAATTCCAAGAAAGGATTCTCGTCTAATTCAAGTGATAATTGATCAAACTGGGGATCCAACTGGCAAAAGGCTAGAAATGGATGGTGGCTATATTGGGGCATGGTTACCTAATGGACTTTGCTTGACCAGTGGCGGAGTGGATAGGGGTGAAAATAATACTGCAATTACCTTACCGAAAAATTGTGATGCGTCTGCGCAAAAAATTAGCCAAACTTTTTTACAAGAATTAGGTGTTAAAGTTGGTGTGATTATCACTGATAGTGATGGAAGGAAAGATAAAAAAGGTGCAAACCAAATAGCTGTTGGATTGTATGGTCTAAAAGGTTTAAGAATTAATGAGGCTGCCGGAACTGCTGAAACACTGTGTGACATGTTGGCGTCTGCTGCAGGCTTAGTAATGGGTCAACGCGGAGTTAATATTCCTTTAGCTTGCATACATGGACTGAAATATGAAGAGGATTTCCAAAGCAGTATTGAGGATACGGTTAATTAAAATAAAACGTTGATGGAAATTTTTAAAGAGGCTATGGTAGGTCTGATTAAATTTTTGCCTATTAAGTGCAAAAACGTGTATAATAAACAATAAAAATTAAGGAATTATAAAGATGATTAGCAGAAGATTAAATATGCACTTGAATTTAAATGTTAAAGATATTGATATAGAAGATGCACCATCTTTTGCTAGTCTTTGTGAGCCAATCAATCTTACTAGACTGTCTTACCGCATACGATAATTTTTTGTTTATCTGAATAAAAAACTAAGATCAATATGTTATTAACATATTGATCTTTTTTCTTTATAACGAAGTTCAGTGGTGAGCTTAAGCATGTCTTGCTAAAAATATTGAAACTTTAAATATACTTGCATATCAGTCTTTACGCTAAGCATGTAAGGAGATTAATTATGGAATATATAAAAATTGTAAATCTACAAGTAAACAATAATGGTCAAGAACTATTTACTGCTGCCAACTTAAGCATCACTCAACACCAAAAAATAGGCTTAATAGGACTTAACGGCTCTGGCAAGACTACTATGTTAAGAATAATTAATAAGCAACCAAGTACAATGGACATAAAAGAAAATATAGTAAGGCTTTGTGATACATATATGGTGCCACAGCTTTTAAATCATGACAGAAAAAGTGGGGGAGAAAAGGAAAAAGAAGCTATTGCTTCTGCAATCAAAAAGGTAAATAAAAGTAAACAAGCTGTGTTATTACTTGATGAGCCGACAGCTAATTTAGATATTGTTCAACAAAAATGGTTGGTTGAGACACTTAATAGTTTCAGTAAGCCGGTGCTAATCGTAAGTCATGACCAAGAATTTCTTAGAGAAGTTGTAAATACCGTTTGGTATATCGAAGATAATAGCGTCAATGAATTTAAGGGCACATATGCTGAGTATCAAAAAAAGGAAGAAGATGATATACGGCGTGAAGAAACACAATATCAATTAAAGAAAAAGAAAATTAACAACTTAAGAAAAGTACAAAGGCAATTGGAGAGTAAAGGGCATAGTGCCACTAAGAAGAAAAAGAATAGCTCTTGGTCTGATTGGAAAATAAAGGACTCGAATAAAATTGAAAAAAAGCTATTACACTCAAGCAAAATTATGTCTAAAAAGATAGACCGCGAAGTGAGTCAATTAAAAAAGCCAGTTACGCGGCATCCAATTACATTGAATAATTTCAAAGTCTCCGATTTAGAGTTGAAGGCAAAAGACAGTTTGGTAAGAATTGATGCACAAACTATTTATCGGGAAAATAGAGCGCTTTTCAAAATTGATGAAACATTAAAAATAAAGAATAAAGAGAAAATTATTTTGACTGGGGAAAATGGCTCTGGAAAAACATTCTTTTTAACTGAATTGATAAACAATTTATTAGCTGAGTGGATAAATCCTAAAGCAAAAATAGGCTTTTTTACACAAGATGTTATAAGTGAGGTTAACAACTCTAAAAAAGTCGGTGATGAAATCAAAAAAAGCACTGTTTTTGATGAAACGACTACTAGGCAGCTATTGGGCGACTTACACTTAGGTAATTGCTTGAATATATCAGTATCAAGCCTGAGTGGGGGACAATTAGTGTGCTATAAGTTAGCTCAAATTTTGTTAGGTGAACATAATATGTTAATACTTGATGAACCAGATAACTTTTTAGATATTTCGTCTATAACAGCATTAACTTCATTTCTAAAAAATTATCCTTTTTCCGTAATAATCGTTACGCATGATAAAAGTATCATAAACGAGTTGAATTTTCCAAAATGGCAAATTGCTAAAGGCAAGTTACTGTTGCCAAATGCAGCAAGCAAGGATACAAACGCTGAATTAAGCTTGTTAAGATACAAGCGAGATGAAATGATGGCTGACACTTCGATTCCTATTTCCCAGATTCAAGAAATGTCTAAGCAGATAGCAGAATTAGAGAAAGAACAAAAATAGTTCCTTGCTATTCAAAAATTGAGGCTTACTTTAAAATTCATTTTTTTCCATTCTGTCGTGTAGATACATAGTTTCTGAAATGATAAAAGAAACAAGTGTGATAAGAAAAACCATAGCTGCCTTTTTTAAAAACTGATATTAACTATCAAAACGTATATCAGGGAAACTACATAAATTTTATGATAATGTCATTGTTGTATCATATTAAGGTATGCCTTTTGGGCTTTTGATAAGAGGGCATAATTCTATATTTCCCAACAAATCAACACAAATTGTTGGTTGTTTGCTTTTTTTATACAGATATAATTGGAAACAATTAAAAAAGGAGTATAAAAAAATGACAACAAAAAAAGCTAATCTTGTTTTTACCACTTTATTAACTGGAGCAATTGTTACGGCTTTATTGCAAACATCTTTAACAACTGCTCTACCTAAAATTATGCAGGAATTATCATTAACTGCTCTAAAAGCACAGTGGCTTACTAGCGCTTTTAGTTTAGCAATGGCAATAATGGTTCCGATTTCTGCTTATTTGATTAAACGATATACTACAAGACAAATATTTATTTCTTCAATGATTTTATTTTCATTTGGTTCATTACTTAGTTGGTATGGAAGTAATTTTACTGTTTTATTATTAGGTCGTATTTTTCAAGCATTAGGTAGTGGTATTGTATTACCCTTGACACAAGTGGTGATTATGACGCTCTATCCTACAGAAAAACAAGGTACGGCTATGGGGATTTTAGGGCTAGCTTCAGGGGCTGCTCCCGTAATTGCCCCAACACTGACTGGGATAGTAATTGATTCTTGGGGATGGCGCAGTATATTTTTAATTACAGGAATAATTTCATTAGTAATTGTTATTTTTGCTACTTTTAGCGTTAAAAATGTTTCACCAGTGAATAAGATTCAACTTGATTATGTTTCATTATTATTGTGTAGCGGTGGTTTAACAGGGATTTTAGTAGGACTAAGTAGCATCAGTACAAATTTATATGAGAGCATAATTTTACTGGTTATTGGTATTATACTAATCTTTATTTTTAGTAGAAGACAAATAAGTAGTGATCTACCTTTCTTAAACTTAAAAATTTTAAAAAATAGTAAGTTTAGAATGGCGGTAATTATTAGTATGCTTTTATATGCTGTAATGATGGGCAGTTCAACTATTTATCCAATATTAGTTCAGACAGTGATGAAGAAATCAGCAGTTGTTTCTGCCCTAATAATGCTGCCAGGATCGTTGGCAATGGCACTAATTAATCCACTTACAGGGATGTTCTACGATCGGTTTGGAATCAATAAGTTGGCAATTAGTGGCAGTTTGCTAATTATGATTAGTTGCTTTGGAATAACCTTTATTAATTCAACGAGGGATGTTTTCTTATTAGGTATACTATATTTACTTCGCCTTTTGGGTGTTGGATGTCTTATGATGCCGATAGTTACATGGGGAATGCAAAGTTTGCCTGAAGAAGAGATGGCAAATGGAACAGCAATTATAACTGCTCTGAGGACTCTAAGTGGTGCATTAGGTACTGCAGTTTTTATGGAAGTGATGACTAGTGCAAGTCATTTTTATAATGCAAATTCAACTGCAAACTATTATGGTGTTAAATTTACTTTCAAAATAATGACACTTTTGGCTTTAATTCAATTGATTATAAGTATAATTGGACTAAGAAAGAAGCAATAGTACAATTTTAAGGTTATATTAAACGTAATGGACAAAAAACGAAAGCGAACAGAATCACGTAAGAAAATTCAAACTGCAGTAGTTGAACTTTTGAAAGATCATGAATTACATGATTTAAAAGTTACTACGATATGTAAAAAAGCACAAATTAATCGATCTTCGTTTTATGATAACTACACGGATATTTATGATTTAATTGATAAACTTCGAGAATATCTAGTTAGCGAGTATGTTCGTATACAAGAAGATATGGAAGAGCCATCTTTTTCAAATTTATTACAGCATGTTAAAGAACATCAAGAGCTATATCGTTTATTTTTTAAATTAAATTTACAAAACGGAATTGCTGACAGATTTGTAAATAGTAAAAAGGAGCAAGGTACTAATTACTATGACAAAATTTTTTTCCGCAACGGTATAGTCGCTGTCATAGATGAATGGTTAAAAAATGATTGTTTAGAGCCAGTTGATGATCTTGTTAAAGTAATTCAAACACATCTTCATAGTTCATAATAAAAAGCTAACCTACTTATGTAGATTAGCTTTTTTATTTTTATACTAGTAACATAGCATCGTCTTCAACTTCAGCACCAACTTGTTTTTGGAATAATTCCATTAACTTAGGCACTGTTAAGCTTTGCTTTTCTTCACCTGCTAAGTTAACTGCAACTTTTCCTTGATGCAACATAATTAGTCGATTACCGTAGCGAATAGCGTCTTCCATGTTGTGTGTAACCATGAAAGCAGTTAGCTTTTGGTCATTGATTAGCTTTTCGGTTAATTCCATTACTGTGATTGAAGTTTTGGGATCAAGAGCAGCAGTGTGCTCATCAAGTAAAATTAAATCTGGCCGTTGCAATGTGGCCATTAATAATGTAATTGCTTGACGTTGACCACCTGATAATAAACCAATTTCTGTATCCAAACGGTTTTCAAGGTTAAGTCCTAACTGAGCGAGTTGTTTTTTGAAGAACTTGCGATCTTGCTTTTTAACTCCCGGACGAAAGCCACGTCTTTGTCCACGTTTCATTGCCAAGGCTAAGTTTTCTTCTACAGTCAATCTTACTGCTGTTCCCATTTTAGGGTCTTGAAAAACTCGGCTTATATTTTTAGCACGCTTGGTAACAGGCAATTTGGTAATATCAGTTCCGTTTAAAATGATTTGTCCTTCTTGCACCGGAATGGTTCCAGCAATACTGTTTAGTAAAGTGGATTTACCAGCACCATTACTACCGATAATGGTAACAAAATCACCAGCCTCTAAATCTAAATTAACGCCGCGCAGCACTCTGTTTTCATTAACGGTTCCACTTTCAAAAGTTTGGTGTAAATTTTTAATCTTTAGTACTTCTGGCATGATTTTTTCCTCCCTTTAGATTACGCGGTAAATGGAAATTAGGTAATACAAGACAAACAACTAGAACTAAGGCAGAAGCCAATTTGGCATCTGCAGGTTCAACGTTCATCTGGAAAACTAGCGCTAAAATCAAGCGGTAAATAATTGCACCCAAGACTAAAGTTAGTAAACGTCCCCAGATTGGCAAGTTGCGTACAAGAACTTCTGCGATAATGATTGAAGCTAAACCGATAACTAGGGTACCTACACCAGAGTTTAAGTCTGCAAAACCATTATTTTGGGCAAGTAACGCACCGGAAAGAGCAATACAACCGTTAGAAATCATGTAACCTAAAATCTTCATTTGTTCAGTTTTGATACCATTTGCGGCACTCATTTGTGGATTATCACCAGTTGCACGCATTGCTAAACCAATTTCAGTTCTGAAGAAAATTACAAGTAAAGCTATTACTAGTAGGGCAATGATTAATCCCATAACTATAACTGCATTATTTCTGGATAAGCCCCATTTTTGCGCGATTGAGAAAATTGTTTCTTTACCTAAGAGAGAAACATTAGCGGCATTTTGCATGACTCTTGAAGTAATCGAGTACAAACCAGTCATTGTGATGATTCCGGCTAATAACGACGGAATTCGTAATTTAGTATTTAAAACTCCTGTCACTAGTCCTGCAATTAAGCCACCGCCAAAAGCTGCTAGTGTAGCTATAAAAGGGTTAACACCTTTAACTAGACACATTGTGGCGATTGCTCCGCCCAAGGGAAAACTGCCTTCTGCGGTCATATCGGCCAAGTCAAGAATCCGAAAAGTTAAGTATACGCCAATGGCCATTAGTGACCAAAGCAATCCTTGTGAGGATGCTGAGAGAAGTAATTCCCAAAAAGTATTTAACATTGTTCTACATTCACGCTACCTTTCTGCTATTTATTTAGGGGCTTTAATGGAATTAGGATCAATTCCAAGTGCCTTAGCCATCTTTTTGTTAACAACTAATTGTAATTTTTCTGCTTTTTCAACTGGCATATCAGCAGGTTTAGCTTTACCATCTAAAATTTTAGCGGCCATTTTTCCTGTTTGTTCGCCAAGTGATTCATAGTCGATACCGATTGAAGCTAAACCACCAGTTTTAACTTGGTCAGTTGAGCCGGCAACCAACGGAATTTTCTTTTCTTTAACAACTTTACCAATGATTGAAGCAGCTGAAGCAAAGGTATTGTCAGTTGGAACATAGATGCCTTGAACTTTTCCTGCCAAAGTTTCAGTTACTTGTTGAACGTCATTAGTTGTATTAGCTGTTTTAACTACTACTTTTACACCAGCTTTTTTAAGAGCCTTGATTGCTAAATCTGCCTGAATCTTTGAATTTGATTCACCAGCATTGTACATAACACCAATTGTTTTAGCTTTTGGAACAATTGATAAAAGCAATTTAATTTGCTTGTCAATTGAAACCATGTCGGTTGTACCAGTAATATTTCTGCCTGGTTTTGCGGTTGAATCAACTAACTTAGCAGCTTTTAAATCCGTTACGGCAGTGACAACTACTGGGATATCTTGAGTTGAGTTAGCCACACTTTGTGCTGCTGGAGTTGCTATTCCAAGAATTAAGTCTGACTTCTCGTTCACAAGTTTTTCACTCATACTCTTTAGGTTGTCTTGACTATTTTGAGCGTTTTGGTAGTCAATCTTAAGGTTTTTACCTTCAACGTAACCACCTTTTTTTAGACCCTTTTTAAATCCAGCATATGCTTTGTCAAGGGATGGGTGCTGTACAACTTGCAAAACCCCCACATGCTTAACTTCTGAACTGTTATCAGCTTTTTTATTATTGCTGCATCCACCCAATAAGAGTAATCCGGCTAAACTTAGCCCCGCCATTAATTTTTTGATCTGCATTTTGCAATCCTCCATAAAAAAATACCCACTTACTTCTAAGTGGGTATCACAAAAATTATTTTGTAATTTTAATAGTTGCGCCTAGCCACTTAAAAGTTATGTGGCTAACCGTAAACAAATCGCTCTAGCCATCATAGATAAACTCAAACTTGCGTTTTGTTTGAACTCACCTTGATGAATTCAAACACTATCTAAAGTAGCTAAAGTAATAACGGTTATTCAGTTGTGAATTTTGACAAATATTCATTATCAAATACCTCCAACCTTGATGAAAAAATTATAGGAAAAAAAGAAGAAAAAGTCAAGTTTTGTAATAGTTGTATCTGGAAAAAGGGAAGGAGGATGTTTTAGCAGAATAAAAAAGGTCGCTGATATCAGCGACCAGAATCATACTTCTTACAGTTATTTAGGTGCTTTGATTGACTTGGGATTAATTCCAAGTGCCTTAGCCATTTTCTTGTTGACAACTAATTTCATGTCATGAGCTTTCTCAACCGGCATTTCAGCTGGTTTAGCTTTACCAGCTAAAATCTTAGCTGCCATTTTCCCAGTTTGTTCACCAAGTAATTCGTAATCAATTCCGACTGAAGCAAGTCCACCAGTTTTTACCTGATCAACTGAACTTGCCACTAGTGGGACTTTCTTTTCTTTAACAACTTTACCAACAACGTCTGCAGCGGAATCAAAAGTATTGTCAGTAGGAACGAAAATACCATCAACCTTTGAAGCTAAAGTTTCAGTTACTTGTTGAACATCGTTAGTTGAGTTAGCGGTCTTAATTAAAACTTTGACTCCTGCTTTTTTAAGAACAGCTGTAGCTAAATCTGCTTGAATTTTTGAATTTGACTCACCGGCATTGTACATAATACCGCTTGTTTTAGCCTTGGGAACAATTGATAGAAGTAGCTTAATCTGTCTCTCGATTGAAACCATATCAGTGGTCCCAGTAACATTTTTACCGGGTTTAGCATCGGACTTAACTAGCTTAGCTGCCTTTAAGTCGGTGACTGCGGTAACCACAATTGGGATATCTTGACTAGCATTTGCCAAACTTTGAGCAGCAGGAGTTGCAATACCAAGCATTAAATCGGATTTCTCATTAACCAATTTTTCACTCATACTCTTCAGATTATCTTGATTATTCTGTGCATTCTGGTAATCAATCTTAAGGTTTTTACCTTCGACATAGCCTTCTTCCTTTAACCCTTTTTTAAAGCCCTTGTATGCTTTGTCTAAAGAAGGGTGTTGAACGACTTGTAAAACACCAACGTGTTTTACGTCTGAATCATTATCAGCTTTTTTATCATTGCTGCAGCCTCCTAATAATAGTAATCCAGCTAAACTTAATCCTGCCATTAATTTTTTGATTTGCATTTTGCAATCCTCCATAAAAAATACCCACTTATTTCTAAGTGGGTATCATTAACTAATCTGTAAATTAATTATTAGTACTATTTTGCTCTAATAATTAGCCACTTAGAAACCTATGTGACTAATTACACTCAAAAAGCTATAGCCATCATAGATAAATTTAAACTTTTTAGTCTAAATTCATCTAGATGAACTTAGACCTTATCTATAGTAGCTATAGTAATAACGGTTATTCTGCTGTAATTGTTGATTAGAAATCATCAAATTACCTCCAAACCTTTAATACTTTTAGCATAAATTATTAATAAAAAAGTGTCAACTGGATCTAAATATATGCGGCAGTGCAAAAGGCTTATTAATTAGTGTTTTCGCCTAGGAAAAACATTTTTCAAAATTTCTTTAGTTTTTTGCAATGGAAAGCGCTATTATTTATAACTATAACAGGTAGTTAAGTTGAGGGAGTTTGAAATAATGGGTACTGCTAAGAACCGAGTCCTAAGACAAATTGATAATTTGCCCACTAATGCAGCAATTGGCACTAGTGAGTTAGCTGATGAGTTGGATTTATCAAGATCAGTTGTAAGCCATTATCTTAATCAATTGGTTAAGGATGGTAAAGTAAAAAAGATTGATGAGCGTCCTGTAAAGTGGACTAAAGTTTCAGGAAAAGTTACAAGAAATCCACCTGAGTTTGACGACGTTATTGGAAATCATGGCTCACTAGAAAAAGTGCTTGAGCAGGTAAGTGCAGCAGTAACTTATCCACCAAACGGGTTGGATGTGCTAATTACTGGCAATTCGGGAACAGGAAAAAGCTATCTGGCGAGCAAAATTTTTACATACGCTAAAAAAGAAGGTGCTATCACAGAAAAAGCACCCTATGTTGTTCTAAACTGTGCTAATTATGCTAATAATCCAGAGTTGATATCCAGTATGTTATTTGGCTATGTTAAAGGTGCATATACAGGAGCTGATAACGAAAAAGAAGGTTTATTAAAGCAAGCAGACGGTGGGTATCTTTTTTTAGATGAAGTTCATCGCTTGAGCAATGAAAATCAAGAGAAATTATTCAGTTTTATAGACACAGGACAATTTTATAAAGTTGGTGATAATGTTCATCCCGTAAGTGCAAGTGTCCGTCTAGTGATGGCAACTACAGAGAAGCCAGAGCAAGTTTTGCTCCCAACTTTTTTACGTAGAATACCAGTAAGAGTGGATTTGCCTGATTTTATCGATCGGCCAGTTGATGAGCGCTTGGAATTAATTAGTTCGCTTTTCTATGTAGAAGCTCAAAAAATCGATAAACAAATAATAGTTGATAAGCGAGTCGTTTCATCGCTTGTTCAGCTCAACCACTCAGGTAATATTGGCCATTTAAAAAACATTATCAAGGTTTCATGTGCTGCTGCTTATCATGATGAGCAAGATGCTGATGTCATTACTTTGGCATTAAAGAATTTACGGACCAATTCTTTACCACTTTTTAAAGATTATGGTCAGATCAAGGTAGGTAAAGGCAACAAAGGATTTTATACAAAAAACTTCAGTCTAGCCAACGAATTGGCAAGTATTAACGATTCGTTAAATGAGCTAGCTTCTAACTATTCTACGAAAAATTTAAATAATTGCCTGTTAGAAATTCAAGCAATTAATAAGTTTCTTACTGACGATGAATTGGTATCAGGGTTACATGTACAGCATCGTTATTTGTTTAAAAAAATCATTGAAAAACAATATGGTTTGAATAAAACTCATTATCTTGAACCAATTATCTACGTTCTTTATGAGCATCACTTTAAGCCCGATTGTAACTTAGAGGATCTTAAAGAAGCTATTAGAGAGCATTTACCGCGATCATTGCATGTGTCATATAAGTTTTATGAACAGTTATCCGTTTTAGATAAAGAAAGTCAAAATGGATTGATTTTGATTTTGGCAATCTTATTGAGTGATCATGTGGATGAAAACATCCAATTGCGTGGTCTGATGGTTGCGCACGGGGAGAGTACTGCTACGAGCATTCAAAGCGTTATTAATTCACTTTGTGGTAATTATGTGTTTGATGCAATTGATATGCCAATTGATGCTGATATCAAATTAATCATTAATGAAGCTAACAAGTTAATTGCCAGTTTTAACACAACAAATGGGTTTATTTTAATGGTCGATATGGGCTCTTTAAGTCAACTTTATGCAAAAATTAGCTCTCAATTAGATGGCGATCTACTGGTCGTTAACAACCTAACGACATTAACGGCACTTGATTTAGCATTGAAAATGAAGCAAAACTTGCCATTCAAACAAATTGCTGAAAAAGCAGATAAAGACTATGGCATTAGTGTGAAGTATTATGAAGGCTTTTCACAATCACTAAATATTTTAGTTTCATGTATTTCTGGCTTGGGAATTGCCGAAAAGATTAGCGAAATTATGAGACAGTATTTGCCTAATAATATTAAGGTCATCCCACTTGGCTATAACGCATTAAAGGAAAAAATTGAAGAAAAGAAATGGTCATACTTTAAGCAGACACTATTCGTATTAACAACAATTGACATTACAGATGAAGTTGAATTTAACTTCATGAATCTATACGATATCTTGGATTCAAGCGGGGAAAACAAGCTCAAGAAGTGGCTCTCTCCATATTTAAGTCCTGAGCAGTTGGACAGTTTTAATAATGAATTGTTACGTTTCTTTTCAAAAGAGGGAATTTCAGAACGACTGAGTTTTTTAAATCCTGACGTTGTCTTAAGTGAGGTTGAAACAATTAATAAAAAATACGAAGACTTTTATAATTTAAAACTGGACGGCAAGGTCAAGCTGAATCTTTATATGCACATTGCTTTAATGATTGAACGATTGATGATGCACAATGAAGGTAAAGTTGAGGTTGAACCATCTTCGAAAAAAGAAAGTGCATTTTTTAAAATTACTAAGAGTATCTTTCAACCAATTGAATTGAAATATAATATTAAAGTTTCAACATACGAAATGTCATTGCTATATGAGCTGTTTAGACAGTTTATCTAAGAGTGTTTAAAAGCGTAAAAAGAAGTGTTTAATTTTTAAACACTTCTTTTTTTGTGTTGCTATTTCAAGCTTTGTTTAACCTGGCATAGATCTTGCTAAAAGAAAAGTAAACAGGAAATAAAGGAGGGAAAAGATGACTGATATATTGATTGCAAGTCACGGGCATTTAGCCAGTGGCCTGAAAAGCTCAGT
Organism: Lactobacillus sp. M0390; assembly: GCF_016102085.1. NCBI lineage: Bacteria > Bacillati > Bacillota > Bacilli > Lactobacillales > Lactobacillaceae > Lactobacillus > Lactobacillus sp. M0390. Next base: position 55,946 of record NZ_JACFPH010000003.1, on the reverse strand, counting down.
TGATATCTTAACTGGCATGGGAGACAAAATCCAAGTGATAGACGCTTATGTAGACAAAACTGATTATACAAGTAAAATCACCGACTTTATTAAAGGCGCCCAACGCCCAGCCGTGATTTTCACAGATTTAAAGGGTGGTAGCGTTAATCAAAAAGTGGTTTTAGAAGCAGCTAAGGAAAAAGATATTTTTATAGTTACTCAAACTAATCTAGCAATTGTAATGGCAGTTTTTCTTGATAGTGAAGAGCTGACAGAAGAACATTTAGAAGAATTGATTGGCCAAAGTCAGGTTGAACTTTTTAAGTTGGAAAAAGAACAAAAGAATGTAGAAGATCAGAAATCTGATTTTTTTGAATAAGGAGTTAAGAAATGATTGCAGCTTTACGTGTAGATGAAAGACTAATTCATGGACAAGTCTCAATGTCCTGGAGCAAGGCGCTGAGACTGAATGGAATTGTTGTTGCTAACGACAAGGCAGCAGCTGATGATATGCAAAAAATGATGTTAAAAATGGCGGCACCGTCTGATATTAAAACAATTGTTTTATCAGTTGATAATGCAGCTGAGTTATTGAATGATGCTCGCTCTAAAGACATGCGCCTTCTAGTGATTACAACTACGGTTAAAGACGCACTGACAGTAGCAGATCATATTAATGAAAAGCCAGATCAGGTCATTATTGGTAATGCTGGAAAAATGAATGCTGAAGGAGATGAAATAACTTTAACCAAAGAAGTTAGGCTGTCGCCAGCAGAAATCGAAAATCTAAGGAAGTTAGTAGATGAATTCCCAGATACATATTTCCAAGGTACTCCTAATATGGAAAAACATACGGGAAAAGAAATTTTGAAGAAAATCAAGGAATAGGGGATAGAAAATGTTTTATGACGCATTAATGACCGCGATTGCTGTATTTATTGGTACAGCTGGTCACGAGTTTTTCGGTAACGCGATGTTGAGTCGACCAATTGTTGTAGCTCCACTTTTGGGCTTTTTATTGGGTGACGTTCATACAGGTCTTATGGTCGGAGCATCAGTTGAAACTATTTTTATGGGAGTAGTTAATATTGGTATTTCCAGTACAGCAGAGCCTGCTTTGGCAGCAGCCTTAGCAACTGTTTTCACCATCCAGTCAGGTAACATGGGAGCAAATATTACGTTGGCATTCCCGCTCGCCGTTTTGGGTTTACAATTTTTGAACATGATTCTTTCATTTGTGATTGGGCCTTTTGCACCGCTGTTTGATAAGTTTGCTAAAAAAGGTGAAGACAAGAAAATGGTTGGACTTCACTTTGGACTATGGGTTCTTCACTATGGCCTATATGCAATGATTCCATTTTTTGCCGTTTTATTCGGTTCAAAGGCTGTACAGATTGCTCTCCAAGCAATTCCAAAGACAATCATGAATGGTCTAACTGTTGCAGGTAATTTGTTACCAGCCGTTGGAATGGCCATGTTACTGCTGCTTCTATGGGACAATAAATTGGCACAATATTACTTCTTGGGCGTAGTTTTAATGGCTTACCTAAAATTACCATTGATGGCTATTGCCGTACTCGCAGCTATTGTCGCTGTTGTTGTCGCTGAACGTGATATGAGTGAAATGAAAATTATGAAGAATAAGCCAGCTGCTGCAGCTGAAGCTAAGCAAACGGATGAAAAAGCGACCATTAGTCAAGAAGAGGAGGATTTCTTCGCATGAAACTAACACAAAATTTATCCAAAGATGAAAAGAAAATGATCCGCAGCATGTTCTGGCGGTCATCAACAATGTATATTTCCGTTAACCCAGTGCTAATGGGTGGTGGTGGCTTCTGTTTTTCACTAATGCCATTCATCAATAAATTCTACAAAAACAATGAGGAAGGTAGACGAAAAGCTCTAGAACGAGAAACTTCTTACTTCAGTACAACGGTTCCGATGTCGACTTTTGTTATGGGAATTGCTGCTTCAATGGAAAAAGAAAATAGTCAAGAACCGGATTTTAATGCGGACTCAATTAATGCAGTTAAAACTAGTTTAATGGGACCTTTGGCTGGTATTGGTGATTCTTTATTCTGGGGAGTCTGGCGTGCAGTGTGTGCAGCATTAGCAATTAACTTCGCACGTAATGACAATTTTTTGGCTCCAATTATCTTCTTGGTAATGTTTAACATCCCTAACTATGTTATTCGTTATTATGGTGGTTTTTTGGGATATTCACTTGGATCAAGTTATGTTAAGAAACTTTACGAAAATGGGCTAATGAATGTTCTGACCAAAGCAGCAAGTATCTTAGGGCTTGTGATGGTTGGTGCTATGACTGTGCAAATGGTCATTTTTAAGACAACGATTAAATGGACAATGGGCGGAAAAACAATTATGAATGTCCAATCCGTTCTTGATCAAATTTTTGAAGGTCTTTTACCGGTAGCAATTACTTTAGTTTGCTACAAACTGTTAAAGGACAAGAAGATTGGCGTAATTACATTGATATTTGCAATTGTTATTCTGTCTGTATTGGCTTCACTGATTGGTATTGTTTAAGATGAAAGAAGAACTTGGATTTATTTTTGAAACTGGCTGGCAAACTAAAAAGAATCAGTTTTATAATGTCACTACTAATAACGACAGCCAAATAACTACTAACCAAAAGAGTTATTATGGTCATTTATTTCCTGCTACAGACTTTTCGGTTGAAGTCAGTAATCAAAAAATGCAAGCTAGTATAAGCGAAAAGGGACTTATAAAAGCAATTAGCTTTTTTAGAGATGCATATTTTACGGAAGATAAGCCTGGTACTTGGGTCTCAAATGGATTTGTTCAAGAGGCAAATATCAGCACAGAAATCGAAGTAAATGGGCATGCAACTCCGCTAGATAAAGAAGACCATCAAATTGAATACGATTTGTTGTTTAAGCTGATACCTCGTTTTATTCATCGCTACTCTGATTTCACAGTTTTGCAATTGTTTTTACCAATTTATCTGGAATCAGGAGAATCGGTCAGTGGGTTAATTGAACTCTGTGCCATAAGAAATGACCCTTCGAAGGATGTAAAGCTGATTTTTCCTAAATGCTATCATTTGAAGTATTCTGATCGTCATAATGTTGAATTTAACTATGCTAATAATCAGCGTGTAATGGATGATCAAGCAGGCTGGGCTACTTTAACTGATCCTAACGCAGCTTTTAATGTGACAGATGAAGAAATGAACAAAATAATATTTTCTTCTTATAATTATCTTATTGGAAAATACGGTCAGCTAGAAATACCGACTAATCCAGAATTAGCTACTTTGATTACACGTAAAGCAGCTAATGCGCTGAATAGTATTTCAGAAAGCACAAATGGGAAAGTGGTAGGTGCTAATTGGGGTTCAAGTCCAGTTGTTGATCGAACGTGGCTTCGTGACATGTTTTATGCTAGTTTGCCAGCAATATATTTTGACCATGAACTAGCTAAAAAGGTAATTCTTTGGTTTGTTCAATATGAAATAAAACCAAAGGGTGGAAAATTTAATGGTGGAATCCAACATTCAGTTGAAAATTCTTTGAATAGCGCGATTTTATTAACACTATATCTTACTGAAACTAACGACGTTGAATTTCTTAAGCAAAACCTTCAAATGTGGGAACATATTTTATATGTTGTAAATTACCTAATTGCACGTCGCGATTCCAAATTTGGCTTGATAAAATCACAATGGATATCAGACGGTATTGCGCTAGGGGAATTTCACACTGGTACACAAATCACCTTTTGGACAGCTGTAAATGGCATTGGCAAAATCTACCGTGAAGTTTTAAATCAACCAGATGAAGCAAAGCGTTATGAAGAAATTGCTGATGAACTAAAGAAACAAATTCTAGAATATTGTTTAATTGAAAACAATCAAGGACGAAAACGATTCATAGAAGGCGTTAATCCTGAAAATGGAGAATTAGCGACAGACTTAAAGCAATATCAAACTGATATTGTAGATCAAGGTCTAGACTTTTTAACTAGAGTTATTAAAGAAGACAAGATCACTTTAGAATTTCATGATGGCGAAGAATCTGATACAACACTTGCCCCGTTTTATGGCTTTAATGATGTATTGGAAGGCTATTATTTGGAAACACTCCAATTTGCTAGTAGCTCAGATAATCCTACATACAGCAAGCTAAGTAAGGGAATATCGTGGGGTGATCAGTCCGAAGCAACCTTTCCCGGCTACATCACTTTGTTAATGGGTACTGTCAATGACCATTCAAAATTTATGGAAAAGATTGACATATTAGAGAAGTTAACCGACTTAGATGGTAGCTGGTGGTGGTGGCCATATGAAGTAGGAAGCAGTGGAGATAATGTCATGCGATTTAACCACTGCGGTAAATGTGGCTGGAGTGATGGCTCATTCAGTGTTTTAATGATTAAAAACGTTTTAGGTATAGAATTTGATGCACAAAAAGACCTATTGAAGATTAGGCCGTTAACAGTTACACCTAGTTTTAACTGGAATGATTTTCCTCTGACTGATAACTTAAAAGTAAATCTTAGTTATCAAAGTGAGAGTGGACAACAAAAATTAATAGCTAACTTGCATGGCGCAGAGCAGAGAAAAGTTACACTAGAATTTAAGCCACAAGGTTGGTCAACTGGGATAAGTAAAGATTTAACTTCTGATACTAAGGTTCGATTTGAAAAGGAGAGAAATTAGGGATGTTCAATAATCTGACAGAGTTTTCTTCATTTAAGACTAGAGCAATAACTCCAGAAAACCCTACTGGACAAAAAGGCAAAGCAGCAATGACTGCGAGTGATCTAGGTCCTTCGCGAAAAGGGAAGGCAAGTATTACTTTACCTAAGAGTGAAGAAGTGACAATTGCTGACATTAAGGGGCCTGGCACCATTAAACATCTTTGGTTTACAATTCGTGATCATACTGAAAAAGGTAGCTTTGTGATGCGTAATACAATATTACGGATTTATTGGGACGGCAGTAATGTACCGGCAGTTAACTGCCCACTAGGTGATTTTTTCTGTAATGGTTTTGGGGAACGCTATGATGTTAATTCGATTCCAATTGTAGTTGCTCCAACTGGTGGAATGAATTCTTATTTTGAAATGCCTTTTAAAAAGGGTGCAAAAATCACTATAACTAACCTATTTCGAGAAGATATTCGTTCATTCTTTTACACAATAAATTATGAACTCCATGAAGAATCCGATGTAGAAAACAAATTGTATTTCCATGCTTATTGGAATAGGCAGCGCCAAACAGAGCTACAAGAAGATTATGTTCTCCTACCCAAATTAAATGATCATGGCTATTATGTAGGTACATTTATTGGCTTAACAGCATTAGAAAGATATTGGTGGGGTGAAGGTGAATTCAAATTTTATCTTGATGGTGACAATGAGTATCCAACAGTAACATCCACTGGAATGGAAGATTATTTTGGTGGTGCTTGGGCATTTCATAAGTATCATGAAGATGGAACTACATATCCTGCTACCTTCTGTACACCTTATCTCGGCTTCCCTTATCATAGTAATGTAGATCATTCACGTGAGCACTTTAGCACAGGCAAGCCAAATTCACCGCATGCGTTTGGCAATGACGGATTACCTCAGAATGCCCTATATCGATGGCACTTGGTTGATCCAATTGAATTTGAGAAAGACATTCAAGTATCTTTACAGCAAATAGGAAATGATGACGTTGGATTATTTGAACGTAGTGATGATCTTTCATCCGTTTCATACTGGTATGGTGGTAAGGCAGAAGGAATAGAAGCAAGTTTACCTACTTTAGAAAGCTTGCGTCCACGCTAAAATACCAATTATTATAACTCGACTATCTGTTATAATATTAATAATAAAGGAGAAAAGCCGATGACACGATTGCAAAAAATGGTCTTAAAACCGAAAGAGCAGTTAGTTACGCGGCTTTTTTTGTCGCCTAAACTTCAGCAAAACCTAACTGTTTTATCTTATAGCACCTATGATTTGGTTAGTGCAATGAAGGAGTTAAGCGAGAGTAATCCCTTCGTTTCATTGGCTGAACCTAAGAGTGAAACTCATAGCTTGGAATGGATTGGTGATACTGAAAGTGAAAGCTTGCCCGATCATCTTTTATTACAGGTAAGGATGAGTGACTGGAGTAATAAGGAAAAGAGCACTGTTAAGTTACTAATTTATAATTTGGATGATGATGGATATCTGCGTGCCAAACTAAATGAGCTTGCACAAGCATCAGAATTTTCACTTGCAGATTTGGAGCAAGCAAAAGTACTATTACAAAGTTTAGACCCATGTGGGGTTGGTGCAAGTAGTCTAAATGAATGTCTGTTAATTCAAGCTCGTCAAAAAGAGAACTTTGATGAAACTGCAATGCAAATTTTACTTTCTGACAGTTTGGAGTTACTTGCGGATCCACAAAAATGGGAGCAGTCAGATTTTTCGGCTAGTCAATTAACGCAGGCACTAGCTAACATTCAGACACTAGATCCGACACCAGCAAGTGAATATGTGACTGAGCAAAACGTTCAATATTTGCTACCTGATTTGATTTTTAAAGTTGAAGATGGACGTCTAACAATTGAAACCGCGAAGTCGCAAATTCCCGAATTACTATTTGATGAAAAAACTTACAAGGAATTAAAAACACAATCTGACCAAGGTAAATATTTTTCGCAACAACGTCAAGATTATTTAGAAATGAAAAATGCAATAGACCAGCGGCAACAAACTATCCTTCGCTTGGGAAAATATGCTGGTGAATATCAAGGAGCATTTTTAACTACAATGCAAACGCAGGAATTAAAACCTTTAGGCTTAAAAGATGCGGCTAATGCATTGAACTTAGCTCCAAGTACGATTAGTAGGGCAATAAAGGACAAGTACATCCAGTGTCAGAATAAAATTTTTAGTTTAAAAATTCTATTTCCACGCAAAGTTACGACCGATTTATCTCAGGCACGAATTGAGTATGATTTGCAAAAATTAATTGATCAAGAAAGTCCTCAGCAGCCATTAAGTGATCAGCAATTAGTCGAACATTTTGCGGATCACGGTGTTACTTTGAGCAGGAGGGTAATCGCGAAATATCGTAAAAAACTAAATATTCCCAATAGCTATCAGCGTAAAAGAGACTGACAAAAGCAAAAGTTTTTCTGACTTCTATTTATTAATTGTTTAGAATATGGAATATAGAGCTTTTAGATATTATGGAGGAGAGTAAGATGTCCATGAAAAAACTTTTGACAACCATTTCGGCAGGATTTGCATTAGGATTGGGTCTAATTGCATTGCCATATAGTGCAGTTACGGCATCAGCAGCCACTTCACCTAGATTACAATTACGACAGAATTCTTATGTTTATTCCATATCTGGCAAAAGAAAGGGCAAAATTGTTCTAAAAAGAGGGACGTATTTACGTGCTTTGAGCAAGAAGGCAATTAAGGGTAAAAAATACTATAGAATTGGTAAAGGCCGTTATATTAGAACAAATAACGCAGTAATTGTACCTGAAGAAGATAAAGATCCAGTTTTATTTTCAGTTTACTTGAAATATGACGCTGAGCTTTACACAAAGCCTAATGGTGACAATTCACTTTATACACTGATTGGAAAGCAAAACGTCTATGAAACATATACAGACAGTGATGGCCATATATGGTACCGACTTAAGTATCATAACTGGGTTAAGGCAAGTGACACACAAAAGTCAAAACCAAAAGAAGATAAAGATATTCCAACTTCTGATAATTGGGATGATCCAAATGATAATACAAGCTTTGAAGAAGAAGAAATGAAAAGTAACCTTCCAAGTGCAACAGCACTGGATAGAAACACAATCGAAGAAACTGCAAGATGTTTTGAAAAACTTGTTAATGAGTGGAGAGCAAGCCAAGGGATTGAGACTAAAATAGCGTATATTACCAGCAGATATGATTATGATGTTACAAGGGCTGTTCAAGATGCTCAGCACTATGACAAATATAAAGTATCCGACATGCACGCTGGTGCAAAATATGGAGAGCTAGAAACACTTGTCACGTATAATACTCCACAAAAAATGGCACAAGAAGCCTTTCAACAATTTGTTTATAAAGACGCTCAGGCAAATTTTGCCCATAGAGATGATTTAAAAAGCCGCTCTCTTAAAACTATTGGAATTGGTTTGGCAACAACCTACTATAATGGTTATGATCCAAACGGTGTTACTTTTATAGTAAGTACAAATCTTTAGAATATATTCTATATGAATAAAAAGCCTAGACAACAGTCTAGGCTTTTATATTTAGTTAGCTTTTCTTTAAAAATGCTAGAGTATTATTTCTAGATGGAAATTTAAGGCAAGTCATTGCCAGCAGCTAGGTAAATATCATACCATTCTTGAGCTGTTAGAGAGATGTCTGCACCTTTAGCACTGTCAACAATGTGTTCTGGTGTCATGGTTCCAATGATTACCTGACCAATTGCTGGGTGACGTAGTATCCAAGCAGATGCAATTGCGTTTTTGGAAACGCCCTTTTTATCTGCTAACTTTTGTAATGCGTCGTTAACTTCTGGGAACTTAGGGTTGCCGATAAAGTTACCTTCAATTTGACCATATTGGAATGGCGACCAAGCTTGAACTGTCATATTGTGTAAGCGTGAATAGTCTAAGACACCGCGGTCGTGGTCAATACTGCGAGCATCAGTCATATTAGTGTGGATATTAAAGTCAATTGGGCCAGTGTGCATGACACTCAGTTGCAATTGATTAATCAGCAATTTTTGACTCAATCCAGCCTGTAATAGTTCGACTTGCATTGGGTTAAAGTTGGACACGCCAAAATGACGCACCTTACCATCTTTTTGCAGTTCATCAAACGCAGCCGCAATTTCGGCAGGATCCATCAAAGCATCTGGACGATGCAAAAGTAGGCTGTCTAAATAGTCAATTTTCATGCGAGAAAGAATGCCATCAACACTTTTAATGATATGTTCTTTTGAAAAATCATAGCGAGTTGTCTTGTAGTTTTGCGATTCATCCTCAAAAATTCCAGTTTTTGATTGAATGTAAAAATCATCACGACTAAGTGAGGACTTTTCCAAAGCTTCGCCAAAAATTTCTTCTGATTTGCCATGACCATATATGTCTGAAGAATCAATAAAGTTAATTCCTGTGTCATGAGCAGTTTCTAATGCTTTAACAGCTTCATCAACTGACAGCTTGTTCATCCGCATTATCCCAAATGCGATTGCAGAAGCACTAAAGTTAGTGTTACCAATTTTTATTTGTCTCATAATGTACCTCCTAATGCTTAGTATAGTTCATGAAAGATAAAAAGGGTTGAAATCATTTTTTAATTTTTGTTGAAACTTCGTTAGCGAATCTAATTATTTTTTAAATTTAAGTTCATCTTTAATAGAAAACAGCTATAATGAGAGATAACAAATTTTTTAGATAATACCTTAAATTACTTTCTAGGAGGACAAATATCATGAGTAATAAGATCGGTATCATAGGTGATGGTCATGTTGGTAGCACAGTAGCACATCAGTTACTTGTTTCAGGTTTGGTTGATGACTTGGTTTTAATTGATGTAAATGAGGCAAAAGTTACTGCGGATGAGCTTGATTTCCAAGATGCAATGGCTAACTTGAAGCATCACACCAACATTGTAATTAATGACTATTCTGCCTTAAAAGATGCCGATATTATTATTAGTGCTTTTGGTAACATTAGTTTAGAAGCTGGTGGCGAGCGTTTTGCGGAATTAAACTATAATAGAGAACGAATTGGGGACATTGCTGCTTCAATTAAAAAGAGTGGTTTTGATGGCATTTTGGTCGCAATTACCAATCCTGTTGATGCAATTACTAATATGTATCAAGAATTGACTGGTTTGCCTAAAAAGCATGTCATTGGAACGGGTACACTTCTTGATACCTCAAGAATGAAAAGAGCTGTTGGCTCGAGGTTGAACGTTGATCCTCGTTCAGTTGAAGGCTTTAACTTAGGTGAGCACGGCAACTCGCAATTTACTGCTTGGTCAACTGTTAAAGTTTTGGAGCAACCAATTACGGAGTTGGTTAAAGACAAGCCGTGGAAGCTTGAAGACCTAAATGATGAAATTAAGTTTGGCGGTCAAACTGTTTATAAGGGTAAGCAATACACCAACTATGGGATTGCAGCAGCAGTTACTAGATTAGTTGAAACAATTGAAAGTGACGCACGCACAGAGCTTCCAGTTTCAAATTACCAGGAGAAATACGGTACTTACTTATCATACCCAGCAATAGTTGGACGTGACGGCATAGTTCAACAAGTCCAATTGGCTTTAACTGATGAAGAAGAAAAACTGCTGGCAAAATCGGCAGAAACAATTAAAGAAAAATCGAAATAAGTATTTTTTGCTAAATGATGGCTAGTTAAGCCATCATTTTTCGTATTTAAAAAATCAAGGACTAAGCCGCTTTTTTAATGTATTATTATAGTAATTACAGTTTGTTTAGGAGAAGAAAATGAGTCAAAAAAAGAGTGACTACATATTAGGTCTCGATATCGGGACAAACTCATGCGGGTGGGCTGTAGCTGATAAGAAGAATGCACTTTTAAAATTACGTGGTAAAACTGCAATCGGTTCACACTTATTTGAAGAGGGACATTCCGCTGCAGATCGTCGCGGCTTTAGAACTACACGCCGTCGTCTTAAGCGAAGAAAATGGCGTTTAGGATTGTTAGAAGAAATTTTTGCGGAGCCAATGGCTGAAGTTGATCCGGCATTTTTTGTTCGTCTTCACCAATCATGGGTTTCTCCCCTTGATAAAGATCGGCAAAAATACGCCGCAATTGTTTTTCCAACAGCCAAAGAAGATGCAAAGTTTTATCAGAAATATCCGACGATTTATCATTTGCGTCAAGCCTTAATGACAGAAAATCGTAAATTTGATTTACGGGAAGTTTTTTTGGCAATGCACCACATTGTTAAATACCGTGGCAATTTTTTACAGGATACGCCTGTAAAAAACTTTGAAGCTTCTAAAATAGATGTAGTATCAGTATTAAATTCAATTAATGAGGCTTTTAATAATAAAGCGGATGAAGCTTGCGAAAAGCTAGAATTAAACTTAAAAAATGCACATGCTGTTGAAGAGGTAATCAAGGGTAAGGACCCGGACAAAACGACTTATAAAAAGGATAAAGTCAAAAAGATTGCGTTATTGTTACCGGCCTCTACAGATAAAAATGCAAAAAATGTGTCTAAGCAGATTGCCAATGCCATTATGGGCTATAAAACGCAATTTGAAACTATCCTGACTAAAGAAATCGATAAAAGCGATAAAGTAAGATGGGAATTTAAACTTAGTGATGCGGATGCAGATGAAAAATTGGATGCATTATTGCCAGAATTAGATGAAGATGACCAAACTATTATTGTTGAAATTAAAAAGTTATTTAGTTCAATTACATTGGGTACTATTGTTGATGAAGGTAAGAGTTTATCTGCATCAATGGTAAACAAGTACAACCAGCATAGATGTGATTATAAATTACTAAAAATAGTGATTGATGGTCAAGCAGATCGACAAAAGGCTAAAACATTACGGCTTGCTTATGACTTGTATGTTAATAATCGTCATGGTCACTTATTAGAGGCCAAGGCTAAATTTGGTCAAGATGGTGCTTTAACTAAAGAAGATTTTTATAAAGTAGTTAAAGAAAATCTTGATGATTCCAAGGCAGCTAGTCAAATTTTACAAGGAATTGAAACTGATAGTTTTATGCCTAAGCAGCGCACTAACAGTAACGGTGTTATCCCATTTCAGCTGCATCAAATTGAGTTAGATAAAATTATTGCTAACCAAAGTCAGTACTATCCGTTTCTAGCTACTGAGAATCCAGTTGAAGAGCATCGAAAGCAGGCGCCATATAAATTAGATGAACTAGTTAGATTTAAAGTACCATATTATGTTGGCCCGATGGTTACTGTACAGGATCAAGAGAAAACTTCTGGTAAGAATTTTGCTTGGATGGTAAGAAAAGAACCTGGACAAATTACGCCATGGAATTTTGAGCAAAAAATAGATCGACAAGAATCAGCTAACCGTTTTATTAAGCGAATGACTATTAAAGACACATATCTTTTAGGTGAAGACGTTTTACCTGCAAATAGTTTACTTTATCAACGATTTGAAGTCTTAAATGAATTAAATAATCTTAGAATTAATGGAAAGAAAATAAGCGTAAGTCTTAAGCAGGATATTTTTAATAACTTATTTAAAAATAAGCGGACGGTTACTACTAGATTGCTAATTAGTTATATCAAACAACATGAAAATATGATGATTGTAAAAATTGATGGATTAGCAGATCCAACTAAATTCAACTCTAGTTTATCAAGTTACTATCATCTAAAAGGCTTAAAAGTATTTTCTAATCAATTAGAAGATCCTAAATATAGTTCGGACTTTGAGAAGATAATTGAATATTCCTCAATCTTTGAAGATAATAAGATTTTTCAAGAAAAACTACATGAAATTAGTTGGTTATCTCAAGATCAATTTAAGGCGTTATCAAATTGGCGTTTGCAAGGTTGGGGCAGACTTTCTAGTAAGCTATTAGTTGGTTTACGTGATCAAAATGGCCAAAATGTCATGGAGCAGCTTTGGGATAGTCAGAAGAACTTTGCAAAAATTATCACAGAGCCTGATTTTAAGAGTGCAATTGCCCAAGAGAATCAACAAATAACTAAGGAAAACGGAGTAGAAGAAATTTTAGCTGACGCTTACACTTCACCAGCTAATAAAAAGGCGATTAGGCAAGTTGTTAAAGTTGTGGAAGATGTAGTTAAAGCTGCTGGAGCCGCACCAGCTCAGTTTACAATTGAATATACACGTGAACCACAAAAAAATCCGAAGTTATCCCAAATTAGAGGCAGTCAGTTACTTAAGATCTATCAAGATGCTGACAGTGAACTTATTGACCAGAGCTTAACCGATGCCCTGAAGGATGCAATTAAAAACAAAAAACTAGTGAAAGATAAGTACTTCTTATATTTCATACAGGCAGGGCGTGATGCATATACGGGCGAGAAAATTGATGTTGATGAGTTATCGTCATCTTCGAAATATGATATTGACCACATTTTGCCACAAGCATTTATTAAGGATGATTCATTAGATAATCGTGTACTGACTGCTAAAGCAATAAACGCAGAAAAAGCTGATGATGTCCCGTATAAAAGATTTGGTAACGATGTTGTTGCCGATTTGAATATAAAAATCAATGAACTATGGCGTCAATGGCAAGCAATCGGCCTAATAAGCAAGTACAAACTTAATAATTTGATTCTGGACCCTGATAAACTAAGCAAATACCAAAAAGAAGGCTTCATTAACAGACAATTAGTGGAAACGAGTCAGATAATTAAATTAGTATCAGTTATTTTACAAAATAAATATCCTGATTCAGAAATTATTACAGTTAGGGCGAGAGATAACTCGGCACTACGCCAACGACTAAATCTGTATAAAAGTAGAGAAGTTAATGATTATCATCACGCAATTGATGCTTATCTATCAATTGTTTGCGGCAACTTTTTATATCAAGTTTATCCTAAGTACCGCCCATTTTTTGTCTACGGTAAATATAAAAAGTTTAGTGAAGATCCTCAATTACAAAGAGAGGCTATTAGCAATTTTAAGGGTTTTAACTTTTTATGGCCGTTGCTACAGAAAGACAATAGCGAACGTAAGGCTCCAGAAAAAATTCTAGAAAATAATAGTGATAGAGTAGTCTTTCTTAAACACCCAGATATTTTTGATAGACTTTGTAAAGCTTATAACTATAAATATATGTTGGTTTCCCGCGAAACGACTACCGAAAACAGTGGATTGTTTAATATGACTGTTTATCCACGTCAAGAACGTGATCGTAAAAAGACTAGAAAGTTGATTCCGAAAGGTAAAAACTTGGATCCGACAATTTATGGTGGTTATAGTGGTAATGCAAATGCATATATGGTTATTGTCAAAATTGAAAAGACTAAGGGAGATATTTATAGAGTTGTTGGAGTACCGATGCGATTTTTAGCTAGATTACAACAAGCTAAAAAGCAGGGAAAGTATAATCATGAACTACATAAAATTCTTGAGTCTTTAATTATGCTCGATAAAAGTGGAAAGCCTAAACGAGGTCTTAAAGGATTCAGAATAATAAAAGACCATCTTCATTTTAAGCAAGTTGTAGTGGACGGCGATAAAAAGTTCATGCTGTATTCTGCTAGCTACCAAGTTAATGCAAAACAGCTTACCTTGTCACAAGAGACTATGAAAATTGTCACTGATAATATGAATCAAAAAGAAGATAACGAAGACCAGCTCTTAGTGAATGCTTATGATGAAATCTTGTCTAAAGTTGACCTATATTTACCATTATTTGATACAAACAACTTTAGATTAGGGCTACATAATGGTAGAACAAAATTTATTAACTTAACAGTTAAAGATAAGAAGCACACCATAACTAATATCTTAAATGGATTACATGATAATCTGATGGCTTCTGATTTGAAGAACTTAGGAATTAAGACACCATTTGGAGTAATGCAAACAGCTGCTGGTGTGGTTCTTTCATCTAATGCAGTATTAATTTTTCAATCGCCAACCGGCTTGTTTGAAAAAAGAGTAAAAATTACGAATTTATAGAAAAATAGAGAGTTAGGTTTAACTAGCCCTCTATTTTGCGCATAGAAATCAATTTTATTTATCTTAAGTAAAGGAGTAGCATCTGCTTGTTCATATGAAAACCATACTACGAAGTAGGAATAATAGATTATATCTTTTATCAGTGATTACTGACAATCTGGGTAGTGCTTTAATGGCATTTGTATTACCTTTGATGGTACTTGATATTACAAAAAATGGTCTCCATTTATCGATTATTTCCGTAATCCAAACACTGCCTGTTTTAGTTTTAGGGCTTCCTGTTGGAGCAGTAATAGATAAGCTTGATGTAAAAAGAGTTCTTATCGTTAGTGATTTAGTTAGACTAATTAGTTACCTTGTTCTGACTACTGCTTTAGCAATGAATTTGCCGGTAAAATTCATGATTTTAATTATCTATATAGTTTCTCTGGTAGTCAGTATTACTAATGCGTTCAATACGGTATCAGAAGTTACATTCGTTTCTTTCTTAGTCGAAAAAAAGGATTTTGCTGAATTAAACAGTCTGATCTATGGAATACAGTATGCGACGAATTTTGTACTACCGATTGTTGGTGGAGTGCTATATAAATTTGTTTCGCACAGTCTTTTGATTGCAATCTGTTCATTTTTCTACTTAACTAGCCTTTTATTAGAAAAAGAAATACAAGTAAAAACTGTATCTAATGCTTCTAATGAATTTTCGACTCTTAAATCAGCGGGTAAAACGGTAACTGCGGACATAAAAGAAGGACTGCGCTATACAATTAAGCTTCCTTCTGTACTATATCCACTAATTTTGACTGCTTTAGTTAATATTGCATCAGCGAATTTTGATAACGATAGTTTAATAGTATTACGTGCACAAATTGGCCTTTCTTCTGAAAGTATTGGTACTATTTCAGCAATTGCGGCTGTCAGTGCTTTAATAGGTACTTTGATTGTAAATAGACTTAATGAAAGGGTTGGCTTCAATTTACTGCTACCCATGCTAGTTTTTATGGCTGCCCTTTTTAGAGTAATTTTTGCATTAAACAAAAATTTACTAATATTAACTGCCGCCATTGCATTTATCTCAATCATTGAATCAATTATTAACATTAGCATAATCACTAATAGACAGGAGCATGTTGAGCAAAAGTATCTTGGACGAGTTACGAGTATATATAAAACCGTCCTAATTGGGGTGAATTCTTTGGGCTACCTTTTTGGAGGTCTTGTAGCAAAAAAAGTAGGTTCAAGATCTGGAATAGGTGTGTCAGCATTTGAACTTTTGATTATTGCTGTAATCAGTGTTTCTTTGATGATAAAAACTAAGCAGAACTGATTTTTGGACTAAAAAATTGTTTTCAGAATTTTATGCACAAAAAAACCTCCGCTATAGAGCTGAGGCAGGACGATAATAATACCGCGTTGAAACTTCATATCTTAAATGATATGTCGCTTGATTTTAAATCTGGTTGTTAAATCAATAATGATTAGTTGCTGGGAGCTACCCAACAACTTCATCTTAACATTTATTTTGGAAAATACAAGGAGAATTGTATGGGATGGAGATCAGTCATTATCACACAACATGCCAAGTTAACCTACTCAATGAATATGATGATTGTACAAACGCGTGATGGCATTAACCAAATTCCAATTGAAGATATTAATTTGCTACTTGTTTCAACAACGCAGGCAGTGATTACAAGTGCATTAATTAGTAAATTGGCTCAAAATCAAACTGAAGTAGTTTTTTTGTTGATGAAAAGTATAATCCAGTTACCGAAGCGGTTGATTATTACCCTGGGGCACGTAATGCTAATAAACTAAAACTACAGTTTAATTGGCATCAAAGTCAAAAAGAATTATTGTGGACTAAAATTGTTAGCACCAAAATTAAAAATCAAATTGCTGTTTTGAGCAATTATCAATTAAAGACAGATACTGTTCAAGCTGAGTTAGATAAGTTGGAACTAAATGACGTGACCACTCGTGAGGCAAGTTCTGCACGTAAATATTTCATGCTTTTATTTAATAAAGACTTTGTTAGACGAGATACTAGTGCGGTAAACGCGGCTTTAGATTATGGTTATGCTATTTTACTTTCAAGTTTTACACGGGAAATTGCTGTAAATGGTTACCTGTCTTACTTTGGCATTCATCATTGCTCAAATGAGAATCAATTTAATTTAGCTTCAGACTTAATGGAACCTTTTCGCCCGTTTGTCGATTATTGGGTAAAGGCACACGAAAAGATGCAGGAATTAACGCCGGATATAAAATATGGTTTAGTCGAACTTTTAAGCTTAGAAATTATTTTTAATGGTAAGAAAACTCTTCTAACTAATGCAATTACAACATATGTAAGAGAATGTTTGAAGTTTCTAAGTGATAATGAAAATAATGCCTTGCCAGAAATGGAGATGAGTTTAACTAATGAGGTACCGAATAATGCGCTTAATGATAATGTTTGACTTACCAACTGAAACTGCTCAAGAAAGAAAAGAGTACCGTCAGTTTCGAAAGAAGCTAATTAATGAAGGTTTCGTAATGGTACAATTTTCTGTTTATGTAAGAGTTTGTGTAACTAGACAGACTGCAAAATTCTTAGAAAAGCGGGTTGAAAATTTTTTGCCTCATGGCGGACTGGTTCAATCACTAATGGTAACCGAGAAACAATATAATGATATGCGTTTCTTAGTCGGAAAGCCCGTCGAAGATGTGCGTAATACTTCTGATCGGACGGTGATTTTATGATTCTGTCATATTTGACACACAAAAAGTGGAATTTACGAGATTCAGGAGTGACAGTTATTACTTTACAAAGTCCGATTGCATATCGTGATTTAGTTCAGGGATTTAAAGGAGAAAACAATTTGCTGCTTTGTAGCGACAGAGACTTTAATTCTCTAGAAATAACTAAAACTTTTGATTTCGTGGGAGACCCATTACTCAGTGAAGACATATCGAAAAGATATTTAACCCTTATAATTAACAGCTATGCGAAGACTATAGACGAAGAAAACAGAAATAAAGTCTTTAAAGCTTATTACAACCTAGAGACTGTATTGCATGATTCACTTTTACTAGAAGATCTTCCGATAGACATTGACTTTAACGAAGATTTGAAAAAGCTGTTAAAATTGGTGGAAATTCATTTTGATAGGAGTGTATTAACCAATCCATATGCTATAATAGAAACTGTTCTAAAAATTCATCAGAATTATGATTTGGGGACAATTCCTGTATTTTGTAATGTAGCGCATTATTTTGATGAGCAGGAATGGCAAGAGGTAGCTAATCTTGCTATGGAAGTCAATTCAAGTGTGATTTTTCTTGAATTTATTAATCCTCAAAATTTGAAAATATCTAAAAACATTACTTGTTATTATATAGATCAAGATCTAGTCGATTGGTACTAACCGCTATATTAAAATTTGATTATAAAAAATCGGTTTTAGATGGTTGTTAAATCAATGATGATTAGAACAAATCAAGGAATACTATCAAACGGAACGAGGTTTTAGATGGTTGTTAAATCAATGATGATTAGAACTATTAGTATCGTTAACAGTGCCTAGCAATTGTTTTAGATGGTTGTTAAATCAATGATGATTAGAACCCGTTTACTTTTACGAATGATATGGCAATTGTTTTAGATGGTTGTTAAATCAATGATGATTAGAACTACCCTAATGAAAGTGGATATACAGGGAAAGTTTTAGATGGTTGTTAAATCAATGATGATTAGAACCCTGACATTACAAAGGATAATTTTCTTAGAGTTTTAGATGGTTGTTAAATCAATGATGATTAGAACCTAAATACTTAACGTTATCTTGTAAGCCTAGTTTTAGATGGTTGTTAAATCAATGATGATTAGAACGCCAAGCTGTCTAAGCTTGAACAAGAGTTAGTTTTAGACGGTTGTTAAATCAATGATGATTAGAACTAGTCAACCTTATGATGAATCTGATATAAAGTTTTAGACGGTTGTTAAATCAATGATGATTAGAAACGAAAAACTTCTTTCTCCAATTAATTGAATTAATCCATGACATAGTACAATTACATAAAGAAAAAACGCGCCAGATAGAGCGCGCTTTTCTTTTTTCCAAATAAAGTCTAAGTATGACTAGTTTTGGTCCAAGAATTATTGCCGATTAATTCTCTACCAATTGATCGGTAGGGGATAAATGATAATAACCAGCGGTAAACACCAAAACTAAAAATGATTCTTAAAATCTCAATTGGGTTGTTAACGGTACTAAAACCAGTTTCAAACCACTGTTTTTTAATCATTAAACCATTAATAGTGTATTCAGTTAATAACAGAGTCAGGATAATCGCTAAGCTTGCCCCCAAATTGAATCTGGCATAAGCAATCAACGTTATAACAGACACGATTGATGATGGAACCACGATAACTGATATATAAGGCACTAATAAAAATAATAGGATAAAGGCCTTAACACCAGCTGACATCCGGTCAGATTTGATAATTTTTCCACCATAGATTTTTAGGCATTGCAGACCACCTTGACACCATCTTGTGCGTTGCCGGATTAGCTTGCCAAGATTAGTGATACCTTCTTGTCTAATTGCAGCGGTATTTAAGAAGGTGCCATAATAACCTCTTAACAGTCCCTTTAGTGAAAACTCACAATCTTCAAGCAGAGAAGAAGACCAACCAACTTTTTCCGCCATGGTTAATGTGACAAATTGTCCATTGCCTGATGCGAGAGCCGAGCCCCAATTAGTACGAGCCATTTGCAACAAGCCATTGTAAACGGATAATTCAAAGTTCTGCATAATCGTCAGATTGTCGACGGTGTTATAGACATCTACGCGTGTTTGAACCAAGTCATAATTAGAATTTTCAAAGGTATTAACTACTTGGTGTAAATAGTTACTATCAAAATGACTATCTGCATCAATAATTCCAACTAACGTTTGTTTTACAGGAAAATTCATTTTAAGCAGATGATTAATTGCGTCCTGCAGGGCCGGTCCTTTACCTTGCTGTGCATTAGGCTTAACGCGATGAATAATGTAGAGATTTTCAGGGTTAGATTGTGACCACTCATCTAGCAATTCTGTAGTGCCATCGCTCGAAGCATCGTCTATAAAAACTAGTTTTAAGTCAATAAAGTCTTTGCATTTATCGTGTAATGTAAGCAATCCTAGCATATCTCGCTTCAATGTCGAATATTCATTCATTGCAGGGATTAAAAGAAGCAATGTATTGAATTTACGCTGAAAGCGAAGATATTTTTCTTGCTTAATATGTTGACTAAATGTTAAGTAAAGGCTAAAACACAAGTCGAAAATAAAGGCACACCCACTGATGATAAGCATAGCCGCTATAAAATACCTCATTTTATCAGCTCCTTGTTATTTAACAGTTACTATTTTTCATGTTCATCTTACCACCATTATTAAGAAATCAGTTAGAAAATGACTTATCAGTTAAGACTAAATTGATATACAAAAATATAGAATAAATAGTGTATGTGACTTAATAGCTAAAATAAAAATCAAGTAGAGTTCTACTTGATTTTTACTAGTTATTCACCTTTAAAAGTGTCGTTTTCTACTTCACGAATGAAATCAGCCAAATGCTTGTAGTAAACATCTGGATTATCAACCATGTGGTGGTGTCCACCATCTGGAGTTGTTACTAGACGTGAGTTTGGAATCTCTTTTTGCATAGTTTTAGCAGTTGAGATTGGCATTGTTTCTTCTTCACCAAAAGTTAACAAGGCTGGGACAGTGATCTTCTTCAGTTGGTCTCTAAAGTGCCAGTCCTTTAGTTTACCAGTGATAACAAATTCATTGTCACCTTGAAAAGCATTATATACTGCGCTTCCGCCAATATCATTTAAGTGGTAGAGCTTAGAAGGCTGCTTACGATCAACAAAATTGATGTTTAAAATGTTGACATCCTCTTGATAACGAGCGTTGTCATAGTCATTTTTTTCTTCACATTCGTGCATGAAGTCAATTTCAGTTTGTGGCAAAACTTGTTGACGGCGGCGGTTAACAGAAGCAACGTATTCATCGATTTCGTCAACCATAGAAGAAATAATTGCGCCTTTTAAGTGATTGCCGTATTTGACAGCATATTCTTGAACAAGAAGACCGCCCCAACTTTGGCCAATTAGATAAAAGTTGTCTAAGCCGAGCTTTTCACGTACTTCATCAACTTCGTCTAAGAAATATTCATAAGTCAGGTATTTTTTAGCGATTTCGGGATCGGAATAGTCAGGCTGATCTGAATAAAGTGATCCCAGTTGGTCATACATTGTTACTTGAACGTCTAGACCTTGCTTTTTAAGTTGATCAGCAGTATCTTCCCAATATTCATGGTTACCGCCAGGGCCGCCGTGCAAGCAAAGTAAATGAATGTCGCCTTGTCCTTGGGTGTTAGTCCAAAGATGGTAACCGTTGTCTAAAGTAATAATTTTGGATCCAGTTTTCATGTTTTTCTCCTTACTTTTTATTAATCAATCTCTATTTTAGCCTATAACGAGTTAAAGCAAAACAGGACAAGAAGAAATAGAGTATGCTTTTGGAACTAAATTTACCTAGCAAGCTTGAATCGATCACTTCTGATGAGTCTTTGCTATACTTAAATTAGGTGGCTTTAGGTGCTCAGCTAGCTAGTAAAAAGCTGATTATAAAGCCATAAACGAAGTTGTAGCGCAACTACTTGCCTGCTTTTGGGTAGCTGCTATTTTTAAAAAAGGTGGGAATGTTATGACTTTTTATACACTTAAGTATATTGAGCAGAATCAAAATACTAACAAAACAATTTTGTATATTCTAATTGCGGTTGCGGCGGTTGCTATGATTGCTTTTACTGTCCTCTATTTGCGGCACCGGTTTAACACCCGCTACCGTGATTTAGGTATTATTGCATTATTGTTCTTGCTGCTATTTGGTGGCACACAATATGAAAAATATGTTCAAACCAACCTGGTTAAGTCTCAATCAGAGCAAATTACACCGTTTATTAAGTCTGTCGCCAAGGACTTTGGAGTGCCTACCAGTGATGTTTTGGTAAGTTCGACGACACTTCAAGACGGTTTGATAGTACGGATCAACTCAAAAGATATTGACTATCAGTTAGAACTAAATGATGACAATAACACTTATTCTTTGAAACAAGCGCATGTGATTAATCATCAAG
Source organism: Lactobacillus sp. M0390 (assembly GCF_016102085.1). NCBI lineage: Bacteria > Bacillati > Bacillota > Bacilli > Lactobacillales > Lactobacillaceae > Lactobacillus > Lactobacillus sp. M0390. The sequence continues at coordinate 34,101 of NZ_JACFPH010000003.1, read as the reverse complement.
TTGATATAAAGAATTAGGAGGAGATTGAGATGGACTATACGCAGCTCTTTATTAAATTCGTTTTAGGTGTGTTAACTTTAATTTTTCAAATAAATGTTTTTGGTAAAACCAATATCGCTCCAACAACTGCTCTTGATCAACTCCAGAACTATGTTCTTGGTGGGATTATCGGTGGTGTAATCTATAATTCCAGTATTTCCGTTTTACAGTTTTTACTAGTACTAATTGTTTGGACATTAGTAGTCTTTATTTTGAAGTTTGCGCGTGAGCACAGTAATTTTATTCGCAGTTTAATTGATGGTAAGCCAATTCAGATCATCAAGGATGGGCAAGTTTTAGTAAAAAACTGCTTAAAAGCTGGTATTTCTGCCAATGAGTTAATGTTTAAATTGCGTAGCCAGGGAATCTATTCTGTTGATAAAGTAAAGAATTGTATTTTTGAAAAGAATGGGCAATTGACTGTAATTAAAACAGATGAGAAAAATGTTCGTTTTCCTTTAATAAATGATGGTCAAATCAATCAAGATGTGCTTGAATCTATTGATGAGGATGAAAACTGGCTGAAAGAAGAAGTGAAAAAAGCCGGCTTTAATGATCCTAGTGATATCTTTTTAGCTGATTTTGAAGATGGTCATGTTTCTTTCACGGGGTATGACCGAAAATAAGAAAGAGTAATTAATGGAAAATCTGAATAAAGCACAGCAATTGCTTAACGATGCGGATGTTGTGATTGTCACTGCAGGCAATAAAATGGCAAAAAATGAAGGACTTGATTTACTGGGAACAGAAAATTTTGAGCAAGATTTTCCGGAAGTTGCTAGTAAATATCATGTGAATTCAATTGGGGATGCTCTTGATCACAAGTTTGATTCCTGGGCTGAACAATGGTTATTTTGGAGTCAATTAATTGAAAAATATTCACTTAATTATGTTCCAAGTCCAGCAATGAAAAAACTGCGTGAATTAATTGGCGAAAAAAAGTTTTTTATTGCTACCTCAACTTTTGGACATTTTTTTGAACAAGCTGATTTCAATAAAAATCGAATCTTCAATGCGTTTGGTGACTGGACGATGATGCAATGCTCAAGTGGCGTTAATCATGGTGCTAAAAGTGACCAAGAAGTTGTCCGGCAAATACTGACAGCCCACCAAGGTGATCAAGACATAACTAAGCTAGTCCCGAAGTGTGAGCAGTGTGGTCAACCAATGGAGATTCATATGCCATTAAACGAGCACTTTTACCCAGATACAGACGCTAACACTCGTTTTCGCTGGTTTTTAACTGGGAACGAAGAGGAAAAAGTGGTCTTTTTGGAGCTCGGTGTTGATGAAACGAGCCCTCAATTATTTGAGCCAATCATCAGACTGGTTCAACAATTCCCACAATGGACTTACGTAGCGGCAGATTATCAACAAGAAATGTTACCGCTGGACATTCAAGATAGAAGTGCAGCCGTAAATGCGGATACTGCGAGTTTATTGCAGGCTTTAGTTACAGATTAGGAAGATTGCATGAGTATTTATGTCAAAAATGGCGTTTTGCAAGTCACGGGTTCTCAGGATAAATTGCGTGCGAAAGGCGAAGAAAAACCAAGCTTTATTTCTGATTACACAATGCTTGATATTGAAACAACTGGACTTAATCCCTATCGTGACCATGTGACTGAGCTGGGTGCGGTCAAGGTGCGCAATAACGAAATTGTTGCAGAATTTAGTAAGCTAGTCGTTTATCCAAGATCAAATAAGGTTCCTGCCTTTATAACTAAATTAAACGGAATTACCACCGAGCTTTTACTTAGCGAAGGTGTGCCTGTTAAAGAAGCAATGACTGAATTTCGCGAATTTATTGGCGACGATATTATTATTGGCTATAACGTTAACTTTGACTTGAACTTTTTATATGATTTGACGGAAAAATTCCATTTGCCAGCATTAAACAATGACTATGTTGATGTTTTGCGACTTGCACGTGCGTACTATCCGTTCCAACATAACCGGTTGCTAGACTGTATTCAGCGTGCTGGGATTGCAGAAGAAGAGCAGCATCATGGCTTGGCTGATTCAATCGATACCAAAAAGGTTTACGATGATTTTCGCGATCATTTCACCGATGAACTTCTTACAGAAGCGCAAGGTAAAATTAAAAACATGGACTTACTTGAAGCAGAACTTGAGGCCTGGGAACTAGGCTTTCGCAATCCGATTAGTAACAAGCTGATCACATTTGCAGATGGAATTGGCATGGATAATGATGAAGCAGCTTTAATGGTTAATAACATGGGTGGCCAAGCCCAAACCATTGTCACTCCGGAAACCAATTATTTGATTATTGATGATGATCACTTTTTCAGTAAAAACAACGAGGCATGGCAGAAAGCTCAGGAATACAATAAGAATGGTAGTAAGATTAAGCGACTATCCGAAAGTTACTTCTTAAATATGCTTGATGAATGGGCTAGGTCTTAAAGTAAAAAGCAGAGAGCAATCTTTGCTTTTTTATTTACCTTTGTTGCAAACAGCAGTTCGATTGGCTATACTTAGTTATTATTTAAGTAAGGGACTGACTAAATGGCTCGCAAGCGAAGACGGCAAAGCAGAAAAACTAGTGGTAGTGATTTTTGGGCAATTGTCATTATCATCCTTTTTTTGTTGTGGTTTGTTTCAACCAAGGGTGGCTCAGATCCTAGCGGACACCAAACAATCGAACGTATTGGACGTAATGAACCAGCTAAGAAAAACAAAATTGATCAGGCTAAACCAGCTGCCAAAGTATATGGTGGGTTATCACAGGAAGATTACGCTAAATTAGCTAAGCTTGATTTTAAAAGTGGCAATGAAGCCTACATTACAGTGAATAATGATAAGTCGACGTTAATTAAAAATGCATGGCGCGTTAACCGCGTTATTTATGCAAACTTAGATAGTTTAAATCGGACTTCTCGCTCGAACACTGCCTTTTTGGAAAAAAGAAATGTTGCTAATGATAGCTTACGAGTTCAGCAATATGTTCAACCGACAGCTTGGCACTACAATCGGCGTAATGGGACGCAAATTTATAACCGTGGGCACCTAATTGCGTATTCTGTTTCCGCAGGAATTGATCAAGCGGGTAATTTTAATCCACGTAATCTTTCCGGTGATCAGAATAATCCTAAAAATTTATTTACGCAGTCGGCTTATTCAAACCAAAGGGTTCAAACTATTTTTGAAAGTAGGGTGCGAAAAGCACTAAGAGAAAATAAGCGAGTTATCTATCAGGCTACGCCAATATTTCGTGGCGAGGAGCTAATGGCACGAGGAATCAACCTGCAGGCTGTTTCAACTGACGGCACACTCGACTTTAATGTTTATTTGTTCAATGTTCAACCTGGTTTTTCGTTCAATTATCAAAATGGACGCGCAAAGGTTAACCGCGAAATACAAGTTAAAAATGAAAATCAAAAAGCTTACTACTAATATGTAGTAAGCTTTTTTCGCACAAAATGTGAAATAATGGAACATTTTTAAATGGTAGTGATTCACCCTCTTAGAATTTAGAGTAAAGGAGGATGATTAGCATAGGCAACGGGGAAAGTCAGATAAATTAAAGTCGGCTTTCCTAAATATAATTCTATTTTGTAAAAACAATAAAAATATACCCTTCTAGAGACTGCTTAAATAAATTAGCGGTCTTTAGTCTTGTCTGTTGTAATCGCGTTAAGACAAGCGGGAATCAAACTGCTCAATTTCATTTTTCAATCCATTATAGACATCGTCTGCTTCAATCTCTTTAAGCACTTTTAAACAATAAAGTGCTTCTTTTTTATCTTTTTGGCAAATTGCGAGTCGCCCTTTAGCCATTAGTAATTTATCATAGCGAAAGGTTGCTTTGGCCAAGGTAATTGCTTTAACTAATATCATTGCAGCATCATCAAAGTTCTGTCTGTTCATCAATATTGCTGCTTTGTTAAGAACAAAATTGGTTTCTAGCGATTTTAAAAATGGATATTTTTCTTCAATTGTTTTAATAGCACGATTTGAAATACCAATCATTGTGTCATCGTCAAAAACGAAAAAAATCATGTTCAGTAAATAGAGATCAAGAACATTCCAGTTGTCAGTTTTGGACACCTGGTTTTTCCAAAGTGGTATGACTAAGCTACGTGCTTCGCGTAAGCTGCTTGCATTAAATGCTTTTAGAATGACTTTGATTTTTTGAATCTCCTGATCATTAGGAAATTGCTCACAGCGGTTAAGCAAAGAAGCTATTTTATTAACTTCAGAATTATAGGCAATATTGAAAAGATCAAAAATAATTTGTTCTTTGGCATTAAACTGATAATCGTTTCTTATGTAATCAAATTCAATTTGGGTGATGCCCAATCGTTTGATCAATTTTGTTGCATTTTCATAAGAAGGTTCTTCAAATGAATTTTCGATTTTAGAGAGCGTGGTTCGATTAATTAAAGAGCCAGCTAACTCAGATTGGGTAATACCGCGCGCCGTTCTGATTCCTTTTATTGTTTCCCCGAAAGATTTCACTGCAAGTTACCCCTTTCAATGGCTTATCTGAATAAGGTTAATGTGAAATAAGCCAACAATTCACTAAACTAATCTTTAGTTAGTACTATTATTTAATTGTAAGGGATATATTATCATCACTTTATGAATAAATGATGAATATATGTATTCTTTAAAACTTATAGGTTTCACAGAAAGAAGGGGAAAAATGATTTCTAACTTTATTTTCTTATTTGGCTGCTTAGCAGCACTATTCTAAAGTAATGATGCCGAATTGAGTAAGTTAAACTTCATTTAATAGTTCATACTAATTAAATTGCAAATGCAAAACTATATTTTCAATAACATCGTAGACAAGCAGATTATTTTGTAGTTATTAGTAAGCTATAGAATGAAATATTGTAGTGGGTTTATTGAGTGCATTTTTTAAATGCATGATATAAAAGCACATTCCTAACGACAGTCATGGGAGTGTGCTTTTTGTATGCAGTCAAAGATGATATTATCCTTAATTTATTTTATATATATAAATACCTAATTAACTGAATTAGGTGAAAAAAGATAAAATTAATATTCGGATTAAAAAAGCATTTTATGGAAAAATTGCTTCAAAGTTGACTTGGCAAGTCTAGTTAACAATTAGGTTGAATCGAAAGATTAACAAAAGCAGAACATTATGAATGATTCGGCGTCAATAATTTGTAGTTTTAGCCATAAAAACGAATATTGAAAGAAAAAGCAAGTGCTTTTTTATTGAAGTACGAATTTTTATTAGACAAAACCAGTTGTATTCAGCTAGTTTTTATCATAAAATTAGTGAAGAAAAACTTTAAGCAATACAAGATATAGTGGTGCAGATTAATGGATAACAACAAATTCGTTGAAGTGAAAAATCTCAGAAAAGTTTACGATAATGGACATGAAGCAATCAAAAACGTCAGCTTTTCTGTTAAAAAAGGTGATTTGGTTTGTCTCTTAGGACCTTCTGGCTGTGGGAAGACAACCATTCTGAATATTTTAGCTGGTTTGCTTAATCCAACTTCAGGTGAAATTCTTTTTGACGGGAAGTCAGTAGTAAATGTCGAGCCTAAGGACCGACATATTGGTTACGTTTTTCAAAACTACGCATTGTATCCTCATATGACAGTCTTGCAAAACGTAATGTTTCCTTTAATAGTAGGCAAAAATAAAAAGTCTAAACCTGAGGCGCAAAAAATTGCCGAAAAGTATATGGAATTAACGCAGATTACTGAATTAGCTGATCAAAAGCCTGGTAATTTATCTGGTGGACAGCAGCAGCGAGTAGCGATTGCGCGTGCGTTAGTTCAAGAACCTAAGATTCTTCTGATGGATGAGCCTTTGAGTAACCTTGATGCCAGATTGAGATTGAAGATTCGTGAAGAAATTCGTTCTTTGGTTAAATCAGTTGGTATTACAACCTTATTTGTTACCCACGATCAAGAAGAAGCTTTATCAATTGGTGATAAAATTATTTTATTTAATGATGGTGTCATTCAACAAGATGACTTGGGTGAAAACTTCTATTTAGAGCCTAACAATTATTTTGTTGCTAACTTTGTTGGCAACCCCGTAATTGACAACTTTAAGGTAACAAAGACCGATAATGAATTGCAGGGAACTGACTTCACCATCAAATTAGCTGATTTAGATGAATCACGCTTTAAACGCTCAATTCCTAACGGTGAATACTTATTGTCCGTTCGCCCTGAAAACATTGTTCCTGCTTCAGACGGCATTCTTAACGTGAAAGTTGATGATGTCGAGTTAATTGGTCGAGAACGTATACTAAAATTTACACATGATGACTCTCAAGCGCGCTCTTTGATTAGTCTTGAAGTACCAGTTAATCATGGTGATCAAGTTAACCTTAAGATGAGACTTGACCGTGTATTTCTATTTACACCTGATGGGGAGCGGGTTTACTAATGAAGACCAATCAGAAAAAAGCGTGGCTGTATTTAGCACCAACAATTATCTTTGTAACTTTATTCAGTATTTATCCTATCTTACGTGCCTTTGGCATGAGTTTCCAAAGTGGATCACTAATCGATTTAACTTGGACTGGATTCAATAATTATAAATACATTTTTAGTGATCCTGAATTTTGGTTGGCAATTAAAAACACCTTACTCTATGCCGTAATTTCGGTACCGGTTGGTCTAGCAATTTCAATCATGCTAGCTTGGATCATTTTTGACAAAGTTAAACATAAGGCATTGTTTGAAACCACCTTTTTCATGCCATATGTAACGTCAACGATTGCAATCGGAATTGTCTTCCGTTACATTTTCAACGGCGATTACGGAATGTTGAACTTTTTGCTACGGGCTGTACACTTGCCAGCGCCAGATTGGATTGATGATCCAGCAATGTCTTTAACAACCATTATTATTTTCGGTATTTGGTCTTCTTTGGCCTTCAATATTGTTATTCTGATGGGTGCACTTAGGAACATTGATCCTAACTTCTACACGATTGCTGATATGTACGGTGCTAGTGGCAAAGATAAGTTTTGGCGAATTACAATGCCACAACTTGTTCCAACAATTGCCTTTTTGCTGACAATGAATATCATTGGTGCCTTCAAGATTTATACATCAGTCTATGCGCTGTTTAATGGTGCAGCTGGTGTTGGTAACTCCGGAACCACTGCTGTGTTCTACATTTACAATAAGTTCCAAACAGTGGGTACTCCAGGGGTTGCAATGGCAGCGACGGTTGTCTTGTTCCTGATTATCTTATTTGCAACATTCTTACAACGTAAGATGATGAAAAAGATAGGAGAAAATTAAATGAAAAAGATTCGTTTAGGTGTTGTCTTCAGCTATATTATCTTATTCATCTTTGCTTTCATCACCGTTTTTCCATTCATTTACATGATACTAGGCGGATTGATGAACTTTCAGGAAACAACATCAATTCCTCCAACATTAATTCCGCACCACTTTGAGTGGTCCAACTATGCAAAGGTTTTTGCTAGAGCCCCATTTGGCCGCTACTTCTTTAACACAGTTTTGACAGCAACAGTTACGACTGTAGTTAGTCTATTTAATTCACTACTTGGTGCCTTTGCAATGGTTAACCTGCGCTTCAAGGGTAAGGGTGTCATCCAGATGGTGATGCTTTCTCTTTTGATGGTTCCAGGTGAAGCAATTATTTTTACTAACTATAATACAATTGCTCATCTCGGCTTACTTAACACCTATATTGGTTTGGTTTTGCCATTCCTAACGTCAATTTTCTACATGTACTATTTACAAAGTTATTTTGGCTCAATTTCAACCACGATTTACAAAGCGGCGATGATTGATGGCGCAAGCGACTGGGATTACATTTGGAAAATTTTGGTACCAATGTCAAAGAGTGGTCTCTTTACAGTTGGTTTGTTGAGCTTTATTTCAGGCTGGAACTCATTCTTGTGGCCATTACTTGTTACTAACGAAGACACGATGAGACTGTTAAACAACGGTCTGTCTGCCTTTGCTTCTGATGCTGGTAGCGAAACCCAATTGCAACTAGCAGCTGCAACACTGACTGTTTTACCGATTTTAATTTTGTATTTCATCTTTAGAAAACGGATTATTAAGGGAGTAGTACGTAATGACATCAAAGGCTAAGACATCTATTACTTTTTATAATGGTCTAACAACTATTGGCGGACCAATGATCGAAGTGGCTTATAACAAATCACATGTTTTGTTTGATTTAGGTGAAGTATATCGTCCTGAATTAGATTTGCCTGATGAAAAATATCAAACTTTGATTGAAAATCAGTTGATTGGTGATGTTCCTAACTTTTACGATCCTGAACTTACTGGAAAGCCAATTGATCATCAACGCTGGGAACATGCTGCTGCCTATATGTCACACTTGCATCTTGATCATAGTAAAGCAATGAATTTCTTGGCACCTGAGATTCCGCTATATGCAGGCCCACTTACTGCCAAGATGATGCCAGCTTTAAACGAACACGGTGACTTTTTATTACCAGCTGCTGGTCATGAAGCAAGCTACGTTCGACCAATTATTGCAGCGGAGTACCGCAAGCCAATTCTAGTAGGTGATATTACGCTTGAAGTTTGGCCGAGTGACCACGATGCTTATGGTGCAACAGGTTTAATTATTACTACTCCAGATAAGCGAATTGCATATACTGGTGATATTCGCTTACACGGTTATCACCCTGACTGGGTACACGAATTTTTGGCAGCCGCTAAGAACTGTGATGCCCTGATTATTGAAGGTACCGGTGTTTCTTGGCCTGAAGAAAAACACGATCAATCAAGTGAAGAATTCACTGGTCCAAAGAATGAAAATGAACTGACTGCTCAATTTGTTGAATTGCAAAAAGACAATCCTGAGCGGCAGATTACATTTAATACTTATTCTACTAATGTTGAGCGACTCTTGCGCATTATTGCAGATTCACCGCGCCGCGTTGTTTTGCATGCGCAAAGAGCGCACTTGCTCAAGGAAAGCTTGGGCAAGGACTTTGATTACTATTACTTGCCAGGGGAAGAGAAATTTGCAGATTTGCAACCGGAACTAGCAGTTTCTTATCAGGAACTGCTAAATGACAGTCATGCATACCTCTGGCAAGCAGTTGGTAATTATACTGACTTACAGGAAGGTGGATTATACATCCACTCAAACGCTGAGCCGCTGGGTGATTTTGATCCAGCTTATCAGCCTTTCCTGCAAGCTTTGTCAGATAAAAAGATTGAGTTCAAAGGCTTGCGTTGTTCCGGTCACGCAGATGAAAAAGAACTCAAGGAAATTATTAAGGAGGTTCAACCAGCAACCTTAATTCCGGTGCACACATTGCATCCGGAGCTGGAAGAGAACCCATTTGGAGAACGGATTTTACCGAAGCGCAATCAAACTATTACGCTTTAGTTAATCAAAAAATTGTTGTTTAGTTTTTATTTTTTGGGAGGTTTACCAAATGAAGTTTAGTAAAAAGCTTGCTGCCGCTTTTGCAGTTAGTTTGACACTAGTAGGTACTGCAGCTTGTTCTAATGGCGGAAGCAATTCTTCTTCGTCATCATCATCTAGCAGTTCATCTAAGATTACCAAGGTTAAGAAGAATACCACTATTACTTTGTGGCACGGAATGACCGGGGTACAACAGGATACCTTAAAGGAATTAACAAAGGAATTCGAAAAGGATAATCCTAAGATCAAGGTTAAGTTGGAAAACCAAGGTCAATACAATGACTTGCAAGCTAAGATTAATTCAACTTTGCAGTCACCAAACAATTTGCCAACAATTACACAGGCTTATCCTGATTGGCTACAAACTGCAGCCAAGAATAAGATGTTGGTAGATATGACACCATACATTAACAACAAAGAAGTTGGTTGGGGAAGTGCTAAGGCTTCTGATATTAAAACCGCTCTTTTAGATGGTGCTAAGATTAACGGAACTCAATACGGTATTCCATTTAACAAGTCAATTGAAACTTTAACTTACAATGCTGACATGTTTAAGAAATACGGTATCAAGAAAGCTCCTGCTACAATGGAAGAATTGAAGCAGGATGCTAAGACAATTTATGAAAAGAGTAACCATAAAGTTGTTGGTGCTGGTTTTGACTCATTATCAAACTACTACACTTTAGGTATGAAGAATGAAGGCGTAGATTTCTCAAGCAAGATTGACTTTGCTGGTGCAACTTCTAAGAAAGTTATCAACTACTATGCTGATGGTATCAAGGATGGTTACTTCAGAGTAGCTGGTTCAGAGCACTACCTATCAGGACCATTCGCTAACCAAAAAGTTGCAATGTACATCGGTACTTCAGCTGGTGAAGGTTTTGTTAAGCAAGGTGTAGGCAACAAGTTTACTTACGATGTTGCTCCACGTCCTGGCAAATACACTATGTCACAAGGTACTGATATCTACATGTTTAACCACGCATCTGCTGATCAAAAGGCTGCTGCATTCATGTACATCAAGTTCTTAGTTTCAAAGACTAGCCAACTTAAATGGGCAAACGCAACTGGTTACATCCCAGTTAACAATGCTGCTGCAGAATCTTCTGAATACAAAGACAACAAGAAGATTAAGTTACCAGCTAAATTGGAAGACGCAATGAAGAACCTCTACAGTGTTCCTGTTGTTAAGAACGCTGGAGCTGCATATGGTCAATTAAACCCAATTATGCAAAATATTTTCGCTGCTGCACAAAAGAAACAAAATGTTAATAATGCAATTAACACAGGCAAGTCAAAATTTGATGCTGCTTGGAAGCAATAAAAACTAAATAGCAAGATTATAAAAAGGATTCGTCTTGATGACGAATCCTTTTTTGCTTTACCACTGCGTTTTTGAAATATTAATGGCCTGTGCAATGTACTTGTTGACTATGTTGATGTTAGCTCTTTTTTCTGAGTTGACTAGCGACAAAATACCATAAGACAATTTTTGATCTGTTTTTAAGGGAATATAGCGCAGATCGGTATCGTCTTTGTTGTATAAAATGCTAGGGACTATGCCAATTCCCATTTTTGCTCGGACATACGCGATTAAGACCGAGGAGTCAATTTCCTCTTGGTAGTTAATGTCGTAGGGACTACTTTGTAAACTAAATTTTAGACTTTCAATTGCAGGAAAATTATCGTGGCCATTCCACAAATAAATTTGGCGGTTAGCCAAGTCGCTAAAATCAATGTTGTTTTTAATAAAAAGACTGTCACCCTGCGGAACAACAACGGAAAAGCCTTTTTGTAATACTTCGACGTAATGCGTTTCATCCTTTTCGTTAATAATATCTTTTTGCATGAGCATCAAATCAATTGTCCCATCGCAAATCAGCTTGTTGATATTGTGTTCTTGACCAGGATCAACGAAAAAAGGCTTTAGCTCAAGATTAGTCTGCGTATTGATTAGTCTTAGTGCAACAGGTAACCACTTTTTTTCAAAGGGCAGATCTGTGTAGCCCATCTTGATTTTAGGACGCATAATGGCGCTACTTTGGCGCAGATTAATAATTGTGTCGTTAATTTCAGCCGTGGAAAGCACCATTTGATTATAAAAAATCTTTCCTTTATCGGTTAATGCTATTTGGTGATAGCCACGTTTGAAGAGCTTTACCTGTAATTCCTTTTCTAAGTTCTTGATGTTTTTAGAAACAGTTGATTGTGAGAGGTACATTTTTTGTGCAGTTTGCGTGAAGTTTAGTGTTTTAGCCAAAGTTAAAAAACAGTTCACCTGAGTTGAATTCATGATTTAATATTCCTTTTTGTCATTATGCCATTCGGTTTTCAGTTTATCACACCCTCATTATTGATGTAATATCAAGCTGTATTCAAGAATTAGTATTTAGAGGTGATTTTGATGAATAATCAAAAAAGGAATATTAGGCCCTGGGTAGTTATGTGCTGCATAGGTTTGATTTCTGCAGCATGTTTGGGCTCAAGTATGGTTTTAATGGGTTCATTTTTAGCTCCATTAAGCCAAGCTCTACATACTCAGGTTTCAACCTTATCTTACTACTACACAGTTTTGGTTTTAACAATGGCTGTGATGACACCAAATGTTCCCAAAATTTTGGCTAAGGTAAACAATCGCTTGTTATATGTAGTTGCCAGTTTGGCAGTTGCAGTCAGCTTAATTATGATGCCGCATTTTACCAATATTTGGCTCTTTTTCATTATTGCCATCATTATCGGGATTGCGATTTCATTTATGTCGTTTACACCAGTTGGTATTTTGCTTGATAACTGGTTTGCGGAAAAAGCAGGTTTTGCGGTTGGACTTTGCTGGGCAATTACTTCTGTTTTCCAAGGAATCATGAGCCCAATTTTATCAGTTTTAATTGAAAAGGTTGGTTGGCAAAGCAGCTTAACAATTTTAGCTATGATTGTAGCCGTTTTAAGTGTGCCTTGTGCTTTATTTGGTGTTAACTTCTCACCTGAAAAAGAAGGACGTAAGCCATATGGCTTTAATGAACAGACGGCACAAACCGACGCAGCTGAAACGGTTAAACCTGTTTCTAATCATGAACTCTTCAAGTCAGCAACTTTTTGGATTCTATTAGTAATCGTAATTTTGTTACAATTCCCAGCTGTCTTAAATCAGATGTTTCCAACTTACGCTGTTTCTGCAGGCTTTGATGGTGCTGCGGGCGGCTTCATGGTTACTTCAGCAATGCTATTTGATATTTTCCTCAATCCATTAGTTGGTTCAACTTGTGATAAGTATGGAGCAGAAAAAGCAAGTTTAGCATGGCTTTTGTTGGCAGTTATCTCTTATGCACTATTAATCATTGCCACCAATACTCGTTCTGCTGGCTTGGCAATCTTCAGCGCAGGGATTAATGATGTTTTCTATGTATATCTCGGAACTGGTATTACGACAATTGCAACTGCAGCTTTAGGTAGAAGAGCATTTGCTAAAGGATTTTCTTATATTAACTCAATTGCCTTTTTAATTGGTGCATTCGCAATGCCAGTTAATAACTTGATTGCGGAAAAAATGGGCGGCTTTGTTGCGGTGTACATTTTCTTTGCAATTATCACTGTAGTAATTATGGCCTTAGTAGCCGTTATTGCTAAAAATCACTTTGATCAGTCACATAGTTAGGAAGTATTTTTATGAACAACCAAGAATATGATGTAATCGTTGTTGGTGCAAGTAACGCTGGTGGAATGGCCGCTGCGGCTGCTGCCGAAAAAGGTGCCAAGGTTTTGGTCATTGATAAAATGGGCAGTGCTGGCTATTTATACCGCGAAACGATTGCTGCAATTCACAGTAAAGCACAAAAGAAGGCCGGTGTTGAAATCGACCGTAACGAATTAGTTAACTTTATTTCTACTTTTAACCAAGGAAACGTTGATCAGCGTTTATTAAACGTTTGGGCAGACAACAGTTCAGAAATGGTTGATTGGCTCGATGATGAAGTTTTGCAACCCCATGGTGCATACATTAAGGCAACGCCAGATGCGCATTACGAAACTGAACGTAACCGTGCCTTTCCTACAGGAAATGAAGCAACAGCGCCTGACGGTAAGTACTGGCAAATGGGTTACGGTAATTGGGTAATTGCTAAGGCAGAAGAGCTCGGTGCAAAATTTGCTTGGCATACAAAACTAGAAGAACTAATTGTTGAAAATGGTCGGGTTGTCGGTTTAGTTGTGAAAAACATGAAATCGAAGAAGACTTCAACTTTTAGAGCTCGTAAAGGCGTAATCCTATGTACTGGTGGTTACGGTTCTAACCAAGCACTAATGCAAAAATGGAATCCACTTGGCTTAAAGACAAACGTTTATACCGATAGTCAAAGAGACGATGGCTCAGGAATTGTAGCTGCTTTGAAAGTAGGCGCCGTTAAAGATGAAGAACCTGCTTCAATTGTGTTCAACCGTGGTGCAGTTCCAGTTGGAACAAATGCGGAAGACTTCTATGAAGTTGACTTGACTCCGCCTGATGATCCAGGTTACTTATGGCTAGGTTCCTATCCAATGCTAAAAGTTAACTTAAATGGTGAACGTTTCTTTAACGAAAGTGCACCATATCAATTCCAAATGACAGCTGCTTCAAAACAGCCTGGTTACTTAAGTGCAATGATCTGGACAGAAGAAACAATGAGTGATGAAAGCCTCAAGCAATATCATACATTGGGTTGTTCAAGATTAGGTTTCCCAGGAATCTTTACTGGAGAAGAAGCACGTAAAGAAGTAAATGATCGTTTGAACGAAGGCTTGGTTCAAAAGGCTGACACAATCGAAGAGCTGGCTGAAAAGTTAGGTTTACCAAAAGAAAACTTGCAAAAGACCGTTGACCGTTACAATGAAATGGTAAGCAAAGGTCAAGATAGTGACTTTGGTAAAGAAAGCTATCGTTTAGAGCCAGTTAATAAGGCACCATATTATGGGGCGATTGTTGGGGGTAGATTATTAGCTACACTCGATGGACTGCGAGTTAACACCAAGATGCAAGTAATCAACAAGCAAGACAAGGTAATTGAAGGCTTGTATGCAGCTGGTAACTGCTCTGGCGGTTTCTTCTGGGGTATCTACCCAGATCATGTTCCTGGTTTAACTGCTAGCCATGCTTTAACTTTTGGCCGCTTAGCTGGTAAATACGCAGCAGAATAGAAATTTACAAGACTTGTCCTTTTAGGGCGAGTCTTTTTTGTTGCCAAAATTGATCAAGAAGAACAAAAAAACTTAATTAGCAAGTTTATTGCTTCAAAAACGAACTTTAATTGCAAAAACAGATTAATATCGAGATAAAAGCGAATGTTTTTGTTGTAATCTTTCTTTTACTGCTATACAATAGACAAGAATAAAATAATTGACAAAAAAACGTGCTGATTAAACACCGATTTTGGAGGAAAAATCAAAAATGAATTTTGGTAAAAAACTGGCAGCATTAGCTGTAGCAGGATTAGCTTTAGTAGGTACTGCTGCTTGTTCGAGTGGTGGCTCGTCGTCATCTTCAACTTCTGACACAAATAAGATACCGAAGGTAACCAAGAAAACGACTGTTGTTTTCTGGCATGGGATGCAAGGTCAGCAAGAAACTACATTAAAGAAACTTGCTAAAGAATTTGAAGCTAAAAATTCTAATATTAAAATTAAGCTTGAACAACAAGGCGATTATGACAATTTGCAAGCTAAGTTGACTTCTACAATGCAGTCACCAAAGAACTTGCCAACAATTACCCAGGCATATCCTGGTTGGCTTCAAAGTGCTGCTAAGAATAAGATGTTAGTAAACCTGACTCCTTACATTAATAACAAAGAAGTTGGTTGGGGAAGCGTTGCTGCATCAGAAATTAAGCAAGGGATGCTTGACGGCGCCAAAATTAATGGCACACAATACGGTATTCCATTTAACAAGTCAATCGAAGTTTTGATTTACAATCCGGACATGTTGAAGAAGTATGGTATCACTAAAGTACCTTCAACTAATGCTGAATTAAAGCAGGCTGCACAAACAATTTACCAAAAGAGTAATCACAAGGTTGTAGGTGCAGGTTTTGATAACCTTAACAACTACTACGTATTAGGTATGAAAAATGAAGGCCAAAACTTCTCCAGCAAAGTTGACTTTACTGGCAAAGAATCTTCACGCGTTTTAGACTACTTCGTAAAAGGTGAAAAAGCAGGTTACTTCAGAATGCCTGGTTCTGATAAGTACCTATATGTACCATTCACTAACCAAAAACTAGCAATGTTTGTTACTTCATCATCAACCGAAACTTGGATTAAGCAAGCTGCTAAGAAGGGCTTTAAATATGAAGTGGCTGCTCGTCCTGGTAAATACACAATGCAACAAGGTACTGACATCTACATGTTTAGCCACGCTAGCGCGATGGAAAAAGCAGCTGCATTCAAATTTATGAAGTTCCTATCGTCTAAGGAAAACCAAATTAAGTGGGCAAAAGAAACCGGCTATATTCCAGTTAATGAAGACGCTACAAAGTCAGCTGAATATAAAGAAAATAAAGAATTTATGTTACCTGCTAAGTTAGAGGACATTCTGTCAACTAACTCACTATACAGTGTGCCTGTAATTAAAAATTCTAATGCAGTATTTAGCCAATTAAATCCAATTATGCAATCAATTTTATCTGCTGCACAAAAGGACCGTAACGTTAATAGTGCAATTAAAACTGGTAAGACAAAATTTGATGCTGCATGGAAACAATAAAAATATAAATAATTAAAAAGTGGGCTTTTTAGCCTGCTTTTTTAGTTGTCGTTTTGCAAAGGAATGGTAAGATAAGATAAGCAAATCAATAGCTTTCATTATAACTAGAAAGCTA
Organism: Lactobacillus sp. M0390; assembly: GCF_016102085.1. Lineage (NCBI taxonomy): Bacteria > Bacillati > Bacillota > Bacilli > Lactobacillales > Lactobacillaceae > Lactobacillus > Lactobacillus sp. M0390. The sequence continues at coordinate 17,803 of NZ_JACFPH010000003.1, read as the reverse complement.
ACCAATCTAAGGATGGGGAAAATGATCAAAGAGCAAAGATTTCCGGTAGAAACTAAATATAAGTGGTATGATATCAGCAATTTGAGTGAAGAAGATAGTAACAAACTGCAAGATGATTTTAATTTCACGCCCGATATGATCTCTTATATTTCCGACCGTCATGAACGTCCGCACTACGATTATGACACCCACACCCATATTCACTTGCTTGTTTATGATGTGCCCATTTGGCCGACACAAACCATCAAGCATTTTACGGCTCACCCGGTAACCTTTTTAGTATCCGGAGAAAACATTTTTACCTTCCATACAGAATCAACTAGTTATGTGTTTGACGAGTTTAATGACCGTGCAATGAGACGCGAATTATCATTAGCACAAGATGTAACCGAATTGTTGATGAAATTTTTGCTGTTTTTATCGCAGTATTTCCAACGTGCAGTTACGCAGCTAGATGTTCAGCGCAATACTTTGGATCAAAAATTGTCTGGTGATATCGACAATAGGGACTTAGTTGAATTATCTAATATTGAAAAAAGTTTGGTTTACTTATCTAGTTCAATCCAAACCAATTTGATGATGCTTCACAGTTTGAAGCTTTCAGAACTTGATTTTACCAAACCTGCTCGTGAGCGCTTAGATGATGTTTTAATTGAGTCTAATCAGTCCGCAGAAATGGTCAAAATTTCGCAACAGGTTACGCAAACTTTGTCTGCGACATCCAATAATATGATGAACAATAATCTGAACGATACGATGAAGTTTTTGACAGTTTGGTCTTTGGTTCTGACTATTCCAACTATCCTAACGGGTTTTTATGGCATGAACGTAAGTTTACCGGTAGGTCATAGCTCAACCGATTGGATTTTTATTTCGCTGATTGGAATTGTGTTAATGCTTTGGCTGATCATCTTGATGAAACGACACCACTTCTTTTAATTGAGGTAGATATATGAAAAACAAGGTTATTATTGGCTCACTGATTACGACATTACTTGCTTTTATGCTCTATTCGTTAAACCTAAAGCGAGTACAAAATACAAGTGTTGAAATTGTGGGTCAAAGCCAAAGTGTTAAAAAAGAGCGTGGCAAAGGTAAACTATCGCATGAGCCAAAAGTTGCTGAAGTAGAATATCCGACTCATGTTCAGATTGCTTCAGGTAGTGATCAAACTTGGGCCAAGCAGATTGAGAAGCTAATGGGAAAGGATCAGAGCTACCAAGTTGCAGTTCAGGACCTTAATTCTGGCAAGTTTGCACGCGTGGCAAATACCACTAAAGCACATGGTGTTACTGGGACTGGGCGGTTATTTTTACTAGCAGCAGTTTTTTACCAAGAAGAACACGGCAAGCTTACCAGTCATTCGGCAATCAAAGTTAAAAAGTCAGACCGCGCTAAAGGCGAAAAAGCTTTGCAGCCTGGAATAGCTTATGGAACAACTTTTTTAAGGCAGACTTTGATGCAGGGGAATAAAACCGCAGGAAATGTTTTACTACGCAAGGTTAAACCGCAAAAAGTTAATGCTATGGCTAAAAAAATGGGAGCTGATTCCACTAAATTTAGCAAAAAATATACAGCCAACCCATTAGCTCAAACAACGGCAAACGATATGGTCGCTGTAATGGATGACTTGTACAAAAATAAAACACTAAGTCGTCAGTATTCTAATTTGACACTTGGATCATTGAATCAAAACGCAACAGGACAAAAGCCAAAATTAGTACAAAAGGTTCACGGCGCGACTGTATATGCGATTGGTGATGATCGTTCTAGTGTTGCTATTATTGAAAATAATGGTCAAGCATATTGTGTAGCCGTTTGGAGTAATTCAAATAAAAAGTTTGCTAAACTTGGAGAAGTCGTCAGCAATTTCTTTAAATAGATAAAATAAATTTAAAAATGCCTTAAGAGCTAACTTGCTTTTGAGGTATTTTTAATGCAAAAATCCTGTTAAATCAAGATTTTAGTCAATTTGGAAATTTTTTTGAATTAATCTACAGTCTGTAGATTGTATTCTGCGGTTTGTAGTGTTATATTGTTTCCTATGCTGTCAGAGGGAGGGATGAAGTTGGTTAAAAAAAGAAGCCTTGATCTCGATAAAGTGATTGCTAAGGCAACAGAAATGATTGGTCAAAAAGGATTATCGGCAACAACGCTGCCTAGCTTGGCTAAGGAGCTTGGTGTTCGTTCGCAATCTCTTTATCACTATGTTTCTGGTCGTAAGCAATTATTATCACTTGTTGGTGCAAGTAGGATTAAAATTCTAAGTAAGCAGTTAGTTGATAATCTGATTGGACTTTCAGGTAAGGAGGCATTATTTAAATTTGCAGATATCGTTCGCAATTTTATTTTGAACGATCCTGCATTGTTTAGCATTCTTTATCACCTCAATGAGTATAAGCCGGAAGATGCAATTACTAAGGAAATCATGAACATAATTGCATTTGCTGACAAACTGAATTTAAGAAGCGACAGCACTGTTTCGCTTCATTCCTTAATTGGCGCTGTTTTGGGCTATATCTTTTTAGATGTGTCCGCGTCGATTGAGGGTGAAACCAGTACCGAGGCTGATCAAGGCTACCATGATATGATTATCAAACTGGTCCAGCCGAAAAATATTTTGGAAGAATAGAGAGGAAAAACAAAGTGCAAAAATTATTTAAAAATCATATTTTTTCATTTATTGCATGGGTTTTAATCCTGATTATTTCTGTTGTGGCACTGCCAGACGTTACTGGGTTAACGCGTGAGCACTCAAACATTTCCTTACCACAGGATGTTCAAAGTGAGGTCGCACAATCAATTCAAAATGATTGGGGACCTAAGCAAAAGAACACTTATCAAATTGCAGTTGTTTTTAATAAGAAAAACGGTAAATTAACTGCAGACGATAAGAATGCAATTAATGACACAATTGATCGCATTAAAGAAAATCAGGATAAATACGGTATTAAGATGGTCTTAGCACCAGACGATAATATCGCTACCAAGAAGCAACTACAGTCAAAAGATAAGACTACTTGGATTTTACAAGTTAACGTTGCAAAAAAACACGCTCCAATTAATGAAGTAGAGCAGGAATTAACCAAGGCTGTTAAAACTGCAGGTATCAGAACTTATGTCACCGGTGCAGACGTTTTACAGAACGCCTTCTCGAACTCAATTCAAGAGGGAATTAAAAAGACTGAAGTCATTACCATTGTCTTCATTTTCATTGTTCTAGTAATTGTCTTTAAGTCACCAATCGTGCCATTAATTTCTTTGTTAACAGTTGGTGTTTCATTTATCACTGCTTTCTCGATTGTTACCAATCTAGTTAAGTATCAAAACTTCCCATTTTCAAACTTTACACAAGTCTTTATGATCATTGTGTTGTTCGGAATCGGAACGGATTACAACATCTTACTGTATGATAAATTCAAAGAAAATCTAGGTAATGGCCTTGATCGCTATGGTGCGATGAAGGATGCACTTAAGGTAGCAGGTAAGACAATCTTGTATTCAGGATCATCGATCTTAATTGGTTTTTCAGCTCTTAGCTTAGCTAAATTCTCAATTTACCAATCTGCAGTCGGTGTTGCAGTTGGTGTCGCTATCCTACTGGTTGTTTTGTTAACACTAAACCCATTCTTCATGGCTGTTTTAGGCGAAAAAATGTTCTGGCCAGTTAAGAAATTTACTGGTGAACATGAAGATAAGCTCTGGCATGGTATCTCTAAGAGTACTATGGCTCATCCAATTATCTATTTAGTCGTTTTAGCAGTTGTGGTAACACCATTTGCTTTAATGTACTCAGGTCATCTTAATTATGATGATACTGATGAAATTGATAATGCTACCCCTGCCAAGGCCGGAATGCTTGTAGTTGAAAAGCACTTCTCCAAGGGGATGGCAGAACCATCAACCCTTTATATCAAGAGTGATCATAAATTAGACAATGAAGCAGATTTGAGACTGCTTGATCAACTTACCAGACAAATTCAATCTTCTGGGGATGTTTCTCTAGTAACTTCTGTTACTCAACCATACGGAGAACGAATTGATCAACTTTATGTTAATAACCAATTAAACACAGTTAATAAGGGTGTCGACCAAGCTCGAGATGGTTTAAGTAAACTAAGTAAAGCAAGTAAGCAATTATCAACTGGTGCAAGTCAGTTAGCTAGTGGAACAAGTCAATTACAAAATGGTACCGGACAGCTCCAAAGCGGAACCGGCCAACTTCAAAGTGGTGCGGGTCAATTGCAAGGTGGTGCTGGAAGACTCCAAAGCGGTACGCAACAAATGACTAGCGGCTTGAATCAACTTAATTCTCAATTAGCAGCTGGCTCTCAAGGCATTGCTTCAGCTCAAGCCAATACTAAAGCAGCCTTGGAAAAGAGCTACAAGGCCAACTTGGCTCAAAGCATGAATAGCATTCCAGGCTTGACACCACAACAAAAGATGGCGGCAATGCAAGCAGCAGGTGCTGCACTTGAAAAATCATGGGCACAAGCTTCAGCTTCAATGCCAAATGTTTCTGGCCAGATGGGTCAATTACAATCAGGTGTTGGTAGATTAGCTTCAGCTTCAGGTCAATTAAGTAGCGGTGCCTCCACTTTAAACGGCGGAATAGGTCAACTTAATTCTAGTCTTGGTCAATTGAACTCAAGCGTAGGTCAACTGAACTCAAGTGTAGGAAAATTGAATTCCGGTGCAGGTCAGTTGGCAGACAACACTCCTAAGTTAACTTCTGGTTTAGATGAAGTTAACAGTGGCTTGGGCCAAGGTGGAGCTTATCTTACCGGACTTGCTAGTTCATCAGCAGCAGATAGCTTCTATATTCCTAAGGAATTTATCAAGAATGATATGTTCCAAACCTCGGTTAAGAACTATCTGAGCCCTGATAAAAAATCAGCAATGATCATGATTGTCTTTAGTTCAAACCCAAGTAGCACTAAGGCAACCAAGAAGGCGCAAGACTTAAGCTTAATGGCTAAAAAGTCTTTAGCAGGTACAAGACTTGATAAAGCAACTATCGCAATGGGAGGAGAAAGCTCAAACATTGCTGATATTAAGGATATTGCCAACAAGGACTTTATCAGAACAGCCGCAATTATGTTGATTGGTATCGGAATCGCATTGATTTTCGTTACTCGTTCATTATTGCAACCTCTATATATTTTGGGTACATTACTTATTGCGTACTTCTGCTCATTATCAATTACTGAATGGGTAGTTAAGGCAACAATGGGCAAAGACATGTTAACTTGGAATACACCATTCTTTGGCTTTATCTTGTTAATTGCCTTAGGTGTAGACTATAGTATCTTCTTGATGACGCGTTATCGTGCAATTGAAGGAGGCAAGCCGAGTGAACGAATGCTTAAAGCTTGTGGTATTATCGGAACAGTTGTTGTTTCAGCTGCAATTATTTTAGGTGGTACTTTCGCTGCATTGATTCCATCAGGTATTCCAACTTTAATTGAAGTTGCTTTAACTGTAATTATCGGACTAATTATTTTAGTCTTCATTATGCCAATCACGCTATCTGCAGCAGTTAAACTGACTTATGAAGGCGTGCACTGGAATAAGAGTAAACGAGTTAAACAATAGAATTTTAAAAGATTGAATTGCTCATTTTGAGTGTTCAATCTTTTTTTGTATATTTAGACTAGCTTTACAAAACTTTTAAGATAAGCTAGAATAACGCTAATTAACTTATTAACAGAATTATGAGGAGAACTGAAATGTCAAGAGATGTAAATAATCAATAAAGCTCTACAGATAGCTAAATAATTAAATCACTTTTCAAATAGGAAAATTAATTATCAGCTCAACGTGGGGCGAGGCAAGGTATTAATTTGGCAAAAAAGCAAATTAATAGCGTACTTACACATTGAGGTGTTTAAAGTGGAATTAATTAAAATAGATCATTTAAAAATTGACGTTGCAGCTACCAAATTACTTGAAATTGACAGTTTAAATGTTACTTCAGGTCAAAAAATCGGTTTAATTGGAGACAACGGAGTTGGCAAAACTACTCTAGTTAACATACTTGCTCAACAAGATATGACCGATTCATTTATAATTAAAGGCAAAATTACCAGAAATTGTAATTTTGCTTATGTTCCCCAATTGCTCGATGCAAAGGACAAGAGCGGTGGACAACGAGAAAAATTGGCTATTAAACTAGCAATTGCTAAATTAAAAAACATGTCCAATGGCTTATTATTGTTGGACGAACCAACTTCTAATTTGGACGTTAAACAGCAAAAGTGGTTGGTTCAATTACTACAAAAAAGCAAGATTGCGTGTTTAATAGTTAGTCATGATCAAAATTTTCTAAGTCAAGTTTGCAATAATATTTGGTACATTCAAAAGCAAAAGGCCAGCGGTTTTACAGGAACATATTCTGAATTTCAACGGTTTCAAGCTGATAAGCAGCACTTTCTTGAAAAAGAGTATGAGCAACAAAAAAAGCGTGTTAATCAGTTGCAAGTTAGTTCCAATCAGAAACTCAATAAGGCAAAAACTTTTAATAAGAATAAAAAAGGTCTGTCGTCGTCTGATTGGCGGTCGAAATCATTGGGTAAGCAAAGAGCCAAGAACAGCGTCATTAAGGCTAGTAAAAACCTGACTAATAAACTTAACCGAGAGAAAGCTAAGCTCGAAAAGCCACAGGTTCGTCGTTCCATTACATTTAAAAATGGAACAGAAAAGCAAGCTATTGCAGATATCAGTAATGATAAAGCAATTAGGCTAAATAAGCAGAAAGTTCAGGCTTTTGAGCGTAATCTTTTTACCATTGACAATGAAATTAACATAGATTTCCAAACAAAAGTGTTATTGGCTGGCCAAAATGGAGTAGGCAAAACCGTCTTTTTAAAACAAATTAAGCATCGGGAACTAGTGGGTTATTATAGCCCCAAATTAAAAATTGGCTATTTTGATCAGAATATTTGTGTAAAACAAACTGATCAAACATTGATTGCATCGCTTAATGAAACCAGTATGTTTGATGACAGTTCAACAATGCAGATTCTAGGTGATTTGCACTTGAAGCAGTTTGCACAACAAAAGATTAGTAGTTTAAGCGGTGGACAGCTGGTCTGCTTTAATTTAGCTAAGATCATTACCGGGCAATATAATTTGCTGCTATTAGACGAGCCAACTAACTTTTTGGATATTGGGTCAATTAACGCATTAGCCGAATTCATCACAAATTATCCATTTGCAATTATTTTGGTATCTCATGACCAAGCATTTGTTGATCAAATTAAGCTGAAAGAGTGGCAGATTAAGAGTAAAAAATTGCTGGTTTCTGAACCACCAATTAATGAAAATGAGAAAAGCAACGCAAATGAACTTGAATTGCTTAAGTTTAAATTGGATAGCTTAATGCTGTCACCTAATGCAACAATTGCGGAAATCAAAGAACTTAAAGCAAAAATTGAAGGTTTACAATGATTTTTCATTAAAAAGAGTGATAAAGAAATTTTCTTTATCACCTTTTTTGTTTTATGATTAGTGTATTAATTTAACTACAAGCAAAGGATGTTTTTTATGACTACTTGTCCAAATTGCGGGCGGAAAATCTCAGCAGAGGATACGATTTGTCCTAATTGTCACTTCAATGTGCAAAAATATCATGATCTCTTTTTTGCTGATGCCCCCCGCGAACCTCAAAATAAAGAAAAACAAGAAGCAGAACGAACTGTTACAAGAAGAGAAGACTATCGCCAAGAGTTTTACCCTAAAAAGCAAAATATAATTGTTGCAAGGATGCTCGATTGGATTCGTGCCAATAGTATGATTGTTTTGTTATTGGGTATTTTATTGCTACTGATTATGAGTTTCTCTCGTAGCATCGGTTGGATTTGCTTTTTTGCATTATTTATCTGGCTCTATGTGGTATGTATGCGAACAGACAAAATAGAGCGCTATACAGTCGATAAGCGATTAACTGAAAAGGTCAATCAGCTTGGCTCTAATATGTTCAATAATGTTGATGAGTCTAAGGAAAAAGTTAAGTCTAAAAGAAACGGAAAAGAGCCTTCCAAGGGCGAAAGGCGAGTTGAAGAAGAAGTTGCAACGGTCAAAAAGCACTTTAATTACACCCAACTGCTAGTCATTTTAATGGCAATTATTAATCTAATTGTTTTGTTTACTGGTTCTGGTGCTTCCGTTTCTGACATTTCATACACAGGTAAAATGTCAATTACACGTGTTTTATTTGGGCTGGCCGGACGTTTATTTTCATCAAGTAGCACTTTGGTGCCAGGAATCGAAGTCTGTGTAATCTGGCTATTGATTTTCCTATTCCCAATTGTGATTACTTATAATACACTGAAGGATACAAAAAAGAATTGCAATATTGCATTTGTTTTGTCGATAATTGAGTCACTTTTCCTAGTTTATCTAATTTTCCGCTTATCAAATACTACACTTTCAAATACAGGCTTCTTGAAGAACATTACTAGTCAATTACTTTTATATGCTGTTTCGATAGGTGCTTCGACCTATTTCTTAATTTTATCAAGCGTCATGACGACAATTTTATTAGGTTATAACCTATACAAAAAATATAAACAAGAGTAACAAAAAAGCTGGACATTATAGCTGTCCAGCTTTTTTATTTATAAAAGATTATTCCGTTGGCATATCAATTACCAAGTGTTCGTTGACAAATGCCATCATCCCTAAATCACTCAATTCGCGGCCATAACCCGATTTTTTAATTCCGCCAAAAGGTAATTCTCCAGAGCTAATCCAGGTTCCGTTAATAACGGTCATTCCAGTCTCAATTTGAGCTGCAACTTCTTGTGCATGTTTAACATCTGCGCTGATGACAGATGAACCTAGACCATAGCTTGAGTCGTTAGCAAGTGCAATAGCCTCATCTTCATCTTCTACTTCGTAAACAATTGCAACTGGGCCGAAGAATTCTTGGTCATAAGCTGGGTTGTTTTTATCAACATCGGTTAAAATAATTGGTCTGAAAAATGCTCCATCAGAATTAATCTCAGGATATTCGTAGAAAATTTTTGCGCCAGCGTCAATGGCTTCGTCAACTTGCTTACTTAATTTATCCCTTGATCTAGTTGAATTCATTGGTGGTAATGTCGTGCTAGTGTCGAGTGGGTCCCCCGCTTTTAAGACTGAAAAAGCATTTTTCAGTTCATGCAAAACTTCATCATAGCGTGATTTAACCACAATAATACGTTTAGATGAAGTACATACTTGACCGTCGTTATACGTTCTAGCAGAACTTAAGGCTTTCTTCAATACTAATGGATCCGCATCATCTAAAACGATGAAGGCATCATTACCGCCAAGTTCCATAGTTGACTTCTTTAGGTTCTTTCCGGCATTTTCTGCAACAGAAGCCCCGCCGCGCTCTGAACCAGTTAGTGCAACACCCTGTACACGAGGGTCAGCAATAATTTGGTCAAGTTGATCGTAACTAGGGTAAAGGTTAATGAGGCTACCTTCAGGTGCACCAGCCTGTTTAATTATTTTGGCAGTTAATGCGGCAGAACCAGGAACATTATGTGCGTGCTTTAATAAAATTGGATTACCGACAATAAAGTTTGGCGCAAAAACACGAATGACTTGATAAAGTGGGAAGTTCCAAGGTTCACAAGCCATGATTACTCCTGTAGCTTGCTTAAGATAATAAGCATTACCCAAGTTTGATTCGATTGGTTGTGGCTTAAGCATTTGTGGACCATGATCAGCGTAGTAATCGCAAATTGATGTGCATAGTTCAACTTCTCCTTTGGACTCGTTGATCATTTTGCCCATTTCTAGAGTCATTATTTTAGCCATTTCTTCCTCATTTTGGCGGAAGCCATCGGCAACTTGGTGTAAAATTTCAGCGCGACTTTCTGGAGTCTCGTGACGCCATTTATGATAAAGTGCATCTGCCAAGTTGATTGCATCTTCAATTTGACTAGCTGTTGGATTATCGTAACTGGCAAAAGTTTCATTGGTATATGGATTGACTGATTGATATTTAGCCATATTAATTCTCCTTAAAAGATACTTTTCTACGTTACAAATAGATAAACTCTATTATAAACCGTTTTCAATAAAAAGTTGCACTAGCTACTAATTTTAACTTTTAATTAACCGGTATTACTGCTGGTTATTCATTAGACTGTTTTCGAGATATGTCAAAGAAAAATCAATGTACTCGCTGGCATACGCCATTGCATGACGTTTCCCAGGAATTAATTTGAGTTCAATCCCAAGATTTTGACTGGCTAAATAGTTAATAAAAGCAAGCAGATATTTAGTTGGTGCTAATTCATCAGTTGAATTAATCATTAAAAGCTGATGGAGATTGTGGTAATCATATGACGCTGCATCGATTAGTTTGAGCGTGCTCATTTTTGGTGAACCGGCATAGGTTAAAGTGAAATACTTGTAAAATGAGTCATTGATTTCATTCAAGTCTTCTGTTCCAAAATCTTTATGAGCCTGAGGTGATGGCTTAACTGTGGGATGATCTTTCATCCAATTAGAGAATGAGACGGGCGCAGACCACGTAACGGTTGGAAAGCCATATTTTCCTGCCACTAGTAAGGCTAGCGTACCCCCACTGCTAACGCCAATTTGACTGATTTGTGTTCCTTCTGCGACATATTTACTGTTTAATAGCCATTTAACAAAATTAGTGCTGTCTTCATGTGCAGCAGGAAAAATTGCTTGAGGAGCAAGTGAATAATTAGGGGCAAAAACAAGAAAACCACGAGTAGCTGCCATCAAACATAACTCTTTAAGATTGCTTTTATCGCCACGGAACCAACCGCCACCGTGCCAAAATAGCAAAATTTTGGTTTTTGCGTTGCTTTGGGGCAAATAAATATCTGTCGCTAATTGCTTTTGCTCGTCGAAGATGATATCAGTTAAAATCTCTGTCATTGTCTATTTCCTCCCAATTATTTAGGCTACTATTTTTTAATTGTTTAGATGGACTATACTTAAATAAAAGTTATTAGTACGTTTAATTTCTTCTTTTTAGTTTATCATTAAGTTACATGATGCAAATTTAAGTGCAATCTTTAAAAAAGTTAAAATATTTTAATTATTAAGTTAAATGACGTAAAAACTAATCATTAGACTAAGTTTTTTGGTAAAATGAGCCCTAATATTGGAGGTAAGCTATGCATCTGTCAGCTAAAACCAGTCGAAAATTAATTAATATCTTGACCGTTGTTAGCGGGATTATCATCATTTTATTATGTATTTACTGGTACAATTTAGGAATTTTTACTAGTCAAGCAAAAATGAAAGCATATCTGGCTGATAAAAGAATTATTGGCCCAGTTATTTTTGTGTTAATCCAGATTATTCAAGTGGTCATTCCAATTATTCCAGGCGGAGTGTCTTTGCTGGGTGGGGTTGTGTTCTTTGGCCCTTTAGCAGGCTTTATCTATAACTACGTTGGTGTCTGCATTGGCTCGATTATCAACTTCTTCTTAGCCCGCTTTTATGGTAGGCCCTTTATTCTGCATATTGTGTCCGAAAAGACCCTTGATAAGTATATGAAATGGACTAAAAATCAGAATAAATTTAACTGGTTCTTTGCGGTCTGTATAGTTGCGCCTATGGCTCCTGATGATGTTCTATGTTTATTAGCAGGATTGACAGACATGAAATTCTGGACATATTTCTGGATCATTATTTTAGGTAAACCATGGACAATCGCAGCTTATAGTTTCGCTTTAATGTTTGGGATGGACTGGCTTCTCAAGATTGTTGGTAAGTAATGAGTAGTCGGGTGTTTTTGAGACCCTTTCAAAATACTGATGCAGAAGTATTGTTAAAATGGGGTCAGGACGATTATTATAAGCAGCTAGCCGCTTTTCAGCACTATGACAATTTTGCCCAAGCAGAAGTTGCCGCTGGTCAATACGCTGCACGCAAGTATAGTTATGCGGTTTGTCTAATGCAAACAGAAGAAGTAATCGGCTTGGTCGAACTATATGAACGAGGAACGAGCGAAAAAGAACTGCTAGATACCAAGGAAGTTGGCTTTCTACTTGATCGTGCGTTTGAAGGCCATGGTTATATGACAGAGGCGTTAACCTTACTATTTGATTTTGCATTTAAAAAGTTGCAACAAAGAGAAATCTGGGCCGGCACTTTTAAGCAGAACCTGCGTTCACAAAAATTGCTCAAGACGCTAGGTTTTGACTATGCTTATGCGGTTGACCTAAGTCAGATTAGTAAGCTGTTCAAATACGAAGAAAAATATTACGTGCTGAAAAAAGCACAATGGCTGAAAGATCATTAAACTTGAGTCTGGGAAATACAGTTTCCCAGACTTTTTTGCTAAAAATAGTTACGCTAACTAAAAGCATTAAATTGAGTCTGTAAAAAGTGCTAATTACCTTAAGTAAGCTAATTATTTGAACTTGCTACATAAAGGGAATACCCTGAAAGTGTTAATAAATGAATATATTATTACACAGATGGGAGAGTGTCCAAAATGGATAAGATAGGTCAAACAAGATTAAATGATCCGTTTTTGAATCGTGGCACTGCTTATACAAAAGAGCAGCGTGAGCAATATCATTTAGAAGGAATGCTGCCGCCAAAACAGCAAACGCTTGAGGAACAAGCGCGTGAAGTTTATCTGCAATACCAAGAGAAAAAGACTAATTTGGAAAAGCGCATTTTTCTCATGACTGTTTTTAATACAAATCGTGTTTTGTTTTTTAAGATCTTTAGTGAACACGTAACTGAGTTTATGCCCATTGTTTATGATCCGACAATTGCGGAATCAATTGAAAATTACAGTCATTTGTTTGTTAATCCACAGAATGCCGCTTTTCTTTCTATTGATGAGCCTGATCAAATTGAGGCTAGCCTGAAAAATGCGGCTGACGGTCGAGACATCAAACTAATCGTAGTAACCGATGGTGAAGAAATTCTTGGAATAGGTGATTGGGGCACACAAGGTGTCGACATTTCTGTTGGTAAGTTGATGGTTTATACTGCTGCGGCAGGTGTCGATCCAGCATGTGTTTTACCAGTAGTACTTGATGTTGGAACAAACAATGAGAAGCTGCTGAGTGATTCGCTTTATTTGGGTAATCATCATCGGCGTATAAATGGCGAGCCATATTATCAATTTGTTGATCGTTTTGTTCAGGCGGTTGAAAAGCTTTTTCCTGGGCTATACCTCCACTTTGAAGATTTTGGTCGTGACAATGCTGACAATTTGTTGAAACACTATCGCGGACAAATCCTAACTTTTAACGATGATATTCAAGGAACTGGTGTAATTGTTTTAGCGGGAATTTTAGGCGCGTTAAAAATCAGTGGCCAAAAGCTAACCGAACAAAAATATGTTTGCTTTGGTGCTGGAACTGCTGGAACCGGGATTGTTGAACAAGTATATGCCGAAATGTTGCAAATGGGGATGAAACCAGATGAAGCACGCAAACATTTTTACCTAGTTGATAAACAGGGACTGCTATTTGAGGATACCCCTGATTTAACTCCTGCCCAGAAGCCTTTTGTTAGAAAAAAGACTGAGTTTGCCCATCCGGAGCAACTAACAGATTTAAAGAGTGTTGTGCAAGCAGTACATCCAGACATTTTAGTCGGAACTTCGACTAGATCTGGTGCTTTTACGCAAGAAATTGTGACAGAAATGGCAGCTCATACTGAGCGACCAATTATTTTTCCACTGTCTAATCCGACACAGTTAGCTGAAGCAAAAGCCCAGGACTTGATTCAATGGACGAAAGGAAAGGCATTGGTGGCAACCGGTATCCCAGCTGATCCAGTTGAATATCAAGGAACAAAATATGAAATTGGTCAGGCTAATAATGCATTAGTATATCCTGGACTTGGCCTAGGAGCATTAGCAGTCAATGCTAAGATTTTGAGTGATGAGATGATTAGTGTTGCTGCCCATTCTCTAGGTGGAATTGTTGATTCAAGTAAGCCGGGAGCCGCAGTTTTACCACCGGTTGAAAAATTAAACGTCTTTTCACAAACTGTGGCAAAAGCTGTAGCTAACCAAGCAATTAAAGACCACCTTAATCAAAACGATTATCAAGATGGTGAAGAAGCAGTGCAAGCTTTGCGCTGGTCTCCAGTTTATTCAGATGATTGGAAGTGAGAATAAATGCAAGCCTTTCTTACATCTTTGACTAGTGTTGTCGAACTTTTGTTAGTGATTGCATTAGGGTATTGGTTGCGTAGTAGTGGAAAGCTTGGTGATCAATTTAAAAGTAACATTTCGTATTTGATTATGAATATTGCTTTACCTGCTTCAATTTTTGTTTCGGTTTTAAAGTATCTAACGAGGGAAAAATTATTTGGCCTAACTGGTGGCCTGATCTATGCAATCATCTGTTTTGCCTTAAGCTATTTCTTTGCTTGGTTACTATGCAAAGTTTTACGAATCCGTAAAGGTAGGCGAGGGACATTTATTAATGCGATTACTAATGCCAATACGATTTTTATTGGATTACCATTAAATATTGCGCTGTTTGGTCAAAAAAGTATGCCGTATTTTTTGATTTACTACGTATTAAATACAGTTTCAACTTGGGCAATCGGTGTCTTCTTTATTTCTAGTGATGATCCAACTGTACAAAAACAGAAACAGCAAAAATTTAACTGGAAGAAATTACTACCAGCACCACTAGTAGGTTTCTTAATTGCTTTGCTCTGCTTGCTAGTTGAAGTACCAATCCCAAGTTGGATTACTGCTGTTTTAGGCATGGTTGGTGGAATTGTAACACCAATGTCGTTAATTTATATTGGTATTATTTTGGCTGATGCTGGTTTAAAGTCTATTCACCTCGACCGTGATACAATTTGGGCTTTACTTGGTAGATTTGTATTAGTTCCAGCATTGATGATTACCTTAATTGTTGTTGGTGGAAGCTGGGGACCAGCACTAACGAGGCTAGCAAAACAAACATTGATAGTACAGTCCGCGACACCTGCTTTAGCAGTTTTACCGATTCTTGTAGGTGAATCGCATGGGGATGTACAATATGCAACTAATGTTGTAACTACTTCGACTGTATTGTTTGTGATTGTTGTCCCGCTCGTTTTAGAAATAACCCAAATGCTTTTGTAGTAAATAATGTTAAATAAAAGGAAACCCAAGTAATGCTTGGATTTCTTTTTTTGCAGGTAAGAATTAACTTGATGCCGCAATAAGTATATTGGTTTTATTTTGGTTAAAATATAAATGTTCATATAATTTAAAATAGTATTTGCCAAACGGGTAGGAATGACTTAAAATAATTTCAAAACACGGAGTCCTAAGACTGATTCAGAGAGTTCGCATTTTGGTGTAAGCGAATAGAAGTCGTTTCCAGATTCCATTAATGTGGGTAATTAATAGTTACACGGCATTGCGGCACCGTTATCGCCAACTTAATGAAGTGCAACTGCGAAATTCGTGGTTGAAACTGGGTGGTACCGCGAAGCCATGTAGAGCCAATTCGTCCCAATTTGAGGGATGAATTGGCTTTTTTTGTGGAGGTAAACTATGTTAGATATTAAAGTGATTCGCGAGAATCTTGATTGGGCTAAGGACAAACTTAGTAGACGTGGCATTAAGCCTGAAGAACTCGATGAATTGGTAAAAATTGATGCTGATCGTCGTGAGGGCTTGAACCGTAGTGAACAATTAAAGGCAGAGCGTAACAAAGTTTCAAAGGAAATTGCTGAAAAGAAGAGAAACAAGGAAGATGCAACTCCTGCGATTGAAAAAATGCGTGAAGTTGGTCAAGAAATTAAAGAACTTGATGAAAAAGTTGCTGACTTAACCGAAAAGCAAAATTATATTTTGTTAAGATTGCCTAACTTCCCAGATGATTCAGACCCAATTGGCCCTGATGAAAGTTTCAATGAAGAAGTACGTAAGTGGCATGAACCTACTAAATTATCTTTTAAACCAAAAGCACATTGGGAATTAGGAACTGATTTAGACATTTTAGACTGGGATCGTGGTGCAAAAGTTTCTGGTGCACGTTTTGTTTACTATAAAGGTGCCGGTGCATTACTTGAACGTGCTGTATTTAACTTTTTCTTAGATGAAAATACTAAAGAAGGATATACAGAAGTAATTCCACCTTACTTAGTTAATGATGAATCAATGCAAGGTACGGGCCAATTCCCTAAATTTCGTGAAGATGTTTACACAATTGTAGATAATGATGATCCTGACAAGCCACTTGATTTAACTTTAATTCCAACTGCAGAAGTTCCATTAGTTAACTACTTCCGTGATGAAATTATTCATGAAGATCGGTTACCAATTAATGTAACTGCACTTTCACCAGCATTTAGAAGTGAAGCAGGTTCAGCTGGTCGTGATACTCGTGGATTAATCAGAATGCATGAATTCAGAAAGGTTGAAATGGTTAAAATCTGTAAGCCTGAAGAATCATGGAATGAACTTGATAAATTAACCAAGAATGCTGAACACTTATTACAAAAACTGAACTTGCCATACCATGTCGTTGCATTGTCAACAGGGGATGCAAGTTTTACTAGTGCAAAAACTTATGATCTAGAAGTATGGATGCCAGCTCAAGATAAGTACCGTGAAATCTCCAGTTGTTCAAACTGTACTGACTTCCAAGCACGTCGTGCCCAAATTCGTTATCGCGATGAAGATGGTAAATTGCACTTAGCTCACACATTAAACGGTTCAGGACTAGCAGTAGGTAGAACAGTTGCAGCAATTCTAGAAAACTATCAAAATGAAGACGGAACAGTAACAGTTCCTGAAGCTTTAGTTCCTTATATGAATGGTAAAACAAAGATTACTAAGGAAGAAAGCTTAATCTAAATAACTTAAAAGGTCGATTTCGACCTTTTTTTATTGAAATTTTTTTGCCATAAAATTACAAAATCCAACCCAAAAATGAACAAATTACGAATATTTTATTTTAAAGTAAATATTATAATTAGAGATAATGATGATATTAGTAATTAGCTTAAACTAATTTTGATTTAGTACTCCTCGAATACCGAACATAAAAAATTATTTGACGAGTTCTACCAATTGGAGTAAAGTATTATTTGTTCTTGACGAAGTGCTCAAAAGCACTGTCGGACAAAGAAAAAATCGAGCAAAACCAGTTGACAAAAGTTAGCAGGTTTAGTAAGATAACACACGCTGCTAAGGCAAGTCGAAGATAGCGGTCAGAAAAAAGTTCTTGACAAAGAGAACAAGATCTGATTAAATATCTAAGGCGCTGCAATAAGCGGCAGGTAGTACCTTGAAAACTGAACAATGTTTTCGCAAAAATGTGCGGGTTTAAAGAACCCAAAACAAAAGAGCGAAGTCAATTTCGCAAGCAAATAAATCCGAGATGCAAATCTTGGAACGAATGAGCAAACATTCAAACAAACATTTAAAAATGAGAGTTTGATCCTGGCTCAGGACGAACGCTGGCGGCGTGCCTAATACATGCAAGTCGAGCGAGCAAAGTTAAAGGAATACTTCGGTAGGAATTTAATAGCGCGAGCGGCGGATGGGTGAGTAACACGTGGGCAACCTGCCCTTTAGCTTGGGATACCACTTGGAAACAGGTGCTAATACCAAATAAGAAGTAAGAGCGCATGCTCAAGCTATGAAAGGCGGCTTTCGAGCTGTCACTAAAGGATGGGCCCGCGGTGCATTAGCTAGTTGGTAAGGTAACGGCTTACCAAGGCAATGATGCATAGCCGAGTTGAGAGACTGATCGGCCACATTGGGACTGAGACACGGCCCAAACTCCTACGGGAGGCAGCAGTAGGGAATCTTCCACAATGGACGCAAGTCTGATGG
>NZ_JACFPH010000028.1:0-246 GCF_016102085.1 Lactobacillus sp. M0390 | reverse complement strand
TCGTAACAAGGTAGCCGTAGGAGAACCTGCGGCTGGATCACCTCCTTTCTAAGGAAGCAAGCAAGACGGAGAGTAGAGATACTAGCAGAAGTCTTGTAAAGCAGGAAGCACATGAGTAGCGAGGACATTGTTTAGTTTTGAGGGTAGTACCTCAAAAGAGTTAGTACATTGAAAACTGAATATAATCCAAGAAAAACCGAGAAACAATCAAAGAGAACAGATTGCAAGAGCGACCGAGAGAGTTCG
>NZ_JACFPH010000027.1:0-276 GCF_016102085.1 Lactobacillus sp. M0390 | reverse complement strand
GGGATAGATGGGGCAGATTGGGATTGGCATTAATGGCATCAAGAATAAAAGTTACGCTAACTTTAAGCTCGCGCCTTAGTTGGGTAACTGCCTGGGCTATTTCCGCGGCTTGCGGTTCTTGGTCCGCTGGTCGACTAAGACGCTCAATTTTTTTACGAATTCGTTCTCGATTTTTAGCTTCAAGTTCTGCTGGCGTAAGCGTTCGTTTTCTTGCTTGAGCTGATGATTTTCCTTTTTGATCAGCTGCTCTCTTTTGGTCATGGGGCGGTCGTCCTC
>NZ_JACFPH010000026.1:0-402 GCF_016102085.1 Lactobacillus sp. M0390 | reverse complement strand
CTCGGTCGCTCTTTGGCAATCTCTTCTCTTTTGATTGTTTCTCGGTTTTTTCTTGGATTATATTCAGTTTTCAATGTACTAACTCATTGGATCTTTCTCAGATCCAATGGAGGCTAACGGGTTCGAACCGATGACCTCCTGCTTGCAAAGCAGGTGCTCTCCCAACTGAGCTAAGCCCCCATGGTCTTTTCAGATGCGCTTTCTCTTTTACTTGCCTATGGGCCTAAATGGACTTGAACCATCGACCTCACGCTTATCAGGCGTGCGCTCTAACCAGCTGAGCTATAGGCCCGTATCCAGCGTATCTGCTCTTTCTCTTTGAGGTACTGCCCTCAAAACTAAACAATGTCTTCCCTACTCATGTGCTTCCGTGCGCTTGCCTGACTTCTCTTAGCATTCCTG
>NZ_JACFPH010000025.1:0-402 GCF_016102085.1 Lactobacillus sp. M0390 | reverse complement strand
TGAATACCATTTGTGATTGGGATAAACCGCACTGAAGCTGCGTTTAATCAAGTCAGGCTTAATCGGACCCTGAGTGCCGCGATAGCTGCTGTATTTGTGCCAGCGTTTACTGACTATGCCAAACAATTTCAGCTTGTTCATTAAGCGCTGCACTTTTTTATGATTGACTAGTAAACCGCGACGCCTAAGTTCTGCAGTAATGCGGCGATAGCCATAGCGGTGCTTGTGTTCTTCATAAACAGCTTTGATTTCAGCCATTATTTCTCGATTGTCCCGCTCTTTGTCCTTCTTCTTTAAAGTGTAGTAGTAATTACTGAGGGATAGATGGGGCAGATTGGGATTGGCATTAATGGCATCAAGAATAAAAGTTACGCTAACTTTAAGCTCGCGCCTTAGTTGGGT
>NZ_JACFPH010000024.1:0-481 GCF_016102085.1 Lactobacillus sp. M0390 | reverse complement strand
TTAACTGGGTTACCAAAACCAATACCAACTGTGATAATTTCATTGATTTGGAAGAAAGCAAACAAAGACAGCAAAATTATTTGAACTACACTCAATGAATTCATTATTATTTCTCCATCCGTTTATTTAATTCAGACATAAAGTCTTCTCTAGGGTCGTTCGGTACCATCTGGTGATAAAGCTTTACTCCCCGAGCATCAAGTTCCTTAAAAGCCTTTATTTCTTCGTCATTAACTCCCACACTCTTGAATAGTTGCAGTCTGCCCTCACCACTTGGCAAATTACCAACATTAACTTCTTTAATCGGTACTCCTGCTTCGACCATTTCAACCAGAGCCTCTGGTTCACGAGTAATAATAAATATTTTTTGGTCCGCATAGCGTCCTTGAACAATATTGTTACTTGCACGATCTGGTGGCAAAATACTTAAAGCTGCTTGAGTGGGACGAGCTAATTTTAAAGCTGTTTTTTCCAAGTCATC
>NZ_JACFPH010000023.1:0-495 GCF_016102085.1 Lactobacillus sp. M0390 | reverse complement strand
AAGAGCGAAGTCAATTTCGCAAGCAAATAAATCCGAGATGCAAATCTTGGAACGAATGAGCAAACATTCAAACAAACATTAAAAAATGAGAGTTTGATCCTGGCTCAGGACGAACGCTGGCGGCGTGCCTAATACATGCAAGTCGAGCGAGCAATCTTAACGGAATACTTCGGTAGGAAGTCAAGAGCGCGAGCGGCGGATGGGTGAGTAACACGTGGGCAACCTGCCCTATAGCTTGGGATACCACTTGGAAACAGGTGCTAATACCAAATAAGCAGCAAGAGCGCATGCTCAAGCTGGGAAAGGCGGCTTTAAAGCTGTCACTACAGGATGGGCCCGCGGTGCATTAGCTAGTTGGCAAGGTAACGGCCTACCAAGGCGATGATGCATAGCCGAGTTGAGAGACTGACCGGCCACATTGGGACTGAGACACGGCCCAAACTCCTACGGGAGGCAGCAGTAGGGAATCTTCCACAATGGACGCAAGTCTGATGG
>NZ_JACFPH010000022.1:0-547 GCF_016102085.1 Lactobacillus sp. M0390 | reverse complement strand
GCACAAAAGAAGGATGCTAAAGACGCTATTGATGCCGAAGTAGCGAAAGTCCAAGGTGAAATCGATGCTGATAAGACCTTAGATGATGCAACCAAGGCTAAACAAAAGCAGGATGCAGCTAATGCCGGAGCAGCAGCTAAGACCAACATTGATAATGCAGCTGATGCACAAGGAGTAAAGGATGCATTAGGCAAGGGGATAAAAGCAGTAGATGATACTCACGTTACTGGTGCATTATTAGATACCCAAAAGCAAGATGCTAAAGACGCTATTGATGCTGAAGTAGCGAAGATCCAAGGTGAAATCGATGCTGATAAGACCTTAGATGCTGCAACCAAGTCCAAACAAAAACAGGATGCAGCAGATGCTGGAGCAGTAGCTAAGACTAACATTGATGATGCAACTGATGCTCAAGGAGTAAAGGATGCATTAGGCAAGGGCATAAAAGCAGTAGATGATACCCATGTTTCTGCTAGTCTAGACGCACAAAAGAAGGATGCTAAAGACGCTATTGATGCCGAAGTAGCGAAAGTCCAAGGTGAAATCG
>NZ_JACFPH010000021.1:0-607 GCF_016102085.1 Lactobacillus sp. M0390 | reverse complement strand
AATAGCGGTGATCGGGGTCGAACCGATACGTCCTAAACGGACACCAGATTTTGAGTCTGGCGCGTCTGCCAATTCCGCCACACCGCCATAGTAAAACAAAAAATAATAGTTCAATGGACTGAACCTTTAAAGGCGGGGATCGGATTTGAACCGACGATTAAGGTTTTGCAGACCTCTGCCTTACCACTTGGCTACACCGCCATTGAATATTCTCATAATAGATTGGGATAGCTGGATTCGAACCAGCGCATAATAGAGTCAAAGTCTAGTGCCTTACCGCTTGGCTATATCCCAATGCTAGGGCGGAATATGGGATTCGAACCCATGTATGCCGGATCCACAAACCGGTGTGTTAACCCCTTCACCAATTCCGCCATGAAGTTTTAACAGGGATAGTAGGAATTGAACCCACACTAGCGGTTTTGGAGACCGATGTACTACCTTTATACGATATCCCTATTATGGAGGAGGGTGGATTCGAACCGCCGAACTCAGAGAGAGCGGTTTTACAGACCGCCGCGTTTAGCCACTTCGCTACTCCTCCAGGCTGATGGCGCGGGACGGAATCGAACCGCCGACACAAGGAGCTTCAATCCTTTGCTCTACC
>NZ_JACFPH010000020.1:0-666 GCF_016102085.1 Lactobacillus sp. M0390 | reverse complement strand
AGCCGTTAGATCCTGAGCCATTTGAGTCAGAACCGTTTGATTCTGAGCCATTTGAGCCTGAACCGTTTGATTCTGAACCATTTGATTCTGAGCCGTTTGATTCTGAACCATTTGAGTCAGAGCCATTTGAATCTGAGCCGTTTGATTCTGAACCGTTAGATCCTGAGCCATTTGAGTCAGATCCGTTTGATTCTGAGCCATTTGAGCCTGAACCGTTTGATTCTGAACCATTTGAGTCTGAGCCGTTAGATCCTGAGCCGTTTGAGCCTGAACCGTTGGAGTCAGAACCATTTGATTCTGAGCCATTTGAGCCTGAACCGTTTGATTCTGAACCATTTGAGTCTGAGCCATTTGAGTCAGAACCGTTTGAGCCTGAGCCATTTGAGTCTGAACCGTTTGATTCTGAGCCATTTGATTCTGAACCGTTTGATTCTGAGCCGTTTGAGCCTGAGCCGTTTGATTCTGAACCATTTGAGTCTGAACCGTTTGATTCTGAGCCGTTAGATCCTGAGCCATTTGAGTCAGAACCGTTTGATTCTGAGCCATTTGATCCTGAGCCATTTGATTCAGAACCGTTTGATTCTGAGCCGTTAGATCCTGAGCCATTTGAGTCAGAACCGTTTGATTCTGAGCCATTTGAGCCTGAACCGTTTGATTCTGAACCAT
>NZ_JACFPH010000019.1:0-674 GCF_016102085.1 Lactobacillus sp. M0390 | reverse complement strand
AGCAAACGCTGAAGCAGCAGGTGCTGCTGCTAAGGACAAGATTACTGCCGCAACAACTGGTGAGGAAGTAGCCCAAGCTTTAGCAGCTGGTAAAAAAGATGTTGAAAATGCATATGTATCAGGTAATATTTCTGATGCCAAGCTGAAAGCTAATGGCCAGATTGATGATGCAGTAGCAGCTACAAAAGCTAAGATAAATGCAGATAAGCATCTACCAGCTGCCAAGAAAGCAGCGCAAATAGCAGACGCTGAAAGCAGAGGTGCAGCAGCTAAGAGCAAGATCACTGCCGCAACAACTGGTGATGAAGTAGCTCAAGCTTTAGCAGCTGGTAAAACTGATGTTGAAAATGCATATGTTGATGGTACAGTGGATGATGCAAAGCAGACCGCTAAAGACGCAATTGATACTGCAGTAACTGATTGCAAGAACTTGATTTCAAGCGATAGTGACTTAGATTCAGGTTCCAAGGCTACCCAAACTGCAGCAGCAGTAGCAGCAGGAACGGCAGCTAAGAACGACATCGATAGTGCTACCAGTTTTGAAGAAGTGGACAAGGCCCTTGAAGATGGTAAAGCAGCAATAGCAGCAGCATATCAGCCAGGAAATCTTGATAATGCAAAAGCTACTGCTAAGCGCGACATTGATGCTGAAGTGGCAAGAGTCCAAGGTCAAA
>NZ_JACFPH010000018.1:0-758 GCF_016102085.1 Lactobacillus sp. M0390 | reverse complement strand
GCATTTGCAGTTACTCCGTCTGCAGGCACATTATTTGCTTCTAGTGTTACGGCACCAAAGTTCGCTGCCTTCACATAGCGGTTGTTGTCAATAATGAAGTATGACTTGCCACGAATTACTATTGGATCACCGTATGTAGCTACTTTACTGTTCTTCTTAAGTACTTTACCACCAACACGTGTGCCATCCTTCTTGTATACAAATGCGTTCTTCTTCAAAGTCCGCTTTTGCGCTCTGAAGTTGTTCACTGCAACAAACAAACCATTCTTAGTTTCGTAAAATTCACGATTACCAATTGTTTGTGTGCCGTATGTTGTTATGGTTGAACCCTTCTTAGCTACTAACAAGTTAGCACGTTTACCATCCTTGTTGTAGAAGTAGGCATTGTGAGTCAGCTTTCTGTCAGCAGCCTTAGTTGTGTCTACTCCTGCAGTTTCTGCAGCTGTACCTGAAGCTGTGTCTGAACCGTTTGATCCTGAGCCATTACTACTTGAACCATTTGAGCCCGAGCCGTTTGAGCCTGAACCATTTGAAGTGTTTCCTGTATTGTTCGAGCCGGAACCAGTGTTGCTAGAGCCACCGTTTCCAGTACCAGTTCCATTTGAACTAGAACTGTTGTTACCAGAACCGCTATTGTTTGAGCCATTAGAGTCGGAACTATTTGCATCTGAACCGTTTGAACCTGAACCGTTTGATCCTGAGCCATTGGAGTCGGAACTATTTGCATCTGAACCGTTTGATCCTGAGCCATTCGAACC
>NZ_JACFPH010000017.1:0-1953 GCF_016102085.1 Lactobacillus sp. M0390 | reverse complement strand
ACAACCGCTATGTGAAGGCAGCGAACTTTGGTGCCGTAACACTAGAAGCAAATAATGTGCCTGCAGACGGAGTAACTGCAAATGCAGTATTAGGTCATGATGCCTATGTATATAACAGTGAAGGTCAACAGGTTAACAACATAGTCTTGAAGGCAGATTCTGAAATTACAACTGGTGAAACTAAGACAATTAATGGTCGTCAGTTTATCCAGATTGGTAAGGACGAATATGTTGACAGTGATAACGTAACGGGGACAGCTCGTACACTAACAGCTAAGGCATATGTTTACAGCCAATACGGTAATAGAATTGGAAAGACTGCGATGAATGCAGGTGAAACAGTTCAGACTTACGGAGACGTTGTAGTTATTAAGGGTAAGACATATTACTCAATTGGAAACAAGCAATTTGTAAAGCAAACTGCATTTGAGTAAAAAACTAGTTATTTAAAAGATAATAGCTAGACAGACAAAGTAAAGAAGCACCTATCTAATTAATGATAGGTGTTTCTTTTTTTGCGTTGATTTTGTTATTCTTTGTTTTGTATTAACCAAGACCTATCATTTATAGTCTATCAATCATAAAGTGGTAGTAATATTGAAAATTAAGATAGTGCATTAGATTTAAAAAATAATAATTCTGTTATCATTTGATATTTATTTATATATATCTGTAATAAATAAATAAAGTAATGATCGGCATTGAGTATTATTTTAAATGATGTTCAGTAGTTGCTGTAATATTTTTACGAAAAGTTTAGTCTTGATTGCCACGCTGGTTCAGGAGAGTAATACTTTGGTATTTATAGCGAATATTACTTTTAGTTATCTCTTATAGAGTTATTTTATAATTAATGGGGAATTAATAAAGTCTGTTATTTTTAAATGTGTAATTGCATATAAAAATAATACAAAAACACCTTTATATTTATTAGTTAAAATGTTACGATTTAACTTATATATATAAAGTTAAAGTAATTGTTAGAGAGGGATTCAATGAAGAGTATTAATAAATCCAATCCGACTGAAGAAGTTAAGAATACCAATTATAGAATGCACAAGGGTAAGAAGGGCTGGCTAGTTAGCTATTCCCTTTTGACCTTTATGCTAGGAGGAGTGTTTGTTAACAGCATTTCTACTACACCGGTAAAAGCTTCTGAAATTGGTGATAAGGACAATTCAAGTGCTGGAGATGAAGGTGCACAAAAGGAAGCTGACGAGCAGTCAATCACTCTTGCAAAGCAGAATGCTATTACTACATTAAGTAATGAAGCTAATAGTGTTAAAGACAAGATTAATGGTGACGTGAATTTATCAGCTGGTAGTCAAGCTGCTCAAATTGCGATTGTTGACAGTCTAGTTAATGACGCAAAAACAAAAGTTAATGATGCAACTGATTTAGTAAGTATTAAGTCAGCGCTTGATAATGCTGTTTCCAATATTAAGAATAGTTACCAAGCTGGCAATGTTAAGCCAATTAGTCTAGCTGGTAAGAAAAAAACAACAAAGTCAGTTACTAAGAAAAGACCAACTGTAGACAGGGCAACAACTCCTGCTACTGAAAAACTCAAGGTTTCAACTTATAGTGGTCTTAGCTCTTTCTTTAAAGCACCGGCAGCGCTTGAAAAGAAAACTGAAGCTGAAACTGCGACAGCTGTTAAGAATAGCGGTACTGAAGAAAATGAGACATTAGTTGCTTCTTCACAGGCAACTATGGCAGCAACTGAGCCAGCTAAATTTGATTCAATTGCAACAAGAGATGACGCTCCTGCTGCTAACACAAATGAAGCATCTGTTGCTGGCGATAAAGATGAAGGGCGTCCCGCTTTTAATGATCTTCTAGGTCAAGCAAGTGGTAAGACTGAAACCTCTGTAAATGTTCCTGTGCCAACCCAAGTAACTAATCCAGACAAGTCAAGCTCTGTTGATGTTGCAACGCTTGCACAATTAGCTG
>NZ_JACFPH010000016.1:0-2271 GCF_016102085.1 Lactobacillus sp. M0390 | reverse complement strand
TGCAGGTCGGAACTTACCCGACAAGGAATTTCGCTACCTTAGGACCGTTATAGTTACGGCCGCCGTTTACTGGGGCTTCAGTTCGCTGCTTCGCTTGCGCTAACAGCTCTCCTTAACCTTCCAGCACCGGGCAGGTGTCAGCCCCTATACGTCGTCTTACGACTTGGCAGAGACCTGTGTTTTTGATAAACAGTTGTTTGGGCCTATTCACTGCGGCTGGCTTTTGCACCAGCACCCCTTCTCCCGAAGTTACGGGGCGATTTTGCCGAGTTCCTTAACGAGAGTTCTCTCGCTCACCTGAGTGTTCTCCACTCGACTACCTGTGTCGGTTTGCGGTACGGGTACGCAGCTTCTCGCTAGAAGCTTTTCTTGGCAGTGTGACGCTTGAACCTTCGCTACTTTGATTTCGCTCCTCATCACGCCTTGTGCTTAACAGTAACAAGCATTTGACTCATTACTACACTTAACGCTTGAACATGGCTTCCAGCGCCATGCGTTCTTTGCCTCCTGCGTCCCTCCTTCGCTGTTAACGAAGCTGCGCAGTACAGGAATTTCTACCTGTTGTCCATCGACTACGCCTTTCGGCCTTGCCTTAGGTCCCGACTTACCCTGGGCGGACGAGCCTGCCCCAGGAAACCTTAGTCTTTCGGCGGACAGGATTCTCACCTGTCTTGCGCTACTCATACCGGCATTCTCACTTCTAAACGCTCCACTTATCTTCTCAGTTAAGCTTCGCCGCATTTAGAACGCTCTCCTACCACGTGCATTACTGCACATCCACAGTTTCGGTACTATGCTTAGCCCCGGTAAATTTTCGGCGCAGCGTCACTCGACTAGTGAGCTATTACGCACTCTTTTAATGATGGCTGCTTCTGAGCCAACATCCTAGTTGTCTACGCAACTCCACATCCTTTTCCACTTAGCATAGATTTGGGGACCTTAACTGGTGATCTGGGCTGTTTCCCTTTCGACTACGGATCTTATCACTCGCAGTCTGACTCCAGTGCCCCGATCTCTGGAATTCGCAGTTTATCTGAATTCAGTAACCCCTGACGGGCCCTTCGTCCAAACAGTGCTCTACCTCCATGATCGTCCTGGCACCAGGCTAGCCCTAAAGCTATTTCGGAGAGAACCAGCTATCTCCAAGTTCGTTTGGAATTTCACCGCTACCCACAACTCATCCCCGCAATTTTTAACTTACGTGGGTTCGGTCCTCCAGTGCGCTTTACCGCACCTTCAACCTGGTCATGGGTAGGTCACTTGGTTTCGGGTCTACATCAGCTAACTGCTCCGCCCTCTTCAGACTCGCTTTCGCTCCGGCTCCGTCTTTTCTGACTTAACCTCGCTAGCTAACGTAACTCGCCGGTTCATTCTACAAAAGGCACGCCATTACCCTTTAATGGGCTTTGACTATTTGTAGGCACACGGTTTCAGGTTCTCTTTCACTCCCCTCCCGGGGTTCTTTTCACCTTTCCCTCACGGTACTGGTTCACTATCGGTCACAATGTAGTATTTAGCCTTGCGAGATGGTCCTCGCTGCTTCAATCGGGATTCCTCGTGTCCCGACCTACTCAGGATCCTGCTCGGCGCGCTCCGGATTTCGCTTACGGGGCTCTCACCCTCTCTGGCTTACCTTCCCAGATAATTCTGCTATCCTTTGCGCTGCCTTATTGCAGTCCTACAACCCCAAATGATAAATCATCTGGTTTGGGCTCTTTCCTCTTCGCTCGCCGCTACTAAGGAAATCGATTTTTCTTTCTCTTCCTGCAGCTACTTAGATGTTTCAGTTCACTGCGTCTTGCCCCAGACGGCTATTTGTTCACCGCCTGGTAATGCATCTGCATGCATTGGGTTCCCCCATTCGGATGTCTCCGGATCGCTGCGTACTTACCGCTCCCCGAAGCCTTTCGTGGTTCGTCACGTCCTTCTTCGCCTCATTGTGCCTAGGCATTCACCGTGCGCCCTTCTTTACTTGACCTTACTCAAGATACTCTCTCGGTCGCTCTTTGGCAATCTCTTCTCTTTTGATTGTTTCTCGGTTTTTTCTTGGATTATATTCAGTTTTCAATGTACTAACTCGTTTGAGGTACTGCCCTCAAAACTAAACAATGTCTTCCCTACTCATGTGCTTCCGTGCGCTTGCCTGACTTCTCTTAGCATTCCTGCTCTCCGTCTCGGCTTGCTCTTTCCTTAGAAAGGAGGTGATCCAGCCGCAGGTTCTCCTACGGCTACCTTGTTACGACTTCACCCTAATCATCTGTCCTGCCTTAG
>NZ_JACFPH010000002.1:0-503571 GCF_016102085.1 Lactobacillus sp. M0390 | reverse complement strand
TGTTACTTGCACGATCTGGTGGCAAAATACTTAAAGCTGCTTGAGTGGGACGAGCTAATTTTAAAGCTGTTTTTTCCAAGTCATCTTTAGATACTTTGTCGCCAACGACCATTAAGCGCTCTGCACCTAATTGCCCAGTCCATACACGAGCCACCTGACCATGAATCAAACGGCTATCAACTCTCACATTAACCAATTGCACGATTTTTCACCCCTTTTTGTTAACGCTTACATTAATTTACAACAAAATTATAGTTTATATATTTTGTTTTGTAAACATATTTTTTTTTACTAAACAAGATTGACATTGAATTGCTTTATTAATAAGCTAATCTTAAATATCTATTATTAAAGAAAGTGTAACGGTATGATTACAGTTCAACGATCAAAAAGTAATATTTCAATGGGCAAGCCTACAACTGTAATAGTTAATGGTTTAAAAGTAGGAAGTATTGCAGCTGGCTATGCTTTAAAATTAAATTTAAAAAAAGGGGACACGCTACAACTGGCTCAAGACGGACTAAATCGCTCAGCAAAAATGATTATTAATAATACTGACGCTCATTATAAAGTTATTCCGAACCCAAAGTCCGCACTCTTAATAGCTTTCATGATTGCTGCTTTATTATTAATTCCACCTATGATTAAAAGCTATGTACCTTTTTCACAAAATGCTTCAGCAGCTATTATCTTTTTAGTATTTTTACTTATTGAATTAATTTTTAATTTCCGGAGTGGTCTGGTTATTGAAGAAATTAAATAAAGATGCTACCCCAAAATTCAGTTAATGATTTTATAGACAGACAAAAACAGCCAAGTAATAACTTGGCTGTTTTTCATAATCTTGTTTATTCATTGACTTGATTCAAAGCTTTGTGGTCACACAAATAAGAAATAAGGTTTCTAGACGCTTCTTTAGCTGTCTCCGTTCTAGCCTCTAAAGTTCCAGTACCTGCATGAGGAGCTAAAACCACGTTGTCTAATTCACATAAAGCTTGCGGAACTTGTGGTTCAGTTTCATAAACATCTAGTCCGGCTCCAGCTATCTCTCCATTTTTTAGCGCTGATATCAAATCATCTTGGTTAATTAATTGTCCACGCGCAGCATTAATAATATAAGCAGTCTTTTTCATTTGCTTAAACACTTTCGAATTAAAGACGCCAGTTGTTGAAGGTAAAGCTGGCGCATGGAGTGTAATAACATCTGATGTTTTAACTAGCGTATCAAAGTCGACGTAACTAACATGCTCCGCTTTTTCAACCTCAGACGCTAATTGATGTCTGTTATGATAAATGACTTTCATGCCAAATACCTGAGCATATTTAGCAACTTCAGAACCAATTCGCCCCATACCATAAATGCCAAGTGTTTTTCCTTGAAGTCCTGTTCCCATATTTTCTGGTTTAGAAACATTGACCCATTTTCCTTGACGAATATTTTTATCATAAAAATGCAATCGCCTTACAGTTGCTAATAATAGGGCAAACGTCATTTCAGCAGTAGGAACCAGAACGCTCTTAGGGCAATTCGCAACAACAATTCCCTTTTGCTTAGCATAATCAATATCAATGTGGTCATATCCTACACCACTAGCTGTAATGATTTTTAGGTTAGTTCCCGCATCTATTAGCTCTCGGTCACCTTTCATCCCAATGAGTATTAAGCCTTCGTATTCAGATAAATGTTCTAAAACCCATTTTCTAGTCTCATGTTCAGGCGCATGAATCACTTCAAAATTTTCTTTTAATTCTGTTAATCCCGCTTCTGGAATAATTCCAGTTACCAAAATTTTTGCTTTATTCATCTTTATTATTCCTTTTTAATAGCTAAAAATTATTAATAACTATTATTATAGCAATTGCAATGTTTAGTGAAGCAATAGATCTTGCTATAGCAGATTTTAGCTAAAAAAATTTTATTTTTGTTTATCCCCCATTTTTCATATTTGAAAATCATATTGAATGACCATCTATAGGTTTCATATACTTTAATATATAAATATTTGTTTTCCACTAAACTCTTTATTCGTAATAAATTAATTATAGCAGCTTTGCACACCATATTAACTATATATAATCGTATAGATAATCAACTTAAGTGAGGTTTTAAATTGAGAAATACATTGATAATAGATGCCAAAAAAATAAAATATAGATTAGATATTAGCGCTTGGAGAATAGCTTTTTTTGTTTTTAGTAAGTTGCTTGAATTTTTTGACGGATATTTTACATTAATTTTTTTTAGCAACTTTTCTAAAAACACTATATCCTTATTTATTCTAATATGCTTATTTTTATTATCGTTTATAGAAATCTACAGTTTTAAAGCTTGCTTTTTTATTTTTCTTTGTTCTTATTTGTATATTATACTATTATCTATTTCTTATACATACTTTAGAAGTCATGTTATTGCACTGGCTTTGCTAGTAGTTATTATAGCGCTTTTAATAAATTTTATTTTTGGTAGAATTACCAATGGATTTTATGACTATAAAAGTTTTTTCGAAGACGACTTTGGTAGTGATAATAAAAATAGTTACCATGTGATTTTTATTATACTGGCTATTGGCTTTATTTTAATGGTCTATTATCTTGCATCTTTAAAGAACATAAAGAATATTTCAGTAATTTGTTCTGGACTAATAAGTTCTGGCGTGATAGGTTCTCTGATTCCTACATTTTTAAAAAACTTAATTCATAGTTACCGTTCAATATCCATTATGGATGATAACGGAGTAGTGATTAAAAACTTTCTAAATATAAATTCCAGCACTTTTTGCTTTTGGTTCAATAATGACAAAAATAATTCTATACACTTGAGATTCATAGGATGGAGCTTTGGCTCAAATATTAAAAAAACAAATCATCAACACTGGGAAATTTCAAAAATAAATTATTACTATGGTCCCCTAGTTGAAAATATAAATAATGTTCCAGAATATACTCCTTTTGAATTTGAAAATGTTAAACCTTTTGAAATGTCTACTATATTATTTTTTAAACTGGATAGCGAATTAAAAGAATATATATCTAAAGCTAAAGATAACATTTGCCTTATTTATATGGATTCAGCTGGAAATTTTTATGCTAAAAAGTTACTTTTTGATTTAACTCAAGAATAAAAAATCCGTACTGAAAAAAAGCATATTAATAATAAACCTGAACAATATTAACTTCATAAAAAACTAATGCTAAGTATGAAAAGAAATTTTTAAAACAAATCATGGAGCAGCTATAACTCTATCTGTACTGCTCCGTTATTCCTTAATAAATTCTATATCTAGTAATAAGCTTGCTTACCCAAAAAATCTTCAAAAAAGAATAGCTATGATTGGTTTGCTGACAACCATCAACATTGATACTTATTTAGCAGCAGAATGGAAAACTCTGATTTTCTAAAAGCTATCTATAACCCTAAATTTAGAAAACAAAAATCATAATAGATAACTCTATAGAATCTATCTAAATCTTAGAGTAAATATTACATAATAAAACAAATTCTAATTAGACTTTTTTCATGCAACTAAAATACTAACAACTTCTTTTGCAAAAGCATGCAAACTTTTCAAAAAAGTTGCTCCATTTTCATTGGCAATATTGACAAAAATTGCATATATAGAAGACGGGTTAAATATAACATATTACAAATTTAGACTTTCAGACTTTTTTGTATTAAATGATGGATATAGTAAAACTATTTTTTTATGCGTTAGCTCCATTTCTCTCAATTGTTTTTTATGTCTTCAAATATATCTAATAAACTTGAAATTTCTGACCTATATCTAAAATCAACGGAAATCTTTCTTAATGCAACAGCAATCAGTATATTAATACTATTATCCGTACTTAAACTAAATTGCTCTGTAACAACAGGGGTTGCGTCTCTTTTAAGTATATGTACTAAACTTTTATTCCAATTGACCTTCCCCTTAATCTTATTATCCATTTTAGATATAACTTATAGCTTCGGATGATAACATTAGCCCCTTCTGGGATATATTCTACTAGCTTCTGACTTTGAGGAGACAAATCTCACACTCATCTTGATTTAGAATATTTTTATTTATATTTAAACCTTTACTAAAGGCTATAATAACTACACTAAAACGGTTTTCAAGGACTTCATAGTCACTTGCTTTTAAAAGTTTATATTTAACTTCATATCCTGGTTCCACATTTTCTAAGATAGAAACTATTGTATCTATTAGTTTGGAGCCATCTTTATTTTTCATTGACAAAAGACCTCTAATGTTTTCCATAATGACAACTTTAGGTCTTTTAGCTTTTATGAATCGTATAGCATTCAGATATAAATTTCCTCTATCATTATCTGTTATCAGCAGTTGAAAAAGGTTGACATGGAAAAACGCCTACTACATCAGCATCTGGTAATCCAGTTTCATTAACTTTTCTAATATCTTTATTTTCTATATTAACTAAATATTTTTCAACTGCTGGTGCATAATTATCGTTAGCATATACAATATTAAAACCTGCCTTTTTTAATCCTAAATCTAAACCACCTGCTCCGCTAAACAAAGAAATTGTATTTAATCCAGTTTTATATCATACTTTGGACTGTAAAATAAAGACTTACTATTATCGATATGCATAACTATATTCTCAATATTACAATTTATTACAAATTTTATCTAATGTTTCCACAGTAGTATTTTTATTATTTACTAACTGCGAAATTGTATTACTTGAAAGTTTGCAAATCTTTTTAAATTGATTTTTTGAAATTTTCTTCCCATATAAAGTTGACTACAAAGGATCATATGAAAAAGTCACGGCTTTCACCATTATGGTATTATTCTCTCATGTTAGAGTAATACATACACGCTTTTTTCAATAATTAAGAGAAGGGTAAATTATATATTTATGCCTCTCACATTATTCCACTCTCAAAGTCACGTGCATTAATTGCGCTACATGCACATCATCTACGCTTTAAATAGAAAAAAACCTTAACTTATCTGCTTAAAATGCTGATAAATCAAGGTTAATTACTTTAAATGATTCTTCTAAATGCTGACTAGAGGATTCGAACCTCCGACCTCATCATTACTAGTGACGTGCTCTGCCAACTGAGCTAAGTCAGCATTGTCAACTCGACAACGATATTTATTAAAACATATTAGCTTGGTTTGCGCAAGTACTTTTTACGATTTTCTATACCTTACCACATTCTTCTTGCTCAGTAGTAACAGAATGTAAGATATCAAGCAAAATTTTGGCAAGAAAAAAGCGCAGAAATCAAAAATCGCTTGTTGCAATAGTTGCTTCTGCACTAATTAATCTTATTGATGAGTTTGGCACTCAATGATTCGCTTAATACATTTTCATGACTAGTGCTATGCCAATCCCTATAAAAGCTAAAGCTAAAACCACTCCGCTCCATAGAGCCAATGGTAGAAAGGTAGAAGTATTTTTATTTCCTTGCTGCTTAGTGTCCTTAAAAGCCTTATAAACAGCATATATTTCCCAAATCCCAAGCAAGATCCCTACAACACCTGTAAGTTGTTCCATCATCTTATTTTCTCCGTTATAATTATTAGTAACTGACAATCTCAATCCAACTATAGGATTAAATTCTTTATACTTTCAGTATTACTAAATGTTGCTAATAGTTATAGCACATAAAAAGTAAAAGTAAATATTTTTTCAATAAATATCTCAAACTTAATTTTCTATACTTTACCAAAAAACACCTCTCATTTAACACTTTTTAAGTGTATAATATTAACTATTGTTTTTTTCAAAGGAGTGAGATGATGGTAGATATATCACCGATTAGCGCTCAACTGCCTTGGATATTACGCCTAGTAATAGCTTCCTTATGTGGTGCTTTAATCGGCTACGAACGAGCAATTCAGAGAAAAAGTGCAGGGGTCAGAACTCACATTGTAGTAGCTTTTTCTTCTGCGTTATTTATGATTCTTTCTAAATATGGGTTTGCTGACTTGATGAAAATTTCCGGGATGGAATATGACGCTTCTCGTATAGCTGCACAAATAGTTTCCGGCATTTCATTTATTGGTGCAGGAACTATTTTAGTTAAGAAAAGTCAGATTTCCGGTTTGACAACCGCTGCCGGTGTTTGGGCAACAGCCGCAATCGGCATGGCAATTGGCTCCGGGTTATACTTTTTGGGCATTATTGCTACTGCGATTCTCTTCATAGTTCAAATGATTTTCCATGATGATACTATAATTAATAAAATCATCATGCATATTCGCTTCAACATTCAAATCGAAGCGGTCAACAAACATGGCATTTTGAAGACAATCGAAAAAGAGTTATCGGCCAATCATGTTGAAAATGTGTCAGTTAAAATTTTATACGTTAGCGACGAAAAAATAATTTTCTTCGTTGATGGCATTATCAATAATAATATTGATGAAAATAACATTATTATGGCATTACGCAAATATCCTGACATTAAACGCATTAGCTACACTAGCTTAGGCAAATAATGTCTTAAAAAATAAGTAGTAGCGCTTGCTGGCTGCTTATTTTTTTGTACTAAAAAACTAAATCAACTACAATAATACTTAATTACAAATTTCAAGTTCTAGAAAGGGGTATTTTCATGTCTGGATCTCTTGATTACTTACGCTGGCGTGGTGACCTCAGTTATAAAGAACGCCGCTTTAATAGTATCGATGCTGCACTGCTGGCATCCATAGTTTACCTTCCCGCAGACGCTTCTGCTGTCGGGCATACATTATCTGATGTGGCAACAAAACTGCGTGCGCTGCCCTCTTTTCAACATCAGATGCACTCCGAAACTGCAGCTGAAATTATTCTCCTGCCTGATAGTCCACGAATTGGTGGAATGAAAATTCTGGATTGGACAGATAGATTAGAAAAAGCACCTTATCCGTTACAATTTAATGCTGCCACATTTCTCATTGATGACGCTTCAGTTGCTATTGCCTTTCGTGGAACCGATGGTTCAATGATTGGCTGGAACGAAGATATGCGTATGAACTACTTATCCGAGATTTATGGCCAAGGAGTCGCAGCCAAATATCTTGAAGAAATTGCCGAAAAGTTCCCGGATAAACAAATTTATCTTATTGGGCACTCAAAGGGAGGCAATTTTGCCCAGTATGCATTAAGTGCCGTTGCTCCAGAAATTCAAGATCATGTAATTGCGGCATTTAGCTTTGATGGTCCTGGCTTTTTTCGCAAGGTTTATACCACTCCAGGCTTTGTACGTGCAATGCCTAAGATGAAAACTTACATCCCCCAAGGATCGATTTTTGGGGCAATGCTCGATCATCCAGAGCGGACTCTCGTTGTAAAAAGTACTGCAGCAATGCGTAACCAACATGATCCAAGGCGTTGGTCAGTCGGCCGTGATAGTTTTACTCTCGCTGATGGCTTAACAGCTAGCAGCCGCGTCATCCGCCATGCCTTAATTAACTTCAACAATTCAATTCCAGACGAAAAGCGCAACGAAACCTTTTCCGATCTGTTTGAAGCATTTGAGAACTCAGACATTGAAGAATTACACCAATTGACCAATAACAAATTGGTTGGAACTTATCGTCTTAGCCGCGTCTTCATGACTTTGGAACCAGAAGAGCGTAAACTAATTACCCAAATTTTTACTAATATTTGGAATTCATTTAAAGATAGTGTTAATCTGCCACTTTTAACTAGTAATTATGAACTTTATCCTAAAAGTAATGATTCAAGTAAAGCACCTGTATTCTACGAATTTTATGATTCAGATGAGCCTAATTTAGAACTACCAGATGAAATAAAAAAGAAACTGCGTTAGCAAATTGTTTCATGTGTAACGCAAAAAGATGGCTGGAAGTGAATAACTTCCAGTCATCTTTTTTATTCAGTTATTTTTTCATATTTTCTTTAACGTCATCAACTTTATCCTTGACGTTATCAGTTGCTTCTTGTGCCTTATCCTTAACGTCGCCTGCTGCTTGTTGCATCTTGCCCTTAAGTTCTTTAGCTTTACCAGCAACTTTATCTTTTAAACCTTTGTCAGCCATAATTATCGATCCTTTCACAAAAAATTATTGCTAATTAACTATTTACACCTTCATAGTACAAGCTTCGCTGTTTAAAGTCACACAATAAGCTTTGTTTTTTGCTAACAAAAAGCCATGAACTATTAATAAATAGTTCATGGCTTATATTATCTAATACTACCCTGGTTGATCATGACTATAATCCAAGTTAGAAAAGCGATTATAGGGCTTAGAGAACATCAATTTAATCGTGCCACGACTACCTGAACGGTTTTTCTCAATGATTACTTCAACTTCACCATTGTCATCCTCGGCACCGACTTCTTCATGATCTTCACTGCTGCCTTCCTCATTTTCTTCGCGGTAATAATCATCCCGGTATAAAAATGAAACAATATCGGCATCCTGCTCAATAGATCCAGATTCACGAATATCTGATAAAACAGGCCTCTTATCCTGACGCTGTTCAACAGAACGTGATAATTGTGATAGTGCAATTACAGGAACGTGCAATTCTTTAGCCAATTTTTTCAATTGACGTGAAATTGCAGAAACTTCTTGTTGACGCGATTCACTACGCGGTCCTTCAATTAGCTGTAAGTAGTCAATTACAATTAAGCCAAGATTTCCTTTTTCTTTGGCAAGGCGGCGTGCTTGTGCCCTAATTTCACTCATCTTAATTCCAGGTGTATCGTCAATGTAGATGCTGGCGTTAGCCAGTGAACCGGAAGCAACAATTAACTTGCGCCATTCTTCTTCATCAAGCTGCCCTGTCCGCAGGTGTTGCGAATTAATCAATCCTTCTGAGGCAAGCATTCTCTGTACCAGCTGCTCGCCACTCATTTCTAGTGAAAAGACGGCAACCGTTTTATCAGTATGAAGGCCAACGTATTGGGCCACATTCATTGCAAAAGCAGTTTTACCAACACCCGGCCGAGCTGCAAGAATAATTAGCTCATCAGCGTGAAAACCAGTTGTCATTTTATCTAACTCGATAAAGCCTGTAGGCAAGCCCGTGACCATTGAGCCATCTTCAGGAATATTATTAATTTCCTCAATTGCAGCATTAACAATGTCCTTGATTTCCCGAAAACCATTTGCGTTGTTCTCGGAGGAGACATTCATAATCTCACTTTCAGCGTCATCCAAAATATCAGTGACATCATCCGAATCCTGCATCGCGTTAGAAATGATCTTTTGACTGGCAGAAATCAAGCGCCGTAAGAGGGCCTTTCGATGCACAATTTTGGCATAGTAGCTAACGTGTGCTGCTGTTGGGGTTGCAATTGCTAGTTCTGAAACATAAGCAATCCCACCAATGTCATCTAGTTGATTTTTCTTTGTTAATTCATCCTGCAAGGTTAACGGATCAATTGCATCACCGCGATCCGAAAGATCCAGCATTGCCTGAAAGATTAGCTGATTTGCTTTTTTATAAAAATCATTCGGCTGAACTTCAGAGCTTGCATCCGCAATTGCATCAGGATCAATAAAAATTGCACCTAAAACCGCTTTTTCAGCTTCATCATCATGCGGTATTTGTTGTGAGACAATATTATCCATTAATCATGACCACTTCTTTAATTAATTTAACGAGTGCTTTAGTCTTGTTCTGTGATATGAACGCGAATTTTGCCTTCTACGCCTTTAAAAAGTTTAACGGGTACATTTGTGTAGCCTAAAGTTTTAATCGGCTCAGGAAGGACTAATTTGCGTTTGTCGACCTTAACACCAAATTGTTGTTCTAAGCCTTCAACAATTTTCTTGCTAGAAATTGAACCGAATAAACGTGAATCGGCACCAGCTTTTGACTTGAAATTAACGACAGTTTCGTCTTTATCAAGAACAGCCTTAACCTTTTCTGCTTCAGCCTTTTCACTTTCGTAAGCAGCTTTTTCATTGGCTTCAACGCGTTCTAAAGTATGCATATTGGCTTTATTAGCTGTCTTAGCTAAGCCGCGCTTTAATAAAAAGTTTTGAGCATAACCATCTGGAACATCTTTAACTTCTCCGCGTTTTCCACGGCCTTTGACGTCTTTAGTAAAAATAACTTTCATTTTTCTGCTCTCCTTTATTCATTTTCTTTCTCATAAGTATCAACTGCATCGAGTAACTTTTCAAGTGCTTCTTGTACAGTGACATTTTTAATTTGTGTTGCCGCATTGGACAAATGTCCGCCGCCGCCTAATTTTTCCATGATTACTTGTACATTAATGTCGCCCATTGAACGTGCAGAAATACCAATCATGTCTTTGGCACGGCGAGTTATCGCAAAACTAGCTTCAACATTTTCTAAGTCTAATGCAGTATCAGCTGCTTGCGCCGTAATGACAGGATCAACAATTTTGTTATCATCCCCGCACAAAACTGCCATTTTTGGTCCAATCATTTTTAGACTGCTGACCAGCCGTGTCCGCTGCAAGAAACTATCAATGTCTTCTTTCAATAATTCACTTACACCAACTGAACTAGCTCCAATTGAGCGTAAATAACTCGCAGCATCGAAGGTTCTTGTACCTGTACGTAGCGAAAATTCACGTGAATCAACCGTAATTCCCGCAAGCATTGCAGTTGCTTCAATATCAGTCAATACTCGCTGGCCGGAATTAGGCTGTTGGTATTCTACCATTTCAGTAACCAGTTCACAGGCAGATGAAGCATACGGCTCAACATAAGTTAACATTGGATTTTCAGGGAATTCTTCGCCGCGACGGTGGTGATCAATAACAATAATCCGGTTCCTTAAGCGATCATACAGCTCTTTTGAATATGTAATTGAGTATTTTGAGTGATCAACCATAACTAGCATAGATTTGTCGGTTAGGCTTTCTAAGGCCGTTTCTGGTGAAATAAACATTTCTTGATCATCTTGGGTTTGTTGCATTTTGGCAACTAACCGACCCACATCATAATTAGTTTTATTAACATCTAAAACAAAATTAGCTTTAACATCATGTAGACGCGCAATTTTAACAACGCCGATTCCACTACCAACAGAGTCCATATCTGGGTTAGCATGTCCCACAACGAAAACCCGATCAGCCTCCTTGAAAAGCTCACTAATTGCCTGGGAAACCATCCGTGCTCTGACCCTAGTCCGCTTCTCCATTGGATTTGACTTGCCACCATAGAATTTAGCGGCACTACCTGGCTGACTCAAAACTACCTGGTCACCACCACGGCCAAGAGCTAAATCAAGGTTTGACTGTGCCTGATCAGCTAGCTCAGTTATTAGGCTACTACCATAAGCAATCCCGATTGATAAGGTTAACGGGGTATTGTTACGGCTAGTTTCTAAGCGCAATTTATCAAGAACTGAAAACTTGTCTTGTTCCATTTGCGTTAAATCCTGCGTATGTAGTAAAAGCAAGAAATGGTCTTCATCAATTCGCTTGAGGTAGGCATGATATTTTTTAGCGTAATCACTTAGTGTATTTTGCACATAAGAGCTTGTGGTTGTCAGCTCTTGATCATGCATCGTTTCACTTAATTCATCGTAGTTATCAATAAAAATCTGTCCAACTGCCAGCAATTCGTTATTATATTTTTGCTCAATTTTGGCGTAGCGTGTTATGTCTAATAAATAAATAACCCCAAGATTGTCTTGGACAACCATTTCAAATTGGTGATTGTCCCAATTAACAACTTGGTTTTCTGCAGTTTTGGCTTTTAAAGAATCATCGATTAATTTGTCTAAATCTGGATCAACGGACTTAATCGTATGTCCAATTAAGTCATCATCTTTTAAATAAAGCTGTAAATAGGGGTTTACCCACTGAATCTGCCTGTCTTTGTCATAAAGCAAAATCCCAAGCGGCATTTTAATCATTGCCTCTTGTTCACTGCGTTTAATTCGATAGGACAAACTGACAGCAAAGTTATTGGCATTACCAGCGAGGATATAAGCGCCATAAACGATGCAGACAACAGTTAGGATAAAAATCACTACCATCGCCAGTCCAAATAACGGATTCATAATCATCGCCACGATACTGCCTAAAAAAGACAAGGCGAGGATAATCACAACCGCAGCTGTTAAGCGCGAATCTTTAATAAAAGCAGGAAATTCAAGCTTACGTAAAAAATCTTTCATGTAAGATCCTTCCTAAATTAATGTATAGTACATCAGTATTATTATACCTTGGTTTTACTTGATAAGAAACCTTTGCCTCATTCTTCTAGATGATTGCATATAGCAAAATATTAGGAAAGGTAGCTAATTTTTCACAAACATAAATAAAAAAGTCCCAAAAGCATCCATGCTTCTGGGACTTTTCACTTTTTAATTAAAACTCATCATCTGAAGAATTTTCATACTTTGCTTCAACAAACTTTATACCTTCTTTAGCATCTTGAGTAAGATTAGGTGTAGTTGAAACAAGCTCTCCATTAACATAACTAATTATCATTGGTAAATTCATTCCAGTGTAAAGTGCAAATTTATTTTTTGCAGAAAGCAGTGATTTATAAGCAACATTATATGGAGTTCCCCCAAGAATATCAGTAAATACAACAAAACTTTCTAGACTACTAACTAAATTTAAAAAACGTTTTTGAAAATGTTCGGGACTCTCACCCTCTTTTAGGTCAATTGTATGTATATTTTTTTGTGGGCCAAGAATCATCTCAGCACTTTCTTTAATACCCTTACAAAATGAACCATGACTAAGTAAAACTAAATCCGTCAAATACAACCTCCCAATTTCATTTATGCTGATAAAATATGTAACCATGTACCAAAGATACTGAAAGCAACTATAGCAACTAAAATCCAGGAAACCTTCCATTTCTTTCTAATCATCCATAAAACTATCAAAGTAGCCACTAAAGGCAGCATTGATGGCACAATTTGGTTTAACGTACTGACTAAAGAAACTGCTGATTTTCCTGTACCAATTTTTATTGGTGAATTAACAACCACATAGCTTGGAATCATTGCACCTACAACCATCATTCCCAAAATAGCTGCTTTATTAGAAATATTTTGAATTATATTTGAATCACTCACTCGTTGAATAAATTTGGTGCCTTGTTCATAACCAATTTTTAAACCAAACCATCTTACAGCAATAGTTACGATGTTATATGAGGCCATAAATAAAATAGGTCCCAAAATATTTCCTGCTTGACACAGAGCCAAAGCAATACCCATACAAATGACTCTCCATGTTGTTAAAAACATTGAGTCTCCAATTGCCGATAAAGGCCCCATGAGACTTACCTTAACGTTGTTAATAATATCAGGATCAAAATCAGGATTTGCCTTATTCTCTTCCTCCATAGCAATAGACGTTCCAAGAACTAACGGTAACAAGACATTAGTAATATTAAAAAATTGCATATGTCTTTGTAGAGCTTGTGCTTTACCATTTTTATCGTCTTTATAAATTACCCGTAGCGACGGAACCATACTAAAAGCATATCCAGTAGCTTCTTGACGTGTTAATTCCCAAGGAGCATTAGCTGCAAATGATCGCCAAAATGTTGACCATAGAGCCTTACGCATCTCTTTATTAGAAGTTTTCATCATCTTCCACTACTCCCTTCTTAACTAATTCCATTTGTTGGTTTATATTCTTTTCGTTATAGTACAAAACCATAACGATGACTAAGCCAAAAATTGCAATTCCGATAATCGGAATTTTCAAATAAGCAGTTAAAGCAAATCCAAGAATCATGTATGGAACAATGTCTTTACGGAGCATCTGTTGAATTAGTAGGGCAAATCCAAAAGCAGGTAACAATCCACTAGCAACAACCAAACCTTCTTGAACAAATTCGGGAATAATACTAATTATCTCCTTAGAGAATCCTGTTCCAAAGTAATAGGCCAACATAATAAACAGAACTGATGGCAGAAAGTTAACAGCAGTACCACCCCAAAAGGCCATTAAACTTAATTTTCGATCTTCAGCTTTTTCAGCATATTCATCCATTTTGTTAACATACATCGGTGCTACAAAAATATACATAACATTTTGTACAATCAACACTAACATAGATAATGGTAATCCAAACGTTAGAGCTGCTGAGATTCCTTTTCCTGTAGATAATGCAAAAGTCGTCCCTAAAACAGAAGCAGACACCATATCTTGTGGGGTAGAAATACCAACTTCAACAACACCAATATATGCTAGTTCCATTGCTGCACCAATTTTAATTGCCTCTGGCACATTACCTAAAACTACACCTACTAATGGTGCTAAAGCAATTGGCCGAAATATCATGGATGCTCCAGTTAGAAAGTATTCACTATAACCAATCAAAGCTACTAATCCAATTAAAAGTGTTTTTACAAGCATTTTTTCTCCCTCTATTCCGTAGAAAGATCATTTTCTTTAACTACTTTTATAGGCGAAGTCGACACTTGTTGCACTTCAACTTTAACGCCTTGCATAATAAGTTTATTTAATTGTTTTTCATCTTCTGCACTTACATTAATAGATGGAGCTAAAATCCTAGTTTTACCGGTTTCTTTTGTGCCTCCCAAATTAAGAGTTTCAGGTTTATGATTCATTTTACTTATGATTCTAAATGCATCATTAATGCTTTCAACTATAATCATTAGCTTGTATTTATCTGTTATTCCACTATTCAAAGATTCAATACTACGCTCAATACTTTGCATTACCAACTTACTACCAGAAGGTTTTGCCATTTTAATCGATGCTTTTCTAATAGGGTCTTTGGGAACATCATCATTAGCAATTAAGATACAATCTGCACTCACTGCTCCATACCAAGAAACTGCAACCTGTCCATGAAGTAGTCGATGATCCACTCGAAAAAGTTTTATCATAATTTTCAGTTACTCCTTTCGTATCAGTAACTTCCATATTTACAGCGATCGCTAAATCTTATTCTTATTTGCTAATTTGACATTTCAAAATACTAGATACATACACGAGTATTTTTAAACCAATCATTAATTGCTCAATTTATAATGGTTCTAAAGCGATCGTTTTATTTTTTAATATTCAACCTTACCCATATATCTTCTTACATCTAAGGAATGATTGCGGAGATCAGCAAGTTTTGCACGATACTCACACAAAACTGAATAGAATAAAATAGGGTTGAAGTATTCAGCAACACTACTATCAATAAGATCTAAACCTAATTCTTTTGCATCGACTATCTCTATCTTATTACCATACTTCTTCAAGAATTTGATTGCTCTTTCATCTAATGGACGAGTTCTTCCTATACTTTCCATTACAATATAAGGCTTATCCTTATCTGTCACTTCAAAAGGTCCATGGAAGTATTCACCAGAATGAATTGGAGAAGCATCAAGCCATTGCATTTCCATTAAACTGCAAATGGCAAAGCCATATGTATGACCAAATGAAGCCCCACTGCCTAAAATGTAAAACATTGGTTCATTTTGATATTTCTTTGCAAATTCTTTTGTGCGATCTTGTACCTGAGCCAACGCATTTGTAACTATTGTATCTATTCTCTTAAATCCATCTGCAAATTCAGACAATTTACCATAACCTTCTAATTCAGCCAGAGTTTGAGAAGTGATATCAAGCATTATAGCCATTGGATTATTTACAACTTCATCTTCATTTCCCCATTCATAAATTATCTTTTCATCTGAATACTTCAATAATTCGGCTTTTGGGTTAAAAGTTAATCCAATTGTAAATGCACCCTTTTCTTGCGCAATTTTAGCTGCTTCAACAGCTTCAGGAGTGTTCCCACTATGTGAACAAACAAAAACAATCGAGTGTGGGCCTATCTTTTTTGGTGTAACATGAACGAACTCATTTGCTGTATACCAGCCTGTAGACACCTTTTCTGCTTCAGATTGTAGGAAATAGTATGAAGGATACATATCTACCAACGAACCACCGCAAGCTGTAAAGTAAATGTTGCTAATTTTTCCATCGTTGTGCTTCATGATATTTTTTACAATTGCTTTATTTTCCATTTTTTTCTCCAATCATCAATTTATAACATCATATGTTGTTATACTTTTTTGCAATTTTGATTGTACACGCTTTCATAAATAAATGTCAACGCTTTTTTGTTATAACTTTATAGATTAATTATTTATATCTAGAAAAACCTATTAAAAAAGCAGATAGGAATTCTACTCCTATCTGCTTTTTTTATCCTAGACTAATCGACTAAATAATCTTAAACCATAAATTCATAACGATCAGTAGCTATGTACTCTGTACCCACTTGAACTACCTGTTTGTTTTTATCAAAAACTTGGTTTCGTAAATAGAATAATGGAAATCCTACGGATCGTTGTAGTAGCCTAGCTTGCTCTTTATTAGCCAACACAACACGTAAAATACTTTCTGAATCTTCTAGATTATCTATTTCATAATGATTTTTAAAAGTCTTATATAAAGATTCACTTAAATCATAATTTGTTAGCCCCTCAAATCGTGGAAGCGGGTAATAGTTACTTTCTATAACTGTTGGATCATTATCTAAATAACAAATCCGAACTGAATGAATAGCGTACTCGTTATCACATTTTAAGCTCTTACGTAGTTCTGCATCAGTTTTTACTTTTTCAAGTTTCAAAACTTTCATTTTAGGCTTGAAACCATTTTTTATTGCAGTTTTTGAAAAACTTTCAATGGAATTACTTTTTAGTAGACGTTTAACATGATGTAATTCTCTAACAAAGCTTCCTTTTCCTTGAACTTTTTCCACGATTCCATCAGCAACTAATCCATTGACTGCTTCTCTAATAGTAATTCTACTTACACCATATATCTCTTTTAGTTGCTCTTCACTAGGCAATTTTGTATCAACTGGATATATACCTGTAAGTATCTTTTCGCGTAAGTCTAGCATTACCTTTTGGTACTTAGTTCTTGCTTTATCTTTTGTCATAATACAAACTCTCAATCTAAAAACAGTAAACTTATAAATACTTAATAATTTACATGTTCATTAGTAAATTGGTAATAGTAAATAAAAGCTAAGAATAATCAAGTATTGTAGCTTCTCTATCACTTTTACCAATTATATCATTTATATTTTGCTGTTAAGTAACTAATAACTCTTACCTATGTATGTTCAGACCCTATGCGAATTTTCCTTATTAAGCACTGATTTTACTTTTAGAAACGATAGAAATATCGCACTAGTTTTCACATAATCATAAACTTAGCAATCCTAAACATAAAAAACCCTCTAGCCAGAACTTAATCCGGCTAAAGGGTTCAAAACTATTTGTTTTAGTCTTCAGTAACGAATGGCAACAAGCCCATAATGCGAGCTCTTTCGATTGCCTTAGCTACCTTACGTTGGTTCTTAGCGCTGGTGCCAGTGACACGA
This sequence comes from Lactobacillus sp. M0390, assembly GCF_016102085.1. Lineage (NCBI taxonomy): Bacteria > Bacillati > Bacillota > Bacilli > Lactobacillales > Lactobacillaceae > Lactobacillus > Lactobacillus sp. M0390. The sequence continues at coordinate 486,256 of NZ_JACFPH010000002.1, read as the reverse complement.
CGTGGTAAGATTTTACCTCTTTCAGAGATAAAACGTTTCAACAGATCAACGTCCTTGTAGTCAACGTAATCAATGTGGTTGGCTGCGATAAAGTCAACCTTACGACGACGGTGGCCGCCACCTCTTCTTTGTTGAGCCATATCCTCGGTCCTTTCTTAGAAATTAGAATGGAAGATCATCATCAGAGATATCAATTGTATCACCCGAGCCAGCAAACGGATCCTGCATAGAATCTGGTTGATTACCTACTGGGTTGTTCTGATTAGATGTTCCCATATTTTGCGGATTATTGGTATTTGGATTACCAAAGTTTCCGTTGTCAGTTGGTGCAAATCCACCATTTTGACCACGGGCTTCACGATCTTTGCGTGATTCAAGTAATGCAAAGTTGTCTACGACAACTTCTGTTACATATACTCTTTGCCCATCTTTATTATCGTAACTTCTGGTTTGAATTCGGCCATCAATACCAACAAGTGAACCTTTAGATGTAAAATTGCAGAAGTTTTCTGCTGATTTTCTCCAAATGACACAGCTGATAAAATCCGCACCTCTCTCACCTTGAGCGTTAGTATATTGACGATCAACGGCAAGAGTAAACGTAGCAACCGAGATTCCACTCCCAGTAGTACGTAATTCAGGATCACGTGTTAAACGGCCAACAAGTACAACTCGATTAATCATACTTCAGGTCCTTCCTTTCCTAAATCACGAAAACGATAAAGTTTTTGTTTTATTATCCAACTTTAACAGTCATTGAACGTAAAACAGCAGAGTCAATCTTAGACAAACGGTCAAACTCATTAACTGCGTCAGCGTTTTCTGCAGTGAAAGTCATAATGTGATAGATTCCCTCACGATATTTATTGATTTCATATGCGAAATGACGCTTTTCCCAGTCTTTTGACTCAACCATCGTACCACCGTTATCGGCAATAACCTTATCATAGTTTTCAACTAAAGCTTTCTTTGATTCTTCATCAATATCAGGCTTGATAATGTAAGTTATTTCATACTTAGTAGTTGTCATTACTAGTGCACCTCCTTTTGGACTAAATGGTTCTTGCTAAAAATCAAGAACAAGGAGTAATTCTTTTTTATTACTCGCAATCTCTAATTTTAGCACAGAAACAAAAAATTACCAAACTATCTTCACGTGATCCTCTGAGAATTTTCTATTCTCATAACAGTAAATACGTAAAACAGTCTGATAATTTTTATTTGTTTTTATTAATCATTTTCTTCAGTTGGTGTTTCAGTTTCTTCTGCATCGCCAACTTCTTGATCTGCTTCGGCTGGAACAACAGCAAGACTAGCTACTTTACTGTCATCGCCAACCTTAATTAAGCGAACACCAATTGTGCTACGACCAGTTTGAGAAACATTATCAACCTTGAAACGAATCATGATTCCATCATCCGTAATGACCATGATATCTTGTGTTCCATCGATTACAGTTACACCAGAAAGTGGTCCATTCTTTTCTGTAACATTAGCGGTCTTAATTCCTTTACCGCCACGCCCTTTAGTTGGATATTCACTAGCTGAAGTGCGTTTACCATAACCTTTTTCAGAAATAACAAGAACTTCATCGCTATCCTTAACAACACCAGAACCAACAACATAATCATTTTCACGTAAGTTAATTCCGCGTACACCAGCAGCAGTTCGACCCATTGAACGAACCGCTGACTCGTTGAAGCGAACAGCATAGCCTAGATGGGTTCCAATCAAGACATCTTGTTTGCCATCAGTTGTCAAAACATTGCTCAATTCATCCCCATCACGCAAGGTTAACGCAATTAAACCGCTATTTCTAATATTAGCAAATTCACTAACACTAGTGCGCTTTACTGTTCCCATCTTGGTAATGAAGAAGAGGTATTGATCATTGGCATCTTCTGCAACATTGATAATGGTCTGGATCTTCTCGCCTTTTTCAAGTTGAAGTAAGTTAACGATTGGTAAGCCCTTCGCAGTTCGACCAAATTCAGGAATTTCGTAGGCTTTCTTCGAGTAGACCTTTCCCTTATTGGTAAAGAATAAAAGCATATCGTGAGTACTTGAGTAGATCAACTTTTCAATAAAGTCGCCGTCCTTAACACCCATTCCTTTAATGCCTTTACCACCACGGTTTTGTGTCTTAAATTCGTTAATTAACATCCGTTTGATGTAGCCGCTGTGTGTCAAAGTTAATAAAACGTCTTGTTTTTCAATTAGATCTTCATCTTCAATTGAAATAACTTCACCTTCACCGATCTTGGTCCGGCGCTCATCACCAAACCGCTTTTCAATATCAAGCAGTTCTTCATAGATGATTTCGTTAATCCGCTCTGGCTTAGCTAAGATATCCTTGTAATCGTCAATCTTAACCTTTAATTCGTTGTATTCAGCTTCAACTTTGTCACGTTCTAATCCAGTCAAACGAACCAGACGCATGTCCAAAATAGCTTGTGATTGCTTGTCATCTAAGCCGAAACGACTAATTAAGGCAGCCTTAGCAATATCACTTGATTCACTTTGACGAATAATATGAACAATTTCATCAATATGGTCAAGAGCAATCTTCAAACCTTCTAGAATATGTGCTCTTGCCTCAGCCTTAGCTAAGTCAAACTTAGTTCTGCGTGTAACAACGTCTTCTTGATGCTTCAAGTAGTATTGCAGCATCTCTTTAAGACTAAGGAAATGTGGCGCACCATCAACGATTGCAACCATGTTCATTCCAAAGTTAGCCTGCATTTGAGTTAGCTTAAATAAATTGTTCAAGATAACACTTGCACTAGCATCACGACGAACATCGATTGTGATTCTCATCCCAGACTGGTCGGATTCATCACGAACACCAGTAATCCCATCTATTGTCTTAGAACGAGCTAGATCAGCAATTTTCTTAACCAATTCAGCCTTATTTACCAAGTAAGGAATTTCGGTTACAACAATTCGTTCACGACCACTTTTTTCAGTTTCAATTGTTGTATTTGCTCTAACAACAATGTTGCCTCGTCCTGATTCATAGGCACGGTAAATTCCACCACGGCCCATAATGGTACCACCAGTTGGGAAATCTGGACCTGGAATTGCCTTCATCAGTTCTTTAGTTGAAACATCTGGATTATCCATCAGCATATGAATGCCTTGAATAACTTCGGCAAGATTATGTGGTGGAATGTTAGTTGTCATTCCGACAGCAATTCCACTGGTTCCGTTGACTAAGAGATTAGGAATTCTGGCTGGTAAAACAACCGGCTCGTTTTCTGAATCATCATAGTTACGTTGCCAATCAACCGTATTTTTGTTGATATCGCGCAACATTTCAACGGCAATTTTACTCATCCGCGCCTCGGTATAACGCATTGCGGCTGGTTCATCACCATCGACAGAACCAAAGTTACCGTGGCCGTCAACCAACATGTACCGGTAACTGAAGTCCTGTGCCATATGTGCCATAGCCAAGTAAATTGAGGAGTCTCCGTGCGGGTGGAACTTACCCATAACTTCTCCAACAATTCTGGCAGATTTCTTAAATGGTTTATCTGGTGTAACGCCCAGTTCGCTCATTCCATAGAGAATACGACGTTGAACCGGCTTCAAGCCATCGCGCACATCAGGCAAGGCCCGAGCCACAATAACTGACATCGCATAGTCCAAAAACGAACTGTTCATCACATTGGTCAAATCGACATTTCTAATTCTGTGATCTTGACTTTGATTGTCGTTATCCATTTAAACCTCCTAAGCATCCAAATTCTCAACATATTTAGCATTATTTTCAATAAAGCTTCGTCTTGGTGCAACTTCATTACCCATCAAAAGTTCAAAAACTTCATCAACATTTTTTGCATATTCTGGGCTAACACGATCAAGGCGTCTATTTTCAGGATTCATTGTTGTATCCCACAGCTGTTCAGCATCCATTTCACCCAATCCCTTGTACCGTTGAACGATTGGTTTTGGACTAGGTTGCAAACTACCCAAGTAGTCGTGCAACTCTTCATCGGTATCAAGATACTTAATCACCTTACCCTGACGAACTTGATATAGAGGCGGACGTGCAATATAAACATAGCCCTTATCAATCATTGGGCGCATGTAGTTGTAAAACAGCGTTAACAATAGGGTTCTAATGTGTGCACCATCGACATCGGCATCCGTCATGATGATTAACTTGTGATAACGAGCCTTTGAAACGTCAAAATCGGCACCAAAACCTGTTCCCAAGGCGGTAAACAGTGAACGAATTTCTTCGTTAGCCAAAATTCGGTCCATTGAAGCTTTTTCAACGTTTAATATTTTTCCTCGAATTGGCAAAATAGCTTGTGTTAAACGAGAACGACCTTGCTTTGCAGAACCACCAGCTGAGTTACCCTCAACAATAAATAATTCTGAAATACTTGGATCATTACTAGTGTTATCTGCTAACTTACCAGGCAAATTGGCAATTTCCAGTCCAGATTTCTTTCTCGTAACTTCACGTGCCCTTTTGGCAGCAGTTCTGGCTCTTTCAGCCAATTGCGCTTTTTCAACAATCTTGCGTCCTACCTGCGGATTTTCCATCAAAAACGAGGTGAATGTTTCTGAAAAAGCACGGTCTACAGCTGTTCTAGCATCAGAATTACCAAGTTTAGTCTTGGTTTGCCCCTCAAATTGCGGATTCGGGTGCTTAACTGAAACAATCGCTGTCATCCCTTCACGAATGTCCTCACCTGACAAGTTATCATCATTATCTTTTAACAACTTAGTCTTGTGCGCGTAGTCATTAACTACACGGGTTAAAGCGGTCTTAAAGCCCGCTTCATGCATCCCACCTTCATAGGTGTGAATATTGTTAGCAAAGGTCATTAAGGTTGTTTTATAGCCTTGTGTATATTGCAACGAAACTTCGACGTTAATGTCATTAAAGTCGCCTTCAACATATATCGGTTTATCAAACAAAACCTCTGTGTCGCGATTCAAAAATGAAACATATTCTTGAATACCACCTTCATAGTGATAAACATCTGTTTCTGCACTGTCCTTACGCTTATCCGTAAAGGTTAATTTTAGACCCTTGTTTAAAAAGGCAAGTTCACGAATTCTATTCTTTAAGATTTGATCATCAAAAGACGTGGTTTCGGTGAAAATATCAGGATCTGGATAAAAATGAACAATTGTACCATGCTCTGAAAGTGGGACCGAACCAGTCATTTTCATTTCATGGTCTACGCGTCCATGGTTAAAGTCGATATAGTACTTTTTACCATCACGCATTGTTGTAACATCAAGTTTTGTAGATAAAGCGTTAACTACTGAAGCACCAACACCGTGCAAACCACCAGAAACCTTATATCCGCCACCGCCGAATTTACCACCGGCATGAAGAACTGTAAAAACAGTTTCAAGCGCAGGACGACCAGTCTTCTTTTCAATATCGACTGGAATACCACGTCCATCATCTTGAACGGTAACACTACCATCTTCGTTGATGGTAACTTCGATTTTAGTCGCAAAACCGGCTAAGCTTTCATCGATTCCATTATCAATTATTTCCCAAACTAAGTGATGAAGGCCTTGAGAGCTAGTTGAGCCAATATACATACCGGGCCGCTTACGAACAGCTTCAAGTCCACCTAAGACCTGAATCTGACTGGCATTATACTTATCGGCTTCTTTTTCATATTTTTTTATTTGATTGAGGTCTTCGTTATTCTTGTCTGCCATTCATTTTCCCCTCTTCTAAATAAATCTTTCCAGATTTAATTCGGTATACCTTCGGCTTCTTGATTATTTCCCAGGAAATACCCTCAAGATCTGTTGTTGTAATAAAAGTTTGTGTCTTACCATGGATATAGTTAAGTAAGGCACTTTGGCGGCTATGATCGAGTTCGCTCATTACATCGTCAAGTAAAAGTAATGGATATTCACTAGTCAGATGGTGAACTAGCTGGATTTCAGCGAGTTTAACACTCAGAGCAATCGTACGCTGCTGTCCTTGAGACCCATATAAATGTGCATCCTTACCATCCAATTCAAATTCGATGTCATCCCGATGTGGGCCACTTAAGGTTGTCTTCTTAAGTAGCTCCATTTGCTTGTTTTTCTGAAAACTAGCAAGCAATTTTTGATAAACAATTTCTACATCATCGTCCTCTGTTATATCCCTAACTGAAGGTCGATAATTAATCTTAAGTTTTTCATTGCTAGAACTAATGCTCGTGTATGCGTTTTGCGCGTAATAATCTAAGAACTTCAAAAATTTGAATCTGCGCACAATCACTTCTGCTGCAACTCCTGCAAGTTGATCTGACAAAACATCCAAAAACAAGGTGTCATGCGCAGCCCCACTTGCTAACTGCTTCAAGTAATTGTTTTTTTGCTGTAAGACTTGCTTATATTTACCAGCAAAATACAAATATTCCGCATTAATCTGACCGAATTCCTGATCCATAAACCGGCGCCTTAATGAAGGTGCACCTTTGATTAAATCAAGATCTTCTGGTGAAAACAAAATGGCGTTTAGTTGTCCGACATATTTGGATAACTTAGCCTGTTCCACTCGATTAATCCAGACTTTTTTACCTTTTTTGCTTAGTAAAACACGCAACGAGACATCAACCTGGCTCTTGTATACATGACCAGAAATATTTGCAAAATCTTTGCCAAAAGCAATCAACTCTTTATCACTACTCGTCCTATGGGATCGTGTTAATGCTAAAAAATAGATTGCTTCAAGTAGATTAGTTTTTCCTTGTGCATTTTGCCCAATAAAAATATTGACATCAGGATCAAAATCAACATCGAGCTGTTCTAAATTGCGATAATTTTGCGCAATAAAATGCTTGAGATACATTAAAATTACCGAAACTGATATGTTTCGTGGTCAACCTCAATCTGATCGCCGGGTCTAATTTTTTTACCACGTCGATTTTCTTTTTCCCCGTTAAATAACACAGGATTATCTTGCAGATACCATTTGGCCTGACCACCAGAGGAAATAATGCTTTCCTCCTTCAAAAATTGACTAAGAGTGACATACTCACCCTTTACCTTAAATTCCTTGATAATATCCACCTTCATCACTTTAATTACTATAGTTAGTATAGGCTTTTGGGGCCCAAAACACAACTTTAAACGCAATATAACGCCCTAGAAACGTTTTTTTTTCAAATAAACACATCACGGCAGTTGACACCAAAAATAAAAGAACAGCCTTTTTGGCTTGTTTTTGAAAAAATGGGCAAAGAAAAAGCCATCGACCGATGACTTTTTCTTTTTATTTAGTCTAAATAATTTCTTAGAAAGTTCTAACTGGTGTAATCAGTTGGACAAAATCAATTTCGTCCTTATCTGGGTTAACAGTAAACGGACGTAATGGTTGGGTGAAGTCCATTACTACTGCATCAGTAACAGATGCACGCAAAGCGTCACGTAAATAGTCTGGGTTGAAGGAGATCTTTAAGTTCTTACCTTCAAGCTTTTTGAAGCTAACATCTTCTTCAACGTTACCAATTTCAGCGGACTCACCTGACAATTTAGCAGTTTGGCTTTCAGTGTCTAGGGTCAAATCAACCACGTTATTCCGGCCAGCATGTGTCAGCAAACTTGCTCGATCAAGCGCACTGGATAATTCAGCCAAATCAAATTCAACTGTTGTTGTACTCTCGGTTGGAATTAAGCGCTCAGTGTCAGGGTAGCTGCCCTCAAGTAAGCGTGAATAGAATAAAATGTTGCCAATTTCAAACAGTACTTGATTTTCACCAGGACAAACTTTAATTTCTGGATCTGTTTCGCCAATAATACGAGCTAGTTCTAGTAAACTTTTTCCTGGGATAATCAAATCTGTCTTAACTTGAGGACCATTTTCCAAAGTTAAGGCACGACTCGAGAGACGGTGCGAATCAGTTGCAACAGCATGAATTTTATCAGAACTAAAGTTGAAGTGAACTCCAGTTAAGACGAGACGACTTTCTTGAGTAGCAACCGCAAACTGAGTTTCATTAATAATTTCGCGGAATGTTTTTCCAGAAATGACAAAGGAGGACTCGTCAGCAATTTCCGGTAATCTTGGATAGTTATTTGCATCAAGACCGTTAATTATGAATTCACTATTTTCAGAAATAATTTGTGTTTGGAAGCTTTCTTTTACTTCTAAAGAAAATTCCTTACCAGGTAAGCGTCTAATAATTTCGCTGAAGAAACGGGCAGGCAAAACCACTGATCCAGTAGATTCAACTGTTAAATCTTCACTAACAGGAATATGAATTTCAATTGAAATATCAGTATCGCTACCAGTTAGGATTAATTCATCTTCAGTTAGGTTAAGTTTAATTCCGCTTAATATTGGAATTGTTGCACGTGAAGAAATAGCATGCATTACGTTGTTTAGATTGTCGACAAAGAGATTGCGGTTTACGGTAAATTTCATTTGTTACCTCCTGAGTTCGTGTCTGTTTTATTTATATTAATTATATATTTAATTAAGTAGTATTAGTAGGTCCTGTGTTTTCTGTTGAAAAACATTAACAGCCCTAAAATAACGTAATCGTGACGGTTAAGAAAATGTGTACAAAAGCAAAAGTTTTCCACATTTAACTATTGAATTAGTGGTCAAGCATTTGCTTCAAATCGAACACTGCAGTCTTAATATCAGAATCAGTTTTAATTTCGCGACTGATCTTTTCGCAGGCATGCATCACAGTCGTATGATCTTTGCCACCAAATTCTTGACCTATTTTAGGTAAACTTGAATCGGTTAGCTCCCGCGAAAGGTACATTGCAATTTGGCGCGGTACCACTATTTGGCGGACCCGCTTTTTTCCTTTCAACTCATAAGTTGAGGTTTGGAAATAATTGGCAACAACTTCCTGAATTTTAGAAATTTGCAATCCCTGATTCTTTTGAACTAACTTCAAATCGGCTAAAGCTTCTCGTGCTAAGTTTACATTGATGTCTTCATGTTCAATCGTTGCGTGTGCCTGGACTTTAACTAGAGCTCCTTCGAGTTCTCTAATGTTGGTGTCAACCTGAGAGGCAATATAGTCAAGTGTACTGTCATCGATTGTCAGATTTTCGGCTTCAGCTTTTTTGCGTAAAATTGCAATTCGCGTCTCCAGATCAGGTGGCGTAATTTCAACTTGTAAGCCCCAAGTAAACCGTGAAACCAGCCTTTCTGATAAATCAGGAATTTCGGTTGGTAACCGGTCACTAGTCATGACAATTTGCTTTTGATCATTATATAAGGTTTCAAATGTATGGAAGAATTCTTCCTGAATACCTTCTTTTTTAGCAAAAAACTGAATATCATCAACTAGCAATAAGTCGCAGGTTCGATATTTCTCACGAAATTGATCTTGCGTCTTATTTTTGATCGAATTAATGAAATCGTTGACGAAGGTTTCACTTTGAATATAAACGACTTTCGCATTTGGTCGTTCAGCTAACATTTGATGACCAATCGCTTGCATCAAGTGCGTTTTACCAAGACCAACGCCACCAAAGATAAATAACGGATTGTAAAAGCTACCTGGACTATCGGCAACTGCTAAGGCAGCACCGGCAGCCAACTTGTTTCCTTCACCTTGAACAAAATTATCAAAAGTATATTTGTCGTTTAGCTTAAGGTTACGGACAAATGTATTATCGCTTGAGGGTTGAATTCTATCTTGCGTAATTTGTGCTTGAGGCTTAGGGGTTACTATCCGTTCGCTACTAGTGTCGCCTTCAATTTGAAAAACAGGAATTACCTCAATATTAGCGTACCCGTATGCAGATTGAATTAACTCTGATGCCAGATTCTTTTCCCAATAACCCTTGGTTACCGGATTTTGGACGGCAATTTTTAATTCATGAGTATTTTTGTCATAAGAAATAGGCTTAGTATTTTTAAACCAAGCATTGTATGCGACCTCGTTAAAGCGTGCACGCATTTCTTCATTAAAATGTTGCCAAAATTTATTGATGTCAAACAAAATAAGTCCCCCCGATAACGTTAAGCAAAACCTATTTTACCATCTAATAAAAATGTTTTCCACAAGTGAATAATAATAATCCAAAAGTCACAAGTTGTGGATTATTTTTTAATTGAAATACACAAATTTTAGATGATGGATGCCAAAATTTTAGTAATATACAACAAATTATGTGGATATTTTTTATTGTAGTAGCAGATAATCAAGCGATTTTAGTGGCGAAATATCCACATGCTGTGAATAAGTTTTTAAACAGGTTGGGGACTGTGCATAAAGCTGTGCAAAGTTCTGTGATTGTCTTTCTGTGGATAAAAAATACAACAAAATTTTAAACAGGTAAAGTTCGTGTTATGAGAAAACTTTACCTCTGAGCAGTGAAACATTTTTGCTTTTGTAATGACATATTATTTGCAAAAAAAGTGCGTATAAAAAGAGCATCCCAAATGAGAGTGAAATTGACTTAGGATGCTGCAAAAATATAATTTTGGAATTTGGCTGATTGCTGATTAATCATTATTAGGTTTCTTTGACTTAAATGCAATTATTGAGCGAATGGTTTTAAGCGCGGAGCATTAAATATTTCTAGTCATTTTATCTTTGTCTTGGTATGCTGTTTCTTAAGTAAGTCGACCTATATAAAAGGAGGATTTTTTTATGAACGATAAAGATTATTTAAAAATGGCATTACAAGATGATGGTAACTTGAAGATTATTCTAAAAGGATATGTAGAAACAGCTGATACTGAAAAAGTGGGAGTGGTCGGCGTAGTTTATATTACTAATGATCCTAAAAAAGCTGAGCAAAAGTATTATGAACTTAATGCTACTAATGATGACGAAGCCTATTACATGGTATATAGTTGCCCATTGGATACTTTTCTACCGTCTCTTGGCCACTACCCATCACTTGAAATTTCAAAAGAAGATTTAATGTAAATTTTCCTAAGGTAGGTTAGGTTGCGAACAACTAATAAAAGATAGAAGCAAATAATTTAAGTTTTTAGATATTTTTACTATAATCATGGTATTCTAGTATTTGAATTTTGTAATTAACACATATTGGAGTCTAGTTTATAGAAGAGATACCAGATAAAGTTTAGGAAATGATTTAATCACGAAGCATCCATATCGTAATACCAATATTGTTCTTTCTATTCTTTTTATCTTGTTTGCGGCAATAATTTGGTTTCGAAAGACTGATGGATCAGGACTTGCTCAAACAACAAGCTTGCGATGGGCAGCTTTAGCAAGTTTCTATGCATTCGTGTTAATTATCGAGAGGATTATTTTTCCTATAGCGCGTAGATCAAGAAAATAAGATTTTTAATCTGAATAAATTAAATACTTGAGATATTTATAAGGGATTTGTCGCTAACAGCTTAAACTAAGTAGCAAATTATCCCTAAATTGGTAATTTGCGACATCTTTTTTAGTTTTTTCTTGGTTTTTTACTTTAATCATGGTATTCTAGATACTAAATTGTGCAGTTAGCATATTAAAAATGGAGGTGTAGTTTAATGACAACTAAAAGAACTTACCAACCTAAAAAGCGTCACCGTTCACGCGTTCATGGCTTTATGAAGCGTATGAGCACATCAAACGGCCGTAAGGTTTTGGCTAGACGCCGTGCAAAGGGTAGAAAAGTCTTATCTGCTTAAACCACTGAAATCCCAGTGGTTTTTTTAATATCAAAGAGTGGAATGAAGCGTTTTGAGAAAGTCTTATCGAGTTAAAACAGAAAATGATTTTCAACGAGTTTTTAAATCTGGTAATTCAGTAGCAAATCGGGCCTTTGTTATCTATAAAATAGAGAAGCCAGAAAATGCCCACTTTCGGGTAGGTATTTCTGTCGGTAAAAAGGTCGGTCATACGGCTGTAGTCAGAAACCGACTCAAGCGTTATATTCGTGCAGTGCTTACTGAAAACAAAGCAAGAATTGAACCGCAAATCGATTTTTTGGTGATTGCGCGCCCGTATGTCCGTGATTTTAGTATGACTGAAATTCGGAAGAACCTGCTTCATGCACTCATTTTGGCTAATATCATAGAAGAGATACCAGATAAAGTTGAGGAAGATTAGAGTGAAAGACATTTTAACTAAAAAGAATGTCAAGCGAATACTTATTGTGCTTACAGTAATGATGGTCGCTGTCGTCTTAACAGGCTGTGCGACAAGTAACAAGCCTGCACCTATTTCGCATACTAGCGGCAACTGGTGGAATCGTTGGGTTATTTACTACATGTCAACGTTTTTACTATGGCTTGCTAAGATTATTGGCAATAATTATGGTTGGGCAATTATTATCTTTACCATTATTGTACGTATAATTGTGTACCCACTAAGTGCTATTTCAATTAAGAGTACAACTAAGATGCAAGGTATTCAGCCAGAAATTGATGCATTGCGCAAAAAATATCCTGGTAACGATACTGAATCGAGAACTTTGCTTTCACAAGAAACCAACAAGCTTTATAAAGAAGCAGGAATTAATCCTTATGCTGGTTGCTTGCCACTACTAATTCAAATGCCGGTTATGCTTGCATTGTATGGTGCGATTGCGCAAACACCACAATTGATGACTGGTCACTTTATGTGGATGGACTTAGGTAAACCGGATCAGTATTTTATTATGCCGATTTTATCGATGGTTCTAACTTTCTTGTCGACATATATCAGTCAATTATCAACTCCGAAGGAGTCACAAAACTTCTCGTCGAAGATTATGACTTATGGTATGGCAATTATGGTTGGTGTGATGGGAATCTATTTCCAATCAGCAATTGTTTTATACTGGGTAGTCTCTAACCTCTTCCAAGTAGTACAAACGTTTATTTTACAAAATCCAATTAAATATCGTCGTGAGCAGGAAGCAAAAGCTGAAGCTGAACGCGAGCGTAAGCGTAAACTGCGTAAGACATATAAACGGTTAAAGCGTAATAAAAAGTAAATATTCAATCTAAAGTGATTTAGATAAAGTAGTCAAAGTGCTTTATACATCATGGTTTATTCATGGTGTTATAATGCGCTTTTTTTATTGAAAAGGGGAAAAATATCATGGCGCAAACTTTAACAGAATTTGATACGATTGCAGCAATTTCAACTCCAATTGGTGAGGGTGGAATTTCGATTGTTAGAATGTCTGGTGAAGATGCTGTTAAAATTGCCAATCAAGTATTTAAGGGCGGCAATTTGACTAAAGCGGCAAGTCATACCATTCATTATGGACACATCATTGATCCCGCAAATAAAGAAGTTATTGATGAAGTAATGGTTTCAGTTATGCTCGCACCTAAAACTTTTACACGTGAAAACATAGTTGAGATCAACTGTCATGGTGGTATTGTCGTTACCAATCGGATTTTGCAGTTACTATTAAAAACTGGTGCACGAATGGCTGATCCTGGTGAATTTACCAAGCGTGCATTTGTTAATGGGCGAATTGATTTAACCCAAGCTGAAAGTGTAATGGATGTTGTCAGAGCTAAGACAGACCGAGCACGCCAAGTTGCGGAAAAACAGCTTGAAGGTGGATTGTTAGAAAAAATCCAGGGGATGCGCCAAGAAATTTTAAACGTCTTAGCAAACGTTGAGGTTAACATTGATTACCCTGAATATGATGCCGATACCGTAACGGCTAAGCAAATGATTGCGACGTCAAAGACTGTCATATCAGAAATAGATGACCTGCTTAAAACTGCTGCAGAAGGAACGGCGTTACGTAACGGCTTAGCAACTGCAATTATTGGTCAGCCTAATGTTGGTAAGTCTTCTTTACTCAATTATCTTACTAAGAGCGATACAGCTATTGTAACGGATGTGGCGGGAACGACTCGTGATACTCTAGAAGAATATGTTTCAGTGGAAGGAGTGCCGCTGAAATTGATCGATACAGCTGGTATTCGTGATACCGATAATAAAGTTGAAAAAATTGGTGTTGAACGTTCAAGAAAAGCACTAGCTAAGGCAGATTTGGTATTACTATTATTCGATTCAAGTAAGCCTCTAACTGCTGAAGATCATGCTTTGATTGATGCAACTAATGATAAGAAGCGAATTGTCCTTTTGAATAAAACCGATTTAGGCCAAAAGGTAACGGTAGAAGAAATTAAGCAATTGACTGGTAGTAAAGTAATTGCGATTTCAGTTCTACAGCAAAAGAATCTGGATCAATTGAAGCAAGCAATTAAAGAGCTCTTTTTCAATGGAATTGAAAATTCAAATGACCAAGTATTGGTTACTAATCAGCGTCAGTCAGGATTACTGGAAAAAGCCAAAACGCAACTCAATGAAGTAATTAAGGCACTAGAAATTGATGTTCCAATTGATATTGCACAAATAGATTTTAATGGTGCTTGGGATACTTTAGGTGAAATTACTGGAGAGAGCAGCCCTGATGAGCTGGTAAACCAGTTATTTAGTCAATTTTGTTTAGGAAAATAGGTGTAAAAATGATTAAAAGCTATGATTCGAATGCTTACGATGTAATTGTTGTTGGTGCAGGTCATGCCGGCTGTGAAGCTGCATTGGCAAGCGCTAGAATGGGCCAAAAAACATTACTATTAACAATCAGCTTAGATATGGTGGCTTTTATGCCATGTAATCCATCTGTTGGTGGTCCTGCAAAAGGAACCGTTGTGCGTGAAATTGACGCACTTGGCGGCCAAATGGGTAAAAATATCGATGCTACTTATATTCAGATGAGAATGCTAAATACCGGTAAGGGGCCTGCAGTTCAGGCTTTACGTGCGCAAGCTGACAAGTGGCAATATCATGAACAAATGAAGCGTGTAATTGAAGAAACACCTAATTTAACTTTGCGTCAGGCAACAGTTGATGAGTTATTGGTTGAAGACGGTGTTTGCCAAGGGGTAGTAACAAATACTGGTGCTAGATATCATGCTAAAAGTGTGGTTCTAACAACCGGAACATCAGCACGTGGACGAATTTATATTGGTGAATTAAATTATTCTTCTGGCCCTAACAACACCATTCCAGCGATTAAATTATCTGAAAATTTGGAAAAATTGGGTTTCAAGTTACGCCGTTTTAAGACTGGTACTCCTCCTAGAGTAAACAGCAAAACAATTGATTATTCTAAAACTGAAGAAGAGCCCGGAGATCAGGTTCCGCGTCATTTTTCATATGAAAGTAAGGATGAAGATTACCTCAAAGATCAGGTATCCTGCTGGATGACCTATACCAACCGCTACACGCACAAAATTATTAATGATAATCTGACTCGCTCGCCAATGTTTACAGGCGAAATCAAGGGTGTGGGGCCACGTTACTGTCCTTCGATTGAAACCAAAGTGGTTCGCTTTGCGGATAAGCCGCGTCATCAAATCTTTTTGGAGCCAGAGGGAAAGAACACCGAAGAAGTCTATGTTGGTGACTTTTCAACTTCAATGCCAGAAGAAGTTCAGCTTGAGATGTTACACACTGTAGCTGGACTTGAAGATGCTGAAATGATGCGCCCAGGCTATGCAATTGAATATGATGTAATTGACCCATGGCAACTGAAACACACACTAGAAACTAAAAATATCAAGAATCTCTTTACAGCTGGACAAATGAACGGTACCTCTGGTTATGAAGAAGCAGCTGGTCAGGGACTTATTGCTGGAATCAATGCTGCTTTACGAGCATCTGGCCAGTCTGGCTTTACCTTAGGCAGGGATGAAGCATATATTGGTGTTTTAATCGATGATTTAGTTACAAAAGGAACTGAGGAACCATACAGACTATTAACTTCTCGAGCTGAATATCGTTTGATTTTGCGTCATGATAACGCTGATTTGCGCCTAACTGATTACGGGTATCAATTAGGATTAATTTCTGAAGAACGATACTCCAAGTTTTTAGCTAAAAAGGAGCAGATTATTCAAGCGGAGCATGCGGTTAAATCAATAACCGTTCATCCAAATGAAGAAGTGCAAAATTATCTTGCAAGTATTGGCGAGGAAAAATTAAAGGCTGGAGTCAAAGCCGATGTCTTTTTACGAAGACCGAAAGTTAAGATTGACGACATTGAAAAATTGACTCATGAGCACATTTCCAATGAGCGCTACGTCAAGGAACAAATTGAAATTAATGTTAAATACGAAGGCTACATTAAAAAGGAACAGCAGCAAATTAACCGATTACACCGGCAAGAAGCTAAGAAGATTCCGGTTGATATTGACTATCAGGCAATCGAAGGTTTAGCAACGGAAGCACGAGAAAAGTTTGAGAAAATTCGACCAGAGACTCTCGCACAAGCTGAGCGAATTTCAGGTGTCAACCCAGCTGATCTTGCCATTTTAAGCGTTTACGTGCAAAACGGTCGCTATTCAAAAATTAAATAGTAATTTTTGTAAAAAAATTCAAAAAACAAAAATATTTTTTCGAAAGAGAATAAATCAAAAAAATTCACAAAAAATGGTCGAATGATCAGATAATCACAAATTTAATTATTGCTGTTATCTTAAAACAACAATTTACAGTGACATCTTTGTGAAATTAATATTTTTGCACAGCGCTTACATCTCAATTACCACGTTGGTTTTACTCACTTGAAATTGTGAAATTATATGTTTTAATACAGTATGTAAGTAAATGTATTTAAGGAGATGCACTTTAAAAATGGCAAAAATTAATGGCGCAAATGCTATGCTCCAAGTTTTATTGGACTGGCATATTGATCATATCTATGGTTTCCCAGGTGGTTCATTCGACTCAACTATGAATGCTATCCACGACTTTAAGGGAAAATTAAAGTATATTGAAGTACGGCACGAAGAAGCTGGTGCTTTAGCTGCTGCAGCTGAATATAAATTCACTGGTCAAGCTGGTGTATGTTTTGGTTCAGCCGGCCCTGGTGCCGTTCACTTAATGAATGGTTTATACGACGCTAAGTACGACAAGGTTCCAATGGTAGCTATTATTGCTAACGTTCCTACTAGTCGTCAAGACATGGACTTCTTCCAAGCTTTCGATGAAAAGCCTTGGTTTGATCCCGTTGCAGTTTGGAACCACCAAATTAAACGCGCAGATCAAATTCCATCAATGATGGATGAAGCTCTTCGTCAAGCTTATGCTAAGAAGGGTCCAGCTGTATTAATCCTTCCTAAAGACTTTGGTTGGGAAAAGATTAACGATAACTTCCGTGTAACTTACAATTCATTGCAAGCTATCCCTAACTACGCAGCTCCTAAGAAAGAAGAAATCGACGCAGCTGTTAAGATTCTTGAAGAAGCTAAAAACCCAGTTGTTTACTTCGGTTTAGGTATGAAGGGTCACGGCGACGTTTTAGAGAAGTTCGCTGAAAAATTCAAGACTCCTTTGATGTCTTCAGTTATGGCTAAGGGCGTTGTTGAAGACAGATGCCCAGCATACATGGGGTCAATTGGTCGTGTTGCTCCTAAGCCAAGTGACGACATTCAAACACACGCAGATGCTGTTATTTGGGTAGGTAACGACTCACCATTCTCAGTATTCTTCTTTGATCCAAAGGCTAAGGTTGTTCAAATTGATGTTGACTCAGAAAAATTGGGTAAGCGTCACGCAGTAGATGTTCCAATTTTGGCTGACGGTGCTAAGACTTTGCAAGCTATGATTGATGCTGGTGAAGCTCGCGAAGAATCACCACTTTACAAGGCTGCAATTGCTGACCGTAAGAACTGGGAAGACTGGGAGCACAGCTTTGATGATTCAGACGAAATGCCAGTTCGTCGTGAACCAATCTTTGACATCATCAACAAATATGCTGACGACAATGCACAATTCGCTATTGATGTTGGTAACATCAACATTGACTTCCAACGTTTGGTAAACTTGCACGATGAACAAACTTGGGCAACCTCAGGTTTGTACGCAACTATGGGCTTTGGCTCTCCAGCTGCAATCGCTGCTGCAACTGTTCACCCAGAACGCGAAGTTTGGAACTTAGGCGGTGACGGTGGCTTTGCAATGATGAGTCAAGAATTATTGACTGAAGCTCGTTACAACATGCACATCTTAAATGTTGTCTTCACTAACGACACTTTGGGATACATTGAAGCTGAACAAGAAGATGAATCACACCAACCATTATCTGGTGTTATCTTACCAAACAACGATTGGGCATTAGTTGCTGAAGGTATGAACGTTAAGGGTGTAACTGTACGTACTAAGAAGGAATTCGAAGACGCAGTTAAGGAATTCAAGCAAATGGATGGACCAATGTTAATTGACATTAAGTTCACTCATGACATGCCTTACTCAACTGAATTGAACACACTTGACGATCCTGAATTTGTTAAGAAGTATCAAGCAGAAGCATTGAAGCCATTTAGTTACTTTGCTGACAAGTATGGTTTGGTTGAAGATGCTGCTTCAGGCGCTTCCGAAGCTGAAGAGGAAGAACCTGAACCAGAAGAAGAACCTGATACAACTTCAGGTGCTTCAGCACACTAATATTTAATGTTAGAACTCAAAAAAGCGAGACTCTTGAAAGTTTCGCTTTTTTGCTTTCATACAAGTATAATAATAGAGTATGAACTTGAACGATGGAGGAATATATATGCAACAGTTCGGGATTATTGGTTTATCCGTCATGGGTAAAAACCTAGCTTTAAATGTTAGAAATAGTGGCTTCTCCGTTTCAGGCTTTAGTATCGATAAAAAAGAAGTTGATGCTTTTGCAGAATATCAGGATGATAAGCTAAAACCAACTTATTCTTGGGAAGAATTTGTTAATTCACTTGAAAAACCACGCAAAATTTTGATTCAAATTATGGCTGGTAAGCCAGTAGATGAAACATTGCACAAGTTGTTACCTTTGCTTGATAAAGGCGACATTTTACTTGATGGAGGTAATTCAAACTTCCACGATACTAATCGCCGTTTCCATGAAATGGAAGAACACGGGATTCACTTTATTGGAATGGGTGTTTCCGGTGGTGAAGAAGGTGCTTTAAATGGCCCTGCTTTAATGCCTGGCGGCGACGAAGAAGCATACAAGGAAGTTGCACCAATCTTAGAAGCAATCGCTGCTAAGAACGATGATGGTCATCCTTGTGTCAGCTTTATTGGACCTGAGGGTAGTGGACACTATGTCAAAATGGTTCATAACGGTATTGAATATGGAATTATGCAAGAATTCTCTGAAGTTTATGATATCTTGCGTAAGGTTGCCGGAAAAACTAACGATGAAATGTCAGAAATTTTTGCCGATTGGAATCAGGGGCTAGTTCAAGCATACCTGAGTGAAATCACCTCAGAAGTTTTGAAACAAGAAGACGATTTGACTCCAGATCATGTCATTGACCATATCTTGAACGTAGCTTCATACAAGGGTACAGGTAACTGGATGCTTGAAGACGGTGTACACTTGGGTGTGCCAATTAGTGTGATTGCAGAAGCTGTTATCAGTAGATTTATGTCTAAGGCAACAACGCGTGAAGGCAAGGAAATTAAGTGGGAAGGCGAAGTTCCTGAAGACTTAATTGATAATCTTGGAAAAGCTTTGCAGTTGAGTCAAGCCGTTGCCTATGCTCAAGGTTTTCAGCAATTAAAGATGGCAGCTGATGCGTATAATTGGGAGTTGCGTTATCCAGCTATTGCCCAATCTTGGGAAGCTGGCTGTATCATTCGTTCATCTATGCTAAAGGATATTGAAAAAGCTTTTGCCGAAGGTAAGCAACTTGATAATATGTTCCAAGATCCTTACTTTAAAGATTTAATGGAGAAAAATTTACCTGCATTGCGTAAGGTACTTGAATTAGCAACTAAGGCTGGCATTCCTACACCAACTTTAAGTGCGTCCCTTAATTATTTAGAATCCATTTTTAACCCAAGTCTTCCAGCTAACCTGATTCAAGGACAGCGAGATTACTTTGGTGCTCACACTTACTTCAGAAATGACCGTGACGGTGTATATCACACTGAATGGTATGAAGAAAAATAAGCTGTGTTACACGTGTAACAAAAAAAGACCAGTTAAGTTTCTACTTTAACTGGTTTTTTGCTAGGAAAAATATATAATAATCATCTTTTATAAATTCTAGAATACTGTAAAGAAAAAAGCCACTTCATTATGAAGTGGCTTTTTGGCTAGTCTAATTGAGCTACATGTTTGTAATCAAGAAAAAGATGACAAATACTACTAACAGCACGTACATCATCGGTGAGACCTTTTTAGCTTGCTTAGAGGCAATCATGGTGATTGGGTATGCAATCATTCCAAGTGCTAAACCGTCTGAAATGCTGTAGGTAAGTGGCATGCCAATAACTGTTAAAAATGCAGGAAAAGCAATTTCAAACTTATCCCAGTTAATTTTCTTCAAGTTACCAGCCATTAAAACGCCAACAATTATTAAGGCAGGTGCAGTAACAGTGGTTGGAATAACTGCCAGTAATGGACTAAAAATCATTGAGATTAAGAAGAAAATGCCAACAAAAACTGCGGTTAATCCTGTTCGTCCACCCATTGCAATACCGGCACTGGATTCAACTGATGTGCCAAGAGGAGCAGTTCCCAAAACAGCCCCTTCAACCATTGCTAGGGAGTCAGAAACGAAGGCTTTACCAATACGTGGAATTTTGCCATCTTGATCGACCATTCCAGCTTGTTCAGTCATACCGATCAAGGTACCTGCAGTATCAAAGAAAGTAACTAGTAAAAATGTTAGGACGACCATGAACAGCTGAGGTGTATTAATATCTTTTAGATGAAAAACAGCTTGGCCAAAGGTTGGGGCAATGCTTGGAGCAGTTGAAATGATTGCTTTTGGCACTTCGACTTGACCAATAAGAATACCAAAGATAGCCGTCACAACCATCCCGATAAAAATTGAACCTGGAACATTCATTGCCATTAAGATGACAGTTAAGGTTAACCCAAAAAGTGTAATCCAAACAGCTGGTGAGTTAAATTTGCCCAAAGTTACTAAGCTGGAATCACTATTAACAATGAGCTTGCCGTTTTGTAAGCCAATGAAAGCAATGAATAAACCAATTCCGGCGGAAATAGCATACTTTAAGTCTTGTGGAATTGCATCGACTACTTTCTCACGTAGTTTTAAAACTGTGATTAAGATGAATAAGACAGATGCAACTAAGACAGCAGCTAATGCAGTTTGCCAGTTGATTTTCATTTCGCCACAAACATTGTAAGCGAAGAACGCAGCACTACCTAATGTTGGCGCAAGGGCTATAGGGTAGTTAGCCACAAAGCCCATGATGAAGCAACCAATTGCAATTGAAACTGCGGTAACTGTGAAAGCAGCACCTTTATCAATCCCAGCTGCATGTAAAATATTAGGGTTAACAAAAAGGATGTAGGAGAGACTAACAAAAGTGGTTAAAGCAGCAATTAACTCACGTTTGATAGTGGTATGAGCATCGTTTAAATGAAAGACGTTATCTAGTGTCGTCATTTTTTCCTCCAAAAAAATATCTTATAAAAGAACCAATAAAACTAGTTTAGCATAAGCAAACGGGCTTGGAATATTATTTCCTGGGAAATGAAAAAGCAAGCCCTTTCAAGTTCGCTTTTAAAATTACCACATGCCGATAACTTTCATCCATCCTAGTCCGATTACACCATAAACTAAGATGTAGAAAATACCGAAAATAAAACTCATCTTCCACCATTCACTTTGTTTAACATAACCAGTTGAAGAAAGCACCGAAGATGCGGTACTAGAATAATGAGTAGTTGAACCCATGATTGCAGAAAACAGAGCTAAGAATTGTGCAGCCATAACTTTAGGTGCTCCAGCAGCAATTGCTACAGTTAAAAGTGGCAAGAACATTGCAGAGTTATGTGCTGTTGCACTGGCAAATAAGTAGTGGGTGTAGAACAATACAAGGGCTAAGATAATCAAAGTGATTAACCTGTTGCCGCCCTTCATGCTACTTGAAATAGTAGTTGAAAGCCAGCCGATGAAGCCAAACTGAGTTAATTTTTCAGCCATAAAAACCAGAATTGAAAGCCAGATTAGAATGTTCCAGGCACCAGTTTCACCCAAAATATCTTTAGGAGTAAGAACACCTGTAAGCAGAAGCAGCACAACAGAAATGAATGCAATCAAAGTTGCATCTATTCCAAGAGTACTCGAAAGCATCCAAAGTGCTAAGGTAATCACAAAAATAATCGCCATCATTTTTTCAGGTAATGTTGCTTTACCTAATTCCTCAAGTTGCTTATTTGCCCATTCCTTAGCATTAGGAGTTTCCTTTACTTCTGGTGGGTAGATCTTGTAAACAAAATATGGAATTACAAGCAGACAGATTGCAGCAGGCACAAGTGCAGCCATGAACCATTGCATCCAAGTGAGTGTAACACCTGCTTTACCAGCAAGTGCTACAGCAATTAAGTTAGGTGCACAAGCTGTCATAAACAGAGATGAGGTGATAATGTTAACCTGAAATTCCGTGAAAATTAGATAGGCTCCCATTTTCTTTCTCGAGGGATCATTTGGCTTAGAGTCGTAAGTTTCAGCCAATGATTCAATTAAAGGATAAACCACACCACCGGCTCTGGCGCCATTGGAAGGCGTTGCGGGTGAAACAATTAAATCAATTGCACCGATTGCATAGCCAAGACCTAATGATTTTTGCCCAAACCATTTAATAAAATATAGTGAAATCCTGCGTCCTAAACCAGTTTTTACGATTCCACGTGAAATCATAAATGCCATTACAATTAACCAGGCCGAACTGTTAGCAAAAGCGTTAATAGCACCTTTTTCAATTAATTTACCATTAACTACTTTATCGGCCAATGGTACGAGGCCAAGGCAGATTGTTAATGTAAAACCGATTAGTGTAACGCCACTAATTGCAATTGGTAATGTAATACAACCAACAATGGTGGCGATAAAGATTGCGAGCATGTGCCAGGCCTGGACGGTAACCCCGGCAGGTCTGATAGGTGCAGTAAACCAGAAAACTAATCCAAGTAAAACTGGAAAAATAAATTTTTTATAGTCTATTTTTTCTAGTGTCTTCATGACTCCTCTTTTCAAAAAGTTAAAAAAATAAGATGATTGTTTAACACATTCATCTTATCATAATTTATTTTAGAAGTTCAGCACCCATAGGAAAATGATGAATACTACAAAGAGCACCCACATCATAGGAGTAATTTCCTTACCACGTTTTGCTGCAAGCATACAGATTGGGTAAGTAATAAGGCCAAGAGCCAAGCCATCTGAAATTGAGTAGGTAAGTGGCATACCAGTTAAAATCAAGAATGCTGGCACAGCAATTTCCATTTTATCCCAATGAATGTGCGCTGTGTTTTGTGCCATTAGCACCCCAACGATTATTAAAGCAGGTGCCGTAACATGTGTAGTGAACAGGCCAAGCAATGGACTGAAAATCATTGAAATTAAGAAGAAAATAGCAACGAAAACTGCAGTTAAACCTGTACGTCCACCAACAGCAATACCTGCACTTGATTCAACAAACGCGCCAACTGGAGATGTACCCAAGACTGAGCCGACCATCATGGCAGTTGAGTCGGAAGCTAAGGCTTTACCTACGCGAGGCATTTTATTATCTTTCATAAAGCCAGCTTGTTGAGCTAAGCCAATTAAAGTTCCCGCTGTATCAAAGAAAGTAACAAGTAAAAAGGTTAGAACAACAACCCACATTTGCAGAGTATTGATATCTTTAACATGGAAAATTGCTTGACCAAAGGTTGGTGCGATACTAGGTGCAACTGAAATGATTTTGGTTGGTAGAGCAATTTGACCAGTAACAACACCAAAAAGTGCGGCCAAAATCATACCAATGAAAATCGCACCTGGGACATTCAAGATCATTAAAACAACGGTTACTAAAAGTCCAAAAATTGTAATCCAAACAGCTGGATCATGAAGTGAGCCAAGGCCAACCAATGTAGATTTATTAGCAACAATAAGGCCACCGTCTTGCATTCCTAAGAATGCAATGAAAAGACCGATACCAGATGAAATGGCAAATTTTAAATCAGCAGGTATTGCGTTAATGATCTTTTCGCGCAACTTGAACATAGTAATTAAAATAAAAATGATTGAGGCAACGAAAACGGCAGCTAGTGCTGTTTCCCATGAAACATGCATACCCACGCAAACTGTATAGGCAAAGAAAGCATTGATACCAAGTGCTGGTGCTTCACCAATGGGATAGTTAGCAACAATCCCCATTAAAGCTGTACCTAATGCACTTGCCAGTGCTGTTGCAGTAAAGACAGCACCTTTGTCCATTCCACTGGCACCCAAAACGCTTGGATTAACGAATAGGATGTAAGACATACTAATAAAAGTAGTCAGTCCAGCGAGAAACTCAACTTTAACACTGGTTTTATATTTATCGAGCTGAAAGTAGCTCTTAATAAAATTCATTTAATCTCTCCCACTATAATAATGTTCGTGTTTTATTTACATCTAACGACTATTTTAGTGTAGCATGCTGATATATAAAATCAAATACGAATTATTCAATGAAAAGCCTTACATCTGAGTGGGATTTAAGAATGAACAAGTTCTCTAACAGATTGACTGCAAGATGAAATAGTTTTTAAAATAAACTATCTTAGTAAGCTAATGAGTATAAGAAGGTTGGAGAAAAAATGGCTAAATTGTTGTTTTCAGATATTGATGGAACATTAATAAATACAGATTTAGAAGTAACACCTAAAACAAGAGATGCGATTAGACGGCAAATCATTAATGGCAATGTTTTTATCCCAGTTTCTGCAAGAATGCCGCAAGCAGTGATGACTGCGGCTGGCCAGATAACTAAGAACTGTCCAATGATTGCATACAATGGCGCTTTAGTCTTAGATGAAATGGGAAGGCCAATATCTTCGCGCTTCATGAAAGCAGCCGAAGCAGCTGAGATTTGTTCATATATCGAAAAGAAAAATAATCAGACTACTTGGAATGTTTATAGTGGCTATGACTGGTTTTATTTCCCAGGAAATAATGTTGAATTGGTAAAAAAAGAGGAGCAGATTGTTCAAGTTAAAGCGACACCAAGCTCAATTGCTGAAGTTAAAAAACTTAAAGGTGTTCACAAGGTCCTTATTATGGGCAATCCAGAACAACTTGATCAAGAGCAAAAAGATCTGACTGTCGAATATCCAGACGTGGTCTTAGTTAAATCGGCTCCCAATTTATTAGAAATAGTTGTTAATGGTGTATCTAAAGGCGAGGGAATTAAAGAACTGGCAGAAGAATTTAATGTGAAGCTGACTGATTGTTGGGCATTTGGTGACAACTACAATGATGTTTCAATGCTAGAAACAGTTGGGCATCCATTTTTGATGGGTAACGCTCCAGCAGAATTGAAAAAGCAATTTGTAAATGTGACTTCTGATAACAACCATGATGGCATTGCGCAAGTTCTTGAGGAGCTTAGCTAATTACTTTTTAAGAAGTGGGGACTGTGCTTTATCCCCAAACCACTTATGATTAATTCGGTCTAAGGTTCCATTTTTAGCAAGAATATCTAATCCCTGGTTGATTTTTCGCTGTAAAGTTATATCACTTTTGCGCATACCAACGCCAAATTGTTCCTTTGGAAAAGAACTATCAATTTCAGTGAATCGTTCAGGATGCTTTTGACGCGAAATATAGTAATTGGCATAGGAACTATCAATTAACAAGCCATCAATTCGACCTGCGTTTAGATCGATAAAGGCGTTAGTAAAGGAATCGTAGAGAATTGGATAGTGGCCTTTAATTCGGTTAGCAAGTGCCTTTGGATAATCCATGATGTCATTGTAACCTGATGAACCAGATTGGGCGCCTAGTGCTTTATTTTGCATGTCTTTAACGCTGTTAATGTGATTTTTCTTCAATGCAACTATGACCTGTGTTGTATCCAAATAGGTTTTACTAAAGTTGATTTTTGCCTCTCTAGCGGGAGTTTTACTGAAACCATTCCAAATTACATCAATTGTCCCATTTCTTAACTCAGTTGTATTCATTGACCAATCAATTGTTTGGAAGCTGACCTTGATACCATATAATTTAAAAACTGCATTAGCTAAGTCAACATCATAACCGATTAGTTTTCCGTTTTTTTGTTGAAAGTCCATTGGAACAAATGTGTCGTCAACACCAACAACTACATAGCCTCGATCCTTAATATGAGTCCAATTGTCAGCTTTGTTAGCTTGTCTGTTAACGGAAATACCGCTACAAGCAGACAGAGTAAGAGTAAAAAAGATGGTGGCAAATAATGCCATTAGACGTTTGCATTTCACTTAATCCACCTTCTTAAAATCTAACGCTTTAACCGTGAAAATTTGATCAGCTACTTGATGAGCAAAATCCATATCGTGTGTAACAATAATTTGTGTCATCTTATTGTTGTTTTTCAGTTGTAAAATAATTTCGCCGACTTTGGTACGTAATGCAGGATCCAGTGCTGAGGTCGGCTCATCATAGCATAGAATTTGTGGCTTCATTGCTAATGCTCGCGCAATCGCAACTCTCTGCTTTTGACCACCAGACAGCTGATATGGATACAGTTCTTCTTTGCCAGTTAAGTCTAGATCGTGAAGCAATTGCTTAGCTGTCTGTAGAGCCTGGCTATTATCTTCTTTTAAAACCAATCTAGGTGCGAGTGTGATATTGTCAATGATGGTCAAATTGGGAAACAATTCGTAACTTTGAAAAACAACACCAGTAATTTGATTATCTTTACTTGGTTCAGTTGGATCAAATTCTTGATTGTTCCAGAGAAACTGACCAGAATCGACTTTTTCTAAGCCACTAAGGCAACGTAGAAGAGTTGTTTTGCCGGCACCCGAAGGTCCGACTATTGCTAATATCTCTTGATCGGGAATTGTTAAGTTTAGCTTATTTAAAATTGTTCGAGAGCCAAATTTTTTAGTAATATTCTTTAATTCAAGCATGAATCATTCCCCTTATTATTTCCACTTAGAGTAACTGTGTTCGATTTTCTTTAAAATAAACGATGCAATACCGGTCATTAGTAGATAGATAATACCAACTAGAACTAATGGCACAAGTGTAACGTCTCGTGCAGTTGCAACGTTTCCTGCACGTAGGAGTTCACCCAAGCCAATAACATAAACAAGGGAAGTGTCCTTGACTAAATTGATCACTTCATTGCCAATTGACGGTATAACAATTTTGCTTACTTGGGGAATAATAATATGTCGCAAAGTTTGCCATTTTGTGAGCTGCAGAACGTGCGCACTTTCATATTGGCCGACAGGCACAGACTGAAAACCACCACGGAATATTTCTGCAAAGTAAGCAGTATAGTTTAAGATAAAAGCGAATAAGGCAGCATTGTATCGTTGGAAAATGATGCCAATGATTGGCAGTCCATAAAAAATAAAGATTAGTTGTAGTAACAATGGCGTACCACGCATAATCCAGATATAAAATTTTAAAATAGCACGTATAATTTTAAAATGTGAAATTAAACCCAAACTAACAATGATTCCAAGTGGGATAGAAATGATCAAGGTCCATAAGAATAGAATCAGGGTCATTTTAGCTCCAGAAAGTAGAGAAGGCATGATTGAGATTATATAATTCATCTTATTCTCCTTTAAAGCGTAAACTGAAATAATGAGCAAAAAATTACATTTATGACAGAATAGCACATATTTTTTTAATAATAAAATGGTAATAGTGTAAAAAGTTATTTTAGACTGCTCAGCAAGAAATTTAACAAAACAAAAAGCCGTTTTTTAGACTAAATATCTAAAAACGGCTTTTCACTACAATATGCAAGTTGATTGCTTTACTGATTATGCATCGAGTTCGACCTTGGTTGGCTTATCCCATGATTCAGGTAATTTACCAATCTCTTTTAATTTATCGACAATTTGATTTAAAACAATCTCACGATCATGTTCATTGGTCATAAAATCAAGCTCATCACCATTAATTTCCATTTTAGGTGAATAATCATATTTTTCATACCAAGGCTTATAATAACGTAATAGTCGTTTGTAATAATCTTCAAGCGTTGAATCATAACTAAGCTGTTCGTACGGGCGACCACGCTTTTGAATACGTTTAAGCATCGTCTCGTATGAAACATTGATATGGACGAGCAAATCAGGGTTCTTTTTTGGCATATTTTTGAGCTCATTCATCATATTGTTTAAAAGCTCATAGTAAGTGTCAACTTCTTCTTTAGTTGCACGTCCAATATCGGCATTCATTTGGAAGAAGAGTGCATCTTCATAGATAGAACGATCAAGCACGTTATTATCGTCGGTTAATGCGTCCTTAATGCTGCGAAAACGTGTATTAAGGAAAAACACCTGAAGCAGAAACGCATACTTTTTAGGATCAGCGTAAAAAAGTGGTAAGACTGGATTATCGTCAACACTTTCGTAAAATGGCTTAGTTCCTAAATATTTGGCTAAAATACTGGTTAAACTGGATTTACCGGCTCCAATAGGGCCACTTAAAACAATAACTGTCATCACGTTCCTTCTTATTCTAGACTGCCAATTTCACGCAGCTTGCTATCTATCTGGCTTAAAACTTCCTTTTTAGCACCTTCATCACCGATAAAGTCATACTTATCACCGTCAATTACAATCTTAGGTGAGGCATCATACTTTTCGTACCAAGGCTCATAATAGCGAATTAAGCGTGCATAATAATCTTTCAGACTGGGATCAGTCGAGATTTGCTCATAAGACCGACCACGCTTCTCGATTCGTTTTAGCATGGTATCTAGTGACACACGGATATAAATCAAGAGATCAGGTTTTTTACTAGGATTTCCTGGGGTATCTTCCATCATGTTTTCAAGTAAACTGTCGTAAATCTTAAATTCGGTAGGATCAGCGACGTTGCTTTCCGCATTCATTTGGAAAAAGAGGGCATCTTCGTAAATAGAACGGTCAGAAACACTGTTTTTCTCTTTAACTGCTTGATTGATTTGCGCTAACCGGTGGTTAAGTAGATAGATGTTAAGTAAAAAAGTGTACCGTTTCATGTCCTGGTAATATAAAGGAAGAACCGGATTACTATCAACGCCTTCATAAAAGGCTTGAGTTCCTAAATGTTCAGCTAAAATACTGGTTAAACTGGATTTACCGGCTCCAATAGGCCCGCTTAAAACAATAACTTGAATCACGCTCTTTCTTAAATACAATATATAGATTAATATCTAGTTTAATACGAGATATAGTGGTAAACAAGAAGAAATTTAATTTGCATTGAGGCAAAAATGTCAAGTGATTTTGCATAGTGCAGACTAAAAAATTTGCTTATAGTTTGATAAAGATATGTAAATATATATTTTCAAGATAAAAAGATTTAAGGATTGTTACACGTGAAACTAAGGTAAAACAAAAAGTGAAGTGCATAGTTTGAAACACTTCACTTTTTGAATAGATTGGTTAAGATGCGCTACTTAACACGATCTTCTTTCTTTTCTTCTTTTTTATCTTCAGCCTTATCTTTTTGTTCGTCAATCTTTTCTTTGGCGTCTTGAGTGGCACCGGTTAGACGATCTTGCAAGCTGACAGAGTCCTTTTCATGCTCTTCCTTGGTCTTGATATCAACTACTGTGACGTTAACTTCAACAGTATCTAAGCCTGTCATTTCTTTAACCTTGTCATAAATCTTTTGTCTAATTTCGTCATAAAGTTTAGGAATGTCAGTACCGTATTCTGCAACGATTTCAATGTCGACAGCAACTTGCTTTTTACCGACTTCGACGTTAACACCATTAGTTACGTCATCACTGTTAACAATCTTATCAGCTAAGTTAGAGAAGAAGCCGCCATTAACAGTTAATAGTCCTTTAACGTCTGCCAAAGCAATGCCGACAATCTTTTGGATTACTTTAGAGTCATATGTTAAGTCGCCTTTAACTTCTTGTTTTGAGTTGTTGTTATTTTGTACCATAATAATTCAATTCCTTTCATTTAGTGTTGTTGTTTACTTACCAAGCTTTTTAACAGGGGCCAATAATGCCCAGCTAGAAAGCCTAATGCTAGTAACACAATGACAAAAATAGTTTTAAAAAAGCCTAATCCCAAAAAACAAAATGCTAGTAACAAGCCGATTACTGCACCGCATATTTCTGGGAGGTGTTCCTGCAAAATTTTATTCATTTTTGCCTCCTTTATTGAACGCGTGTCTCGGGCTTATCAGAGTTTTGATAGTTAACAAACTTAATTTTGATTTTTGGTTTCTGCTCGATTCCCAAAAGTTGACTAAGATTACCTTTAAGCTCTTCAAGGTATTGCTCAAGAACAGCGTTAACGTTGTCGCCATGTCCTAAATTACCACTAATCCTGATTTTGATTTTATGATTAGTAAGCTTAGAATCAACTTTTGCCTTATTAATAAAAGGTAATTCAGATAAAGAATTCATGACGTAACCGTTAATCGCCTTACTATTAACTCTGACTTGTCCATCGCGCTTATGAATTAAGGTGAAGTAGCGCTGAACTGGCCAGAATAGAATGATTAATAAACTAATGATTAAAGCCAAAAGAACAATGGCACTAGCACCGATTAGATACCATTCGAAAATAGGATTTAATGTACCCAATTTGGGGATGCTAAGCCTTAAATACTTTTGCCAAAAGCCACTAGTTTCCCATAAGAGATAAATTGGCAGAGGCAGTAGTAAAAGCAGAAAAACTACCAGTAACCATTTTTTACTTCGTTTCAATTTATCACATCCTCTCATGCTCTAACCTAATCATAATACGGATTATTTTGTTAGCGTTAGTGATATGCACCTGTTTATATACAGCGCTAATACGAAATATTAGTGGCACAAAAAAACGATGCAAGTTTGCATCGTTTTTAATCTGTTAGTTAAGTTGTCTAATTAGTTCTTTGATTCTTCACTGAGCTTGCTTGCAGCAGCATCGTCAATAATTAATGTGACATTAGAGTGATTTTGTAAAACGGAAGCAGGAACGTCTTCAGTTACAGGACCTTCGACCATTTTCTTAACGGCATCAGCTTTATTTTCACCAAAAGCCATAATAACGATTTCCTTTGCACTCATGATGTTAGCAATTCCCATACAAATTGCTGATTTTGGCACATCATCAATATTGCTGAAAAAGCGTGAATTAGCTTGAATAGTGCTCTCAGTTAACTTGACTTCGTGAGTAACAGAGTCAAAAGAAGTACCTGGTTCATTAAAAGCAATATGACCATTTTGACCAAGACCTAATAATTGAATATCAATTGGGTTTTCTTCAATGATCTTGTTGTAGTCATCAGAAGCACCTTGAGGGTCATTAATGGCTTTAATACCGTCTGGAATATATGATTTCTTGAATGGCTTCTTGTCAAAAAGATTTTTTTGCATAAAGTAGTGGTAACTTTGATCATTATCAGGAGTTAAACCAGTATATTCATCAAGGTTGATACTAATAAGATTGCTATTATCAAGGTCACTTTGAGTCCATTCGTTGTATAGAGCTACAGGGGTAGAGCCAGTTGCTAAGCCGATTACCTTAGCACCATTGTCAATGCTCTTTTTAAATAGCTTAAAGCCTTCAGTACTACCGTTTTCTTTGTTGTTTGTAATGATAATTTTCATAGTTGAGCCTCCAATTAAGTTAAATTCATTATAAATTGGTATATGCCAATTTGTCAATTAGCTTTGTTAAAATTTTTTACTGCTGACGCGTTTTTAACTAAGGCCAATTTTGATAACAAAAAAGTCTCAAATAATGTTTGTTTCACATGTAACATTATTTGAGACTAATTAAATGAAATTAGCGACTATTCACTTCTTAGTGCAATTGCGGCATCTTTCTTAGCTGCCATTCTTGCAGGAAGATGTCCACCTAGCATAGTTAAGATAGTAGAAATGACAATTAAAATCAAGGCGTGTACAGGATTTAATTGAGCAACATTTGCTAAGTCAGTCATTGAATATAAAATGCTGTTGATAGGGAAGATGAGTAGTTGAGCAATTACTACACCTAAGATACCCGAGAATATACCAAGGATAAATGTTTCTGCATCAAAGACGCGTGTGATGTCTTTCTTACGAGCACCTAAGGCCTTTAAAATACCAATTTCTTTTGTTCGCTCCAAAACTGAAGTGTAAGTTAAGATACCAATCATAATCATTGAAGTGACAAGTGAGATTGCTGCAAAGGCAATTAATACAGCCGTGATACCACTTAACAAACCACCTGTCATAGAGGTAACGGCACTCGACATGTCAGTGTAGATGATTTTATCTTGTTTCTTTTTACCCTTATTCCATTGATCAAGGTAATCTAAGACTTTATCTTTTGAATCAAAATCATTTGGATAAATCATAATACCGGCAGGAAGAGAAGAACCACCAATCGATTGCATCATCAGCTTTTTAGCATTGCCATTCATGTTTTGACCAGTCATTACATTACGGTCAGATTTCTTTTGTGCCTTTACAATAGCAGAATTTTGGTTCTGCTTGATAACCTTAACAGCCAAACGATCACTATATGCAATTCCGCTTGATAATAGAGCCATTGAATCCTTATTCTTTGGTCTTATTACACTAACAATGCGTAACTTGATTTTGCTATTGTTGTACATTGCCTGGTTAGGTTTTTGTGGCACAAACATACCAGTAGGCAGTTCTTGATAATAGTCATTATTGTCGACTACTTTGAATTCTTTACCAATTAACTTATTAAAATTAAGTTTCTCATCTGCCTTAACTTTAATGCCCAGGTTTTTCAGAATGTTAATGTTAAGGGAGTTCTTGTTATCAACGACCATAACTAAATCAGTTGGTTTCGACGGCCAAGCACCAGATAGTAATTGGTAGTTATCCTTTAAGAAGTTACCTTTTTTCTTATCTAATGAGGTTGGAAAGACAGTTGAACCCATAAAGGACATGCTTGCTGCTTGAGACTGCATTTGCTCGTACGCTTGAGAAGCAGCCGTGCCAGCAGGTAGCGGTGAAAATTGAACGGGCTTAACCTTACCATTTTCCTTACCAATTAAATTGAGGTTAACACCAACTTGATAAGAAATATTGTTAGCATATTCAGGATTAATCTTCTTTACGTAATCGACGTATTTTTGTGTAATTTTATTTTTATGTGCCGATTGCTGCAATTTATCCTTTTTAGCAGTTAAATAACCACGATTTTTAACGTTCTTTTCTGAATCATCACGGTCACTGATACTATTAACGTCCGTGGCCGTTTGCGAGATTGTAACAGGATATTTGGCAAGTGCCTTACTCATCGTAGTATCAATTTGCTTCTGAAAACCATTGGATAGCGATAAAACGATGGCAATGGAAATGATACCGATACTTGAAGCAAAAGCTGTTAAAGTTGTACGACCCTTTTTGGTCATAATATTGGTAAAACTTAACTTGATAGCATTCCAATAAGACATCTTTGTACGTTTTAAGTTAAATGTGTCTTTTTCATCTTTTGGTGTGAATGGATTTGAATCATCTAAAATTTTACCGTCTTGGAAATTAACAATCCTAGTTGCGTACTCCTTTGCTAGTTCTGGGTTGTGTGTGACCATGACTACTAAGCGATCTTTTGACAAGTTCTGAATTAGCTTCATGATTTGTTCAGAAGTCTCGGTATCGAGAGCACCAGTTGGCTCGTCACAAAGTAAAATATCAGGATCATTTGCTAAGGCACGAGCAATTGCTACACGCTGCATTTGCCCACCAGATAGTTGGTTAGGATTTTTCGAAATGTGATCTTTTAAGCCGACTTGTGTTAAAGCATCAACTGCACGTTGGTGTCTTTCTGAAGCAGGAACACCAGATAAGTTCATTCCTAATTCAACGTTAGCAATGATTGATAGGTGTGAGATTAGATTGTAATTTTGAAAAACGAAGCCAACCGAGTTATTACGATATGCGTCCCAATCAGTTTCTTTGAAGTTCTTAGTGGATTTACCATTAATGATTAGATCACCGCTATCGTAACGATCTAGTCCACCAATAACGTTTAACATTGTCGTTTTACCAGAACCACTGGGGCCTAGAATTGCGACAAATTCTTGATTGCGAAACGAAATTGAGACATCGTCCAACGCCTTAGTCGTAGTATCACCAACGTGGTAAGACTTACGCAGGTTTTTTAATTGAAGCATGAGTTATTTCTCTTTTCCTTTTTATTAATTCATAAAAAATAATTTAGCACTTATAAATAAGTAACACTAAAATTCTTATTATATTAAGCCAATTAGTTAAAAAAAGCCATCCTCATTTTGAAAATTTTTAATTTAGCAATTAAAAAAGTCTCTTAAACAAATTAGAGACTTCTTATCTGAGCTATTGTGCGATTTTAGTATATTGCAATAGTGCATATACTAGGAAGAAAAGAATTATTAAGCTAATAACTATGATATGACGCTTTTTATTGGTAACTAAAATAGCTGCAAATTCGCGAACGATTGCATTGGGCAAGAAATAAAATCTTGTGTATGAACCAACTCCGTTTGCATTCAGCCCAGCTGCTTTAGCAAATAAAGCGGCACGAAAAATATGGTAGTTATTACTGAAGAATTTGGCACGATATTTTTCGCCGCCAAAGTCTTTTGCTGCTACTTTGGCTGAAAATTGCATATTTTGGTAAGTATTTTTTGATTTATCTTCTAATAAGATAGATTCAGGACTAATACCACGACCGATTGCGTATTCGGCCATTGCTTTGGCTTCCGGAATCTTTTCATCTCCTCCTTGACCACCAGACATAATTAATTTTGGCATTTTCCTTCCTTTGTCGACCTGTTTTTGCGCATATTGAATTGCTCGATTAATGCGACTAGCAAGAAGCGGGGTAACAGTCTCACCTTTTGCTAAGCCAGCCCCTAAAACAATGAGGTAGTCTTGATTATATTGACGTGGTACAAATTGGTAAAGTGCTAGGTTAATAAGAAAGTTATAAGCGACTAATAATAGGTAGTTTACTACTGCAGAAGGTGTATATATTAAGGTCTTTTGCCAGGAAGGCAGTTTGCTAAATGGTGCAATAAAAATAATTAACCAAGAAACAAGTAGTGCAATACCAATGAAGAGCGTCAATAAATTTGATAGCGTATGTGCTTCTCTTTTCCAGACAAAGTAAGCATTCCACAAAAAGAAAAGCCAGGAAAAGGTGGTTACTAACGTAATTATGGCAATTATCAACACGATAATGACTTCGTAGGTTAGAATCAATGGCCGCAAACTAGTTGAAAGAACGGCAACAGTTAACCAGACACCAAGCAAGAGAAGAAAAATTGTGAATAATATGCCATTAAGTAAACGGCGTGGTTCTTTAAGCCATGAAAGTAAAAAAAGGGCTAAAGAAGCCAAAACAATTAGCGACAAATAAATAAATGGCTTGTTTTGAGTAAAAAATTGAACAAAGTTAGACATATTTTCCTCCTACAAGATATATTCTAACCTTATTATAGATTAGCTAGGTTAAAAGTCATAGTAATTGACTAGAGC
This sequence comes from Lactobacillus sp. M0390, assembly GCF_016102085.1. Lineage (NCBI taxonomy): Bacteria > Bacillati > Bacillota > Bacilli > Lactobacillales > Lactobacillaceae > Lactobacillus > Lactobacillus sp. M0390. The sequence goes on along the minus strand of NZ_JACFPH010000002.1, from coordinate 450,902 downwards.
AAAATACACGTTGTGTTCACTTTGAAAAAATATTCCCTAGGAAATATTCTGGTATACAAAAAAACTGCATCGAATCTATCTAAGGTGACCTAATGATAAGATATTAACGTCAGTATATGATAATATTAGTAGTTAAAGTCTGAAAATCACCACCACTTAATGTATGAAGGAAGAAAATACTAATGAAGAGATTTTTTTATTTCCTGGGTAATATTGTGACAATTATTGTGTCATTTTTTATCTATTCACTCATTCAACTGCTTTATTTTTATCCATTTAAACTACAACGAAAATATCATTTGGATAGTAAGCTCTTTATTGCCATAACTATCTTATTCACTATTATTGGCATATTAATTGTTTATGGAATGTATCGCAGACAATTAAAAAACGAAAATGATTGGGGGTTTAATAGGAAATCTCATTGGGATTGGCATCGCCTTTTGCTTTCTTTTATCGGTGCCATCTTACTGGTACTGGTTAACATAGCTGTTCAGGCTGCATTGGGACTTAGTACTAAGACAACATCAGCTAATCAGTCAGCGCTAGATGCATTGGCGCGACAGGCAGGTGATTTTTATAAGCCCATGATTGTTTTGATAGCACCAATTTTTGAAGAGACCATTTTTCGGGGTATGGTGTTCAACACTTTTTTTGCAAAGGAGACTCCTTTAAATAGGTGGGTAGGAATAGTATTTAGTGGTTTTCTATTTGCCGTCCTTCACGATTCGGGCTTTACTAAGTATATTTTTGTTTATTGGGCGCTTGGATGTGTACTTGCATGGATTTATACCCAGACAAAGGATTTGCGTTACTCAATTATTGCCCATATGCTGTATAATTCACTTGGTTTTCTCTAAATAATGGAAGAAATAAAAAAGAAAGGTTAAAAACCTTTCTTTTTTTGCTTTAGTAGTAAGTATGTATTAGTTTTTAGTCAAACTATTCTTTAGCAACAAGACCTGTTTGTTTAGGATTTTTAGGCTTAGTTTTGGCTAAAAGAGCTAAACTGATTGAAATCATATCAACAACTTCTTGTAAGATCGCGCCCCAGAATGCTGGAATAACACCAGTGAATGCAACTAACTCGATAAGAATAACAATCGTGATAGCAGTCAAAACATCAACGTTTGCTACCTTCATTGTGTGTTTCGAAATTGCAACGGCGTCATTAATTTTGGATAAATCATTAACCATAATAATGGCGTCTGCACTTTCACTTGCTGCAGATGCACCTTTGGCCCCCATCGCAATCCCAACATCAGCAGCTGTTAGACTAGGAGCGTCGTTAATTCCATCACCGGTCATAACTACAGGGCGATTATCCTTAGTTACATCTTTAATTGCTTCTATTTTTTGTGTTGGCAACAAATTAGAGCGAATATCTTTAATACCAACTGTTTGACCAATTTGATTGGCAACATCTTCATGGTCACCAGTTAGCATAATCATATGTGCATCACTTTGACGTCTTAAACGAGCAACTGTTTCAGCACTTTCAGGACGTACCTGGTCTTTAAAAGTAATGTAGCCAGCGTATTGTCCATCAATTGAGATATAAATCGCAGTAGAGTTAACCGATTTTGCGTGTTTTTCAGAAGTGACAAAACCTAATTTACCAACTTTGACTTCATGACCATCAACTGTTCCACTAACCCCTTGACTTGTTGTTTCTTTAATATTAGTAGCCGGTTTTAGCATTTTCTTGTCTGTTACACTAACGAGTGAATCAGCAATGATATGGCTGGATTGTTGTTCAACACTTGTAGCATAGCTTTGTAAAGTTTCAGCTGAAAAATCACTATTCTCTGCGGGTACGATTTGGTCGATTACAAGTTTGTTTTCTGTTAATGTACCAGTTTTGTCAAATGCAAAGGTTTTAGCAGTTGCAAGTTTTTCGATTGTCGGACCAGATTTAACAATAATATGATGCTTTGACATTGAACTCATCCCTGAAACGAGTGCAACTGGAGCGGAAATTAAGAGTGGGCAAGGGGAGGCAACAACCATTACTTCCGCAAAATTAATTGGGTTTCCTGAGTGAATCCAAGCAGCAATACCGATAGCCAAAGAGATAGCTGTAAATGGTACGGCATAGCGATCGGCCATTTTAACGAATTTAGCTGGTTTAGCTTGTGAAGATTCAACAAGTGAAACAATTGTTTGATATTCTGAGTCACTCGCCTTTTTAGTAACAACCATTTTAACGGCAACATCGCCATTAATTGAACCAGACATTAAGTCGTCTCCAACATTTTTTTGAACTGGGACTGACTCACCTGTAAGTGATGATTGATCAAAGCTTGATGCACCGTCAATCACTTTACCATCAACAGGAACCTGTTCACCGGGTTTGATTAAAACTTGATCATTGATTTCCAACTGATTAACGTCAACTGAAACCAATTCATTTCCGACAATTTTGTTAGCCGTGGTTGGAGAATTACTTAGTAATGAACGAAGCTCTTTGTCTGCTTGTCCGGTAGCGTAATTTTCAAGCGTTTCACCACCAGTCATCATTACTAGAATCATCCATTCTGCCCAGATGTCACCAATTAAAATGGTTGAAACAACGGCAATAACAGCTAAAATATCAACACCATATCGTCCTGACCTAAAATCATTGATGATTTCAAGGAGTAAGGAAAGTGCCATTGCTATTCCGATTACATCTATCAGGATAGCTTCGAAGGGAAATTGTAGATTACCGATTTGAAAAAGGCTTTTGGTATGAATACCAAATTGGCAGACAAGCCCAATTAAACCAATAAAAAGGACAAGGATAAATTTCCACTGTTGCTTAAAACTCATAGTTTGTTCCTCTCAATATAAAAATATAACTTTATGTCTTTAGATTTTAACACTAATTTTTTTAAATTAGAATAAGTCTAAACAACTTTGTTTAAAAATTTTTATTTGGCAAAGAAAAAAGCTAAACCTATTTCATAATTCATGGTAAATAGTAGAGTATGCTACTGGTTGCCAATGCATTGAAGCGAAATAGTTTAGCTTTAAACTAATAGTCCTTTAAATTAATGATATTGTCATTAGGATCTTCAGTTTTATCATCTTTATCGGATTTATGAACATTTTCCCTTTTTGGTTTTTCATCAAGCGTAAAAGTTTTAGTACGCTCAATCGAATCGATTACATCTGTTGATGAGAGGGTAACGAAATTATCGTTATCACCGTGATCAGTTGATTCCTCAAAGTATTGGTTGATTTTCTTAATACCATTTTCTGAAAAATGCTCTTCGTGTGCCAAATCAAGTAGTAGTTTCTTTAAACGGCTTGCAGAAACAAGTTCGTGTTCCAAAATTTCTAAAACCCAAGAGAAATTAGTATCCATTGACCGAAAGTGTTTAACCACTCGATCTTTATAAAAGGCATCGGTAATCACTCTGGCGTCCTTTAGATCACTTGAATTTTCTGCCATTTTTTTTAATTGTTCGGCTAGGTCGTGTCGCTCTTTTTCTGATAGTTCTAAGCCCCCTGGGTAGGTACCATTTTCGATAATAGCCTTGACTAAAAATGCTAATTGCTCAGAAATAGTTTTATTTGTCATTTTAGTATCTTCCATTCTGATTAATAAAAGAATAATTGCGCAAATCGCATTTATATAATTAGTAAATTGTTATTAAATAAAATAACTAGCGAAAGCAGCAATTATAGTTATAAATATGTATATAAATACACAAATAAGCGTATAGATAACATAAAATGTACTAATTTTTATAGCATATAGACAAGCAGTGATAATAATATATTCTCAATAAGATAATTATATTACAGTTTAAATAAAAATGGTAAAAAAAGCTTAAAATAATTTCAATAAATAAAATAACGTTAGTGACTTAATTTTTGTCATCAATTTGTTTAACTTGATATTTCTTTTCATAATTATGAGCAACGTAATTAAATGCCTTAATCCACTCGCGGCGTGTTAATAAACCTTGGAAAACACCATAGTCGTCTACTACTGGCAGAAATGCATTATCGACCAGTAAATGCAGCTGGGTTTCAAGTGTTGTTTGGGCAAAATTAATTTTGTCAAAATTTGTTTGCATGACGTCTTTTACCTTTAATTCTGTTAAAGGATCAAGCGTAATTTTGTCGGTTACCATCATTTTATCGGTAATCATGGCGAGACTTAACAGACCAACAACACGATTCTTATTGTCAAGCACCGGAATTTTTGAATATTTGACACGTGTCAATATCATAAATGCATGGTAGAGAGGATTATCATCTTCCACAAATGCAATACGCGATGCAGGAATAATGAATGAGCCGGATTTATCTTCTAATAAACGTTGAATAGATGGTGAAAACATGTAATATGCCTTTCGTTAGTGAATAGTTGTCGTATAAAAATATCCTACAGCAAAGGAAAAAGGCCCGCAAATTATGCGAGCCTGTTAGTTTTCATCTACTTTGAAGGAGTAAGAATGAATGAAATAAAAAAGTGGGAGTATGTAGTAAGCTGCTATTACTTACTACATTTAGAATACTAACCCATAAATATGAAGTAAAGTTACAAAATATCTTATGAAATAGTAAAGAATTCCTTTAGAAGTTTTAAAGGCATAGAAAAACTCACGTAATGCACGTGAGTCGAAAGGGATAGATATGAAAACGACCGTAAAGGTCATTTCAAGTTTTTTCATTATTTATACTTGGAGGAGTATGAATGAAAAACAAAAAGTTGAGTATGATATGAGATGGAATCTCTTCTATCTCATATCACAGCTTTAGTATAGCTAGTAAATGTGAAAAAAGTATGACGAAAGCAAAAAATAGCATAAAATTTCTGATTTGCAAAAAATTGTTTGTCAAAAGGCGCATTGCTATAATTAGAAAAAGTTTTATTAATTAGTCAGATTTAACTAGAATTCAAGGGGAAATATGAAAGAACAATCAGCTCGTAAAAAAATCGTTTTTTGGCTACGTGTATCAGGCTGGCTTTGCCTATTACCAGCAGCCGCATGGCTTTATCTATTTAGAATAATGATCGGCCACCAGTATCTCTTTTTAATAGAAGTCTTTTTAATCGTCATCTTTGCAGTTTATATTTTAACTACTGCTGATAGCGAGCGCTGGCAGAATCCAGATAACATTTTCAAATTAATGATGTTTGCAATTATTTTTGTCAGTGTAATTGACTTTTTTACTTTATGGTTTGCATACAATGCTAGTCGAAAACTAAATAAGCACTAGCATCTGTAAAATTTATTTAAATTTTGTAAAAAACTTCTTAATGGTGTATTATCCTTTTAAAACAGTAGTACTATATTTGATATAGTATTGTAATGCTGAAATAATAACTGTTGAAAGAGAATGAAGATATATGGTTAAAAAAGAAAGAAAAACTTCGCGGGCGCAACAAATTGGCAAATTTGTTTTAACGACAATCATTTATTGTGCTATCTTAATGGTATTAATTTATTTATATCAATATAGCGGCCTAACTTCGGTTCACTTTATTTACAACGAATTTTAAGGTGGTAAACAATGATTAAAGATGTAATAAAAAAGATTGATGAAATTGCCTTAAACGAACCGAATCGTATTGCGTATGACTATCTTGGTCAAACCAATACTTACGGTGATCTGAAAAAACGCTCGGATGCATGGGCATATCAAATTAACCAACTAGGTCTTTCTCCAGGTAGCCCAATAATGATCTGGGGTGGCCAAACATTTGAAATGATTGCTAGCTTTTTAGGCTGCGTTAAAGCAGGGCATGCTTATATTCCAATTGCCAGCTATTCCAATGCGGATCGAATCTTAACTATCCAGGAAGTCTCTGAAGCAGAAGCAATTATTGCGATTGATCAGCTTCCTGATATTACTCTTCCACCAATGCAAGTTATCAAGCCAGATGAAGTCAAAAATGGTGACTTTACCCCTGATGTCGAGCAATTTGTTGAGGGAGACGATAATTTTTATATCATCTTTACATCGGGAACCAGTGGGAAGCCAAAAGGTGTTCAAATTAGTCATAATAACTTACTCAGCTTTATTAACTGGGAAATGACTGACTTTGCTTTGCCGGACCATCCAAGTTTCTTATCACAGGCACCATATTCCTTTGATCTTTCTGTCATGAGCCTCTACCCAGCACTAGTTGGTGCTGGTAAGTTAGTGGTTCTGCCGCATGATGTTACAGAAAACTTTGCCCAACTATTTGCGACAATGCCTAAATTGCAATTTAACGTTTGGGTCTCAACGCCTTCATTTGCCCAGATGTGCTTTTTGGACAAAACATTTGATGGTGAACATCATCCAGATCTTACGCATTTTCTGTTCTGTGGGGAAGAACTGCCACATACAGAAGCCAAGCTGCTAAAACAGAAGTTTCCAAATGCAAAAGTTTTCAACACCTACGGCCCAACTGAAACAACAGTTGCAGTAACGCAAGTGGAAATTACCGATGAAATTTTGGCTAAATATGATCGTTTGCCAATTGGTAAAGTCAAGGAAGATACTAGAATTACCATTGACAAATCAAAGGGCGATCAGCCTAACCAAGGCGAAATTGTCATCGAAGGGCCAAGCACATCAAAGGGTTATCTAAATAACCCTGAAAAAACGGCAAAGGCATTCTTTAAAGATCCTGCTGATCAATATGCAAGTCACCGTTCAGGTGATGAGGGTTTCTTTGACGGCGAAATGTTATTTTACCGTGGCAGAATTGATTTTCAAATCAAATTTAACGGTTACCGAATTGAGCTTGAGGAAATTAACTTTTATTTGGGTAAAAACAAGTTAGTAAGCCATGGAGTTGCCGCACCGAAATATAGCAAAGATCACACTGTTAAACAAATTGTGGCTGAAGTTGAACTAAAAGATGGCGTCAAAGAGCAGTATTCAGAAGAAGAAATCACCAAAATGATTCGCGCTGATTTAGCTGAGAACCTGATGCCTTACATGATTCCGCAGCGCTATGTTTATCGGGAAAAATTGCCGGTATCACAAAACGGTAAGGTTGACATTAAAGCTGTGATTGAGGAGGTTAATAAGTAGTGAATTTTAACTTCATTAATTTACAGCCTTACGCAAATCCCCACTACTTTATTTACCTAATGATTGGACTAATTCCAATTATTTTAGGCCTATATCATGGGCATCGTTTTAAGATCTATGAATGCATCTTTTCAGTTGTTTTCTTATTTCTTGTCTTTGATGCAGATAAATGGCAACAAGGTGTTAGTTTAATTATTTACCTGTTAATCGAGCTAGTAATTACATATTGTTATCTCTATTATCGTAAAAAGGGTAAAAATAAAACGTGGGTCTTTTACCTGGCTGTTTTCCTATCAATTGTTCCCTTAATAATGGTAAAAGTACAAACGGCTTTTCCAAAAGCAAAAATACCGGGTGTATTAGCATTTTTAGGGATTTCGTACATTACGTTTAAAACCGTTCAAGTAATTATGGAAATACGTGACGGTGCCATTAAAGAGGTAAATCTTGGTACCTATCTACGTTTTCTACTATTCTTTCCAACGTTTTCATCAGGTCCAATTGACCGTTACCGGCGCTTTGCTAAAGAATGTGATATTGCCCCTAAGCGTGATCAATATGTGAATGATTTGGGCTTGGCAACACGTTACCTGTTCCAAGGATTTTTATATAAGTTTGTCTTAGGCTGGTTCTTTGGCACTTACTGGTTACCGCGCATTTCGCGGATGGCACTAATTGCTGGTACTGCGAATGGTGGGCTGAAGCTGTCATGGTGGCTACTAGCTTACATGTACTGTTACAGCATGTATTTGTTCTTTGACTTTGCGGGCTATTCACTATTTGCTGTGTCAATTTCCTATTTTATGGGTATTCACACACCAATGAACTTTAACAAGCCGTTTCTGTCACAGAACATTAAAGAGTTCTGGAACCGTTGGCACATGACGCTATCATTTTGGTTCCGTGACTACATTTACATGCGCTTCACTTTCTTTGCAATGAAGAAAAAACTGTTCAAAAATCCAGTTAGACTTTCGCAAGTAGCCTATTTACTTCTGTTTTTAGTAATGGGCTTCTGGCATGGACTGACTTGGTACTACATTGTTTATGGTTTGTTCCATGCGATTGCAATCATTATTAATGATTACTGGATTAGATATAAAAAGAAGCATAAAGATAAACTGCCATCAAACAAATTTACCAAGTGCTTGTCAATTTTTGTTACATTTAACGTTGTTTGTTTCAGCTTTTTGATCTTTTCCGGCTTCCTTAGCCAGTTATGGTTTGGCTGGATGTAGTAAAAAGTTATTTAAGGAGATTTAATTATGAATACCAAAGAAGAAGTTTTAGCAATTTTACAAGATTTAACTGGTGAAGACTTATCAGATAAAATGGACGAAAACATTTTTGCCAACGGCCTAATGGATTCAATGGCTAGTGTACAAATGCTGTTAAACTTACAGGAAAAATTTGAAATTGATGTACCTGTTTCTGAATTTGATCGTGAAGAATGGGATACACCAAGCAAAATTGTTGCAAAGGTGGAAAGTTTAGAAAATGAGTAACAAACGCCGACTGTGGCAGATTTTTGGCCCAGTTCTTTGCGCTTTTATCTTGTTACTGGTTATCTTCCTATTACCTTGGGAACGTACTTTTTCACGGGACTCGATTTACCAGGCCGCCAATTCACAAACAACGACGGTTTTTAAGGGCTCGTTAATGAAGCAGGATGCATTTGAAAATGGTTATGTACCATTTTATGGTTCTAGTGAATTATCGCGTCTTGATCCACTTCACCCTAGTGTAATTGCCCAAAAGTACCAGCGAAACTATCGTCCTTTCCTATTAGGGGGACCTGGTAGTCAGTCACTGGCTCAATTTTTAGGGATGCAAGGAACAGCAGACGAGCTCAAGGACAAAAAAGCGGTAGTGATTATTTCACCGCAATGGTTTACCAAAATGGGGCAAAACCCCGATGCCTTTGCGCTTTACTATTCGCCTTTACAAGCCTGCAATTTTTTACTAGGTATTAAGAAGGATAGTGTTTCCAGCCGTTATGCTGCCAAGCGCTTTTTGGCAATGCCTGAAGTTAAGGGCACCATTAAGCGAGGGATGAAGCGAGTAGCAGCTGGTGAAGAATTGACTGATGCGCAACGTTTTATCCTTGAAAATCAGCGGCGTGTACTTAATAACGAAGATAAGTTTTTCAGTACATTCCAGTTACGTGACCGGATTAAGAAGATTAATACGCGGGCCAAACTATTACCAGACACATATTCAGTTAAAGGCTTGAATGAGGTAGCAGACCAAGAGGCTGCTAAGAATACCAATTCAAATTCGTTTGGAATCAATAATCGTTTCTTTAAAACGCGCTTAAACAAGCGAAACTTAATGAAGTTGAAGGATAGTCAGCGTGACTTTGACTATACCAAGTCAGTTGAATACAGTGATTTTGAGTTGATGTTGCAGCAATTTGCTAAGCAGCATACTAATGTGCTATTTATCATTCCACCAATTAATCAAAAGTGGTCAGAATATACCGGTTTATCAGAAGAGATGTACCAAAAATCTGTATCAAAAATTAAGTATCAATTGGCAAGTCAAGGCTTCAATAATGTAGAAGACCTCTCAAGGCATGGTGGTGAAAAGTACTTCATGGAAGATACCATTCACCTTGGCTGGCGCGGTTGGGTTGCAGTTGATCAAGCGGTCAAGCCGTTTATGCAACGCCCTAATGGCCGTTATAACTACAACATTCATGATTATTTCTACACTAAAAAGTGGCAAAAGGAACCGCACAAGATTGGTTCAACGGATAAGAGTCCAGTAAACTACAGCTTAAAAGGAAAATAGTGCGCCAGCAAATTGATGCTTTAGGCATCAAGGGTTCAGTTTTGGTCATCAGAAAGGGTAAGATTTTACTCAATTATGCTGATAGCAATACTACTGACACTAGTTACTTAATTAATTCAGCACAAAAGTCGCTAACTGCGGCCATGGTGATGAGATTGGTTCAAGATGGTAAGCTAAGCTTACAAGACCGATTGAGCAAGTTTTATCCGGAGATTCCAGGTGCGAAAAAAATCAAAATTGAGCACTTGTTGGCAATGCGAGCAGGTTTGAACCTCAAGCCGGGTGCCAAACTTGGTAGAAAACACTTTGTTTCAGACCAAGACAATATTGCCTGCGATGTGAAAAAGACTGTTTTTGACCCTAAGTTGTTAGGAAAATGGCATTATAGTTCACTTAATTATGTCTATCTATGCGGAATTATTACTAAGGTGACCAATAAGAGTTATGAACAGTTATTCCATGAAACTTACGTTGAGCCGCTAAAGCTGAAGCATACAGAATTCTTGTGGTCAAAGCCACATCGTATTTTGAAAAGCGGACTAGTGCCCGGGTTCTTTTATCGTAATGGGCATTATGATATTATCAAGCACGAAGCAGCTCTGCGGGATGCGCATAATGAACTTGGTGCAGGCTCAGTTGTAATGTCCAATCAGGATTTGGCAAAGGCAATTCGCTACGTCTTAACAGGTAACTTGTTAACTAAGAGGAGTCGTAAGCTTCTCTATGATGCACAACCGCCAAGTTACTATAATGGTGGCTTATATCACAATGACAAGCAGAAGACTAAACTGGCCAATGGCGCAGGTGAAGGCTATTATACTTTTATGCGTACCACAAATGATGCCAAAACGATGATCATTATTCAGTCGAATCGCACACGCAAAAACGAGTTCGATAAGTTGAAAAAGTCAGTCAATCAAGTCATGCGCCAACTGCTTGAAAGCAAGTAAGGCTGTGAAAATATAATCTGCCGTATCTTGTTTTTTAGTTAATTGCATGCTAAAATTTTGTTGTGTCGCCAGAGAAGAAGTACGAGTTTTCTCCGGTAGCGAAAATATAATATTTCTATATGTGGTCAGTAATGGCGGCACAAACACTGTGTGAGCTTAGTTCCGATGTTGGTGGAACTAGGCTTTTTTGATGCCTTTTGCTAACAGATGAAAAAAAGAGTAGAATATAATTAAATATATCAATAACAGTAAATCATAAAGGGGATAAAATAATGACCAGAGCAGAACTAAAAACGGAGGCCAAAAATCAGCTTCGACACAATTGGGGTTGGGCTGTTTTAGTGACGCTTATTTTTACCGTCGTCTATATTATCTTTTTAGTGCCTAGTGTTAACCGGTCGCTTCAAACTACCAATGGCGTTAATGATGTTATGGGAGGCGCATCCATTGTTTCTATTCTTGCTCCTAATGGCTGGGCTCGTGCGCTTGGCGAAGATGTCCTAGACATTTTAAGTGGGTTCTTTTTTGTTAGTTTTCCACTTGTGTTTCTCCACTTCATTCATGGCGAAAAAATGGGCTATATTAAGGGGCTTTTCGCTGTTTTCACTGATGGCCGCTTTGTTCCTGAGTTTCTTAATTATTTTTTAAGCTACATTTTTCAATGGCTTTGGACGCTGTTGTTAATCATCCCTGGGATTGTTAAATCATACTCTTACGCATTAACACCATACATTGTTAATGATATGGTAGCCAGTGGAAAAGAAGTACACGCTACTACTGCTATTACTGCAAGTCGTCAGTTGATGAAGGGCCATAAGTGGGAACTGTTTGTCTTAGACTTAAGTTTCATTCCTTGGTACCTGCTCGGCATCATTACGCTTGGAATTGGCTATCTCTGGTTAGTTCCCTATATTTCAACCACTAAAGCCAATTTTTATCGTAACTTAGCAGGTGATCAATTCAGTAATTAAGGCTAAAAATTAGGCATGTAATGCAGAAATAACTATATTAGTTAGAATAAACCGCAGATAATAATAGAGTATCTGCTAAGAAAGCCACTTAAGTAATTTTACTTAGGTGGTTTTTTAAGGAAAAAAGAGTAGTAATGCAAAGTATCATAATCATCTTTTGAATATCTTGATCATTTAGGATAAAATGATCAAGATATTAATGGGATGAGCAAGATAAAGTGGGTGATGGCGATTAAGAAGTTTGATTATCAAAAACTCAATAATTTTAAATATACAAACACATTAATAAACAAACTAACGCAGATTTACAACCTTAGCGGAAAAACAGACAGTTATGAAACTAATTATCGCGATACTTTAAATAGATTAGTTGAAGTTGCTAAAGTTCAGAGTACTAGTGCATCTAATAGAATTGAAGGAATCTATACCACTAATGAGCGACTTAACAAAATTATGGAAAAAAAGACCGATCCTAGGAATAGAAGTGAGCAAGAAATCTCAGGCTATCGTAATGTATTGGAACTAATTCATGAGCAATATGATTATATACCGATAAATTCTAATTCAATTTTAGATTTACATAAAAGATTATTCGCTTATACTGATAGCACTTGGGGCGGACAATTTAAAGATAGTGATAACCAAATTATTACTGAATATTCTGACGGACGGCGAGAAGCTAGATTTAATCCACCATCTGCACTTCTTACACCGCGGTTGGTACAGGAGCTGTGTGATTCTTATAATCAAGCTTTACAGGCTAATACTAATAGATTTTCTCCATTGATTTTATCGGGAGCATTTGTTTTTGACTTCGTGTCGATTCATCCGTTTCGAGATGGTAATGGCCGAATGTCGCGTTTGTTGATGTTGCTGACAATGTATAAAGCAGGCTTTGACGTAGGAAAATATGTTAGTATTGAAAAATCTATAGAAGATACTAAGTCAGAATACTATCGAGTTTTAAAAGAGAGCTCGGTCGGTTGGATGGATAATACCAATGATTATTTACCATTCTTGGATTATTTTTTAAGTGTAGTTTTGGAAAACTATCGTGAATTTAATGAGCGAATGAGTATTATTAATCAATCAGATTTACCTGTCGATAAACTTGTTTTGAAGACTTTGAGAAAGGCCTTGCAGCCGTTATCTATCAAGGAAATTAATAATAGCATTCCCCAGTACAGTGAGATAACAATTCGTCGCGCGCTTAAAAAATTGCGAGAAGATGGCAAAATTGAGAAATTTGGTAACGCACGTGCAACGAAATATGGTTTGAAGATTAATAAGTATTGAGATAATAGAACAATGTAGTCTTAGAATGGACATCCTTAAGCATGACTTTATTCATAATAAAAGACAACTAAGTTGATTATTTACAGCTTAGTTGTCTTTTTAGTTTATAGATATTAATTAGAATCTGTTTAAATCATCAAGGTTAAACAATTTCCCCGCATATTCTGAACTGATATCATCAGCATCCTTTAGTGCTTCCTTGATTTGATTGGAATTTAAATGATCAATGAGGTAAGCCTTCAAAGCAGCATTGGTCAGGTCATCTAAGTCAGTTCCGGTAATCTGAAGATACTTTTCTGCCAGTTTTTCTACTTTTCCATTTAATTCGATTTTTTTCCTACTCATTTTTCCACCTTCTAATAATCGTTTCTATTATAACATTTTCGCTAGGTTACAAGACGGCAAATTGATCATTTGCTGCCACACTTAAAAAATTGAAGCCCTTAGACAATTGGAGTAATATTTTAATTCAAAGAGATACAACAAAGTAGGACTTGCTCAATGATTAACTTATCTACTAAAACTATATTAAAAATCAGGCAGTGGTCATTTTTCCGCGCCGCGCAAAGAACTCTGGTGATGTTAATGCCAATTGCTGTGATTGGAACATATTTTAATCTTTTTAATGATTTGATTTTCTCACCAGATGGCCTAATTTATAATATCTTTGGCCTAGATAAGATTATGACAGATCATTTTTGGTATGCAGGCTCATTTGTTTGTCGTGGCATGATTGAAGTTACTTTTGGAGTTTTTGGTATTTATGCCAGTTTTTTTATGGCGCGTTACACGGCGCGAATCTACCACAAAGATTCTACAATGTCGGGAATCGCTGCCGTTTTAATTATGCTTTTCTGCTCATATGCAACAAGCAATAGTCGGCCAAGACATGGCTCTTTTACAGGTGGTTTTTTACAAATAAATGCCCTTTTTATTGCGTTGCTTGTTGGCTTTGGTGTAGGGCAAATTTTTCATTTATGCGGTAAAAATTATCAGCAAGTGGAAAATGAGGACACGAAGTGGCTACGACGACGGGTTTGGAATGCTACCTTGCCATTTATGATATCCATTGCTTTTGGAATTTTGCTTGGTATTGCTCGCTATGAGTTACAAATAAAGGTGCTTGATACGGCAAGCTTTAGTGAATTAGTTGGTCGAATGCAAACGACTAATAATTTGGCAGAAGTGTTGTTTTTGTCGGCAATAACAACACTCTTGAACTGGATGGGGATTGGCTATCCAATTCACGCACTTTCCGGCACAACGAGTAATGCATATACAGCCGAAAACTTAACCTATGCGTTTCAGAACGGTAGCTCTTGGAATGTGCCTTACAAATTTCTAGGCAGTTCTTTAATCAAAACATATGGCACGATGGGTGGTGCCAGTGTGATTTTGGCAATTATTGTTGTTTTACTTATGCGGCGCACGAAGAAAAACAATGAAGCCAATGTTGCCATTGCAAAAATCAATTTGTTACCGGTAGCGTTTGGCTCAAGCTTGGGCTTTTCGGCGGGCTTGCCGGTAATTCTTAATCCACTCTTTGTTCTACCTAGTGTCATTATTCCATTGGTTAATATGGCGTTGGCTGGGCTAGCGATTAGTTTACACATGATTCCAGTATGTGCTTATCCAATATTGAAAGGAACGCCTGGAGTGTTGCTTTCCTTTTTTGGCACTAATGGCAATTGGGGGACTTTATGGTTTACTATTGCGCTTTTTGTACTCGATGTTTGTATCATGTGGCCGATTATGAAAATTAATGAACAGGTTGAGGAAATGTTAAAAGCTGGGAAAGGAAGACAGTTCTAATGCAGGTACGAAATAATCCTAATTTTAAATGGCTGCTGATGCTAGTGGCGTTGTTAGTAGTGATTGCCATTCCCAGTTATTATTGGATGGAAAAGGAGAATAATGCGCACGCAGAGCGTAGTCGCTCGCTGCTTTCACCAGTCATCATGGTACCCGGCTCGAGTGCCACAACTGAGCGCTTTAATGAACTAATTGATCAGCTGAACAAAACGACAATGAATGAGCATAGTGTTCTCAAAGTTACTGTTTCACGTGAAGCAAAATTATCGTATAGTGGTTCGATTAATAAGAATGATCAGGAACCGATAATCATTATTGGTTTTGCCAATAATAAAGACGGTTATGCCAATATAAAAAAACAGGCTTTTTGGCTAGACGTTGCCTTTACGTCTTTGATGCAAAATTATAAATTTAATAACTTTAAGGCGTTTGGGCATTCAAATGGTGGTCTTATTTGGACATACTGGTTAGAACACTACTATGCGCAGTATTCTGATGATGTAAGGATTAAGCGGTTGATGACGTTGGGAACACCTTATAATTTTACTGAAAATAACATCAATAACCGTACACAAATGCTAGCCGATTTTATTAAAAATCGTACAGCACTTCCAGAAAACTTGAAAGTCTACTCATTATCTGGTGGTAAAAGCTATGAATCGGATGGAATTGTGCCAGAAACTAGTGTTGCCGCAGGTAAGTTTATTTTTCAAAAACAGGTCAAATCTTACACGGCAATGACGGTCACTGGCGAAAAGGCAGACCACTCGGATTTGCCACAAAATAAACAGGTAATACAAGCCATTCGGGAGTATTTGCTAAAAAAACCTGATAGACCTGGGAGACCAGAAAAAAATTTAAAGCCAAGAAGAAGGAGAAGTAATCGATGAAATATCATGAACAGCCAACTAAGATTGAAGTTATCGGTGGCAAAGTTAATAACTTAAAGAACATTAATGTTGATATCCCACTACATAAATTCGTGGCAATCTCAGG
Organism: Lactobacillus sp. M0390; assembly: GCF_016102085.1. Classification (NCBI taxonomy): domain Bacteria; kingdom Bacillati; phylum Bacillota; class Bacilli; order Lactobacillales; family Lactobacillaceae; genus Lactobacillus; species Lactobacillus sp. M0390. The sequence goes on along the minus strand of NZ_JACFPH010000002.1, from coordinate 435,058 downwards.
CTTGAGCGGTTCAGGGAAATCGAGTCTCGCAATGGGGATTCTTTATTCAGAGGGAGCACGACGTTATCTCGATTCACTTGCAGCTTATACTAAAAGGCGGATTAGTCAGGTCGGTAGGGCACAGGTTGATGAAGTGCGTCATATTCCTTCTGCACTTGCTTTGCGCCAACGCCCAACTATTCCTGGTGTTCGGTCAACCGTAGGCACAGTAACAGAGGTTTTTAACGTCCTACGTTTGATTTTTTCACGCTTGGGCTCACCTGTATGTCCTAATGGGCATAGATTAGCGCCAACCATTAAAATTGCTGAAGCGATGGACTTAACTGGAGAGGCAATGGGACGTGTTACTTGTCCAACCTGTGGTGTTCAGTTTTATGCTTTTAGTGCTGAAGACTTTGCTTTTAACTCAGATGGTGCATGTCAAAAGTGTCAGGGGTTAGGAACCGTTGAACAAATTGACGATGATAAGATTATTGCAGATGAAAATCTATCATTGGAAAATGGCGCAGTTGCCACATGGCAAATCCCCGGAAGAAATTGGATGTGACGCATTGCCCGTGAGCTAGGTGTTCGGACAGATGTTCCGTATAAAGAATTGTCCGAGGATGAAAAAGAAATTGTTTTACACGGTGAGGAACGGAAAATACCAGTTGATATTCCAACTTCGACTGGGCGAGTTTATCACCTTGACGCACTTTATGAAAATGCCTATAACGCTGTCGCAAATTCACGCAAAACGACTAAGTCTGAACGTGGTTTAGAAAGAATCAACTCTTTTTATCGTTTCAAGCCTTGTCCACGCTGTCACGGCTATCGGATTGATCCAAGTCGCTGGAATCAGTTGGTGGCAGGGAAGAACATTATCGAGGCCGAACAACTTACGCTGGGTGAGTTAGCAGACTATTTAAAGAAAATTATGGCATGGCTTCCAGCAGACATGCATGATTTAGCTGAAAACTTAACTGGTGAACTGATGCATCAGGTTAAACCGTTACTAAAATTAGGTCTAGACTACTTAAGCTTAGATCGTCAAGCTAATAGCTTATCTACTGGTGAGTTGCAACGGATTCAGCTTGGTCGGACCTTGAGGACAGAGACGACAGGAGTGCTCTATGTTTTGGACGAGCCATCTGTCGGACTGCATCCAGATAATGTTGCTGGCTTAATTGAGGTCTTCCATGAGCTCGTCAACCAAGGTAATTCGCTTGTTGTTGTTGACCATGAAACTTCTATTATTGAGGCAGCTGATTGGATAATTGAAATTGGTCCTGGTTCGGGTTCAGAAGGTGGTCAAATAATTGCGCAAGGAACCCCGAAAGAAATTGAGCAAACTAATACTTCATTAATAGGGCAATATTTAACTGGGGATGCACCGTTATATGTAAGAAAAAGTGCTAAACCTGATGATCTTTTTAAAGATGGCACGATTGCTTTAACTGTTAATAAGCGCTTCAACTTGAAAGATGTCCATGCTGAGATACCAGTTGGACGCCTTACTTCTGTTACAGGTTTTTCCGGTGCTGGAAAAACGACTTTGATTCTAGACTCACTTTTACCAGCTCTAAAGGCTGAAAAAGAAGGCAGTGCTAAACCTGAGTGGGTGACTAGTCTTACAAGCAATGGCATCAAAAATGTAATCAGCGTTGACTCGTCACCTGTTGGTAAAAACCAACGTTCCACGGTAGCAACATACACAGACATTATGGATAACTTACGTAAGTTATTTGCACAGCAACCACTAGCTAAAGAATTGAAATATCGTGCCTCCCATTTTTCTTATAATAATAAAGAAGGAGCATGTCCGGCATGTGGTGGAACTGGGGTAATTTCACTTGATATTCAGTATTTACCGGACATGGTGGAAACATGTTCTGTATGTGGCGGCCACCGTTTTAATCAAGATGTTTTAAGGGTTAAATGGCATGATTTAAGTATTGCGGACGTGCTGGATTATTCAGTTGATGATGCATTGAAGGAAAATCTTTTTGGGGATGAACCCAAAATTGCTAAGACGATTGAAACTCTGCATGATATGGGGTTAGGTTACCTTCACTTAGGAGAATCAACGCCAGCATTATCAGGTGGAGAAGCACAACGATTGAAATTAACCAGCCATATTCACCGCCAACAAAAGGGCAGCCTCTTTGTTTTTGATGAGCCAACCGTGGGTTTGCATCCAAGCGACGTTAGAACGTTGCTGCAGGTTTTTCAAAAATTGTTAGACCAGCATGCAACAATCATTACAATTACACATGACCTCGATATTATGGCCAATAGTGATTATATGATTGACATGGGTCCGCGTGGCGGATTGAACGGTGGAAAAATAATTGCCTGTGGGACACCTGTGGATATTTCACACCAAAAAGATAGTTTAACGGCAAAATATTTGCGTGAGCACATAAATTTATATCAAAAATAAACCAAAGTCTAGGCCTTGTAGTAGTCGTAAACGCGATTACTGCAAGGTTTTTTGCTACAAAAGAAATTTCACAAATAAAATGTGGAAAAGTTTTGCAAAAAGGTTGCATTCTGTGGATAACCTGTTAGAATATTATATGTAAGCAATTAGCAGTCGAACACATCGAGTGCTAATTACAGATTTTATCCTATAAAGGGGTGCATATTTATGGCATATTTTGACAACGAATTTGATAATTTATTTAACGAACTTAACAACTCTTTCTTTAACGATGATAATAATGGCTCTATCCCAGTTCACTATTCAAGCATGAACATTTCTCCACAAGGAATTAATCAGAGCGAACAAATGCCTGGTCAACCAAAAAAGGAGAAACCAATTGGTGTTGACCTAGTTGAACAAGCTAAAAACAATAAATACGATCCGGTAATCGGTCGTGATGAGCAAATCCAAGAAGTAATAGAAATTTTGAGTAGACGTAAGAAGAACAATCCTGTTTTAGTAGGTCCTGCCGGAGTTGGTAAAACTGCAATTGTTGAAGGCCTAGCTCAAAAGATTGCACAAGGTGATGTTCCTGATAAGATGAAGGACAAGCATATTATTGCAATTAATATTAATGACATGGTTGCAGGCTCAAGTCTACGTGGTAGTTTTGAAGAGCGCCTGAAGAAAGTCATTGATGAAGCAAAGAAGAACCCTAACATCATCTTGTTCATTGATGAAATTCATAACATTGTTGGTGCAGGTTCAACAGATTCTGAAAACAATAGTGATGATGCCGCAAACATTTTGAAACCTGCTTTGGCAAGTGGCGACTTAAACTTAATCGGTGCAACTACAACAGGGGAATACCGTAGAATTGAAAATGATGCTGCTCTAGCACGTCGTTTCCAACCAGTCCAAGTTCCAGAACCTTCAACTGATGTAACTGTTAAAATTCTGGAAGGGTTAAAGAAAAAATACGAAGACTATCACCACGTTAAATACAGTGACAGTGCTTTGCGTTTAGCAGTTGAATTGTCACAACGGTATATTCAGGGACGCTATTTACCTGATAAAGCAATCGATTTAATGGATGAAGCTGGTGCTAAAAAAGGTCTCGACAGCGTTCCAAGTGATGAAGCCACTCTGAAAAAGAGAATTAGCAGCCTTGAAAGAGAAAAAGCAGAAGCAGCTAAAAATGAAGACTATGCAAAGGCAAGCGACTTGAAGAAGAGAATTGAAAAACTTCAAGAACAGGCCGAGCATATTGATGAAACTGCAACACCAAAGGTAACTGATCAAGATATTTACGCTTTAATTGAAGCTAAGACCAAGATTCCAATGAGCGAATTGCATGCTAACGAAAGTCAAAAGAATCTCAACTTGGCTGAAAAATTGAAGAAAGCTGTTATTGATCAGGACAACGCTGTTGATGTTATTACTGATGCAATTGCTCGTAAGCAAGTCTTCAAAGATAACAATCGTCCTACTGGTTCATTCTTATTAACTGGACCAACTGGAGTGGGCAAGACAGAATTGGCTAAGCAACTTGCTATTCAATTATTTGGTGGCGAAGATCACCTAATTCGGCTTGATATGTCAGAATATCAAGATCAAATGGCAGTTAACAAGTTAATTGGTTCTGCACCTGGCTACGTTGGTTATGGTGAAGGCGGCCAATTGACTGAAAAAGTTCGCCACCAACCATACAGCTTAATTCTGTTCGATGAAATAGAGAAAGCTAACCCCCAAGTCTTCAACGCATTATTGCAGATTATGGATGATGGACGTCTGACAGATGCTCAAGGCAGAACTGTTTCCTTCAAGGACACAATTCTAATTATGACCTCAAACGCTGGTTACTCTGACAACTTGTTAAAAGATGGTAAAGTGGATCACGATAAGATGATTAAGGCTTTAGAAGCATACTTCAGACCAGAATTTTTGAACAGATTAGACGCAATTGTGCCATTTAATTCATTGACTGAAACTGACATGACTAAGATCATCGACATTTACCTAAAGAAGATGTCACATGTCTTGGCAAAGAAAGATGTTAAAGTTGAAGTTTCTGATGATGCTAAAGCTTACTTCGCTGAAAAAGGTTATGACAAGAAATTTGGTGCACGTCCTCTTCGTCGAGTAGTTGAACAAGACATGGAGACGCCAATCGCTAAATTATTGCTAAAAGAGCCAGATACTAAAGAAGTTAAATTTACTGCTGATGATAAGCATGTTTATCTCAATGGTGAAGTAATTTTAGATATTGAGCCAAAAGCTGATTCAAATGATGAGCAAACTGAAGCTGAAGAAACAAAAGAATAATTGTTGCTTAAAAGTCATTCCGAAAGGAATGGCTTTTTTGCTTTATAAACTTTTTACGAGTAAATAAGGTGGTGTTTCACGTGTGACATTTTTGACGGAGAGACTCTTAGAATTAATCTTTGGAAAGCTGTTGACAGTAGTAAAATTATGGTTTACATTAGTTAACAATTAAATAATAATTAAAAGTTAAAAAGAGATTTTTAACTGATGTTTTTAAGGAAAAAGTAGGAGCATTGCTATGAAACAAAAAGTAGAAGACCTTGACTGGAAAAATTTAGGCTTTGTTTATCGCGATTTACCATATCGTTATGAGGCTAAATATAGAGACGGCGAGTGGCAAGAGGGAAAATTGATTGAAGATTCTACTCTTGTTCTTTCCGAAGGTGCAGAAATTTTGCACTACGGTCAAGAAATTTTTGAAGGATTGAAGGCTTATCGTAGAGAAGACGGTAAGATTAACTTGTTTCGTCCCGATGAAAATGCGCATCGATTTGCGTTATCTGCTGAGCGTTTGGCAATGCCACCATTTCCAGAAGATCGCTTTGTTGAAGCTGTTAAGCAAGTAGTTTTGGCAAACAAGGAGTATGTGCCACCTTATGATAGTGGTGCAACGCTTTATTTACGTCCATTTATGATTGGGACATCCAATGTTTTGGGTGTCCAGGCGGCCAATGAATATACCTTCCGCATTTTTGCTGTTCCGGTTGGCGCTTATATTAAGGGGCTTAACCCAGCAGATTATATTGTTAGTGAATATGACCGTGCTGCCTATGCTGGTACGGGTCAAGCAAAGACCTCTGGTAACTATGCCAGCAGTTTGCTGCCATCAGTTGAAGCTCATAAAAATGGCTTTGCGGATTGTTTATACCTTGACCCACGAGAGCACAAATATGTTGATGAATTTGGTGGCGCTAATTTTTACGGTATTACCCAAGAAGGTCAATTTGTTACACCAAAATCTAAATCAATCTTGATCTCAATTACCAAGAGGTCACTGCTGGAACTAGCTAAAAAGCAGGGCTTAAATCCAGTGGAAAGACAAATCACTTTAGAAGAAGCCTTTAACATGAAAGAAGCTGGAGCTATGGGCACTGCGGCAGTTATTTCACCAGTGGGTTCGATCACTTATGAAGGTAAAAAACATGTCATTTACAGTGAAACAGAAACAGGTCCAGTGACAACTAAACTCTATAATGAGCTAGTTGATATTCAATATGGAAAGCAAGAAGGTCCAGAGGGCTGGGTCCAAACAATTGATTAATTAAAATAGAAAAGGTGCCGAGATATCAAATCTCGGCACCTTTTTAATTGGCAATGTTCTTTAGAACCTGTTCTAACATTTTTGGAAAACTCTTATCAGCAGGTAGTGATTTATCCGCAAACCAACCAGTTCCAACATTTACAATATCACCGATAGTTAAATCACGAAGATAGCGACTAGCAAGCAACTGCTGTTTTGGATCTGAGTATTCAGTAGCCAATAGTTGATTTATCAAAGAGCGTAGCTGCTCAAAGGCTGCAGTTACTTCGGGATAAGCATTAGTCCGAGGCATTTTTAGAACTAGCTGAGTTAGTTTGAAATGCTTGAGTGCAAGTGTGCGGAACTCTGTAGCCAAAGCGATAATGCCCTTGATTCCTGTTTGCCCAAAGATTTTTTGTTGAAGTTGCTGACTTACTTGGTTGATAGCCCAAGCAACGACACAATAGCTTAATTCTTGTTGATTAGAGAAATAACTATAAAGTGCTTGTGAGCGTGTACCTAATTGTTGGGCAACTAGCGAAAAACTTAGTTCACTACCTGATTCGATTAAAGAAACGCTAGTTTCAATGATTTTTTGTTTGGATAAAATTTGACGTGGCATTATTAACCTCGAAAAGACTTGACTGTTACAATATGTAAACTATAATTACATATTGTAAATATAGTTTAGTGTTTAATATTTAAGAAGGCAAATATAATGAAAATTTTTCTATTATTGCTAATCGGTTTGGTGATAGGCACACTTGTTATCCTGTTTGGTGGCGGTGGTGCTGCAATTTATTTAGGAATATTAACAGGTTTATTTAGCTTAAAGGCTGCAAGTGCTTCGGCAACTTCATTAATGACCGCTTTACCTTCATTAATTATTGGCGCATGGAGCTATTATCGTCAAGGAAAAATTAATACTAAAATTGGTAATCAAATGTTATTGGCAGCAATTCCTGCCGTAATAGTTGGTGCACTCTTATCAAAATATATTCCTGCTAATTTGTACAAATGGTTGATAGGTGTGGTCTTAATTTTACTTGGCATCAACATGCTCATCCAAAAGAAAAATAAGACTTCGGATTCAATGCATAAGCAAGGCCATGCCAGATTGCAGGCAAGTTTATTCGGGATTTTTGGTGGACTAATGGTCGGTGTTGCAGGAATGAGCGGAGGAGCTGTAATTATTGCTGGACTGTTTTTGCTTGGCTTAAAGGACTTTCAGGCAACAGCTACTTCAACCTATGTTTTAGTGTTTATGACCGCTACAGGTGCACTGTTTCACATTGCAGGAGGCCAAGTAGATTGGGCAACAGGACTACCGTTAATGATTGGTGCATTAGTAGGAGCAATTATTGCCCCCAAATTGGCGCAACTACTGGCAAAAACAAAGATCACAAAGTATATGAAGCCAACTACTGGGGTGTTATTAATACTGCTAGGTACTAAGTCTTTACTATAAAAAAATCTGGGAAGCGCTTTCCAAAATAGTACAGATGTGCTACTATAAATTTACATTCAAGTTGGATCGTAACAGTTTAGAAACTGGCGAAACCGAAAAAGTATGCATAATTGTATGCTTTTTCGGTTTTTTTGTGCAATAAGGAGAGTAGAAATGGGACAAAGGCAGTATTCTGAAGAATTAATAACTGAACTACAGAAAAATGCAAGAGTAGAAGTTATCAACGGAGTAGAAGAATTAGTTAAACCGGTACCAGGTCAAAAGGGAGAAACAAGGTTAGATATCGTTGACCCACATGTCAAAACAATTATTCAGAAAAAAATGAGTGAAGGAATAGGTTCTAAACCATTTTCATTAAATTTTGATCGAAACCGACCTGAAAATATTACTTATGATTTAACAACAAGTGAAGTGAGCGAAGAAGAGCAACTAGTAGAAGTTGATCATGACCATTACGTCGATACTTTTGTCTTTAAAGCTGAGCATGCTAATAAAGCTAACCCTATTTTGGTTTATTTCCATGGAGGAGCTTTTATGACAGGCAAAATTGAAGAATTCGGTAAGCAAATGAAGTATATTGCTGAACAGGCACAAGCTACCGTTATTTTTCCGCAGTATCGATTGGCACCGGAAAATCCCTATCCAGCAGCAATTAATGATGCTATGGGGATTATTAAGTGGGCAAGTGAAAATCACGAACTACTTGGATCAAATAGTGAAAAATTAGTTTTGGCTGGTGACAGTGCGGGAAGTGGCCTAATCAATTCATGCATTGTTTTAATGAAAGATACCTCAATTATCGCTAGAGCAGTGGAATTATATCCTGCTATTGATAATGATATGAAACCTTATTATGATTGGAGTAAATTTGACGTTTGTCCTGAGGATGAACAGTATGCAAAAAATAGGGTTTGTCGAATGCTTAATTCTATTGATAATTTTGAAAAAAATTATTTACACTACAAGATAGATCCAAGGGACGAAGTAGTAGATTTCTTTAATGTTAGAGACTGGAGCAAAATACCACCAATAACTTTTATTTTAAATCAATATGATTTGATTACATTGGTGGCAGAAGAATTTATAAAAAAGGCACTAGAGCACGACGTACAGTTGAATGTTATTAAATATTTAGGGTGTGACCATGGAAGTCTCAACTTTTTTGGTTCGGAACCGCAGGCAGAAGACATGTGTATCGAGATTGCTAATATTATCAAAAAAAGCGCTTGCATGATTAATGTATAGCTGATAATATAATAAGCGAAAAATATGAATAACGGATCGTAACAGTTTAGAAACTGGCGAAACCAAAATAAGGATTATTAGCACGGACTTTTGCAGTGTTAAGGATTATTATTTTGGTTTTTTGTTTTTTAGGAGGAAAAATAATGGCAATTGTAGGAGCAAGAATTGATAACAGGTTACTTCATGGTATTGTTGCAACTAGTTGGGCACCAGATTCAGGAGCTACAAGAGTAATGGTGATTGATGACAACGTGGCAGATGACCCGCAAAAAAAGCAGGCAATGAAATTGGGACGTCCTTCGGGAATGGCTGTATCTATAATTTCTAAGCAAACTGCTCTAGATAACTTTAAGAATCATAAATATGATCGGCAAAAGGTTTTCATCATTTCACAGACGCCAGATGTTTTTCTTGATCTCCTTAATCAAGGCGAGGACCTGAATGAGCTCGTGTTAGGCGGAACATTGACCTTTGATAATGCGATAAAAGTAACTAAGAGAGCTTATATTAAGCCTGAGCAGGAGGAAACATATCAGGCCATTATTAATAAGGGATGCAAAGTAATCTCTAAATATGTTCCACAGGATGACAGTGTAGATGTAGCTAAAGTTTTACGTAATAAAAAGGCTGGTGCTTAATTATGGGGTTTACAATTTGGCAAGTAATTTTAGTCACTATTTTGGCTTATATACAAAGATTAGATTTTGAAACAACACAAATAGTTCTAATGAATTATATGTTCTGGTCCTGCACTGTAGGGGCTGTATTGGGCGACTTTCAAATGGGACTTGTTGTTGGAGCAACCATCCAATTAATGTCATTGGGAGTTGCTGCCCTAGGTGGTAGCTCTGCTCCGGATTATGCGGTTGCTGCAATGATTTCGACTGCTGTTGCAATTGGTACTGGAAAAGGTATGGCAGCAGGACTGGCATTAGGTGTTCCAGTTGGAATGATTTGTATTCAGTTAGATGTTCTATTAAAGATTCTCAACTCATTTATTACTAATAAAGCACATGAATTGGCCGATAAGCGTCAATACCGTAAGATGCGGATGCTAATTCCTGTAATGACATCATTAATGCCTCTGGAGTCAGCTGTACCTGTCTTTATTGCCGTCTTATTTGGCAGACCAGTTGTTAACGCTATTCTCAATTTTATGCCAACTTGGTTTACTGTTGGTCTGAACGTTGCTGGTGGAATGCTACCAGCGGTCGGAATGGCAATGCTTCTATCCTATATGCCATTGAAAAAATATGGTTACTGGTTATTGGTTGGCTTTGCCTTATCTGCTTATTTGAAGATGCCTGTTTTAGGAGTTGCATTAATTGGTATTGCAGGTGCAATCCCAACATTTATGAACTATTCAACTAGTAGTAATGCAGGAACAAGCGCAAATGGTTTAACTCAGGAGGATATGGAAGATGAGTAAAGAAAAAAATACTATACAAGAAGGAAGAGTTTTAAATAAAAAGGATATATGGCGTGCCATGAGACGACATTATCTAGCCATTAGTACTTACAACTATGATAGTGGATTTGCAGCTACTCTTGTATGGGAGTTGTTTCCTGCTTTAAGTAAAATATATAAAGACGACCCTGATGGTTTACAGGCTTCGATTGATAATCAGTTTAAATTTTATAATTGTAATCCTTGGATGTCTCCAATCATTACAGGAGCGACTTTGGCAGTTGAAGAAAAAGGAAAAACCAAGTCATTACAAGCGGTTCAAGACTTGAAAACTGCTTTAATGGGTCCATTCTCGGGTATCGGTGACGCACTTATTTGGGTTCTATTTCCAACAGTACTTGGTGCAATTGCTGCTTCAATGGGCAAGCATGGTAACAGCATTGGTATGTGGATTTATTTTGCAGTCTATGTTCTATTCTTTTTCTTAAGATCTTTTCTTTATAAAGTCGGTTATGAGTCTGGTGCAACGCTCATGACTAGCATGAGCGATAAGCTATCTGCATTAACAGATGCTGTATCTGTCTTGGGTATTGCAGTGATTGGTGCAATCGTACCAAGTACGGTTAATTTTAAATTGGCCTTAAAGTTTAGCCAAGCTGGTGTTTCTCTAACTGGTCAGCAGATTTTAGACCAAATAATGCCAGGGCTTTTGCCAGTATTATTAACTGGATTACTTTACTGGATGCTGAAAAAAGGGCGTAAAATGACTACACTAATTTTGATGGTAATTGTTATTGCAATGGTTGGTGCAGCACTGGGGATTTTTAAGGCATAGTTATGAAACAAATAGTGATTATTTCGCACAAAACAATGTCAAAAGGAATGACTGAAACAATTAAGTTTTTTGCGGGTGATATAGAAAACTTACATTATATTTGTGCATATGAGAATGGTGAAAATGAATTTCCACTTAATCAGCTAGTTGGATTACTTAAAAAGTTTGATGAACTGGATCAAGTCTTCTTATTAACCGATTTGTTAGGTGGTAGTGTTAATCAAACATGCAGCCAGCTAATTAAAGACTATCATGTAAAGGTTATTACTGGCGTAAATCTCGCATTAGCTTTATCGATTGTTTTAGATCCTTCTGATCAGTTGACCGATGACAAAATTTTCGAATTAATTGAAGAAGCAAAAGGCCAAATGGTTTATATGAATAACTATAACGGTGATAATGAATCAGACGATGAATAGGAAATGGACATGAAAGTAATAAAAGTCTTTAATAATAATGTTGTTTTGGTCAGTGATGAAAAGCATGAGCAAGCAATTCTTTTTGGCAAAGGAATAGGCTTTAAAAAGCAGCCGGGAGATGAAATCTCAAAAGGCAAAAATGTTCAAACCTTTATTAAAAATATTAAAGATCCAGAGTGGCTCAATTCTTTATCAAATTTGTTAGAAAACGTTCCAGTAGAATATTTAGCTGTGTCCAAAAATATTATTAAACATGCAGAAAAGGATCTTAGTACAACTTTCAATCAGTTTTTAGTTATTAGCCTTGCAGATCATATCTACTTTGCAGTTAAAAGAAGTAGCAAGCAAGATGTGTCCTCACTTGTCAGTGTTAAGGAGGTTTATCCTTTAGAATATGCAGAGGCAGAAAAAAGTGTTAAAAGAATTAATACAGCTTTTAACGTTAAATTACCTCCAGGTGAGGCAGGATTAATTGCAATTCATTTTGTTGAAAATGAAATGAGTCCGATTAATGAAAATCAAAAGTTGGGTGAAGACTATGTGAGCTTACATTTAAGTAAGATTTTACAAATAATTATTTCTGACTTGGGGTATCCTGAACAGCCTGCAACACTAGAAAGACTAACAGTTCATTTACGATTTTTAATCACGCAAATTCAAAGCGATAATAAATATATTTCAGACGCCTCCCCAGACAATAAAAAAATATTGGAATCTTTTTTAAAACAATTTCCTGAACTAAGGACTACACTTAAAAAGATCCAAGACTATTTCTATCAAGAAATGAACTACAAGTTGAATAATAGTGAGCGTCTTTACTTAGTTATTCATTTGAAGCAAGTGGAAAATAGTTCAGAAGATGAATAGGATAGTACGGCAAAAATATTTCCTGGGAAATATTTTATAACTAGTTTTTATAGCACTTTTTTAAAAAGTAATATAATAGGGTTAGGTTAATGAAACTAAGAATGATTTATTTTGAAAAGAGTGCAAAATGAAAAAATTAGTTAGAGATAAGATACCGGAATTTGCCACAGAGGCTACATATCGAGAGCTGCCTAAAGAAGAAATTGAGCCAGCCCTAAAAAATAAGTTGATTGAAGAGACGCAGGAAGTTGTTGAAGCTAAGACAGAAGACAATCTGATTGAAGAATTAGGTGATGTCTATGAAGTCTTAACAGCATATTTGAAATTTAAAGGCGTCAGTCAGGAAGAATTTTTAAATCTAGTTGCGACAAAGCGTGATTATAAAGGTGGCTTTACTAAGTTCTTAGAAATGACAACTGAGGATTAATTATTGAAAAAGTGGACTTTAGAGATGACATAATCTTTGAGGCCCACTTTTTACATACGCGTAGTAGCAAAATAACTAATAGTAATTAAGTAAGCTTAATAATAGGTATTTTTAATTTCATACTTTTTGTTAAATAATTGAGTGTATAAAAGATATAGATATTGTGATTTAGAGAAAGAAAATAAATGAAAAGTATTAAAAATCATTTTTTTGAAGGCGAACGAATTCTTTTTGGACTTAAAGATGCAGAAGTAGACGGAGTCACTTTTGGTCAAGGAGAGTCTCCACTCAAAGAAGCAAACAACATTAAAGTGAAAGATTCAATTTTTAAATGGAAGTATCCACTCTGGTACGATCAAAATGTTGAGGTGGAAGATTCTGTCTTTGAAACGATGGCTCGCAGTGGCATTTGGTACACGAAAAATATTTCTATTAAGAACTCTTCTTTACAAGCTCCTAAATTATTTAGACGGGCACAAAAAATTACGTTGGACAATGTTCATTTTGCTAATGCGGAAGAGACTATGTGGTCCTGTGATGGCCTTAAAATTACTAATAGTCAAATTAGCGGCGATTATTTTGGCAAAGACAGCAAAAACATTTACTTAGATCATGTCAGTATAATTGGCAATTACGCTTTTGATGGGGCAGAAAAAATTGAAGTACATAATTCAACTTTTGTTGCTAAAGACGCTTTTTGGAACTGTAAAAATGTAAAAGTTTATGATTCAACTATTGATGGAGAGTACTTAGCATGGAACAGTGAGAATATTGAGTTTATTAACTGCAAAATCATTAGCAGTCAGGGCCTTAATTATATTAACAATTTAAAGTTAAGAGATACTCAGCTACTGCATACAGATTTAGCTTTTGAATATGTTTCAAATATAGATGCTGAAGTGACTTCGAAAATTGATAGTGTTAAAAACCCAATTTCTGGAAAAATTTCTGCTCCTGTAATCGGCGAATTAATTATGGATAAGTCAAAAATAGATCCCGCTGATACAAAGATAGATTGTGATAAGATTGAATTGAACACAAATCAGTCAGATCGGAATCAGGAACCAAAGGATTAATAATGAAAGCTAATTACGATTTTGTTAATGTGCCAGATAGAAGAAAAACAGACTCTGTTAAGTGGGACGTTGCATCAAATGAACTACCAATGTCAATTGCTGACATGGATTTTAAAACAGCACCAGAAATCATTGATGCAATGAAGAAGAAAATTGAACTAGGTGTATTCGGTTATGAATGGCCTAAAGATGATTATTTTAATGCAGTGGCCAATTGGTATGCAGAAGAGCATGGACACCGTCCACAACAAGAATGGATGATTTTCACTACTGGTGTAGTGCCAGCAATTTCATCGATTGTTCGGCGAGTTTCACATATCGGTGATAACGTTCTAGTTCAAGCACCCGTTTATAATATTTTTTACAATTCAATTGAAAATAATGGGCGACATGTTTTGTCCAGTGACTTGGAATTTGATGATGAAAACTATGAAATTAACTGGGAAGACCTTGAACAAAAATTAGCTTTACCACTTACCACTTTAATGATTTTTTGTAATCCTCATAATCCAGTTGGTAAAGTATGGAGCAAAAAAGAAGTTCAGAAGGTTGCAGACTTATGTTTTAAACATCACGTAGTGCTCCTATCTGATGAAATTCATGGTGACTTGGTACGCAAGGGACCAGGGTATACACCTGCTTTTTCGGTTGAGGGTGCTTCACGTGAGGGTGTTATTTCGCTAGTCTCACCAAGTAAGACCTTTAATGTTGCAGCTTTACATGCGGCAACTGCAGTGGTGCCAAATGACAACTTACGTGAGACTGTTAATCGTGGTCTGAACAGTGAAGAACTTGCAGAGCCTAATTTACTAGCTATTCCAGGGACAATTGCTGCATATGAGCATGGTCATGATTGGTTACAAGCATTACTGAAGCAATTAAACACTAATTTTGCTTATACTGAGAAATTTATTAGTGAGAATATTCCAGAAATTAAGGTGGTATCAGGTAATGCAACATATTTAATTTGGCTTGATGTGCGTAAAATTACTTCGAATTCGCAAAAGCTAGCAGAATGCTTAGATAAGGAAACAGGACTAGTTTTATCGCCAGGAAGTATTTATCGCGGCAATGGTAATGATTTTCTACGCATGAATCTCGCTTATCCTTTAGCAACGGTTAAAGATGGTTTAGGGCGACTAAAAGAGGGAATAGCAAAATATTCTAACAAAGCATAAAAAAGCGACTATAGCGTTGGCTGTAGTCGTCTTTTTGGTAGGTCTTAATATATTCTAGGGAGTACAACAAGTCTTTTAGTGTGATTAAAAGCTTTTGAAAAATATGCTGTTTCATGTGAAACACAGAATTACTGTTAAATGTCGAATTGCTAATAAGACTGAATAATCTAGTATTAGTTTTTAGACTTTTTGTGTGAAAATGCTTGAGCAAGCTGAATGGCAGTTGTAACGTAATCTAACACAGTAGTTACTGCTAACGCTATGTTCTTAAAGTTGACGGAATCTTCCAAAACCAGTGGCACCTTAGCGCCTAACGCAATAAACAAAACAATTATCAATAATTTGGTTGGTTCAATCTTACTGCTATTGCCAGCAAATCTATCTAATAAAGTATGAATTTTTTGAGTTGTTTGAGGTGAAAGCTGCATTTTACTAGTAAGTAGCTTTAAAAAAGTTGGATCTTTAAATATTGGAATTAATCTTTTACTAGATACTTGAGCAAGCTTCTTTAGCTGGATTGCAATTTTTTCATTATGTTTAGCGCAGAATTGTAAAAAGCTTTGAACCTGCTCAAGGCCAGAAAGGTTCCATGAATACCTAGTAGAACGCAAAGTATGCCAAAACTGTGAAATTTGATCAGTCGATTGATCAAATAGTTTAAACAATTGCTGTGTCGGGCTTGTATGCAATAAGTTTTGTGACCAGTTTACTAGTTGAGTTTTTAGATGCATAAAAATCGCTTCCTTTTTCTAATTATAGCAAGGGAAGAAGGTGGAATGGATTTAGATGCTTTGGTAAAAGTACTTATAGCCAAAAGTTCAAGTTAGTTTGAGTTTATATCGTCAACTAATAATAGGGACTTGATTGCTTCACGGCGGTCCATTGCCTCATAAGCCTCTTGAATTTGATCAAGCTTAAAGCTTTTGGTAAAGACTCTACCTGGATGAATTTTTCCATTTAAGACAGCATCTAGTAATATTTCACGGTCATAGGTGGTAACCGAAGCTGTACCCCCGCGAATACCAATGTTTTTCCAGAACATTGCGGAAGTATCAACATCGGAATTATGTGGTACACCGACACGACCAACAATTGCGCCTGGGCGGCCGATTGCTAAAGCCGTTTGAATTGATTGATTTGTTCCAACGCATTCTAAGATTGCATCTACACCGTTGTGATTAGTGAGTGACATTACTCGTTGGACAGCTTCTCTCCCACGCTCAGGGACAATATCAGTTGCTCCAAATTCAATTGCTAACTTTTGGCGGTCACGATGGCGGCTCATTGCAATAATCCTCTTTGCACCACGCAATTTAGCAGCAATGATCCCACATAAACCAACTGCGCCATCTCCTAAAACTACGACAGTATCGCCTGGTGTCACTTCAGCACTAGCAGCTGCGTGATATCCAGTTGCCATCACATCCGCTAAAGCTAAAAAGTCATTTAGTTGATCATCACTATAATCAGTTGGCTTACCGGGGATTTTGACTAATGCCCAATCTGCATTATGAAAGTTTAGGTATTCCGCTTGATAACCGCCATTTTTAAAATTGCCTTTGTTAAGACAATTGCCATCAAACCCAGCTAGGCAAGCAGCACATTTGCCACAGCCATGTGTAAATGGGACAATGACAAAGTCACCAGGGTGAATGTTATTAACGTTTTTACCAGTTTTTTCAACAATACCAAGTGCCTCATGCCCAGTGAGCGAATTCGCATCAATCTGTGTTATTCCACGGAACCACCATAGGTCAGAACCACATACGGATGAACGAATAATTTTTAATATTGCATCATTTTCTGATTCTAGCTTAGGCATAGGGTAATCTCCTAGCACTATTTTTCTAGGTTCAATAAATGTTCCTGCTTTCATATAATATCTCCTTAATAAACTGGTCGATCTGCTCCTTGAGTATCTGGATCGGCAATTCTAATATTATCCTTGACATATAAGTTAAGAATTAAATGTAACTTACATAGTTTTCTGCATATGTGCACTTGCAAAAGACACACCTCTTTTGGTGTCAGCTGTAAGTATAGTGGGTTCGAGTAGCTCTAAGTCAAATCTTTTTTGAAAATTACTTTTTGACTGAAAGTGTTAGTATTAGTACAACTTAAATTATTGAACCGCTTTAACTGAAAGGAAATAATATAATGAAAAAATATCGGATAAAGGATGTTAGTGATCTACTGGGAATTAGTACATATACTTTGCGCTATTATGAAAAAATAGGTTTATTAAAGTTTGTTAAGCGTGATGAAAATGGTGTTAGAGAATTTGAACCTGACGACCTTATGACACTCTGCACTATTATTTACTTGAGAAAAACAGGGATGCCACTTAAAGACATTAAAGATTATCTGCATTTGGCTGAAAAGGGCATTGATACGATTGATCAACGAAAAGAAATGTTCTTAAAGCAAAAGCAAAAAGTGCAAGAAAAAATGACGACTTTAGAAAAATCTATGGAAGTAATTGATCGAAAACTAAATTTTTATAGTGAAGCCAGCAAAAAGCATAGTATGAATGTTTGCCAAGATGAGCGTGAAAAATGGTTGAAGGATATACTAGCAGGTAAAGAAAAAGTGCAGTAATACACTAATGAAGTAACTTCTAAATGTAGTGGTTATTTTTATGGTTAAATTGTCAAACAAAAAAGTGAGTAAACATTTTTACTCACTTTTCTTTTAATTTGTTAATAAGTCACCCGGATACTTACCAATAAGAAGTATAGGTGTTTCTGATATATTACCGTACTTTAAAAAACGTTTTAATTGTTTTGCTTATTTTTACTAGCCATTGCCCTTAGTTCGAAAATAGGTTGCAAATCCTTATTAGGTAGATTTTTGTTATAAATATCATTCACGCAATTTGTATAGCACTTTATATTTACCACCCTTAGAAACCATCAGGAACGCAGTTTTTAATGATTGACGGCTTTTTAACCTTAAATAGTGTGGTTCTTAATAAGTTTCTTTAATACCTTTTAGTTGTATGGTTTACCGCCGTAAAGTACTTGAATAAATAAAAATTAAACCGAAAGCAACATAATACCTCTTTATTTTGACATACATAGTCTTGCTTGAAAGATTTGCATTTTTCTTCTAGTTCTATGGCCCAATTAACTTTATTAAACTAAGTGCGCTTTTGTAGTACTGAATTTAACCATAGTAAAACCCTCTAGATGGATTTTTGCTCCAATCTAGAGGGTTGAATTCATGCGTTAAAAGCAGTTCTGCACTTTTTATCTCATTATTGCAAAATGAAATGCTGATTATTCATAGTTATTAGCTTTTGAAGGTAGAAGCATTAAGATGACAAACCATAGTTGGCCGATGAAAGGAAGGATATTAATCAAAATCCACCAACCGGAGTGGTTAGAGTCGTGTAAACGTCTGAAGCGTAGTGAAAGTGTGGCTAGCCAGACAATAAATGAAATGATTAGAGAACCAGTTTTGGCACTCCAGTCACCCCAAGTATAGATGTCTTCAATGGAGTGGCCCAAAATCTGTTGTACCAGTGCCATCAAAATAAACCCTAAAATATAGTTAATAATAACTGGAATCCAATATTCGCCGCGACTAGCAACGCCAGAAAAGTTAAAAATGTTACTCCAGAATTTTTTGTAAGCTTTAATCATTAAGCTCAGCCTCCTTGATTACAGTACTTTACACCATCATTGTAAAACCAAACCGATCTCTGTAGCAAAGAATATGATTTGTTTATACTTTATAAGCATATGTTTTGTTTTAAAAAATGAATCGCTGTAAATTGAAGGTGGATTCTAAAGAAGGGAGATCTTTACAATGGACAATAGTTTATCTGATCCGCTAAAACGTTATCACACTGGTGATTTTTCTAAACAATCACAGGAATATCCAGGTGTACAAAGCAAAATGGATCCAGTACCTGCTGGTGATATGACTGATTACGAAGGGCATGGCTTACTTGAAGGACGCCATGCCATTGTCACTGGTGGTGACTCGGGAATTGGTCGTGCTGTTGCAATTGGCTTTGCTAAAGAAGGAGCCGATGTCGCAATCCAGTATTTGCCTGAAGAAGAAGCTGATGCCAAGGAAGTAGCAGAGTTAATTGAAAAAGCAGGCCAAAAGGCAGTTCTTTTACCAGCTGACTTCCGTAAGCGAGGTGAAGCAGAACAAGTAGTTCAAAAAGCTGTCGATGAATTCGGTAGCTTAGAATTATTGGTGATGAACTCCGCAATTCAACAGCATGTTTCAAGCTTAGATGAATTGACGATGGATCAAGTCCATGACACTTTTGAAGTTAATATTATTTCAATGTTTGAAATGGCTAAAGCTGCAGTGCCTCATATGAAACCGGGCAGTGTAATCTTAACTTCTACCTCTGTACAGGGCTTTAGTCCAACACCTATTTTGCTTGACTATGCCTCTACAAAGGCTGCGATTGCTAACTTTTCAATTAACTTGGCGCAAGAGTTAGCGCCAAAAGGAATTCGCGTTAATAGTGTAGCTCCCGGTCCAGTTTGGACACCGTTACAAACATGTGGCGGTCAACCAACAGATGCGCTTTCAACTTTTGGTCAGGAAGAACCATTGAAGCGTGCAGGTCAACCCGATGAAGTAGCCCATGTTTACATTTTCCTAGCTTCTAATTTAGCTAGTTATGTTACAGGTCAAGTTTATGGCGTAACCGGTGGACAACCAATTAATTAAAAATATAGCTAAAAACGTTTCTACATAGCTTAGTGCTTATGTAGAAACGTTTTTTTGTTGTTTGCTTTTTGAATTACCTTTGGGTATATTGGGTAATAATATAATGTAATAAGTTAATAAGGAAAACTCAAATGACTAACAGTATTTTTAAAAAAATTGACCAATTATCGCAGGCTAATGCAGAAATAATTGCT
This sequence comes from Lactobacillus sp. M0390, assembly GCF_016102085.1. Taxonomy (NCBI): domain Bacteria; kingdom Bacillati; phylum Bacillota; class Bacilli; order Lactobacillales; family Lactobacillaceae; genus Lactobacillus; species Lactobacillus sp. M0390. The sequence goes on along the minus strand of NZ_JACFPH010000002.1, from coordinate 415,274 downwards.
AATGATTGGCATTACGAGGGTGAATATTCTTTTTATGATATGGAAAATGATCAAGAAGATTATGACGAAATAATGTCTCAAGAATTAAGAAGTGATCACTATTATCAGGTTTTAGACGGTGACAATAAATTAGTTGCATTCTTTTGTTTGGAGCCAGATGATCAAGATTCAATGAAAGCTGAGATAGGACTTGGCTTGGCTCCATCTTTAACAGGTCATGGTTTAGGAAAAGAGTTTATAAAGGTTATTGAGGACTATGTGAAGCAAAACTTTGCTTTTAAAACTTATATTTTGTCTGTTGCGGAATTTAATAAGCGTGCAATTAAGGTTTATCAAAAAGCTGGTTATCAAGAAACTGGTTCGGAAAACGTTCATACCAACGGTGGTATTTACAAATTTATTATTATGACTAAAAGCGTTTAGCTTTTCTCAATTTATTTAGCTAAAAAGAGAGTATGATAATGGAGAAAAAAGTAGAACAATTTTGGCGTACCTTTTGTAAGAAGCATAACTTGGGGGAGGATACTAAAGTAGATGCGTGGTCATTTGGAGCAAGTAAGGAAGAAGCGAATGAATTAGCAGACTTAGTAAAAAGAGGTATTAAGACTGCAACAACTGCAGCATTTTTCCAGGAAAATGAGATGCCAAGTGTTGGCGACTGGAATATTATCCTTGATTGGAATGGTAATCCCGTTTGCGTGATTCAGGACAAGGTAGTTGAAGTTATTCCATACAATCAGATATCTGCAGAGCATGCATATCATGAAGGTGAAGGAGATCGTAGCTACCAGTATTGGCGTGAAGTTCATGATCAATTTTTTGAAGCGGAATTTGCAGAAAGTGGACAGAAGTTTTATCCTCAGGCACCAATGATCTGTGAGGTCTTTGAAAAAGTTGATTAAATTATAGCAAGCTTTACGTAGCATATTGCAATTCAGCTATTTTTACAAACCACTAGTCGATTAGACCAGTGGTTTTTGTCTTAAATAAAACTACATTATTTCCTAGGGAATAATATCCCCAAAGAAATCGTTACAAACTATTAAAGTAATATATCAATCAAATCACAACATAGTTCAGGCTCGTGCATGTATAATATATTAAAAGTAAGTTGATTTTGATTGGGGGAAAAAGATGAGTAAACCAATTATCGGCATTGCTGGTTCAGAAATTAGAGATGCAGAAGGACCTTTTTATGGTTATAGACGTAGTTACGTTAATGAGGACTATGTTGATTCTGTCGTTCAAAATGGTGGAATTCCTTACATTATCCCTTTTACTGCAAATGATGAGGTTGTTATAGGCCAAATAGAACATGTTCAAGGACTTATTTTATCTGGTGGACATGATATTGATCCACATTTATATGGTGAAGAACTGCAACCAAAGATAGGTGAAATTTGGCCAGCACGTGACCATTTTGACATGCTATTGTTAAAAATTGCAGAAGAAAAAGGTCTCCCAATTCTTGGGGTTTGCCGTGGGGCTCAACTAATTAACGTTGCTCACGGTGGTAACTTATATCAAGATGCTGGTTATCGCAAAGAAAAAACTTTAAAGCATAATCAAGGCCATACACCTGATTTACCAACGCATGGCGTTAAGCTTAAAGAAGGTAGTTTACTTGCACGGACAATAGGTAAAACTGAGTTCTTAGTTAATTCATTCCATCATCAATTGATTAAAGATGTTGCACCGGATTTGCGCGAAGTTGCGACTGCAACTGACGGTGTCCCAGAGGGCTTAGAAAACGAGAAGGGCAATATTTTGGCAGTTCAGTGGCACCCTGAGATGCTGCATAAAAATCCTAACACGCCTTATATGAATAATCTATTTAAATTTGTTGTTGAAAATGCTAAGTAAGAAAGGCTAACTATCGTGAACACAAGTAAGGATACAGAACGAGCAAATGACAAACTAGGCTTCTGGTCAATTGTTCTTTTAGCAATCAACTCTATTATTGGCTCAGGTATTTTCTTAACACCGGGAAGCGTAGTCAGCCAAGCTGGTAGTAAATCTCTAGTTGTTTATTTAATTGCTGCAATTTTTGCCGCAATTCTGGCGATTTCTTTTTCAGCAGCAGCTAAATATGTGACAAAATCAGGCGCTTCGTATGCCTATTCCAAGGCGGCTTTTGGTGATAACGTTGGCTTTTATGTCGGCATCTTGCGTTACTTTTCTGCCAGCGTGGCTTGGGGCGTAATGGCTGTCGGTGTAATTAAGTCAACCATTTCGATTTTTGGCGGCAATCCTGATAGCGTTATGAACGTTACAATCGGGTTTCTAGTTTTGATGTTGCTAATAACAATTATTAACTTGTTTGGACAAAAATTTGTTAAGTTTGTAATGAATATTGCTACTGCAGGTAAGTTATTCGCTTTGGTTTTAATCATTGTTGCTGGAGTTGTTCTATTACTTACAACAGGAGCTTCACATAATTTGGCGATGGTTGATCAAATTACGCAGAATGGCCATAAGATTGTTCCTACATTGACAACTACAGGTTTTGTAATGGCCATCGTGTCAGCTTTTTACGCTTTTACAGGCTTTGAATCGGTACCTTCAGGTTCAGATGATATGCAAGAGCCTGAAAAAAATCTACCAAGAGCAATACCATTAGCAATTTTTGTTATTGCTGCAATATATATAGGGGTTGTTGCAGTTGGGCTTGTTCTCAATCCGAAAGCTTTGATGACAACTAAGCAGGTTGTGGCAATTAGTGCAATTTTTGACAATGAGATCTTACGGGACGTGATTTTAGTTGGTGCCTTGGTATCGATGCTTGGCATCAATGTTGCTTCCAGCTTCAATGCGCCACGAATTTTAGAGGCAATGGCACGTGAAAAGCAGCTGCCGTCATCATTAACTAAGAGAACGAAAAACAATTTTCCAATTAGGACATTCTTTATTTCTGAAGCGCTAGCGATTTTGGTACCACTGGCATTCCAATATAATATGGTTAACCTAATTACATTAAGTGCAATGGTTAGGTTCTTAGGCTTTATTATTGTGCCACTAGCAGTCATTTGCTTCTATTTTGGTAAAAATAAAGAGCAGGTTTTACCAGCACCAAAAAATGTTTGGACTGATATCGTAATCCCAATATTATCAATTATTGTCGTTATTTTCTTATTAGTTAAATATAATTGGCAAGCACAATTTGGCATTATTAAAAATGGCCAAGTTGTTGGTATTAACTGGTATGCGATTTTGATGATGGTCTTTGGCTTTATCATCTTGCCACTTTTGATGTTTTTATTCACAAAGAAAAAAAGGAAATAGCAAAGAAGCTAGTCACTGCTGAAAAACTAGTTCAAGAATCAATTTCCCAATTGAAGCAATGGATTGATAACAAAGTTTATGCTAATATTCCTACTCTTTTAATCGGTAATTTTTAATTTAATGCTGCTATCAAAGTGACTCTCTTATTAATTTGCAAAACACATGGAACAGCTTAAATTGAAGATTAAAATTTTTAAATAAGCTGAAATGAAGCAATTGGGCTAATTGTGAAATTACCTGATAATGAAAAAGAAAAGACTGTTAAACCAGTCTTCCTTTTTGCTGTAAGGTTGTGGCATTATAGCTGTGAGCTTTGTAGAAATTTCATTTAATCTACACTATATTAAGTTTTTGTTATAGTTTAAATCTAAAACACATTTTTATTTTAAATGTTTTGTTTTTTTAATATTTTAATATATACTAAGGCATAACCGAATAGACAGGAACAACTGGTGCCATTGGCTCAGCCTGTTTTATGAAAGTCAGAAATGATTTGGACTATATGAATAATACACATCCACACAATTATCTTTATATGGATGTCAACCTTACAGGAACTTATACCATAGCAGCTCTTTAATCATAATTAACAGAAAGTGTGTTGAGCTTATGTTTGAATCAATAGGATACATAGCTTTTATAATCGCAATGTTTTGCTTTTCGCAAATTTATAAAGATAAACCCTTCTTTAAATTTATGAAACAAAATCGGGGTACTCTCCTGCTTTCCTGCTCGTTACTAATCCTTTTCGGATTTGGAATGGTGCAGGGATTTAGCAACTTATTCCCGCCATTTACCACAATATTATTAGTGTTCATGCTGGTTGGCGCGTTCTATATTTTTAAAGATCGCCAAATAAGCTAGATTAAATTATAATTACTAATTCTATAGCAGTCTTCTCTAACTCAATTAGGGATGATTGCTATTTTTGATATGAAAGAAGATTAGTTTGCAGCTATCAAATCAAGTAGGGGGTTCAACTTAAAATTTAATTCTTTTTGTTTAGATGTCATAAAAAAGCCCCAAAAGTTGTTCAACTTTTGGGGCTCAGTATATTTTTACTTATTTAATTAATTATGCTTTTTCTTTAATTGGAAGTAATGAACAATGCTGTAGCAGAACAGAACTGCCATACCAATTCCAGCCATTGTCATGTCAGAACGAGGAGTTCCACCGCCAAAAGTTGTACCTAACCAGTTAACAATTGTTGGTGAAGCGGCACAACCAATATTAACTAGGATTAAGGTAATGGTTGTTGCGAAGTTAACGGAGTTCTTTGGAGCTGCTTCATCAAGCCAGTTAAAGATATAAGGTACGGACAAACCGAAGCCAGCACCTAAAACAATAACGGCTACAACTAACATTGGTAGGTTAACTGCGTAAGCAATTGCCAATAAACCAGCAACTTGTAAGAATAAACCAATTGGTAAAATTAAATCCTTTAACTTCTTCTTTAAAAGACCATAGCACATTCCAACAGGAATACCGATTAAAGTAACTACACTTGAAACAAAGGCAATTTGACTAACACTAGCAAGTTTTTGGCTTGTAGCAAGTTGTGGCAACTTGAATGACATTGGCATAAAGAAGACATACATAAAGAACATGATAATTGCTATTTCAATTACAGCACCATTAATCTTGTTTTCTTCTTTAGTAGCAGGTTGCGCTTCTGTATCGACGCTTTGTGACTGTCTAGGTAATTTAACCACGCAGCCAAATAGCAATAGAATTGGCAAAGCAGCCAAGTAAATTGCAAAAGTAGCGTGCCAACCATTAACAGCTAATAAGCCAACACAGAATGAAAAGATTGCTGCACCGACACTACCCATTGAGTTTTGGAAACCAAGCATTGATGATAGTTCATCGCCTTGGTAAAACTTCGATAATAAACTAACGGCTAATGAGTTGAATAAACCAATACCAGCTCCCAATAAGAAACGAGAGATTAAAATTGTTGTGTATCCCGTTGCGTATATTGGGTATGTTCCAGCTAATAGAGCAATTACTAACCCAGTGATAACAGTGTTTTTAGTACCGATTAGTTTAATTAAAAATGGACTTATGATTAGTCCGATAACTATTCCGATGTTTGGAATTGTACTTAATGTTTCAACAGCAGCCCGTGAAACGCCAGGAAATGACGAGTACATTAGGGGCAATACTGAGGAAATTTGCGGCGCAATCATCAATAATAAGGATATTGATAATAAGGCGACTTTGAACAACCCAGATTTTGGATTAACTTTTTTCATGTTAAGTTCCTCTATTCTCTAACTTTTATTGTATTCGCTAATATTATACTTGCTTTTTGATTAACAAATAGCGCTTTCAGTCACCTTAATCTGGCGCTGAGGAACCTTCGCGTATTTGTCTGCTGGTTTGTCCGTAATTGTTAACCATTGCACGGTTAAGTGATCTAACACCACTGAAACCATTATTCATGGCAACTGCAGTAAAGGTATTTGTAGTCGTAGTAAGTTCTTGGTAGGCTTTTTGTGCACGATAATTTTTGATGTACTCTCCTAAAGTACACCCCATATTTTCGCGAAAAATTCGTTGGAGATATTGACGTGCCAAATGACAAGAATCCGCGATTTCTTGAAGAGAAAAGGGTTCGTGATAGTGCCTTTGTATAAAGTCAAGCGCGTTACGCAAATGCCCAGTGATGACTAAATTGTGTGACAGTTGGCTGTTATTTTTACGAGGTTTTAAAAAGTACTTAAGTAGTGTTTCAAGAACCTGATAGCTAAGGATAGTTAACTCGATATTTTTAAAATTACTCTCTTTACCCAGCTTAATATCAGTAATTTGCGTAAGAAGATCTTGTAAATGGTGATATTGAGCTACTTGCTGAAGTGATAACTTGCTTAATGGACCAAGCTCAAAAAAATATTGGTCAATTTTAGGAAACACTTGCAAGACCAGAGGATAGGGGAAGAGGAGCGTCAACATTAAATCATCTTTAGTGTGGATACGACTATGTACACTATGCACAATTTGAGTATTAACAATTAAGATTTCTCCAGGATGTGTTTGATGATCGACACCGCCAATTATAAAATGATCAATTTGTCCCCGAATGGTAAAACTCAATTCAATGCTTTGATGCCAATGAGACGGCACATCGGAATCATTGCGATCGTGGTGGATTTTAATGTGTAACGGTAATTCATCTAGTTGAATTAGTTCGTGTTTGTCGCCTGCCATAAGTTCCTCCTAGAAAAAAAGGTTGAACTAAATAGTTCAACCTTTATTTTACAATGAACTAAGCACTAATTGATGTACTTACGGAAAAAGTTAAGTTCGTCCAAATTACATTGCTTAGCTAAATCATCTTTTTGATTAACATTAAAGACGTGTCCACGACGATTATCTGGATCACCATAAAAATGAATTTCGTGGTAAATGCCTTTGGCACGTAAGTAGCCGGAAAGCATGTATGCATTGTCACGTAAGAAATCATCTGTGCAAGTCATTAAGAAAAGTGGTGGCAAATCTGTAGTTAAAAATTGTTCAGCGTTTAATTGATCATGTTCCGTTAAACGAATTTCTGGACGGAAATATGCTTCTGGTGCACCCGCAATTGAATTAATTTCAGTTAAGAAATATGCACCGCAATTTAATGCCGCAGCCTTAATTGTTAGGTCAGGAACAGAGTAACCAAAGTATTTACGATAGTCAGCGTTAGTATAAGCAGCTAAAATTTGTTCACCCATTTGACCACCGGCACTATCACCAACGATAAAGACATTGTCTAAGTCTAATTGATATTTGGCAGCGTTAGTTGAATCTGCTACCCAATGGAAGACGCGGTTGACGTCATCCAATTCACCTGGGTAAACAACATCTGGTGCTAGACGATAATTTGCATTTACTACTGCAAAACCCTCTTTAGCAAGTGCCATGCAGTAAAATTGATAGGTTTCTTTTGTACCGTATACCCAGCCACCACCGTGAATGTTAACAATTACTGGTAGTTTAGCGTCTGTGCGCTTGCTTGGTAAATAGACATCAAGTAATTGATATTTAGGATCTTTACCGTAAGCAATGTCATCAAAGCGCTCTACTTCAGGGATGCTGGTAGGTAAGCCCTCATCACGCTTATCATCACCATCTTTAAAAGCTTTGCGCATCTCATCGACTAATTTTTGATAATTTACTTCTGCCATTTTAATGACTCCTTTTTTGTGAAATCGCTTTATTAAAAACATTGTACTTCATTGAAAGGAAAAAGAAAGACCAAAAAAGCACCTCAAACTGGCAAACAAGGCTTTTTGCTGAAGTGCTTTCAAACATAAATTTAGGTAGAACGTAATTTTTTATTAAAAAGTTTATATATAAACAGTAAATACAAAATAACTTGGAAGGTTAGTTAGCTTTTTTTGCAATAAAAGCTTGATAAGCTTCATCTTCTTTAGTTGGAGTAACTGAAAAATCAGAAAAACTAAGGAAAGGTTGATGTAATTCACCTTCATCTACTTCAATTTCTGCCATTACAGTCGCATTACCAATTAATTCAACCCAATAGCTGTCATCTGTTTGATGAACCTTAGTTTGAACAAATCCACCAGGATTAGTAACAGTAAGTAAGCGCTCAAAAGCGTGTTCTTGCGGTTGAGTTAGGGCAAATACGAGACTTGCGGCAGACATCCCAGTGCCACAGGCATTAGTAAAACCGACGCCGCGCTCATAAGTACGGACAAAAAGATGATCAGAATCAATTACTTGTGCCAGACTAACATTAACACCGTCAGGGAAGTAGGGGTTAGGTCGGTTTAACGCTGCACCCAAAGTTTTTAGAAAATCGCTGTGTAACACATCAGCTGAAACTAAGCTGATAAGGTGAGGATTAGGCACAGCGACTGCTGTAAAGGTCAAATCATCATCAAAGGCAGGAACATTTTGGTCGATTAATTCATCAGTACCTAAATTGTTAAATGGTAAGTCTTTTGCTTTAAAGCTGATAGGACTAATTTCTACTCCGACTGCCTTAACATTTTCTGCCCAATCTGGTTGACATGTTACAGCAAGATCGGCTTGATCTGTTTCCACTTTAAAAGATGTTTTGTGGTATTTTTCCGCTAAATAACGACCAACAGTGCGCAAACCATTGCCACACATTGATGCAAACGAACCGTCTGCATTAATTACTTGCATCCTCCCTAGAGCGTCGGGATGGCTGGACTCGCTAATGACTAGTAAACCATCTGCTCCGTCCAAAAAGTTAGTTCGTCTATCCGTTAATTGACGTGCTAAGTTAACTAATTCGGGGTCGGTAAGTGGCTTTTCTAATTGAGTCTGATCTAATAAGAAAAATTGATTTTGCGAACCATGCACTTGTTGCATTTGAATCATGATTTTGCTACTCCTTTAAAAAATTGTTGATAAATTTGGCTAACAGCATTTGCTGCGTCTTCTTTCTTGGTGCCTAACATAATAGAAATACGCGATGCACCCTGATTGATCATGTGAATGGCAATATGCTCTTTGGCTAAGGGGGTAGTGATATTCTTCATTGCGCCAATTTTATTCCGCATCCCTTCGCCAACTACCATAATGATAGCATAATCATCAATCCATTCTAATTGGTCGGGATGAATCACTTTTTGAATTTCACTGCACATTTGCGCGCGCAGTTCTTCAGTAAACTGCCGTTTGTCAAAGATAACCGTTAGATCATCTATACCTGAGGGCATGTGTTCGTACGAAATATTAAACTTGTAAAATATTTCTAGTAATTTAAGAGTAAAACCAGTTTCTTTATTAAGTAGATATTTGTGTAAATATAAAGCGGAAAAGTGATTTGAGCTGGCAACTCCTGTAATCGTACTTTTAGGATGAAAATCTTTTTCAGGTACAATCATCGTTCCTGGTAATTCAGGGTGATTAGTATTTTTAACATTGATGAAGACCTGGCCTTGAATTGCCGGAATCAACGCTTCGTCATGGAAAACTGAAAAACCAGCATAAGATAGTTCCCGTAATTCCCGGTAAGTCATAATTTTAATTGGATGAGGGTTAGCAACAATTCTAGGATCCGCGGCATAAATTGCATTTACGTCAGTAAAGTTTTCGTACAAGTCTGCTTTAATTCCTCTTGCCCAGATTGAACCGGTGATATCCGATCCACCACGTGAGAAAGTGGCAATTTTGCCCTGAGTTGTAACACCATAAAATCCCGGAACTACTAGTATTTCTGGCACTTCACGCCATCTAAGTAAATTTTGATAAGTTTCAGGTAGGACTTGAGCGTCGCTGGCAGCACTGCTTACCAAAAAACCAGCGTCCTGTGGGTCTAGAAAGCGCGTTGGCAAACCTTGCTCTTGTAAAATTAATGCTAGTAACTGTGCGCAGAGTTTTTCGCCGTGTGCTTTGAAAGCTGCCATTAGGTATTCTGGCTCGTCATTAAAAACTATTGGTAAGTCAACCAACTCTTGGTGCAAGAACGCAAATTTTTGGGGCTCAAGTGCAAAAAAAGCGGCAATTTCTTGATACCTCGTCCAAATTTGCTGAATAATTTCAGTAGTGTCTTGTTGTTTCATTGTTTTTTGGGCATATTCAATTAACAGATCTGTAACTTTTACATCTTCCGCAAATCTTTTTCCTGGTGCGGAAGTAACGATTACTTTTCTGGTGGGGTCAGCATTAATGATATTTAGCACTTTTTGAAATTGTTCACCGCTTGCAAGTGAACTACCACCAAATTTAACAACTTTCATTTTTGCAACACCTACTTAATTAAAATAATTTAAATTCGATAGTAACGCATTTTAACATTTTAATTTTTATCTGCAACTAAAACATAACTGCAGTCATGTTTTTAAAAATAAAGTTAATTAATTATGAAAAAGTCGTTGACAATTAATATTAATAATAATAATATTTTTATAAATCAAACGAAGAGGTCGCAACTAACAAAAGTACCTAGTGGAGTTTCTGCAAAAACGGTGAAGCTAGCGAAAGGGGCGGTTGCCGAAGCGTTAATTATTGCGGTAGTTAATCGGCTGGGACGTAATCTAATAAATTACGGACTGTCGCAAATTTAAATTTGCGGAGCGCTATCGCCAAAACTGAATCAGATCAAGGTTTAATCTGAAAGACTCTTTTGTACGCTATGCGCGTATTAAAGGGTCTTTTTCTTTACCAAAAAACGGGGGTTATTAGATGTCAACGAATGATTATTACCAGACGAATGATCAAGGTCACTTAATGATTGGAGGTGTAGATGCACTTAAGCTAGCCGAAAACTTTGGCACGCCATTGGTGGTTTATGATGTTGCCCAAATTAGAAAACAGTTCAATGCACTTAAACAAGCTTTTGTTGCTGGACAGGTTGATTATGCCATCAGCTATGCTAGTAAAGCTTTTACCTCGATTGCAATCTATCAAGTAATCAACGAATTGGGTGGCCACATTGATGTTGTTTCAGGTGGAGAACTGTATACAGCGTTGAAAGCCGGCTTCCCAACGGAAAAAATCAGTTTTCATGGTAATAATAAAACAAAAGATGAACTGTTAATGGCCGTTGAAAATAATGTTGGGGTAATCATTCTAGATAACTTTCATGAAATTGAACTCCTGAAGCAAGTACTGCATGAAACAAACAAAAAAGTGCAAGTAATGCTCCGCATCACTCCTGGTGTGAGTGCACATACGCACGAATATGATCAAACCGGTCAAGAAGACAGTAAATTTGGGTTTGATGTTCGTTCGGGTCAAGCAGAAAAAGCCTTTTTACAAGTTGAAGCGGAAGAGCAAATGGAATTGATTGGACTTCACGCTCACATTGGTTCACAAATCCTTGAAACTGAAGGTTTTAATCTTGAAGTGGAAAAATTGATGCAGCTAGTTCACGAATGGAAGCAAAAGTATGATTATCAGCCACAGGTTCTAAATTTAGGCGGCGGTTTTGGCATAAGATATACTGCTAAAGATCGTGTGATTGGGCTAGGTACATTTGTTGAACAAATCATTGCCAGTGTCCGTACATTAGCTGAACAGTATCAGTTAAACGTACCAGCAATCTGGGTAGAACCCGGGCGCTCAATTGTTGGTGAAGCAGGATATAGTCTTTATACCGTTGGCTCCAGAAAGGATGTGCCAGGTTTAACTCCTTATGTGACCGTTGATGGCGGCATGGGTGATAACATTCGACCTGCGCTTTATCAAGCAGAATATGAAGCACTGGTTGCCAAGCGACCAGCGGCTGAACCAGTTGAAAAGATCCATTTAGCAGGACGCTATTGTGAATCTGGTGACATTTTGATTGATCAGGCATGTTTACCAAAAACTAAGCCAGGGGATGTAATTGCTGTTCTTGCAACTGGAGCATATGGTTACAGCATGGCTTCTAACTATAACCGTGTTCCAAGACCAGCAGTTGTTTTTGCAGAAAATGGACAAGCACAAGAAGTTGTTACACGTGAAACCTATGACGATTTAATTAAGAATGACCGTTTTTATCAAGAAAAGTGAGGATATCAAATGAAAAATATGTCAGCGACAGAAATTATTGATTTTATTGCCAATGCGCCTAAGAAAACCCCAGTTAAGATTTATGTTAAGGGCGACTTGGAGGACTTGAAATGGCCTGTAGAAGTAAGAACATTTATCGAGGGTAATTGCGGTGTTGTTTTTGGTGACTGGGATGATCTAGTACCATTTTTACGAACTAATGCGGCAAAGATCAATGACTATCAAGTTGAAAACTGCAGCCGTAATTCTGCAGTACCACTCTTAGATCTGAAAAACATTCAAGCAAGAATTGAACCTGGTGCCTTGATTCGTGAACAAGTAAGTATCGGTAAAAACGCGGTTATTATGATGGGAGCGGTAATTAATATCGGTGCTGAAATTGGTGATGGGGCAATGATTGATATGAACGCCGTTTTGGGCGGGCGTGCAATTGTTGGGGCTAACAGCCATATTGGTGCTGGTGCCGTTGTAGCGGGTGTAGTCGAGCCTGCTTCTGCCGAACCGGTCAGGATTGGACAAAATGTTCTAGTTGGTGCTAACGCAGTGATTTTAGAAGGGGTTCAAGTTGGTGATAATGCTGTGGTTGCCGCAGGTGCGGTCGTGACAAAAGACGTTCCAGCTAACACTGTTGTTGCAGGCGTCCCAGCCAAAGTTGTTAAAAAAAGAGACGAACAAACTACTGACAAAACTAAGATTGAGCAAGATTTAAGAAAGCTGTGAGTTAATGTTAACTACTAGTCAACTGATTCAAATTCGTCGTGACTTACATCAAATTCCCGAAGTGGCATTGCAAGAGCATGACACCAAGCAGTATTTATTAAAGGTCATTCAACAATTTGATCAGCAATTTTTACAGATTAAAACTGTTCCTGAGTTGCCAACTGTCTTACTGGTAAGAGTGCAAGGAAAGCGACCTAAAAAAACGATTGGTTACCGAGCTGATATTGATGGACTACCAGTAAAAGAAAAAACTGGGTTAGCATTTTCTTCAAAAAATGAGGGAAAAATGCATGCGTGTGGTCACGATATTCATATGACAGTTGCATTAGGAATTTTGAATTACTTTAGTGAGCATCAACCACAAGATAATTTACTTTTCTTCTTCCAACCTGCTGAAGAAAGCAAAAACGGTGGCAAACTAGCATATGAACAGGGCGTTTTTGCTGGTGAGTGGCGACCTGATGAATTTTTTGCATTACACGTTACGCCTGACTTACCAGCAGGAACAATTGGGTGCCGCAACGGAACACTATTTGCTGGCGCAGCAGAAATTAATATTGATCTGTATGGTCAAGATGGTCACGCTGCATATCCACAGCGTGCAAATGATATGGTTGTAGCAGCAGCTGCACTAATTAGTCAGATTCAGACAATTGTGGCGCGCAGCATAGATCCAATTGAAAGCGGCGTGATAACAATTGGCAAGGTTCGTGCAGGCACAATTAGAAATGCAATTGCTGGTCATGCGCATCTAGAAGGTACGCTTCGCGGCTTGACGCAAACGATGATTGAACAAATTGAGAAGCGTTTGCGTGAAGTAACAGCTGGTATCGGTCAAAGTTTTGCAGCTAGGGCAGAAATTGAAATTAACCAAGGTGGCTATTGGCCGGTCGAAAATGACCCTAAGATTACAGCCGAATTTATTGACTACATGAAAAATAACCCAGCAGTTAAGTATCAAGAAACTGAGCCGGCAATGACAGGTGAAGACTTTGGTTATTTACTTGCCCAAATTCCTGGAACAATGTGCTGGCTTGGCGTGGAAGATGACTCTCAGCTTCATTCCGCTACTTTCAGTCCACAAGAAAGTGCAATTGGGGCAGGGATTAAAGCAATAGTCGGCTTTTTCGAAGAGCACATGTAAATGACTAATAATGAAAGGAAAAACTATGACAGATTTTACTAACGCTGATTTATTAACTGCGTTGATCACACCATTTAATGAGCAAGGTGAAGTTGATTATCCCGGTTTAAAAGAATTAACGGAACTTTTGCTTGCCACAGGAAGTCGCGGTTTTGTAATTGGTGGTACGACTGGTGAAACGGCTACGATGAACCATGATGAAAAAATCGAGCTTTATACCCGCTTTGCAGAAATAGTTGCAGGTCGAGTACCAGTGATTGCAGGTACAGGTAGCAATAACACTGCTCAAACGGTCGATTTCACAGAGGAAGTTAGTCAAATTTCAGGCATTGATATGGCCTTAGTTGTTACGCCATACTACAACAAGCCCAATCAACGTGGAATCAAAGCGCATTTTGAAGCTGTTGCCAAAAAATCAAAGGTTCCACTAATGATTTATAACATTCCTGGTCGTACAGGTGTAAAAATCACTAAGGAAACTGTTGTTGAATTGGCTGCTAATCCTAATATTGCCGGCGTGAAGCAATGTACAGAAATAGAAGACTTGGAATATATCGTTGAGCATGCGCCAAGTGACTTTTTAGTTTATACCGGTGAGGATGCGCAGGCACTCAGCGCTAAAGCTTTAGGAGCAAGAGGCGTAATTTCTGTTGCTTCACATATTTATGGCAAAGCAATGCGCCAAATGTATGATGATTTGGAAGCTGGTAATGTGGAAGCAGCTGGAGCACTACAACGAAAACTGACACCAAAAATGGCTGCATTATTTATGTACCCGTCACCATCTCCAGTTAAGGCGGTTTTAAATGCACAAAACTTACCAGCAGGGGGATGCCGCTTGCCAATGATTACTTTAAATGAAGAAGAGAAAAAGCAATTGGCACTACATTTGGGCTTAAAGGAAACGGCATTACTGCATGAGTTACCAGTAGAACTAGGAGTAGATTAATGAAACGAGTTTTTATTGCTGGCGCGACTGGATCAATGGGAAAGCAAGTTGTGCAGCTAGTTGAAAAACAAACAGATTGTGAACTGGTTGGTGTATTAGCACCGCATGCTAAGAAAGATGGGGATTTTGTTAATACTGTCCAGTGCTTTGACCAACTTGATGAGATTGAAATTAATGCAGATATTTGGATTGACTTTACTACTCCTCAGGCTGTTTTTGAAAACGTCAAGTTTGCTTTAAACCACCAAATGAGACCAATTGTCGGTACAAGTGGGCTGACAACTGAGCAAACAGAAGACCTGCAAAAAATTGCAGAAGACCAACAGCTAGGCGGGGTTATTGCGCCAAACTTCGGGCTGTCTGCTGTCTTACTAATGAAATTTGCCCAAGAGGCTGCACGTTACTTTCCAGATGCAGAAATTATCGAAATGCACCATGCCGATAAGCTTGATGCACCTTCAGGAACGGCGATTAACACCGCAAAGATGATTGCCGAAGGTCGAAGCGGATCAGGTTCAATAGATACTAACAATGATGTAAGAGCTCGCGGAGATCTTTATGATGGTGTTCCCATCCATGCTGTCCGCTTGCCAGGTTATGTTGCCCACGAACAGGTTCTTTTTGGTGGACCTGGTGAGGCCTTGACCATTAGACAAGATTCATTTGATCGATCATCTTTTATGCAAGGTGTAAAAGTTGCACTCGATCAAGTGATGAGCTTATCCAAACTGGTTGTTGGTTTGGAAAAAATTCTATCAATATAAGGAGGAAAAAATGCCACATTTAGCTTCAGATTTAACCCCAACTACAAGTGTTCCGCTGACTCAAATTCCAGCTTCAGGTATCCGTGCATTTGCGCAAAAGGTTGATGATATACCAGATTTAATTAAGTTGACATTAGGAGAGCCAGATTTAAATACGCCAGAGCACGTCAAAAAAGCGGCAGCTCAGAGCATTTTAGACAATGACTCCCATTATTCAGCACAAAAAGGAACTTTGAGACTTCGCCAAGCGATTAGTGACTTTCTAAAGCGGAAGCAAAATATTTCATATGATCCGGAAAATGAGATCGTTGTAACGGTAGGGGCGACTGAAGCAATTGCTGCAGCAATGCTGTCGTTAATTCAGCCAGGAGACCAAATTATTGTTCCTACGCCTTCATATGCCTTGTACTTCCCACTGCTTCAATATGTAAAAGCAGATTTAGTTGCAATTAATACAGCGGATACGGACTTTGTCCTGACGCCTGAGGCCTTAGAACAGACTTTACAAAGTCATCCGCAGGCCAAGGCAATTATTCTCAATTATCCGACTAATCCAACTGGTCGTGAATGTTCAGAAGAAGTGTTAAAGCAATTAGCACAAATCATTGAAAAACATCACTTATACGTAATTTCTGATGAAATATACGGTGAATTGACTTATGACTTTGAACACATCTCAATTGCGCGCTATATTCCTGAACGGACCCTAGTAATCAATGGTTTGTCAAAGTCACACGCAATGACTGGCTACCGTATTGGTTACATTGTAGGGCCAACAGAATATATTAGCTTGATTGCCAAAATGCATGCCTTTTTGGTTACTGCACCATCTAATCCAGCTCAGGCAGCTGCCTGTGAAGCATTAGAAAACGGTGATGAAGACCCAATTGAATCCCGTCAAATTTATCATAAAAGGCGTGACTATATCGTTGATGCACTTAACGAGATGGGATTAAAGACGATGGTTAGTGAAGGGGCATTTTACGTTTTTGCCAAAATTCCTGAAGAATATGGAACGGATGATGAAGCCTTCGCATTAGATTTAGCGCATGAGGCGAAAGTTGGTGGTACACCAGGAAGTGCTTTTGGAGATGGTGGACAGGGCTATATTCGCTTTTCATATGCTGCTAGTGATGAGGACTTGCATGAAGCAATGGCACGAATAAAACGATTTTTGGCAGAAAAGGATGATCATCAATGAGAGAATATGTTGTTGCAATACTGGGTGCAACCGGTGCAGTTGGTCAGCGGCTGATTAGTGAGCTTGAACAATCCAGTATACCGGTTAAAAAACTAAAACTATTAGCGTCAAAACGTTCAGCAGGTAAAAAGTTAAAATTCAAAAATCAAGAAATTACAGTTGAAGAAGCCCAACCGGATTCATTTAATGGTGTAGATCTTGTTTTATCGTCTGCTGGTGGCGCAGTTTCAAAAAAGCTGCTGCCAGAGGCAGTTAAACGTGGTGCAGTTTGCGTTGATAACACGAGTGCTTATAGAATGGAAGATAATGTGCCACTAGTTGTTCCTAGAGTTAATGACAAGGAACTAGCTAATCATCATGGCATTATTGCCAATCCGAACTGTTCAACCATTCAGATGGTTGCAGCTCTTTATCCAATTTATCAGCGGTGGGGAATTAAGCAGATTATTGTTTCAACCTATCAAGCAGTTTCAGGTGCTGGAAAAGCGGCATGGGATGAAATGCTGAACCAAGCTCAAGCAAGGCTGAATCACCAAGACTTGAAAGCTGAAATTTTGCCGACTGCAGCGGATAAGCGCCATTATCCAATGGCATTTAATTTGCTGCCGCAGATTGATGTGTTTGAAGATGATGGTTACACGCATGAAGAGTGGAAAATGATTCATGAAACTAAAAAGATTTTGCTTAATGATCAAAATGCGGGTGAAATTAAAGTAACCGCAACTTGTGTGAGAGTTCCAATTGAAATTGGTCACGGTGAAACAGTTTATTTTGTTGTAAATGATTCGTCGGCAACTACTGCTGAAATACAAGAAGAGATTGCTAAAACATCTGGTTTAGTTTTGCAAGATGATCCTAGCAAACAAGTTTACCCGCAGCCACTTTTAGCAGCTGGTAAACGGGAAACCTTTGTTGGACGTATTCGCCAAGATCAAGAAAATGATGGTGCCTTTCAGATGTGGGTTGTTGCGGACAACCTATTGCGTGGTGCAGCTAGCAACACAGTCGAAATTGCAGAGTGTCTTGTACGCGATAACCTAGTACATCAAACAAATTAAACATTTATCAAAAAGCCACAGGAAAACCTTGTGGCTTTTTATTGTTCGTTTTTAATGGTTATACATATATATTTTTATCTTTCATAAAAACTAGCAGAAATAAAATACAAACTTTATAAAGCTATATAAATAAGTATATTCGGATTTTGCCTTGACAGATTGTTAAAAAATAGATAATCTAGAATCAATCGGAGGTAATATATGAATCGGAAAACCGCAGTTTGGTTACTAATACCTGCATTCTTTGGCGTCTTGGTTTTTACCTTTTTTCCATTAATTGAAATCGCAATTCCAACATTCCAGAGTCGAGCAGGTTTTTTTGCGCTTTATACACAATTTCTTAAAAGCTCTTATAACTGGACAGTAATCGGAAGAACATTTTTGATTGCAGTTTTAACAGTGATTATTGTTTTGATTCTTGGATTACCCATCTCGTTATGGATTGGAAGACAAAAAAAGACTGTTAGACAGGTACTAAACTTACTAATTCTCTTTCCAATGTTAACTAACGCTGTTGTTAGAAACTTTGCCTGGATCATCATCCTAGGTCGTGATGGCATAATTAACAAATTATTGCTCTCACTGCACTTAATAAAAGCACCGCTAAACATTCTATATACCAATACGTCGATTATTATTGGCTCGGTTTATCTGTTTTTGCCAATCATGATTAATACTTTGATTGGTAGTGTTGCAGAATTAAACGTCGAAATTGAAGAGGCTGCTGCTGTTTTGGGCTCTAGCCCATGGCACACTTTATTCAAGGTTATTATTCCGCAACTTGCTACAAGCATTTTAACGGGATGTATCCTGGTTTTTGCCGGAACAATGACAGCATATACTACACCACAAATCCTTGGTGGTAATCGTCATTTGGTGATGGCTACGTTAATTTATCAACAGGCCATGACATTAGGAAATTGGCAAAATGCCAGTGTAATTGCCTTGATCTTAATCGTTATCTCAGCTCTTTCGATGTGGCTCATGAAGCGATTAAGCTATCGCCTAGATCGGAGGATGACTAATGCTTAATCGTAAAAATAAAACGTTAACCATTATTTCACTAATTATTCTGGCACTGATTATGTTGCCACTGATTCTAGTGGTTGTAACATCATTTAATAATCAAAGCTCGATTTCCTTACCAATCACAGGTTTTACCCTTTCGTGGTATAGCAATATTTTTCAGCAACCTGACTTTATTACCGGCTTTGAGTCAAGCTTATTGGTGGCACTAATCGCCAGCTTTTTAGCCTTAATTATTGGCATTCCTGCTGTATATGCTTTAACACGTTATAATCTGCAACATGCGGCTTGGTTCCAATCATTTTTTCTAAGTCCGACTTTAATTCCTGAAATTGTAATTGGCTTTGCACTATATCAAACGGCTGTTATTACCTTTAAAATGCCAGTTTTTATCAGCTTAATTATTGGTCACTTTCTCCTGTGCTTACCGTATGTCATTCGGTTAATCACATCCAGTATGTTGATGATGGACAGTCATATTGAGGAAGCAAGTTGGGTCTGCGGCTGTTCACCTAAAAAAGCATTCTTTTTGATTGTTTTACCTAATATTAAGTCTAGTATCATTGCGGCCTTTATGATGTGCTTCATCAATTCGTTCAATAATATTCCAATTTCATTATTCATGAATGGGCCATCGCTTACGATGCTGCCACCAGCAATTCTAAACTATTTGCAAAACAATTATGATCCAACTGTTTCTGCAATTTCAGTTGTTTTAATGGTCTTTACAGCGCTAATGATGTTTTTAGTTGAAAAAGTAATTGGCATTAGCAATATTACTAAATAGGGGTTTTGAGTGTGGCAAATTTAGAAGTAAAAAATTTAGCAAAATCATATGATGGTAAAACTAAAGTTTTGCAGGATATATCTTTTACAATTGAAAATGGTGAATTGGTTTCAATTCTAGGACCTTCGGGTTGTGGAAAAACTACAACTTTAAGAATAATTGCGGGCCTAATTCAAGAAACTGCAGGGCAAATTTTAGTTAATGGTAAAGACATTACCAAAACACCGGTGTATAAACGCAACTTTGGGATGGTGTTCCAAAGTTATGCCTTATTTCCACATTTAAGTGTTTTCGATAATGTGGCGTTTGGCTTAAAAATGCACAAATTACCAAAGCAGGAAATTAACGAAAAAGTGACCGGAATACTTGAAATGACGGGTTTAAGCGACCTAGCAAGTCAATTTCCGGCACAACTTTCTGGAGGACAGCAACAACGAGTTTCCTTGGCAAGGGCTCTAGTTACTAATCCAGAGATGCTATTGATGGATGAGCCATTAAGCAACCTTGATGCTAAATTGCGTTTAAAAATGCGTGAAGAGATTCGTAAATTACAGCAAGAAATGAAGATGACAGTTCTTTTTGTCACGCATGATCAACAAGAATGTTTTGCAATTTCTGACAAAGTTTTAATTATGAATCAAGGACGGATCGAACAATTTGACCGTCCCGAAAATATTTTTCATCATCCGCGTACGGAGTATGTGGCTCGGTTTATTGGTTACGACAACTTTATTCCAGTTAATGCAGACAACCGTGAGGATAGTTATCATATTGCAGTCAAGGGAACGAGATTAACAACTGAAGAAAATAATGAGAATGCGAAAGTTCTTACCATTCGTCCCGAAAACATTCAGTTGAACGCAGATAGTACCGAAAACACTTTGATTGGTACGATAACTGGTCGTGAATATTTGGGACAAAGTTTTAAATACACTATTCATTCAGAATTGGGTGACTTCCAAGTTGAGGAAGCAAGACAGAAGATGCGCAGTTCAGGGGATGAGGTCAAACTTACACTCCCATCTAAACATCTTCATCCATTGTCAGAGTAGATATTCAGGAAGGTTTTTTATTATTATGAAATTCAAAAAAGCTTGCTTGGCAGCTGCCAGCTTTATCGTTGCCGGAACTGCTATTGCAACCACGGCTTGTTCATCTAGTACAAATAGTGGTAAATTGGTTGTATCAACCTTTGGTTTATCAACAAAGCAAATGCGCTCAGATGTCCTTGATCCTTACGCTAAGAAAAATAATGTGAAAGTTTCTACGCAATTTGGTGATAGTTCAACTCGTTTAACACAGATAGAACACAATCCTAATTCAACAGTTGATGTGATTGAGTTAGCACAAAATAATGCGATTACAGGTTCTAAAAAGAAACTGTTTAAAAAGTTAGATTTTTCAAAAATTAAGAACTTTAAGTATTTATCGAGCGATCAACAAAAGCTAGCTAAACAGACTAATACTGTGCCATACACTGTTAATAGTTTAGGTATCATTTACAATCCAAAGAAAGTTCAAATCAAAGATTGGAATGACTTATGGTCAAAGAAACTAAAGGGTAAGATTGCCGTACCAGATTTTGCAACAACTTTTGGTCCAGCAATGCTCTATGTTGCAGGTGACCATGCTAATGTTGATGTGACTAAGGATGATGGTAAGGCAGCGTTTCAGGCAATGAAACAGTTGAAACCAAATGTTGTAAAAACTTATGCACAAAGTTCAGATTTGAGTAATATGTTTAAGACAGGAGAAATCACTGTTGCAGTTGTTGGTGACTACGCCGTTGGAATGTTGAAAGCGACAAATCCAAGTTTGAAGTACATGGTGCCAGCTTCAGGTACTTATGCAAACTATGACAATATTGCGATTTTAAAGAATAGCAAAAATGCGGACGCTGCTTACAAGTACATTGATTTTAGACTAAGCAAAGAAAACCAGAAAAAAGTTGCTGGTGCTAAGTCACTTAATAATGCACCGGTTAACTCACAAGTTGAATTGTCACCTGCAGAGGCAGCAAATAAGACTTACGGTGACGTTGCTAAAAGAGCAAAGACAATTGATTTCTTCTATGTGAATAGTCATATGTCTTCGTGGATAAGTCAGTGGAACAAGATAATGAATCAGTAATAAGAAAAAATAAAAGAGTTGGCTAAAACCAGCTCTTTATTTATGGGAGGTAAAATGACACAAGTTGATCTGTTGATTAAAAACGGCCATATTTTTAATGTATTTCTGCGTAAATTTGTTGACACACAAGTAACAGTCAAAGACGGAAAATTCTATTGGATTAATACAGATTTGCCAGGAATTGAAGCAAAGAAAACACTTGATTTAAAAGGTAAGTACTTAATTCCGGGATTTGTTGATGCCCACATGCACATTGACTCTTCAATGACTACGCCAGCAATTATGGGTCAAACGATTTTAAAATACGGTACAACGACAATTGTGGCGGATGACCATGAAATAACTAATGTTGCTGGTATTGAGGGACTCAAAAACTTTATTGATGAGCCAGCACCAATTGATATTTTCTTTGGTATTCCTTCGTCTGTGCCTTCGACTAATCCAGATATGGAAACAACTGGTGGCCAGATAGGTGTCAAAGAAGTTCAGGAACTACTTAAAGATCCCCGATTTATTTGTTTGGGTGAGGTGATGAACTTTAAAGGGATGACATCACCACGTGAAACATTAATCAAAGATATTATCAAAACTTGCCGTCAAGAAAAGCCTACATTACCATTAGAAGGACATGTTCCAGCATATGCTGGTGAAGATTTGGCTAAAGTTTTGTATGCAGGTATCACTACTGATCACACTCAACAAACGGCAGATTTAGTTAATGAAAAAGTTCGTAACGGGATGTTTGTTGAAGTACAGCTGAAGTCAATGCACCAAGAAGTAATTGACACAATTATTGAGCATAAGTATTTTGAGCACGTGGCCCTTGTGACAGATGACTCAATGCCAGACACTTTACTGCACAGTCATTTGAACCATTTGGTTAAAAAAGCAATCGAAATGGGGATGACACCAGAAGAAGCAATTTATATTTCAACATACACACCAGCTCGTCATATGGGATTATGGGATCGCGGTGCAATTGCCCCTGGTAGAGTAGCCGACTTTGTTATTTTGGATAATCCGAAGACTTTGTCAATTGAAGCAGTTTACAAAAACGGGATAAATGCTGAAGATATTGAAACAAAAACTGATTACCAGTTTTTACCGACGTTACGTCATTCAATCAATGCTCCTAAATTAACCAGTGAAGACTTTGTGCTCAAAACAGACTTGGTAAGTAATGGCGACGTATTAGCTAATGTCATTCAAGTTAACCCAGTTGGTACTTTCACAAATCATATTCAAGTTGAACTAGAAGTAGACAACAATATTATTCAATGGCAAAACGCAGGCCTAGCTATGATTCTTGTACAAGACCGTTATAACGGTGAAAAAGGTCGCTATAGTGTTGGCCTAGTTGATCGCGGCATCCTCAAGGACGGAGCAGTAGGCGCCACCTGGGCACATGATCATCATAACCTGATGGTAATGGGAACTAACACAAAGGCAATGCTAAAAATCCAACATCAATTAATTGAGCAGCAGGGTGGTTATATTGCTGCTAAAGGTGAAGAAATAGTTGCTAATGCTGAGCTACCAATTGGTGGAGTTGCTAGTGACCAACCAATGCAAGTGCTCGGTAGTGAAATAGGTAAAATCCGCAAGACAATGCAAGAACTAGGATATAAAAATACTAACGAAATTATGTCCTTCTCAACACTGTCTCTGCTTGTTTCACCAAGCTTCAAAATTTCAGATAAGGGTTTATTTGATGTCAAAAGTCAGCAAAAGTGCCCTTTATTTGAAGAAGTTAAATAAGCGTAGTTACTTAGAATTATAATTTGAGTGATTAAATTTTACAAAAATTAAAGTGCTCCATGATAGTTAGACACACAAGCTAATTATTATGGAGCTCTTTTTAGATATAGAAAATCAACCACTCTCTGTATGGTAGAGCATCAGATACATCTAAATACGGAAGTTTTTATTACTACAAAATAAAAGCTCGTACTCAAAGTAATAGTTCTTTTATTTATACTGGATTGGTCTAGTTTCCAAACTTTTCCTAACATATTTGTACATATCTATCATTGGATAAAAAGTTGTTGCCCAGCAATTTAATGCACAAAGCAAAATAGTAATTTCCTTACCTAATCCAACGGTCCCCACTATTTGACTTTCTATTGCTCCATAGGCAATAGACGCTTGAATAGTCGATTTCATAAGTAGTGTCCAAAATTCGTAACTTAATGATAAATGATTTTCCTTTAGAATCCAACCACAATAGCTAAAATAAGCAAACCAAACTACTAAATTAAATATAAAAGTTAAAAACAAATAAAGTGCAGCATCGTACGGATTCAGCTTGCTTCCAATAATATCAGTTGCAATCAATTGTATACTTGTAGCAAACAGAACTACTGCTGCAAGCTCATAAACTACCAGCGAAACATTCATTTTCACGGCTGATCTTGCTGGACGGGCACTTCCATCTAGCCAATTAGTCAATACTTGCATGAAAGTTACTGTATAAATGGCGACAACTAGCATCGTTAAAAGTGTGCGAAATATCTTTAATACCATAGAATATTTATTAGGAGAACATTTGAGATAGTAGGTAACTATTATTTCCACAATCCCAAGTATATAGGCTCCTGAAATCTCAACACATACAGGACCATATTTGTTCAATTTCTTAATTGTGGTTTTGATACTATCCCATCCACCTTTTTTTTCAGAATATTTTCTTACCATATCCCATATTATCTGGACAAGTAATAGGAACCAACAAACAACAAGTGCTATTATTGTTAATCTACATTCTGGATAAGTTCTAAGAACAAATGCTAAAAAACCAAATGCTAAAAAATATATCACTCTTAAATTTGAAGGATACTTATTACATATAAAGTCTTTTAATTTTATAGTTGTACTGTTGATAAACTTATTTCGATCTATTTGTACTGGGCTAAGATAAATAATTACAATCCTTGTAAAGTAGTTGATAACTACTAATAATACAAATGCAGATATCATTTTAAGAATTTCTATAGATAATACACCTATCAATTTATAGACTGGATAGTAAACATTTGATTTTATAATTTCAAATAGAACGACTAGTGCCACTAGTGCTATGATAGCTTTTATCAATAATAGTAGTACCAAGCCGTTATTACTTATAAATTTTTTAAATCTTATAGTCCATCTACTTTTTCTATTATTTTCTCGCATTCTTTTACCCATTAAAATCAATTGCGTTCAATATGCTTTCCAAAAGAATATTTTCGCTTTTTAGTCAGCATCTTTTTATTAAAATATGTGCACAAAAAATCCCAGTACTGACTACCTAACAATACTGAGATAAATACCATTTTAACGGAAATACTTATTTAATGCCACTGCAAATTAATAATAACAATAAAAAATTATTATAATTATTTGTCACCACTCATAATAGTGTTTTTAACAATAACGTAATCAACTAATTTAATAGAACTGAGGTCTTTTCCACCTGCGTAGGAGATAGAAGACTGTAAATCTTCTTCCATTTCTGTCAACGTATCAGCAATTGAACCACGGTATGGCACTAACATTTGCTTACCTTCAACGTTACGATAAGCGCCCTTTTGGACCTCTGAAGCAGATCCCCAGTATTGCTTATATGTCTTGCCATTGATTTTGATGACATTACCAGGAGATTCTTCATGACCAGCAAGCATTGAGCCAATCATTACCATTGTCGCACCAAAACGAACAGATTTAGCAATATCGCCGTTATAACGAATACCACCGTCAGCAATCACAGGTTTACTTGCAACTTTACTACACATTCTTAAAGCGGCTAATTGCCAGCCACCTGTACCAAAGCCAGTTTTTAGTTTGGTAATGCAGGCACGACCAGGGCCAACACCGACTTTAGTCGCATCTGCTCCTGCGTTTTCTAACTCGCGAACTGCTTCTGGTGTTGCTATGTTTCCAGCAGTTAAAAAAGTGTCAGGCAATTTTTCTTTGATGTACTTAATCATGTCGATGACATAAACCGAATGACCATGTGCAACGTCAATCGTGATGTATTCTGGAACAATGTTCTCTTTGGCTAGTTGATCGATAAAGTCGTATTCACCTTGTTTAATTCCTACTGAAATTGATGCAAATAGCCCTTTTTCGTGCATCATTTTAATGAAGTCAAGGCGCTTTTCAGGCTGAAAGCGATGCATTACATAGTAATAACCATTTTTGGCCAACCAAACAGCAAGTTCATCATTAATGACACTTTCCATGTTAGCTGGCACAACTGGAATTTTAAATGTTCGGTTTCCAAACTTAACACTTGTGTCTGCATCGTGTCTACTTTTGATGATTCCCTTATTGGGAACAAGCTGAATGTCATCATAGTCAAAAGCTTCCACACTAAAATAATTACTCATGAGTAAATTAGCTCCTATATAAATCTTGGTTTTGAACCAAATTACTATAATCAAAAAGCCTTTTTTTGTCAATATAAAAATCGAACTATTTAAAATAACCTTGTGGTTATAATTCGCATTTAAATTTGACTACATAGCTATAAATTGCTAGACTATTTACGTGATATTTGTAGATTTTGATGAGGTGAATGAAAATGACAGCAGTTGCAGTTGTTGGAAGCCAATGGGGCGATGAAGGAAAGGGTAAAATTACCGATTTCCTTAGTAAGGAAGCTGCTTATGCAGTTCGCTCGAATGGTGGTAATAACGCTGGACACACAATTGAAATTGATGACCAAACTTTTAAGATGCGTTTGATTCCATCCGGAATTTTTGCATCAGCTAAGGGTGCGGTCATTGGTAATGGTGTAGTAATTAATCCAGAAGTATTACTAGGTGAAGTAAAAAGCCTAGAAGAAAGTGGAATTGACACCAGTAAACTAAAGATTTCAAACCGTGCGCATATTATTATGCCGTACCATATTTTGCAAGATGAGTACCAAGAAGAGGCCAAGGGTGCAAACAAGATTGGTACTACCAAAAACGGAATTGGCCCGGCATATATGGATAAGGCATCTAGAGTTGGCATCAGAGTTTGTGACTTGCTTGAAAAAGACACCTTTGAAGAAAAACTACGGGCTAATTTAAAAGAGAAAAATGAACTCTTTACCAAAGTCTATGGTAAAGATGCACTTAAATTTGACGACATTTTTGACCAATACTATGAATATGGTCAAAAAATGAAGAAATACGTTACCGATACCTCTGTTTTGGTTAACGATGCACTTGATAACAACGAAAAAGTTTTGTTTGAAGGTGCGCAAGGAATTATGCTTGATATTGATGAAGGAACATATCCATTTGTTACTTCATCAAATTCAATTTCAGGTGGAATTGCCAGTGGAATGGGTGTCGGCGCTAATCGCTTAAACACAGTAATCGGTGTCTGCAAGGCTTACACAACTCGTGTAGGTGCTGGACCATTCCCAACTGAACTTAATGATGAAACTGGGGATTTAATTCGTGAAACTGCACATGAATATGGAACAGTTACAGGACGGCCACGTCGTGTGGGTTGGTTCGATTCAGTTGCTTTGCGTCACGCTAAACGCGTTTCTGGAATTAATGGACTTAGCCTTAACTTGCTAGATATTTTTAGTGGTTTTGATACAGTAAAAATTGCTACAGCATATGAACTTGATGGCCAAGAGATCGATTATTACCCAGCAAGCTTAAAGGAATTAGAGCGTTGCAAGCCAGTTTATGAAGAACTTCCTGCTTGGCAAGAAGATATAACTGGTGCAAAATCTTGGGATGATTTACCAAAAAATGCTCAAAAGTTTTTAAACCGCATTTCTGAATTAGTTGATATTCCGCTAGTAACAGTTTCGGTTGGTCCTGAACGTGAGCAAACGATTGTTTTACGAAATCCATGGGAAATATAATCTATGTTAGAACGTTACACACGCCCAGAGATGGGGAAAATTTGGTCAGATGAAAACAAGTATGCTGCTTGGTTAAAAGTCGAAATTGCGGCTACTAACGCTTGGTGTGAAGCAGGAGAAGTTCCAAAAGAAGATGCGGAAAAGATAGCTAAGAACGCTAGCTTTACTGCTGAAAGAGTAGCAGAATTAGAACAAGTGACGCATCATGACGTTGTTGCTTTTACAAGAACGGTGTCTGAAAGCCTTGGACCTGAGAAAAAGTGGGTTCATTTCGGATTAACCTCAACTGATGTTGTTGATACTGCACAAGGATATATTTTAAAGCAGGCAGATGAAATCATTCGTCAAGATCTGCATGAATTGAAAAAGACGATTGCTGAAAAGGCGCGTAAATATAAAAATACTGTAGAAATGGGCCGGACACATGGTGTCCAAGCTGAGCCAACAACATTCGGCTTGAAACTTGCACGTTGGTATGCGGAAATTAATCGTGATATCGAGCGTTTCGAGCATGCAGCTAAAGGTGTTGAATCTGGTAAAATTTCGGGTGCAGTTGGTACTTTTGCTAATGTTCCGCCAGAGATTGAAACGAGTGTTTTAAAGCAGTTAGGATTAACGCAACAACCAATCACGAGTCAAGTTTTACCACGTGATTTGCACGCTGAGTATATTGCTACTTTGGCATTGATTGCTACTAGTATTGAAAACTGGGCAACTGAAATTCGCGGCTTGCAACGCTCAGAGATTCATGAAGTTGAAGAGCATTTCCGTGCTGGGCAAAAAGGTTCATCTGCGATGCCGCATAAGCGTAATCCAATTGGTTCAGAGAATCTTTGTGGAATGGCACGAGTACTGCGTGGACATATCGTAACGGCATATGAAGATGTAACGCTATGGCATGAGCGGGATATTTCTCATTCAAGTGCTGAACGTATTATTTTACCTGACAGCACTATTGCAATTGATTATATGTTAGATCGTTTTAACCGAATTTTGACTAACCTTGATGTCTTCCCAGAAACAATGCTCAAAAACATGGACAAGACATATGGCCTAATCTATTCGCAACGCTTACTGCTGAAACTAATTGATGAAGCAGGTCTTTCTCGTGAAGATGCTTATGATATGGTTCAAAAGCTAACAACTAAATCATGGAATGAAGGAATTTCATTTAGAAAACTAGTTGAAGAAAGTAAAATAATGGATTATTTGTCAGAAGCTGATGTAGCGGATGCATTTGATTATCATTATCATTTACGTCATGTTGATGAGATCTTCAAAAAAGTTGGACTAGAATAATTAAAAAGCAGTTCATTATGATATGAACTGCTTTTTGTTTGCCTATAATTGTCCACTTAGTTCGAGATAATTGCCACTTAGGTAAAAAGGCTAGATTTAAAATAAAAATAATAGTTTAATTAAATCATTAAGTAATGAAGGGCAGGTGAGAATTGTGAAAATAAAAATAGAACTAAATCCTGATTTAGATGATGAAGATACATGTGTAACTATTAATGCTAAAGCTGTTACTCCAGAAGTTGAACAGATATATCAGCAATTACAGGGGATTAATAGTCATCCTGATCAAATTGAAGGCAAAAAAGAGAATGTTTCTTATTATCTGAGCTTGAACGAGATTTTATTTTTTGAAACTGAAGATAAGCAGGTAATTGCACACACGTGCAGGGATGCATTTATTGTTGATTATAAACTGTATGAACTGGAGAAGTTATTAAGTAATCAGTTTATGCGTGTTTCAAAATCAACCATCTTAAATTTAAATCAAATTTATTCATTAACACGTTCAATTTCGAACTGCAAAATTAATTTTCGCGATTCTTATAAAACTGTCTATGTTTCGCGGCACTACTATCGTAATCTAAATGATCGACTCAATGAAAGAAGGTCTTAATAATGAGAAAGCATAAAATTAGAGAACTATTTTGGGGGTTGGCATTCGTTGCTGCAGCTGTTTTCTTAGTTCTTAACCAATTACATTTATTAACATTTCATTTGGGAATAGGCACAATTATCTGGACAATAGTCTTTGGTGTTTGCTTAATTGAAAGTGCCGTAAATAAGAGCTTGTTTGGGGCAATTTTCTCAATTGCTTTTCTATTAATTATTTATGCAAAGCCACTACATATCGTGAAGCTCGTTCCATGGACAATTTTAATCGCAGCACTATTACTTTACATCGGTTTCACAATGATCTTCAAAAAAAGCTTCTGGCCTAAATTTTATTTTGGCTATAAAAAAGATGATTCTGATCAAGGCGATTTTACTGAATCTAGCACCAGTACGATTGAGGGCGAGGACATAGTAATTAATCAGCATTTATCATCCGTTTCGCGTTATGTTCATTCACAAAATTTACGTAGAGTTACGGTTAACTCATCTTTAGGCGAAGCCGAGATATACCTTGATCAAGCTAAACCTGCAGGCGCATTTATCACTATGGATATTAATGCTTCGTTAGGAGAAGTAGAGATTTACATTCCTAAATCATGGAAAATTGATAGCAGGAGACTAGATGTGACTTTAGGCGAATTAGAGATTAACGGGGAGTCGACTGGTGGAGGACCTACTTTAGTTTTAACTGGTCAGAGCAGGTTAGGTGAGTTAGAAATTTACTATGTATGATGAATTATTAGCTGACGTTATTGAGGATAGGGAAATCAAAACTGCAACAAAGCAATATCCTCAAAACGTGAGAACTTATTGCCTGGGAAATAAAAAAGTGGGTATAAGTACTTACTGGAAAAATGGATTTCATCCTTATTCTTTAAGTTTTGCGGCTTATCTCAACCCTAACTTTTCCGCAGCAGAGTTAGAACGAGTTTATCTTCAAATTGTTGCAGACTTAACTAAGAAGGCGCAGCAGGAAAACTGCCAGGCTTTGATTACTTATGACTACGCGCCACAGTTACTTTTCAATTTTTTAGCGCAAGACGATGGCTTCAACTTGATTCGGAAAACGGTTGAACCCAAAATGTCATTGCAAAGTGCTATGGAGGGCTTAACACCAATAAAGAAGAGCAACTTAAAAGCTATTACTTTGCGCCAATTACAATATGATTCTGATATGCGTGAAAAAATAGCGCAAATTTCTTTTAGGGATTATCAGAGAAATCACTTAGCCAATCCAGTAGCTGAAATACCTCTAACTGAATGGGATAACATGGTTTTTGCAGATCAGTTAGAAGATGCACCATTAGCATTGGTTTCTATGAATCAAATTGAGGCGTATTGCTTTTCTTTTGAAGATAATCCAAAAGAACTAACATTAGGTTGGATGGGAGCAGGTGACTTGAGTAGATTAATGGAGTTGCAACAAATACTGTTACTGTGGGCAAACAAGAACTTTCAAGTTTTAGCTGGAGAGTTTGATTCGACAGATCAGCTTTCAATGAAAACATATCAGCAATATGCATTTGAACTTTGTCCAGTTTATGAGACATATTTAAAACGGCTATAGAAAAAGGCGCTATTACTTTAGTAATGAGCGCCTTTTTTCTATTAAAACTGATAGCGATATGAATAATAAGGAATTTCCCAAGTTTGCTTATTTGCTGGGACCAAATCATCACTGATTAAGTATTTTGGCAGAAGTGCTGTTGCTTTGCCTTGCTTCACTAGTTGCAAGATCATCTCGAGTGAATCAATTTCGATAATTTCGCTTTTATTTGATGCCAGCTGTAAAGTTAAATCTCGAAACGGACAATTGAAATCAGCGTTGATTGCGACAGGTATTTTCTTGTTTTCAGTGCCTTTTCCAGTTAAAAAGCAGGACTGCAAACTACTTTTCTCTGTTAATAGGTAGTTGGAGGAGCTGATTGGAACAAAAGTCATTACAATATCATAGGTCTTTTTAGTCAGCATTTCCTGAATCGCATCAGTATTTTTAATAATCACTTCGTAGCGATCAATTAAGAACTTAGGCTTCTTAGTAATCAGATAGCCAAAAAGAAGTTCAGCAATCAAAATTTGTGGTTTGCTGGTCGTTAAGCTTGCTTTTAGGTCCTGATAATTTTGTAAGGTTGTAGTTGCAAATTTATACATTTTTTCCCCACTGCTAGTTGGTCTAACACCTAAATTAGAACGAACAAAAAGTGGAGCATTAACTTCTTTTTCAAGGGCTTTAAGTCGTGCGGTAATATTTGATTGGGTATAGCCAAGCTTTAATGCAGCTTTGTTGATTGATTTTAGCTCATAAATTGTTTTAAAAATAGATAAATCGTTAAAGTTCATGTTACACCATATCATTAAAAGTGATAGCCCTATTATAATCTCGGATTATGCAGAGCGATTTTTGTCTAATATACTAATTTTGTAATCAAAGGGGGAACTTAATATGACTACAAAAATTGGTATTAATGGTTTTGGCCGCATTGGCCGATTAGCTTTACGTCGTATATATGACATCGATAGTAAAGATTTGGAAATCGTTGCAATTAACGATTTAACCTCACCAGCTATGTTAGCACACTTGATAAAATATGATACAGCACATGGTAATTTTAAGCACGATGTTTCTGCAACAGATAATAGTATCGTGATTGATGGAAAGAGTATTCCAGTCTATGCTGAAAAAGAAGCAGCTAAAATACCTTGGGTTAAAAATAACGGAATCGAAATTGTACTTGAATGTACAGGTTTCTATACTTCTACTGAAAAGGCTCAAGCTCATTTAGCTGCAGGGGTAAAGAAAGTTTTAATTTCTGCTCCAGCAGGTAACATGAAGACAATTGTCTATAATGTTAATGATGACCAGATAAAGCCAGAAGATCAAATTCTTTCAGCAGGTTCATGTACAACTAACTGCTTAGCACCACTTGCTAAAGCTATGAATGATGAATTTGGCATTAAAGAAGGAATCATGACCACGCTTCATGCTTATACCGCTACACAAATGCTACAAGATGGTCCAGATCGCGGAGGCAATGTACGTAATGCTCGTGCTGCCGCTGCTAATATTATTCCACATTCAACTGGAGCTGCTAAGGCAATTGGCTTAGTTATTCCTGAACTAGAGGGAAGACTAACAGGTATTGCTGAACGTGTTCCGGTAATTACTGGTTCATTAACTGAGTTAGTAGCAGTTGTTGAAGAAAAAGTAACAGTTGAAGAATTCAACAGAAGAGTTAAAAAGCATACTGAGAACAGTGTAACTTTTGGCTGTAATGAAGACCAGATTGTTTCTTCTGATATTATTGGGACAGAATATGGTTCTGTCTTTGACCCAACTTTGACTCAGGTTGTTTCAGGTAAAGATGGTGGTCAAATAGTTAAGGGTTACGCTTGGTATGATAACGAATCAGGTTTTGTAGCACAGATGATTCGTACCT
The DNA here is from genome assembly GCF_016102085.1 of Lactobacillus sp. M0390. Taxonomy (NCBI): domain Bacteria; kingdom Bacillati; phylum Bacillota; class Bacilli; order Lactobacillales; family Lactobacillaceae; genus Lactobacillus; species Lactobacillus sp. M0390. The sequence continues at coordinate 382,533 of NZ_JACFPH010000002.1, read as the reverse complement.
TGGAGAAAGTCGCAAAAACAAACTAAACTAATTTTAAAATCATATTCTAAATAAAAGTAAACTCCTAAACTGAGACCAACAGTTTAGGAGTTTTTTGGTAATTAAATTATATCAATCAAGCTATTAGCGTTGAACATAGAATATGTGTTAAGAGCTTGTATATTTTATTTATGCCATGGTGCTTGCAGCATCTGAGTGACTGTTTGCTTGATATCATTACTTTGCGTAATCATAGAAATAACTGAAGCACCAGCTGCATTGGTCTGTGCAATTGCAGGTAAATCTTTTTCTTCGATTCCACCAATTGCAACAATAGGTCTTGAAGAGTGTTTTACTAGTTTGCTTAGCCCTGCAAGACCAATTACTGGGTCAGCATCATCTTTTGACTGAGTTGCAAAAACTGGACCACTACCATAGTAATCAATTCCTTCAATTTGATTAGCAGTTTCAATTTCGGCTAATGTTGAGCATGAATAGCCGACAAACATCGTATTTTTAGCTTCTTTTATTACCTGGGAAATATTTTCGTCGTCTTGACCTACGTGAATTCCTTCGGCATGGACACTTTTAGCAAGTTGAACATCATCATCGATGATAAATGGGACATTATATTTTTGACAAAGATGGTGTAATTCTTGTGCCATAGCTAGTCGCGCTGATTTGTCTGAAATTGAATTTATGCCTTTTTCGCGAAATTGATATGCAGTAATTCCAGCTTCTAGAGCTTGCTCGAGAAGACCTGGTAGTGTTTGATTTTGTTGTAAATCTTGAGTACCACAAATAAAATATGCCTGTAGAAATTTGGGATTAAATTTTTTCATTTTTGCCTCACTTATTTTGCCCAATGGTTGAGAGGGCCATGACCATGACCAACTTGAATAGTCTGCTCAATTGTTTTAGTAACATATTTTTTAGCAAGCTGCACAGCATCAAGTAGTGGGTGCCCAAGCGCTAGCTGTGCAGTGATAGAGGCAGCGAGAGTATCACCAGTGCCATGTGTACGCTTGGTATAAGAACGTTCACCACTGAGCCAACAATCACTATTATCTTCAAGCAGAAGATAGTCGCGAACTATTTTACTATTGGAATGGCCACCTTTAATTAAAACATTTTTAACCCCTAAATCACGTAAAACTTGTGCCAGTTTAGGATAGTCTTCCTCATTCTTAGCATGAATTCCGGTTAGAACTTCTGCTTCTGGTAAATTGGGAGTAATTAAATTAGCTAGTGGCAGAAGCTCACTCTTAACAGTTTCAACTGCATCTTCACTTAGAAGAGGTGCCCCACCTTTAGCCACCATTACAGGATCAACCGTAATAGGTCCAAAATCATATTCTTGTAGGTTAAGTGCTACTTGATGAACATGTGCAGCATCACCGAGCATACCAGTTTTACAAGCTCTAATTTTAAAATCAGAAGCTAAAGAGCTGAACTGTGCATCAATCATATCTAGTGGCATTAAAAATGAGTCTTGTACACCAAGTGTGTTTTGAGCAGTCACTGCTACAACTACAGCAGTACCAAATACATTTTGCATTTGAAATGTTTTAAGATCAGCCATGATTCCAGCACCACCACCTGAATCGGTACCTGCAATAGTTAAAACTTGTGGGAAAGAATTAATTTCTTCTGTCATTAAGAAGCCTCCTAATCAAACTTAGCGACATTTTCAATTTGAGAAATGCTTATTTTAGCTAGATAATCCATGAGATACATACTGAAGGTACCAGGACCAACTTCAGTATGTTCTTGCGCTAATAATTCACCTGTTGCTGAAAAAACAAGAGTTGCTGTTTGAGCAGCTTCAAATGAATCGGGACAAATTGCTGCAAAAGCGGCAACGATACTGGATAGCATATCACCCGATCCTACATGTGCCTGAAATAGTGGCGTGCCATTATAAATGTGAGCTATTTTTTGCCCATCACTAATGGTGTCTGTTGCACCACTTGCAATAACTACACAGTGAAATTTTTTAGCAGTTTCTTGGGTGATTTGATCGACGTTTTCATCTCCAGTACCTGCATCAATTCCTTTGGCGTTCCAATTAAAGCCTCCTAAAGCGGCAATTTCACCAACATTTCCACGAATAATACTGACAGGGAAATTAGCTAATAGATTGTTAGCCGTATCTAGGCGATATTTGACGGCTCCTACGGCAACTGGGTCCAAAACGATGGTTTTTTGGTAACGAACAGCTAGCTGCATTAATTTGCTTATTTGTTCAATCTGCAATTTAGTCAAGGTTCCTAAATTAATAGCCAGACTTGAGGCCATTTGGACCATCTCATCAGCTTCAGCGATTTCTTTACTCATAATTGGTGATGCACCAAGCGCATTTAATCCATTAGCCACATCTTGAACGGTGACAAAGTTTGCAGCGTTAAGGACAACTGGGTTGGTTTCACGTAATTTAGTTAAAAGGTTAAGTTTCATGTATATCTCCTAAAAATACTTGCCTCGTTTTAAAGCTATGAAAAAAGCTTTGACACGATTTTAGGAGTGTCAAAGCAGTTAAAGAGCCTATTTGACACGTTCCTACGCAAGAATTAGCTTACAGGTTCAAAGGGTTCAAAATATAAATTTTATCTCAGCCAAAGGCACCCCTCGTGTTATCGCTTTCAATTATACATGCTTTTAAAAACCAAGACAATAAGTATTTATCTGAATTTGCTGATAAAAAAATACTAGGGTAAACTAAGAGAAATTTAAACACTATATTATTATTTATTAGGTATTAGGGAGAACAAAGATGGTTGAGTTTACGGATCAACTGCATCAATTAGTTAGTGACTTGTGGATTAAAAGTGAAAAGCAGCCATTCATCATCGAATTGCAAAGTGGAGAATTACCACTTGCTAAATTTCGCTTTTATTTGCTCCAGGATCGATACTATTTATCTGAGTTTGCCAAAATTCATCAGTTAATTGCAGAGCAAACTACAGATTTAAATATTAAAAACTTTGTGCTGGCAAGCGCAGAGGATCTTCAAGAATCCGAAGTAGAGGTGCGCAAGCAGTTTTTCAAAGAACTTAACATTACAGATGATGAAGTTGATACTACAATAATTGCGCCAACTGCATATGCGTACGTTAATCATCTCTACCTAACATTACAAAGAGATGGCTTAGCTGGAGCTTTGTGTGCAATTGCACCATGTTATTGGCTTTATCAAGAAATTGGTCATAAAATGGCTAAAATAGGATCGCCGGTGAAGTATTATCAAGAATGGATTGATACATACGACAGTGACTGGTATGCAGTTAATGTAAAAAAACTGTTAGCATTGATTAACCAGCTCGCAACCAATGTCCCTAAAAAAGAACTTGCTAAAATGAAGGATGCATTTTTAAGAAGCAGCTACTATGAACTAAGATTTTGGCAAATGGCTTATAATCAGGAAGAATGGAAGTAATTGATACTTATCAGTTGTATGATTTTTAATAAGCAAAAATAGCTCCGAAAATAATTCGGAGCTATTTGTTTTCATTATATTTATGCGCTAACTCGTTCATCATGCCAAGATAAAATCATTTTGACAATTGCATTAGCAACATTGAGATTTTTTAAGAGAGGACCATGTGAATATGTTCCGATGAAATTGCGGTAGCGGAGCCCCTCAACGTGATCTTGAGGATTATTACCATAACCTTCAATCATTTCACCCAGGGGATGTAACTTATCTGAATCATCAAAATAAGTCTGACCGGAGTGATTTTCAAAGGCTCTAACTTCGCCCCATTCACTCATATAGCGAGTATCGCCAATCATTCGCTTATCTGCTTTAAAAACGGTATGAAACGGTAAAATGTCTAGGCCCTTAATTGTGACACCAGAGTTAGTTTTGTAATAGGTGCCAACAAGCTGATAGCCACCACAAACTCCTAGCATCGGCTTACCGTCATTGATGTATTTAGTTAAAGTTTCCTTGTGTCTTGGCAAGTCCTTAGCAATGACAGTTTGCTCAAAGTCCTGACCACCGCCAAAAAAGACGAAGTCGTAGTCAAAGGCATTAAATTCATCACCTAAAGAGACGTTATCAATTTGGGTTGAATAGCCTTGCTTTTTTAACAAGTAGCGAATGATTTTGACATCTCCGGAATCACCGTAAGTATTCATCAAATCTTCGTATAAATATGCAATTTTAATTGTTTTGTTTGCCATAAAAAACACTCCAACTATTACTATCTCGTTAAAGTATATCTTAAAGGAGCAGTAGGGGCAAAAGATAATTACTTCGTATCTTCTTGTGCTGCGAAATGATTAATTGGACCATATTTTGAGCCAACTTCAATTGGATGAGCAATTGCTTCATAAGTAAATTCCTTGGCAATCTTGACACTATCAAGAATAGAATTGCCTTTAGCCAATTCAGCGGCAATAACGGCGGATAAGGTATCGCCTGTACCGTTAATTCTTTCAGTATTGATGAAAGGCTTGGTGAATTCGTAGAACTTACCATCTTCAGCTAGTAACACGTCAATTACCTCAGACTGGCTAGTATCGTCATGGCGGCCCTTCATTAAAACATTTTTAGCACCCATTGATTGCAGTTTCTTAGCACCTTGACGTACTTCATCTGATGTAGCTAATTCAAGTCCAGTTAACTTTTTCTGTTCATAAAAGTTAGGTGTAATGATATCAGCTAGTGGCATTAAGTCGTCTAAAAAGGCCTGATAAGCATCATCATCTAAGAGGGTATCACCATGTTTGGTCATAATAACGGGATCAAGAACAATTTTACCCATGTCATATTTGCGCAAATTTTCGGCAACACAGCCAATAACTTCTTTGTTGGCCAGCATACCAGTCTTTAATGCATCAATTTTGAAGTCGTCATTTAAGACTTCAAATTGCTTTTGGATAAATGGAATGGGCATAACCTCTTGTGCAAAAATACCAGTAGTATTTCCAGCAACTGCTGCAGTTAGTAATCCCATTCCGTACACTCCACGTGCGTAAAACGAGTGGAGATCGGCAGTCATGCCTGCACTACCATCGCTATCGTTTCCCGCGATGGTTAGAGCAATAATTTCTTTTTTCATTATTATGTATCCTCTTTTTAATCAAAACTTTATGTCCCAAGTATAACGTAAAACAGGTGTAATGTTATAATTATTTCTTGTAAAAAAAGCGGCAAATAGTAGAATTGTAGTAAATCGCTTTCTTCTAGGAAGGAAACACAACACAATATGTTAAAAGAATACATTATGGCAATTGATGAAGGTACAACATCAACTAGAGCAATGATCTTTGATCATGAGGGCCACAAGGTTTCTGCTTCACAAAAGGAATTTTCACAGTATTTTCCGCAACCCGGTTGGGTTGAACATAAGGCCGAAGAAATCTGGCACGCTGTTCAAACTACCATTGCTAATACCATTATAAATTCGGGTATTCGCCCAGAACAAATTAAGGGAATTGGGATTACAAATCAGCGTGAAACGACTGTTATTTGGGATCGAAAAACTGGTAAACCAATTTATAATGCAATTGTTTGGCAGTCAAGACAAACCACAGAATTGGCGGAGAAGCTCAAGGCTGATGGTTATGGTGAAATGATTCATAAGAAAACTGGTTTAATCATTGACCCGTATTTCAGTGCAACTAAGATTCGTTGGATTTTGGATCACGTTGAGGGCGCACAAGAAAAAGCAGAAAAGGGAGATCTTCTATTTGGCACCATTGATAGCTGGTTATTATGGAAGTTAACTGATGGTGAAGCCCACATTACGGATTACACCAATGCATCAAGGACAATGCTTTTTAATATCCACGACTTAAAGTGGGATGATGACATTCTTGAATTACTCAACATTCCTAAGAAAATGTTGCCGGAAGTTAGATCAAACTCTGAAATTTATGGCTATACAAAGTCTTACCGCTTTTTTGGTGGGGAAGTACCAATTTGTGGTATTGCAGGTGACCAACAAGCAGCACTAGTTGGCCAGTTGGCATTTAAGAAGGGTATGGTTAAAAATACTTACGGCACCGGCTCTTTTATCGTTATGAACACTGGTGAAGAACCAACCGAGTCGGATAATAACTTATTAACTACGATTGCGTATGGTTTAGATGGTAAAATTAACTATGCGCTTGAAGGCTCGATTTTTGTTTCTGGTAGTGCTATTCAGTGGCTGCGCGACTCGATGAAGATGGTTAAAACGGCTGAAGAGTCTGAAAAAGCCGCTTTAGCATCCAAGTCAGAGGATGAAGTTTATGTTGTTCCAGCCTTTACGGGTCTTGGGGCACCGTACTGGGATTCAGAAGCTCGAGGAGCAGTGTTTGGTGTTACACGTGGAACCAATAAAAATGACTTTATTAAAGCAACGCTGCAATCCTTGGCATATCAGACCCGCGACGTTGTTGACACAATGCAAATTGATTCAGGAATCGAAATCCCAACTTTACGTGTTGACGGTGGCGCTTCAAATAATGACTATCTACTACAATTCCAAGCAGATATTTTAGGAATAAAGATTGAACGTTCTCAGACTTTAGAGACAACTTCGATGGGAGCTGCATTTTTAGCAGGCTTAGCAGTTGGTTATTGGAAAGATGTTGATGAACTAAAAGACGTTTTTGTTGTCGGTAAGACGTTTGAAAGTAAGATGGAAGAGTCAAAACGTAAGAAGTTATACCAAGGCTGGAAGAGGGCTGTTAAGGCAACTCAAGTTTTTGCTCACGGTGAATAAGTGCGATAATTAAGTAAAAAGGAGTTGAGCAAATTGGCACATGATCGAATTGTAAAATTGGACGGACCGCTAAACTTTAGGGACGTTGGTGGCTATCAAAATAAGGCAGAACAAGCTGTTAAGTGGAATAAAATCTATCGTTCAGATTCCCTTAGTTCCCTATCAAATGAGGATAAAGAGCGTCTTGCGGATTTGCATGTGACAATCGACTGTGATTTGCGTTCGCAATACGAAAAGCAGTCTTCTCCTGATAAGGCTTGGCCAAATGTTCACTATGTTGACCTGCCAGTTTATTCTGAAAACCCGGAAGACCGGCCCAACGGACACAAAATGTTTCGTTTACTTCACCATATCCCAGATTTGAGCAATAATTTCATTGGTCGGATTTATCAGCAAACTTTATTAAGCGAGCACAGTCGGAAAATGTTTGCGCGCATTTTTACTGAATTATTGGAATTGCCAGAAGGGGATGCACTCGTCTACCATTGCAGTGCTGGAAAAGACCGTACTGGAATGGTATCGGCCTTAATTTTGATGGCACTCGATGTTGATGATGATACAATTGCACGGGATTATTTACTGACCAATAAGTTATATGACTTTGCGGTTTCACGTCAGCTACCAAGTAACGATGAAATAGCGCAAATGGTTGCAAAAATGAATGTCACCAAAGGAGAAGGGACAGCCATTAGGGGCATCACGGAAACCATCCGTGGTGGCTGGGGCGATTTTGCAACATTCTTTAAAAAAGAGCTTGGCTTTACAGATGCTGATTTAAGCCAATTAAAGGAAATGTATTTAGAATAAAAAATATTAATCAAAAAGCTGCTAGCCAATTTACTATGAAGAAGGCTAACAGTTTTTTAGTTTAAAATACTGATACGAAAGAAGAATCTATAATGTCCAACTTAAAAGTTATCCAAGCAGATATTACAACCTTAAAAGTAGATGCCGTCGTAAATGCTGCTAACAAGACGTTGCTAGGCGGGCTAGGAGTTGATGGGGCAATTCATCAATCATCAGGTCCTCAGCTATTAGGAGAATGTCGTCAGCTTCATGGCTGTGAAACGGGACAAGCCAAGCTTACTAAAGGATATAACTTGCCCGCTAAATTTGTTATTCACACTGTAGGACCAATATACTCCGGGGCAACCAGCGATAATAATCTATTAAGTGATTGTTACATTAACTCACTTGAATTAGCTAAAAAGAAGGGGTTGCATAGTATCGCCTTTCCTGCAATATCAACGGGAGCATATGGCTTTCCAATGGAGAAAGCAGCAAAGATTGCTTTTGCTACGGTTAAAAAATGGTTAGAGTCAAATAGCTCTTATGATATTGAAATTATAATGTGTGCATTTAATAAGAAAACACTTGAACTATATCATAATGAATTGATTAAGTAGACTAATTTGAAATAATATAATATATATTCCTGCATTAACATTTTAGTTAATGCTTGAGTATACTAGCCATACAAAGGACAGCCCCCTCGTTACCGTTTAGGACAGATTTTATCTGACACGAGGGGGTCTTTTTCTGCTTTTTTGAGGGAGTGGGAAATGGATAAACAAAGTGGTTCATCTTTTCGTTTAAATAACGCTACCTGCCTTCTAGTAACATATCTTATAAAAATCCATAAAACACGAACTTTATAAATGAAAATCAATCTTATTGTTCTTGCATAATTCTTAACTTTATTCTATTCTTCTTATTATCACATACGATAATAAGAAAGCAAAAAGTGAGGATCTAATGTCAAGTTTTCAAAATTACTACGCAAAATTAACTGAAATTGCTGATTTTTTACTTCATAATCCAGAACTTGGTTATAAAGAATTTAAAACATCTAGAAAGATTGAAGATGAAATTAACAAAATTAGTCCTGAGTTAAAAGCCGAACATTATCTCGATACGGGTTTAAAAGTAACGTTAACTAATGGTAGCCAGAAAACCTTGGGAATTATCGCTGAAATAGATTCACTCTATCAGCCTAATCACAAATTAGCGGATGCTAATACCGGTGCCGCTCAAGCTTGTGGCCATTACACACAAGTCACTACCGCACTAGCAATTATGAATGAAATAATTACCAATCACCGACTTAAAGATTTTGGTACTAATCTAGCATTTATCTTCACTCCATCCGAAGAATTTGTTGATCTTGCTTGGAGAAAACAGCAAAAAGAAGCAGGAAAAATAGATTACTTTGGTGGCAAACAAGAAGCTATTAAACTTGGCATTTTTGACGATATCGACTATTGTGTCTCAGTTCATGCGATAGGTGAAGATTTCGATGAACGAACTATCGAAATTAACTGTGATCTTGCAGGCTTTAATTTTGAATATTTTGATTTTTATGGCAAGGCCAGTCACGCGGCTTTCGCCCCAGACGCAGGTATTAATGCTCAAAGCATAGCAACATTATTTAATACTGCTTTAGCCTTGCAGCGTCAGCAAATTAAGGACCCTAATCGTATAAGATTTAATCCAGTAATAGTTGGCGAAAATCATGAATCAATTAATGTCATTCCTGATCACATTAAGATGGGAACAGATTTAAGATTTTTCGATATCGACAATGCTCAAAAACTAATGAATCGGTTTAAGCAGGCAGCAGATGGCTGTGCAGCAGCACTTGGTGGCTCGGTTGAGTCCGAAAGGCAAGTTGGCTACCTACCTTTGATCTCCAGTAAAAGTATGAGCGCTATTGTGAAAGAGGTTTTCTCTACAGATGAAAAAATTCCTGGTTTAATCGAAAATCGGGGCTACACAATGGCGGCAGGTGATATTGGAGATGTTAGTTTCTTAATACCAACCATCCAAATTGGTTATGGTGGTTGGAACGGAACAATTCATGGTGATGATTTTACCCTAGTTGATCCTGAATTTGTTCTAGCAATTTTTCCTGAATTTGTCTTTAACAGTATTCTTAAGATTTCAAATAACTTAGATCAGGTAAAAACCTATAAGAAAACAAAAGAAGAATATCTAACTGAATTAGAAAAGATGGCAAAATAAAATGAAATATTTAAAAGCATACGGTCCGTTAATCATTTTAGTGTTGTTAATAGATACAGTTTCTGAAATGATTAGTACTCAAGTATTTAAAATCGGCAAAATTGAAATTTCTATCTTACCTCTAGTATTTGCGGTAATTATTGCTATTTTAGTTTATTTAATTCCAGCAAAACCTATTAAAAAACTCTACAATGATAAACGGGTGAAATTTGCTGGTAAATACATGATTCTTATCATGTTGCCTTTAATGGCGCGTTATGGGGCGAATGTGGCTCCTAAAATCAATGAAATTATTTCTGTTGGTTGGGTTTTTCTAGTCCACGAACTAGGAAATTTAGGCACGATTATCTTCGGCTTACCTGTGGCACTATTACTTGGCTTAAGGGAAGAAGCTATAGGTTCAACCTTAGGCTTAGGTCGTGAAGGTGAACTAGCATATATCAGTGAAAAATACACGCTAAATTCGCCTGAAGGTCGAGGCGTACTCGGAATTTATTTAATTGGTACCATTTTTGGTTCAATTATCTTTTCAATCCTTGCTCCACTTCTTCTGGGAATGGGCTTTAACTATAAAGCTGTCGCAATGAGTGCTGGTGTTGGTTCTAGTTCAATGATGACTGCAGCTTCAACGTCGTTAGCAGCTTTGGTACCAAAACACAGTGACACTATTTTGTCTTTTGCCGCGGCCAGTCAGTTGCTAACTAGTTTTATTGGCACTTATATCATGTACTTTCTAGCAGTACCTCTCCAAAGATTCATGTATACACACATTACCAGCCTGCTAGACAGAAAGAAAGAAGTTTATCCAGATCATGACTAAAGAAAACAACTTATATGAATTATTTAAAGATGCTATCATCCTTTTACTCAGCATTAGCTTAGTATTATTTGTTCAGTGGGTTAAATTAATTAGAAATCCCAAAAGCACACCAATTACCACTGACACATTCATTGGTTTGGGGATGTTATGGCTTTTTTCACTATTAGGCATAGTTATCAGTATGCTGATGAAAAAAGTACCTTGGAAAATCATTCAGGGTTTCCCTATTCTAGGCTGGGTTTCAATCGTTTCTCTAATTTTTTGTTTGATTAGTCCCTACTGCGTTCGAGTTATCAATGCTGTAGACTTTCTCTCACTAACAACTTCTGTCCTAGCATTTGCTGGAATATCAGTTACCCACCGTTTGAAAGAACTGACTAAAATATCTTGGAAGATTTTAATTGTAGCAATTTTTGTTTTCTTTGGTATGTACTTTATGGACACCTTAATCTCACAAATTGCCCTTAATCTTAGCTAAAAGTATTTTTTAAAAGTTAAAAGTCGCGCTAACTTTAGCTAATTGTGCAACATGCCACAGCTTTTTAGACCACCTAAATCTAGTGCTACATGATAAAGAGATTCATGTTCAACTATGATTCATTTAAAAGCCAGCTCCTTAAAATCACTTGTATAAGTTAGTGTAGGGCTGATTTAAAATAGCCAGACCATGAACGGTCAATTAGCGCCAACAGGTAATTAATGTTAGCCCTGCTAATCCCGTAGCGCCGACAGAGTTCAGTTGAACCAACGCCATAACTATACCAAAGCTGTTATATTTCAATTTTATCTTGCTTAGATGATAATTTTTGCCATAAAAATAACCCCTAAATTTGGGGGTTATTTCAAATATTAGATTTCAGTTTTTGCTAGATTCCTAAATCTTTTCGTAATTGTAATGCTTCTTCGTCATTGCCTAGTTGAGACAAAGCATCCTTTAAACCTAGAATTGGTTTGCCATCGCGATCTGGAGTTGTTTGACCATGGGCCAGGGAGCTGAGAATTGCTTCGTTGACGATATCAACAGTAACTCTGAAGTAGCGGTCAATCTTATCATCAGTGATTGCCTGAATGGTACTTAATTCATGCTCAGGGAAATGGCTGACGCGATTCGCGGTCGAAAAGGCAAGGGTGATTTCACCGCTGCCGTTACCGCTGAATGAGCCGCTACGTGTAATTCCGATACTAGAACGTTTTGCAATTCGTTTTAATTGACGTGAATTAAACGGAATGTCAGTAGCAATTATAGTAATGATACTACCTTTCTCCTTGCTATCTTTATTTTCAACAAACTTTTTACCAATTGCATGACCATAAATGTTTAAGTCAGTGCTGAGGCCAAAGTTAGACATGACAAGTGCGCCCATAGTAAAAGTTTTACCGTCGATTTCTACCTGTCTTGAAGCAGAGCCAATACCGCCTTTGAGTTCATAGCAACGCATGCCTGTACCACCACCAACGCCGCCTTCTGCAAAGTCAGTAGTTGCAGCATCAAATGCAGCGGTGACATCATCTTCGGTAACACCTAAATCGCGGATATGGTTAATTGAGCTGTCATTGCATTCCATAATAATTGGATTAACGCTACCAGTCGAAAGACCAATTTCAGGATTCTCGGCAAGCATCCTTTTAACAAGAGCCATTGAAGCAGTCCCAACGCTTAACGTGTTAGTTAAAACGAGTGGTGTTTCAATTGTTCCTAATTCTTCTACTTGTACGAGGCCAGTGCTTTTACCGAAGCCGTTAATGACATGAGCGGCTGCTGGCATTTTTTTCCGAAAGATATTGTCCTGACAAGGTTTAACTACTGTTACGCCTGTTCTAAGACGGTCAGTAATAATGGTTTTATGGCCGACTGTAATGCCAGCAACATCTGTAATTAGATTTTTTGGTCCGGGCTTAGTATCACTAAGCGCAAATAAAAGTGGTTTGTTAAGTCCCATTTTTGCTCCTTTTAATTAAAAATTGTCTTCTTTTATTAAAACTGGTCAAGCGCTTTTGTGCAAGATAAAAACCACTTAGCTTTATAACGCTAAGTGGTTTTTAATTTGCTAATTGTTATATAGGGTAATTAGTCCTTTTTTCGTTTAGTCCAAACTAGAGCGCTTGCACTAGCGACGCTAATTAAACCTAAAGCAGTTGTAAGAAGCTGTGCAATCTTGCTTTTACCAGTTTTTGGTAATTGCTGTGCAGTAGCCGCATTATTTTTTGGCGTATTATTTTCAAATTTATTAACCTTATGATAACTAGTTTCCGTAATCTTAGGGTGTCTAGTCTTTTGGCGTTGATGATTACTCTTATCGTTTGTTGCGATTTCAGGAAGATTTTCCTGAGAGTCAGTGTTCACCTTACTGTAGACATATATGATGCTCTTTGAATCTCTATTGAAAAAGCCAACGGCATTATTTGGTCTGAATTTTAGTTCGTAACCATTAATTTTCTTAGCGGTAGAAACATAACCATTGCCAATTTTGCCACTTAAAATATCATCAGCGGCAAGTGTATTACCGTTCTCGTCTTGATAATGTACAACGATATCAATTTTATCGTCAACATCAGGCTTTGTACTAGTTGAGTCTGAGCCAGCAGAGTCTTTTACCTTTGAATAGACAAAAGTTATTGCCCGTTCATTAACAGCATCGTACTGTCCGGTAAGAGTACTCTGACTATCTGCTTTTAGTTCATAGCCAGAAATTTTGGCAGCGGAGAAGGAATAGTTTTCACCTATACGACCAAAATGAACGTCATCTTTTTTGATAGCATTGCCTTTTTCGTCTTGATAGTGAATAGTTACAGGACACGCTTTCCTGACATAGGTTTCAGCGATTAAGTCAGGGTTGATTTCTTCATCTTCGTCGGGACCACTAAGGCCAGTTTCAATATCTTCATGAAACCAGGCACGGTTTTTCATAAGTTCGTAGGAAGTCCATCTAGTAGATGCTTCAGGATTATCAATTGTACCGCTACCAACATTAACCCATAGACCAGGAACATTTAATCCTACAGTTCCATATTTGTAGCTTTCAGGGTAGTCAGGATCGTAGTCTAATTCATCAACATTAGCTAGAGCTGTTCTTTTACCAAGAACAAGTGTCTCTAGGTTAGTGACGCCTTCAAACGTCTTATTATTAAAATTGAGACATCCTAGGTCAAAATTCTGAATATTCAGATACTTTAAACTTGAACAGTTTCTAAACATCCCGTCAACTTCAACTGACCTATGGGTTTTAAAACTACTTAAGTCCAAATTAACTAGGCTACTACAGTCTCTGAACATCCCTTCCATAGAAACTATATTTACATGATCATTTGGTATCTCAAAAGTAAAACTTGATAAGTTCACATCAACTAAACTCTTCGCGCCCTTAAACATGTCGCTTAATTCTTTTACTTTTCGTGTATCAAAGCTTGACAAGTCTAAACGAGACAGGCTGGAACAATCTTCAAACATGCCTTCCATGTTTGTAACACTTGAAGTGTTTAAGTTGCTTAGGTTGACACTAGTTAGAGCTGTACAACTTTCAAACATTCCCCACATGGTAGTAACTTTAGAAGTATCCAATGAACTTAGGTCTATAGTAGTTAAACTAGTACATTCAGCAAACACCTGGGACATATTGGTTACACTGGATGTGTCAAGGTTACTGAGATTAATTTCCTTCAGTTCACTACAGCTACTGAACATTAAGGACATATCCGTAACTTTAGAGGTGTTAAAAGAGCTTACGTCGAGACTGGTCAGGCTGTAACATTCAGCAAACATCTCGGACATTTTAGTTGCATTCGATGTATCGAGATTATTAAGGCCTTCAATTTCCGTTAGTTCCGAAAAATCAGCGAACATCTTAGAAAGATCGCCATCAGTATCGACTTTGCCTACTATCTTTATTTTTTTAGCATCTCGAAATTCGGTATAATTTTTGCGATCAGTAGTAGAGTATAAATATTTGCTGTAAAGACCGCCTTTTTTGCTTTTACGATATGTACCACCCAAAATACTTAGCTCTTCGGTATTTAAATCGTATGAAACTTGAAGCGTGGTTCCTGTAATCTGGCCTGTAATCACATCAGGTTGAGTGGATGCACGTGTAGAATTAGTACCAGTTGGCGAGTCAGTATTATTGGTTATTATAGAACCAACTTGTGGGTCAGTGGTGTTAACTGAATTGCTTTCTTTAGCTTCATCAGGACTTACTGTGCTTGTAGTAGGAGCCTGCGAGGAATTGGACTGGTTATTTTGATCAGTGTCTTTTTTTGAAGTAGATACTTGATCAGAAGAGAGATTATCTGCTTTAACTAACTGAGTGTTAGAGAGAACTAATCCGAGTAGAATGGATGCTGAACTACTCAGCAAAATTTTACTTTTGAAATCACTAGTTTTTTTCATAATTATACCTTTACCTATGCTATTGATTTGTCAGTAACTTTTGTACGCTCAGTTTAAACAACTATGTGAACAATTAGCTAAACACAATCTATTCCGAACAAAAAAATCATTTTTAATTGCTCACTAATAAAATACCAAATATGACATATATATATCAGGAATTTTATGTTTAATTATTGTAAAACAAAGACTGTGCATACAGTTAAAGTATAACATCAAAATGTAAATATCAGTTGTTAATTCTTTAAACTACATATGTTATTAAAATCGCCGCTTATGTATTTACTATTTTATTCGTTATTATATATGTTTTTATTTTTACTGTGATTGGTGATATTCACGTATGTTTTATTAAATGTACACACTGCAAATCTAGTATCACAAAAGTTATTTAACTGTATTCAGTTTTGACTGCAGAAAAAGGCTATTATTCACCATGATAAATCGAACAGCAGTTTTGCTTCTTTCATTAAATACTACAGTAATTCAGACATAATAATACCCCCAAATTTGTCCTAAATTTGGGGGTCATATCATTTTAGAAATAAGTGGTTTTTTTAATTTGCTAATTGCTATTTAGGGTATATTAGTTCTTTTTACGCTTAATCCAAGCCAGAGCGCTTGCACTAGTGGCACTAATTAAGCCTAAAGCAGTAGTAAGAAGCTGCGAAACACTATTTTTTCCAGTTTTTGGTAGTTCTGGGTCAGCTGCCTTACTTTTTGGCATATCATGTTCAAGCTTATTAGTCTTATGATAACTAGTTTCTGTAATTTTAGGCTGTCTAGTCTTATGATGCTGGTAATTGCTCTTATTAGGTGCCGCAAGTTCTGGAACGTCTGGAATCGAACCTGTTGAACCATTCGAGTCGTTAGATCCATTCGAACCATCAGAAGTGTTAGATCCATTTGAGCCGTTAGAGCTGTCCGAGCCATTCGAGCCATCAGAGGTGTTAGAACCATTCGAGCCGTTAGAACTGTCTGAGCTATCAGAAGTGTTAGATCCATTTGAGCCGTTAGAACTGTCAGAACCATTTGAGCCATCAGAGGTGTTTGAACCATTCGAGCCGTTAGAACTGTCTGAGCTATCAGAAGTGTTAGATCCATTTGAGCCGTTAGAGCTATCCGAGCCATTTGAGCCATCAGAAGTGTTAGGACTTTTTAGTGGAGTATAGACAAATGTTATTGTTCGTTCATTATTGGCATCATACAGTCCAGTAACGGTTTCTAGACAGTTAGCTTTTAGCACATAGCCTGAAATTTTAGCAGCTGAGAAAGAGTAGTTGGTACCAATACGACCCTGGTGAATTTCATTGTCCTTAAGTGAATTGCCACTTTCGTCTTGATACTGAATAGTTACAGGTTGTCCCATCCGAACATAGGTTTCGGCAATTAGATTAGGGTTGCGGGGTGACTTTTTCACAGCAACTGTCCTAGTAAAGTCAGGGTTTCCAACCCCATCATCAGCCAGGTCACCATTCCATTCGTCATTCCAGTCATCAATGCCACCATTTATGTCTTCTTCATACCAGGCACGGTTTTTCATAAGTTCATAGGAAGTCCAGCGAGTAGATGCTTCGGGATTGTCAATTGTCCCTTTACCGACGTTAACCCAGATGCCAGGAACGTTTAATCCAACTGTTCCATACAAGTAGCTATCAGAGTCCTCAGGATCCCAAGCTAATTCTTCGATATTAGCTAGAGCTGTTCTAGGACCAAGAACAATGAGATCTAAGTTAGTAACGCCTTCTAGCATCTCCTCAAAACTGAGGCAACCTAGGTCAAAGTTCTTAATATTCAGAGATCTTAAACTTGTGCAGTTTTTAAACATCTCAGAAACTTCAGCTGATTTATGTGTAGTAAAGCCACTCAAGTCTAAATCTACTAAGCTGCTACAGTCCGCAAACATTCGCTCGAAAGTCATGAAGTTCTTGCGGTTAATTTTAAAACTTGATAGGTTTACGTCAACTAGGCTCCGCGCACCCTCAAACATACAAGACATGTCTTCTACTTGGCTTACGTCAAAGCCCGACAAGTCTACATGCGTTAGGTTCACACATTCAGCAAACATGCTACTCATAGATACAACTTTAGAAGTATTAAATTTTGAAGTTTTAGATGAACCTAAGTTGATACTAGTTAGATTCTGGCAACCGTAAAACATTTCGGACATATCATCTATATTTGATGTATCCAGATTAGTAAGACCTTCAACACTAGTCAAATTGGAACAACCGTTAAACAGTCCAGAAATATTTGTTACTTTTGATGTATCAAGATCACCAAAATCCTTAATTTTTGTTAAACTATAACACCCATAAAACAGTCCGGATATGTCTGTTACATTTGATGTATCAAGGTTACCAAGGCCTTCAATTTCTGTTAGGTTATTGAATCCACTGAACATGTAATCCGGATTCCCTACAATAGAGACTTTACCTATTATCTTGATTTTTTGAGGTTTTGGAGAATTATAAATTTGTCCATCATCAGCATAAAGTTTGCATGTGCTTAACGGCTGCGTTTTACTAATTGCTCCATCATATGTACCACCCAAAACGGTTAGTTCACTAGTTCCAGAATTATATGAAACTTGAAGCCCGCCAAGGGTCCCTGTAATTGCATTAGTTTCATCAGAATCTGCTGTGCGTGTAGTATTAGACTCAGTTGAATCAGCTTGTGCCTCTGTATTATCAACGGGGCTGGTTTCCTCGCCATTATTAGAATTGGTCGAAGAAGCCAGTTGGTCACTTTGATCAGTATCTGTTTCAGAAGTGGTCACTTGATCAGCGGGTAGACTATCTGCCTTAACCAATTTTGGATTAGCAACAATTAATCCGAGTAGGATAGATGCTGAGCAGCTCAGCAAAGTTTTACTTTTAAAATCACTAGTTTTTTTCATAATTATCCCTTTCTGTACTATTGATTTTCAGTAATTTTTGTACGCGCAGTTTAAATAACTATGTTGAACATGTAACCAAACACAATTATCCTTCACTAAAATTGAAGAATTTTTTGAAATATACTAAATTTTATTGCTTATGTTATTAAAATAACAAATATAAATAAAAAGATATATTGCTGATGTGTAATTATGATATATTATGTTCTATGCATACTTTTGAAGTATAACATTTGACCATAGTGTTAACCAGTGATTTTAAAATTTCGTGTGTTATTAAAACTCGCTGAAGATATTTAATATTATATGTTATTTTATTTGTGCTTAATTTTCAGCTGTAATTGATTAACCCAAGTACTTTTTCATTAAATACATACATTTCGACTACAAAACAGTAGAGATATCTGACTATAGTTAGTTTTTGACCGCAACAAAAGTGAACTTTGTCTATTTCATTGAACCAATTTAGCAATTTCTGTGTAAATTAAAAACCACTTAACCATATGAAAGGTAAGTGGTTTTTCTAATTTATCAATGGCTATCAAACTATATTAGCTTTTCTTGCGCTTGGTCCAAGCAAGTACTAAAGCACTAGTCAAAGTGATTGATCCAAGTGCAATGGTTGTTAATTGTGACTTTTTCTCAGAGCCTGTTTTGGGCAGCTGGTCATCGGTAGAGGAATTAGCTGAATTTAGGTTATCAGCATTGTTACTTGGATCGGAAGTAAAAGCAGCTGCTTGATTATTATTTGCTCCGTTAGCTATTTGACTATTGCCTTGATGGATATTGCCTATTTCTTTGTCTGTGCTGGTAGGCTTTGCTGGGTTAGCAGTAGTTTCGCCTTCAGTTAGAGAAACAGTTTTACTATAAATATAAATAATGCTCTGTTTAGTATTACTAAAGAACCCTGTAGCATTTTTAGGCTTACTCTTTAAAGTATAACCAGCAATTTCTTTAGCGGTTGAAACGTAGCCGTCATTTAGATTACCGTTTAAAACTTCACTAGATGCAATCGCTTTGCCATTTTCATCTTGATAATGAACAGTGACATCCTCTCCTTTGATAGGGGCGGAGGATTCAGGATTTTTAATGTAAATAAAGGTAAATTCTCTTTCTTTATCTTCATCGTTATCATAAACACCGGTAATAGGGGATTGACCAGCCTTTAAAGTATAACCTGCGACGTAATCGCCAATAATTGAATAGGGATCGCCAAGATTACCAGGGAAAATAGTATTTTCTCCAATTTTTTTACCTGATTCATCGACATGGTGAATAGTAATAGGTAAACCCATGCGGACATATGTTTCACCCTTTGTAAAATTACGTTTTTTACCATCTAGGGTTATGGCACGTGACTTCATTAATTGTTCAGAAGTAAATTGCTCTGTTCCTTCGGGATGAGTTGTTGTTCCCTTACCGACATTAAGCCAAATTCCTCCAGTATCTAATCCTACATCATCCAAGTATCCTGGAGGTATACTAGCTATATCATCGATGTCGCCTCTATATACTGTTGTAAGGTCAGTGTCTTTGCCTAGAACAAGCGTATTTAAGTTAGGCAATCCGGCTAGCATAAGAATATACTCCGGTGCACCTGTAGCAATATTTTTAATATTAAGCTTACGTAAATTTGTACAGCCATAGAAAGTAAGGGAGAAATCAGACTCATCGATATCAGGTATATGGAAGTGTTCTAAATTTAGCTCGGTTAAACTTTTACAATTCATAAACATTTCATATAGGACGTAAAGTGAGGAAGTGTCGAAACTTGATATATTCAAGTCAACGAGGCTTTCATTTCCTGAAAACATACCGCCCATACTTGTCACTTTTGCAGTATTGAAATTAGAGAGATCAAGTGCAGTTAAAGCCGTACAGCCATTAAACATATACTCCATAGTAGTCACGTTAGCGGTATTAAAACTAGACAGATTGAGAGTGGTCAAAGCAGAGCAACCACTAAACATAAACTCCATGGTAGTTACGTTAGCAGTGTTGAAGCTGGAAAGGTTGAGTGAGGTCAGGGAACTGCAGTCTAAAAAAATCTCATACATGCTCTCAACGTTAGTGGTGTCAAAGTTAGAGAGATCAAGTGAAATTAAGCTACTACAACTAGCAAACATTCGGTCCATATTTGTTATTTTTGCAGTATTAAGAGCTGAAACATCTAGATAGTCTAAATTACTACAGTTGGCAAACATAGCCCCCATGTTTGTGACATTGGCAGTATTGAAACTGGAAATATCAAGTGAGAGTAAATTTTGACAGTTACGAAACATGAAAGCTGTACTGGTTGCTTGAGAAAGGTCGAGATATTCTAGACCTACAATTTTTGATGCATATGAAAAACCGTCGAACAAAAAGTTGGCGTTATTTGAATCATCAAGGCTTATTTTGCCAGTAATGATAATTTGCTTAGCGCGTTTAAGTTTTATAGATTTTCCTTCGCTATTAGAAAGGGTATAGTTAGAAATACGATCGTTATAGTTAGTAATATTTGTATATGTTCCACCTAGAATGGTGAGTTCATCAGTGTCAAGATCGTATGAAACTTGTAGTCCAGCAGCAGTTCCATCAATCCGCTTTTTACCTATATCAGTTTCAGTAGCTTGACTGGCTACTGAATCTTGAGCCAAAGCTGGCTCACTTACATTTGAATCATCATTGATAGCATCTTCTGATGGGGCCGGAATTTCATCTGTAGTGTCTCTTTCCTCTGGTGTTGTTTGACTTGTAGGGTCACTATCTGCTTTGACTAATCGGGGATTAATGGAAATCAAACCCAGTAAAATAGCGGCTGAGCTACTAAATAGAGTTTTTCCTCTTAAGTTATTTGTCTTTTTCATTAGTAAAGGCACCTCATCAGTTATTTGTATACATAACCTAATTATTATATATGTACTAGTATATTTATATATATGTAAAAAGCAAGTCAAGAACTGGTGCACTTAAAACGATAAAGACGACAGTCATTACTGTATAAGCAAGAATTAAATAACGATTTATTTTAAAGGAATCTACTATATTCTTAGTGATGATAAGAGAGTTGATTGTGAAAAATAACTGTACTCAACGTCGATAAAATGGTGCTTAGAATCTGAAAAACAGGTTTTATTTTTAAAAAATATTTTTATTAAGTAATGAATTGAGAAAATTAAAAGCATCAACATAACTGTCAAATTATAGTTGGTGCTTTTTAGAGTTAACGCTTAGTTATTTACTAAACTTTTTAATTTTTGTCCAAAGAAGTGCTACAGCGCTGGTTAAAGTGATTAAGCCAAGTGCAATAGCTGCTAGTTGGGACTTTCTTTCAGAGCCTGCCTTTGGCAGTTGATTGTTGGTAGAGGAGTTAGCTGAATACATGCTATCAGCATTGTTACCTAGTGCATTTTTGTGGGCATCATAACGATTGGAGCGGGAAGGAGTAGCACTATTTGCTTTGTTACCTTTTTTTTCATTACTCTTATTTCCGTTATCTTTGTCATCAGTTTGACCTTCGGCATTAGAGTCAGTCTTACTATAGACATAAGTAACATTCTGCGTAATATCACTAAAGAATCCTGTAGCGTTTTTTGGCCGAGTCTTTAAAGTGTAACCAGCAATCTCTTTAGCGGCTGAAACATAACCATCGCCTGTATTACCGTTTAAAACTTCATTAGGCGCAATAGTCCTGCCCTGTTCATCTTGATAATGAACAATGACATCTTCTCCTTTGATAGGAGTGGACGATTCAGGATTTTTAATGTAGGTGAAAGTAAATTCCCGCTCTTTGTTCTCATCATTATCATAAATACCGGTAACAGGGGCTTGTCCGTCTTTTAAAGTATAACCTGCAACGGGATCGCCGATAATTGAATAAGGGTCGCCAAAATTACCAGGGAAAATAGTATCTTCTGCAATTTGTTTTCCTGACTCATCGACGTGGTGGATGGTAATAGGCAAGCCCATGCGGACATATGTTTCAGCCTTTGTGAAGTTACGTTGATTACTACCACGGATTGTGGCACGTGCCGCCATCAATTGCTCAGAGGTATATTGCTCCGTTCCTTCGGGTCTAATTGCTGTACCATTACCAACATTGAGCCAAATTCCCTCCGTATCTAGTCCTACATCTTCTGCTGGAGCGCCGCTTGGAAAAACAGTTGAGAGACCAGTGTACTTACCAAGAACAAGTGTATTTAAGCTAGGTAATTTGGCTAGCATATTTTCGTACTCATTATCACCTATAGCAATATTTTTAATGTTGAGCTTCCGCAAGCTTGTACAGCCATAGAATGTATCTTCTAATTCTACCTCTCCCAAATTTGTATCTGGTATACAGAAGTTTTCTAAATTTAGCTCAACTAAACTGGCACAGTTTTTAAAAGTTGCACCTAGATCTACAGGTAAAGTGGTCTTGAAACTTGATATATTTAAGTCGACAAGATTTTCATCATCTGCAAACATACATGACATGTCAGTTACTTTTGAGATATTGAAACTTGAAAGGTCGAGTGCGGATAAAGCTGTGCACGCCATAAACATACATGACATAGCTGTTACATTAGCGGTATCAAAGCTAGAAAGATTGAGTGAAGTCAAAGATGAACAATCACTAAACATATATGACATGCTAGTCACGTTAGCAGTATTGAAACTAGAAAGATTGAGTGAAGTCAGAGATGAACATTCATCAAACATAAATGACATGTTTTCTACATTAGCAGTATTAAAGCTAGAAAGATCGAGTGAAGTCAAATCTTCACAGCCACGAAACATGGAAACAGTACTAGTTGCTTGAGAAAGGTCCAGGTGTTCTAACCCTACAATTTTAGATACACTCCGAAAGCCATTGAATAAATAGGAGGCACTATTTGAAGAGTTAAGACTTATTTTACCAGTAATAACAATCTGCTTAGCACGTGCAAGTTTTATAGAATTTCCTTCACTGTCAGAAAGGGAATAGTCAGAAAAACGATCGTCCCAAAAACCGATTTGTTCGTATGTTCCACCTAAAATGGTGAGTTCATCAGTGTCAAGATCATAGGAAACTTGCAGTCCAGCGGCCGTTCCGTTAATACGTTTTTTACTTACGTTATCATCAGAATTTTGAACGGTTGGTGAAGCTTGACTCACGGCTGGGTCATCAGTGTTTGTAGGTTCACTAATGATATCTTCTGATGGGGTTGGGACTTCACTGGTAGTAGTTTCTTCCTTAGAAGCTGTTTGACTAGTAGAGAAGGTGTCTGCTTTGACTAACTGAGGGTTAATGGAAATTAACCCAAGTAAAACGGCAGCTGAGCTACTAAGCAGAACTTTTCCTGTTATGTTGTTTGTTTTCTTCATTATTAAAAGTACCTCACCATTTATATACACTTCTTTTATTATATATGTATGCGTATTTCAAAATTATATATTTATGTATGCAAAAATCAAGATAACAATAAAAGGAAAAACCTCGGTAATTTAATAACGAATTACAATAAAAAGATCTGGTATCACGGAAAAAATAACAAATAACGATGCCCCATGGACTTGAAAAAATCATCTTTAGCAAGAACTATAAGATTTTAAATAAACTGACTTAAAAGAGCCACTAGGCGAAAAGCAGCAATAAAAAGGAGAACTGTTATTTTAAAAAATATTTTTCAAAAACAGTAATTTTGGGCTATTTTTTAATGTTAACCTAATACTTGGAACTGAAAGGATTATTCAGAGCGTTATCTAAAAAAGTGTAATAGCTTTAAAATTTAGGGCATAAAAAAACCGAATCATATTCGATTCGGTTTTTAAATATCGTTTGATAACTAACTCAATTTCTTTCCCTTACGACTGAACCATGCTCCTATCAAACCTCCAAATATTGATAAGAATCCTAATCCTAGAAGAGCCAATTGTGAACCTTTGTTTACACCGGTTTGTGGTAAACTGCGGCTTGTAACGTTAGCATGGCTTGCAGTGTTTAAAGTTACGTTCTTTGCTTGTGATTTATGAGTTGCTAGGGGAGTTACCTTTGAACTAGCAGCTGGGTTACTCTTTTTATTAGCTGTACTTGCAGCATTATCTGCTTCAACACCTGCACTGGATTCTGCAATTCCAATTCCAACTGCATCACCGTCAATAACGGCATCGGTAAGTTCATAAACATAAGTAATTGATTGATGATTAGAACTAAAAGTTCCAGTTGCGTTAGCAGGAGCTTCAAATAATGAATAGCCTGTTATCTTCTGTGCGGAAGTAGAATAGTTGTCACCGATTTTTCCTTGCAAAATCTTATCTGGTGCGAGAGTCTTACCTGTTCGATCAAGATAATGCACGGTAACATATCCTTTGTCACTAGGAGTTGGGGCAGCATCTGCATCTTCAGTGTCTGCCATTGTACCGTCAGAAGCACCTAGGACAAAAGTACGTGAACCAATTTTTTCACCCTTTTTTGGTGTTTTTCGTAGTTTCTCCTTCTTAGGAGCGGCAATACTTCCTGCACCAGAAGTAGCTGATTTTCCGTCAGAGGCTCTTAAAGAAAAAGTCCTTGAACCAGTAGTTGCAGCAGCAACAGGATTGGTACCAATTGAAGTTGCGCCAAAAGCTACGATTGCTAAAGAGTTCAATAATAATTTCTTAAATTTTAAATGTCTGTTTGTTTGTCTATTCATTTTCTATGCACTTGCTTTTCTGTTCTCTCAAAAATAAACAAAACTAGAATAATATAAATTATTTTTATGACTACTAAAGTATAACACGTCCTTGCAAAAAATCATAGTATAAATTAATAGATATTTATAATTAATAGTTTAATACTAGTAACTTATAGTACTAAAAGTTTAACAAATGGCTCTGTAACAGGGGTATAGACCGGTTTGGTATAGACCGAGCCTTTTTCAATGAAATGGTTACATTATAACTTAATTTTATCAAACCCGAAATTTCAAAAATCACAATTGAAAAACATTGATATAAAAGCTGTGAAAGCGATTTTAATTATTGAATAATAAATTAGAGGTAATTTGTTATTTTATATACGTTCTTACATATATTTATTAATCGCAGGCATCTGTTAATATATAAGTTAAAGTTGATGGAAGTTGCCTGCTATTTCTAATGGATAATAGGCTTTATTACCAAAATTGATTATACAGTTATTTTATTTTTTAGCTATAAATATTGAAAATAAAACCAAAAAATGCGGTTCCATTCAAGGAATCGCATTTTAAAATATAATATTTAAGTATAATTGTTATTAATTTTCTTTGCGTTTGCGTGTAAACCAACTGCTAGTTAAGCTACCTAAAATTGCAAGCAAGCCGAGACCAAAGAGAGAAGTTTTCTCTGTTTTATTATTACCAGTTTGAGGTAACGTGCTTTCTTTCGAAGAGGCGGTAGAAACTGAAGAAGCTTGATCTTTTTGGGGATCAGTTTGTTGTGCATAGTGGCCTGAAATTGCTGACTTCTTTTGGCTAGCTTTATTAGTGGTGCCAGTCTTACTGTTACTTTTTGCAGGAACAACGTTTTCGTTCTCATTGCCAGTGCCGATTTGACCCGCTTTTTGATAAACATAAGTAACATCCTGAGGGTTACTGCCGAAAAAGCCAGTTGCATTATTAGGACGTTCCATTAATACATAACCAGGAATTTCTTTTGTATTTGAAATATAACCATCGCCAATATTGCCACTTAAAATTTCATCAGGACTAAGTGTTTTACCGTCCTTATCCTGATAGTGAACAGTAACATTTGCTGCCTTACTTGGTTCAGGAACACTTGGAGAGCTTGGAGTAACTGGTGCGTCAGGCTTTTTAGTGAAGTGAATGTAGCGACCAGCATCTGTAGCTGGATTGTAGTTTGCTGTTAATTCGTCTGAAGACCAGTTCTTTGATGCTTCCGGATTATTGTCATTATTATGTGTACCGTGACCTACGTTAACCCATTTTCCTGGCGTATTAAGCTTTGCATCCTTAATGTTGTTCTTATTGCCCAATACTAAAATATCTAATGAATCTAGGTCTTCCAACATTTCGTCAGAATTGGTTACAGCAGACATATCAAAGTTGTGAATATCTAATTCTTTTAAAGCATTGCTTTGATAAAACATCCATTTCATATTAGTGACTTTTGAAGTATCAAAGCTACTAAGATTAATTTTGGTTAGTTTAGTACTTTGGAACATATATGCCATGTCGGTAACTTTTGAAGTATCAAAACTGCTTAGATCCAGTTCTTTCATATTTTGTAGATGATAGAACATTGAATTCATGTTGGTAACATTCGTGGTTTTAAAGTTATTGCCAAAAGTTATGTCAGTTAAGTTATCACAAACACTGACTAAGTGGGACATATCAGTGACATTCCTAGTGTCAAAACTGCTTAAATCTAGTTTAGTTAAGCTATAGCATTTGCTAAAAAGACCAGCCATATTAGTAACATTAGTAGTGTTGAACTTACTCAAGTCTAGGCTTGGCAGCTTTGCACATAGATAGAAAAGATGCTGCATGCTTTTAACACTTGAAGTATTGAAGTTACTCAGGTCAATGCTAGGCAAACTGATGCATTTTTCAAACATTGAAGTCATATCAGTAACATTACTGGTATCAAATTTTGTGGAGCCATTAGCAGCTGTTAAAGTTAAGTTTGTTAGAGCTTCACAATCATAAAACATTGAGTTCATAATTGTGACTTTAGTTGTGTTTAGTTGACTAACATCAAGTGAAGTTAGTTTTTGGCACATACTAAACATGTGGTCCATGTTAGTAACGTTAGCGGTATTAAGCTGGCCTAGATTTAAACTAGTTAAATTAACATCATGATCAAACAAAAATGACATGTCGCTTACATCAGAAGTATCAAGCTTTTCTAATCCATTAATTGCGGTTAAATTATCTAACTCACTAAAAAGTCCTTTGATTGAACCACTTAACTTGATAGGACCAGTAATATTAATTGTTTGAATTTTCGTCGCATCAATAGTCCCTAAATTACCACGAATGCGTCCAGGGTTTGTTATCGTTTTAGAACTTCCAGGAATCGTTAGTGTTTTACTGACGTCATCATAGGTTACATCATCTATTCCATTCCAATTTACAGTTTGAACTGATTGAGTTGGTGAAGAAACAGGAGTATCAGTTTCTGTTTGTACTTCCTGGTTATTCTCAGTTGTTGCAGTTGTTGGACTTTGCGTATTTTCTGCTTGTTCTGTAATAGCTGAGTCAGAGTCTGCTTTGTTTGCTTGATTGGTGGGTGCTGATTGACTAGTTGGCAAACTGTCAGCTTTTACATGCTTAATATTAGTAGAAATACCTACTAATGCAGAAGATGCAATAGCGCCAAACAGTATTTTCTCTGCTTGTTGAACCTTGATTTTTTTGCTCATTTTAATATTCCCTTTACTTTAACTTATAACATGTTTAATTTGGGCATTATTATATCATCGATGAGAATAAAGTGTTAGCGATTTGCATTTCATAATTGTATATAGCCATATAAAAACAGCCCTTAAGCGATAAGTGCTTAAGAGCTGTTATTTATTTGTTTTATTAGAAGTTAGCTTTCTTAACATATCTGTTTTTGCCGACAATATAGAAACGTTTGCCGTGGATTTTTACAGAGCCACCATAAGTTACAACAGATTTATGCTTTTTAAGAACTTTTCTGTTAGCTCTTTTACCCTTTGCGTTATATAAATATGCATTGTGGGTTAATCTACGTTTAATACCAGAAATATTATTAGCCTTAACGAAGCTATTGTCTCCTAAAGCGTAGTATTTCTTACCATCAATTATTTTAGTGCCATATGTTGCAATGGATTGGCCAGCAAAGTATTCACCGTTTTTAAGAGCACCATCTTGATCATAAACGTAAGTGTTATGCATTACTGTGCGGTAAACCGGTCTCTCAATTGGTTTAGGAGTAGATGGAGTAGTTGGTTTGGTTTTAGGATTGTTGTTAGTAACAGGTGCGGTAACAGTAGGTGTTGAAGGAGTAGATGGGGTTACACTTGAGTGATCTTCGGCAACTTTGACATAAGTTACTGTCTTATCAGCATCTTTTTCATTTTCAACAGGGTATTTAGCAAGTAATTGGGAAGTAGAGAGTTTGTCTTTGCCCGCAGGCTTTTCAGGAGTACCAGCACCTACTTCTTGCCAGATGGCTTTTGTATCAAAACCAGTTTTACTGAGATCATCATTTACATTGAACGTAAAGTTGGTCAGGCCATCCAAGCCTTCAAGCATGTTTTTCATAGTAATAGCTTTGCCTAGACCAGAAGCATTACCCAACTTAAATTTGCCAATATTTAATGAAGTTAGGCTCTTGTCGCCGGTAAACATGTAGTCCATCATATCAACTGCTGATGAATCAAAATTGCTTAAATCCAATTTTGTTAGACTTGAGCAGCCATTAAACATACTAATCATGCAAGTAACCTTACTAGTATTGAAGTGGGATAAGTCAATTCTAGTAAGGCTTGAACAACCATAGAACGTGGCCCCCATGCTAGTTACGTTTGCAGTGTCTGTAAGGCCGTCAATCTCTCTTAAACCTGAGCAGAAAGCAAATAGAAGATCCATGTTTGTTACATTTGAGGTATCAACGTTAGTAAGATCAATCTTTTCTAGTTTAGGAAGATTGCTAAAAAGACCAGAAGCTGAACCTTTGATAGTTAATTTACCTTTAAAGTTAATGCTATGGATTTCATTAAAATCGGTATCTTTAGAATTGATATTTATAGCACTAATTGGTGTAGGATCAGCACCATCAGGAGCTGCTATTGTTCCTTCAGGGATGGTCAGCTCATGTGTCTTTTGATCATATGTGACTTTCAATCCATTCCAGTCTCTTATGATTGGCGTATCTTTATTTGTGTCAGCATTACCTTTATCTGCAGTGGTTTGCTCAGTAGTTTGAGCAGGTGCAGTAGTTTTGGCGCTGGCAGTGTCTGGGCTAGCAGCTACCAAACCCAGTGCTGCTAATGCCATACCGCAAAATAATAACTTTTCTTTCTTTTGTTGAATATTATTGTGATTATCCATGATATCCTCCTATAGAATAAAGTTAAGTACATTTACAGTATATTAGGACAGCATAAAACTAACCATTAAATTTCATAATATAATTTAAATAAAATTATAATTGACCAAATTTCTAATATCAGAATTAATAATTTGTCTAAATAAAATTTATGACTGACGAAAAAAGCCTGTTACTTTGTTGAAATTCCCAAAGTAACAGGCTTTTTGCCTTATCAATTTGATTTATCTAGCATTTTACTAATACACGTATATGAATAGCAGAAAATTTAGATTTCTTTATTAATACGCGTGTTTCAGCGAAATTATCTACGCCAAGTTCTCATTAAGCACCAGCAGATAATGATGAAGAAGATAATATTAAAGCCAATCACACAAGCATTGATTACACTCATTTTTTGGAAAAATTGTGGGTGGATACGTGAGTGAACCTGAACGCGTATTTTGACCACTTTCTTCTTATTTTTAACAGGTAAAGAAATTTCTTTCTTATTTTCTTTTGATTCAGAATTAGCAGTTAGTTCTGCAGCGGCAAGATTTGCTTTAGTTGCCTTAACTTTACTGATTAAGTCGCCTTGGACCACAGTTCGATGCTCACCATAACCATATTTTGAGGTGTTGAAATCGGAACAGGTTATCAATGTAATCATACTTTTGTCATTAACATTATTTTCGACTTCCACCTGAGTAGGCTTGACTGCAAACGAAATACTGTTTGTTTCATAGGCATAAATATGATGAAGATCGGTTACGTAAATCAGGTCACCTATTTTGGCTAAATGCAGATTGTCTAAAACCGCTGGTCCATATGATCCCATATAATGGCCGGCTAAAACGTAGTTGTTTTTGCCGCCCATTGTTCTGTCGGGGAGGCAGGTAACCACACCGTATTCTAAGTTTTGGTTTTGGTCACCATATCCGGCAAATAGTGGGTTATGAATGTTAACGGCTGGAATTGAAATACGTCCAATTGCATAAGCCTTAACCTGCTTCGACTTAAGTATTCTGCTCGCGCTAATCGATTCTGTTTTGCTTGCATCATAGTTAGTCTTGCGTTTTTTGTTTTTAGTAGCCTGCTTAGCAGTTAATTCTGAAGTTGCTTTTTCAGCGTTTTGTTGGAAAAGATAGGAGCTCCCAAAGCCTGAACCAAAAAAGATCAGGGTAACGCCCAAGTAAAAAAGGGCACCAATCAGGATGATTTGAATAGAGGACCATATTTTTTGCTTTAATAATGAAGAGTTTTGCTTTTTTTTAGCCAATTTGGTTTACCTTCCGCTATTTTTAATAATCACTATACTTTATTTTAGAGAAAAAATCGCTATTTGCACATTTATTTGAAATAAATACAAGTACTGATAAAAAATCTTCAAATAATTGTTGAAATCGCTTTAACACTGTTCTATAATCATATACGTAAATAAGTGTGTTACTGATTCGATCAGGCATTAACCTATGAACAACAAGGATATAAGCCCATAGTGTTGTTCATAGGTTTTTTTATTGAAAGAGGAGTTTGCTGAGTGAAATTTATCAAAAATTTTAACAACAACGCTGCCTTGGTGTCGGATGAATCTGGTGTTGATTGGGTAGTAATCGGAAATGGCATTGGCTTTGGTAAAAAGCCAGGTGATCCGATTGATGAAGATAAAATTACCCGTCGCTTTGTTGCAGTTGAGAAGAACATTGAAATGATTGACAGTGTTAGTGATCTTGACGATCGAACATTGTCCTTAACAACCGATGTTATTAATCTAGTTAACAAGCGATTGGACGTAAAGTTTTCTGATTATCAGTATCTGGTTTTAGCTGATCACATCGATTTTATGCTAAAGCGAAACGATGAAGGTGTTGAACTTGGGCAGGATACACTCGGCTGGGAATTAAATAAATTATTTCCAAAAGAGTATGCGGCTGCAAAAGACGCACTGAGGTTGATTGAAGGGGAAACAGGATTAGCTTTTCCAAAGACAGAAGAAGTTTTTCTTACTTACCACTTTATCAATGCCGGTTCAAATCAAGCTAAAATTCAAGACACAATCAAGATTACCAAGCTGATACGCGGTGTAGTTGAAATTATTGAATATCAATACGGCATGCAACTTGACACTGAATCATTTAATTTTAGTAGATTTATGACGCATCTTAGATCATTTATGGTACGCCATCTCTACCCAATAGATGACGAAGGTGATGGGAGTGAGCTTGATATTTCTTTACTTGAACTAATGAAAGTAAAGTATCAAAAAGCATACGAGACGGTTTTAAAAATCGGCACTTATTTATCTAAACAAGCTGGTTGGAAATTGCAACCTGATGATGAAGTATATTTAACGCTTCATGTATGGCGAGTTACTCATCGCCAGAAGAGTGATCATACTGATGATTCAGAGCAATCTTCAATTAAAAATTAATTACTAGTTTAAACGGTGTGTTACTGTTTACAGGCATTAACCCGAGAACTTAAAGATGAGCTATGTATTTTGCGTAATGTAATTTACAGAGCAGATTCTTTATATTCTCGGGTTTTAGATTTTGGAGGGAAAAATGGCTTACGAAGAACTAAGTCGTGAAATTATCGCCAACGTTGGTGGTAAAGAAAATGTTGCCAGCGTGGTGCATTGTACAACTCGTCTACGCTTTAAATTGAAGGATACTTCAAAGGCAAATGACGAAAAGATGAAAGCAACTGATGGTGTTTTATCACTAGTTAAATCTGGTGGACAATACCAAGTTGTTATTGGAAATAACGTTGCTGACGTCTACAATACTTTAATTAAAATTGGTGGCTTTGGCGATGGTGGATCAGTTCCTGATGACTATGTTGATAACAGTAACATGAGTTTAACTGATAAGTTTATCGACTTAATCTCTGGTATCTTCAATCCACTTTTAGGTGCAATGTGTGCTGCTGGTATGATCAAGGGCTTTAACGCAATGTTCTTAGCTTTGGGTTGGTTATCAGCAACCTCAGGTACCTACATTATCTTAAACGCAATTGGTGATAGTTTATTCTACTTCTTACCAGTTATTTTAGGTATTTCATCAGCTAACAAGTTTGGCATAAATACTTATTTAGGTGCAACTATCGGTGCTGCACTTTGCTACCCATCAATTGTTGCAATGACTGGTAGTAAGACTGCATTGTTTACTATCTTTAAAGGTACTTTCTTACAAGCTCCAATTCATATGACTTTCTTGGGCATCCCAGTAATTTCAATGAATTATACTTCATCAGTTATTCCAATCATTATTGCTGTTTGGTTTGCTTCTAAGGTACAAAAAGTTGCTCGTAAGATTATTCCTGACGTTGTTAAGACTTTCTTAGTACCATTTGTTGTTTTACTGATTACTGTTCCAGTTACTTTCCTTGTTATCGGACCAGTTGCAACTTGGGCAGGTAATGGTATTGCTGCAATCGTAAGTGCTATTTACAACTTTAGCCCAATTTTGGCCGGTGTATTAATGGGTGCTTTCTGGCAAGTATTTGTTATCTTTGGCGTTCACTGGGGCTTCGTTGCGGTTATGATGACCAACGTTGCTGCAATGGGCTATGACCCAATCGTTGGTTTATCATTAGCTGCATCATTTGCTCAAACTGGTGTTGTTTTAGCAATGATCTTCCAAACTAAGAATGAAAAGACTCGTAGTATTGCTATTCCAGCCTTTGTTTCAGGCATCTTCGGTGTTACTGAACCAGCTATTTACGGCCTTACTTTGCCACGTAAGAAGCCATTTATCATCAGTTGTATTGCTTCCGCAATCGGTGGTGGTTTAATTGGATTCTTTGGTACTAAGCTCTACATTATGGCCGGAATGGGTATTTTCTCAATTCCAGGTGCAATGGGCAAGAATGGTTTTGACAGTACTGTATACGGCTTAATTATTGCAATGGTTGTTGCAACTGTTCTTGGTTTTGTTCTTCAAATGATCTTTGGTAAGAACAGTGTTGATGAGACTTTAGATGAACAAGCTGCTCTTGCTACTGCTGGCACTGCTGCAGAAGCAGGAAACATTAAGTCAGAAGAAGAAACAGAAACTGTTGCAAAGCCAGCAGCTCAAGCTTCATACAATGAAGCTGAAAAATTAGTTGCCCCATTAAATGGTACAATCGTACCTCTTAGTGATGTAAAAGACGAAGTATTTGCAAGCGGCTCAATGGGTCAAGGTGTTGCAATCGAACCAAAAGATGGCCAAGTGTGTGCACCATTTGATTGTGAAATTGCAATGACTTTCCCAACTGGTCATGCAATTGGTTTAAGATCACCTAAGGGTGCCGAAGTTATGATTCATATCGGCATGGACACTGTTGAATTAGACGGTGAAGGGTTTAAACTATTAACTGAGAAGGGTAAAACTGTTAAAGCAGGTGAACCACTCATCGAATTTGATATCGATAAAATTAAGAAGGCTGGCTACGAAGTTACAACGCCAATCATTGTCACTAACACTAATAACTATCATAAGGTTAATGTGGTTGCTAGCGGTGATGTAACAGTTGGTGACAAGTTGCTAGACTTAGAATAATAAGTATTTAAAGAAAGGAATATCTTTTATGAAGACTAATAATTTCCCAAAAGGCTTTTTATGGGGTGGCGCAACTGCTGCTAACCAATTAGAAGGTGCTTACCAAGAAGGCGGCAAAGGACTATCACTTCCAGATGTTTTGCCTGGTGGAAAAGAGCGAATGAAGATTATCGCTTCACCTGACTTTGATTTTAAGATTGATCCTAAATATACTTATCCAAACCATGTTGGTATTGATCACTACCACCACTTTAAGGAAGACATCAAACTTTTTGCAGAAATGGGCTTCAAATGCTACCGTTTCTCAATTGCTTGGTCAAGAGTTTTCCCTAATGGTGATGAAGAACAACCAAATGAAGAAGGACTTAAGTTCTACGATGCAGTCATTGATGAATGCTTGAAGTATGATATCGAACCAGTTATCACCATTTCACATTACGAAATGCCACTTCACCTAATTACTGAATATGGTAGTTGGACAAACAAGAAGTTAATTGGTTTCTATGAAAACTTTGCACGCACAGTTTTGACTCGTTACAAGGACAAGGTTAAATACTGGATGACCTTTAACGAAATTAACAGTGCAGCTCATTTCCCAATCATGAGTCAAGGCTTGACACTGAGCAATGGCGCAGGCGACAAGAAGAATATTTACCAATCATGGCATAATCAATTTGTTGCTGGCGCTAAAGCTGTTAAAATTGGTCATGAAATCAACCCTGACATGCAAATTGGTTGCATGATTTTATATGCAACTACTTACAGCTATGATTCTAATCCTAAGAATCAATTAGCTACTTTGCAAAATAATCAAGCTAACAATTTCTTCTGTACTGACGTACAAGTTCGTGGTCATTACCCAGCTTACACTAAGAGCTTGCTTGCTCGTGATGGCGTTGAATTAAGTGACATTGACTACAATGATGAAGAACTTGATTTACTTGCTAAGAATCCAGTTGACTACATTGGCTTTAGCTACTACATGTCATCGGTAGTTGATGTAACTCACGAAAATCAAGAAACCACTAATGGCAACTTGATGGGTGGTGTTAAGAATCCATTCTTGAAGGCCAGTGACTGGGGTTGGCAAATCGACCCAACTGGTTTGAGAATTGCACTTAATGAATTATCAGATCGTTACGAAAAGCCTTTATTTATTGTTGAAAATGGTTTGGGCGCGATTGATAAACCAGATGAAAATCACTATGTTGATGATGATTACAGAATTGACTACCTTCGTGAACATATCGAAGCAATTTCTGAAGCAATTTCAGATGGTGCTGACGTAATGGGTTACACTCCTTGGGGCTGTATCGACCTAGTTAGTGCTTCAACTGGTGAGATGTCCAAGCGTTACGGCTTCATTTATGTTGATGAAGACGATGAAGGTAACGGTACATTTGATCGTTACAAGAAGAGATCATTTGATTGGTACAAGAAGGTTATCGACACTAATGGTGAAGATTTAGCATAATAGTTCACTTTGCGTAATAGCTCAGAAAACTATCAGTGAATTTGACGAAAAGGAAAAATTCTATGATGAAGACTAATAATTTTCCAAAAGGCTTTTTATGGGGCGGCGCAACTGCTGCTAACCAATTAGAAGGTGCTTACCAAGAAGGCGGCAAAGGTTTATCGATTGCAGATGTTTTGCCTGGTGGAAAAGAGCGAATGGACATTATCGCTTCACCTGACTTTGATTTTAAGCTCGATCCTAAATATACTTACCCAAACCATGTTGGTATTGATCACTATCATCACTTTAAAGAAGACATCAAGCTTTTTGCTGAAATGGGCTTCAAATGCTATCGTTTCTCAATTGCTTGGTCAAGAGTTTTCCCTAACGGTGACGAAGAGCAACCAAATGAAGAAGGACTCAAGTTCTACGATGCATTAATTGATGAATGTTTAAAGTATGACATCGAGCCAGTTATTACCATTTCACACTATGAAATGCCACTCCACTTGGTTACTGAATACGGTAGTTGGAAGAATAAAAAGCTAATTGACTTTTATGAGAACTTTGCACGCACAGTTTTAACTCGTTATAAGGACAAGGTTAAATACTGGATGACCTTTAACGAAATTAACAGTGCAACTCATTTTCCAATCATGAGTCAAGGTTTGGTATTGAGCAATGGTGCTGGTGATAAGAAGAA
The DNA here is from genome assembly GCF_016102085.1 of Lactobacillus sp. M0390. Lineage (NCBI taxonomy): Bacteria > Bacillati > Bacillota > Bacilli > Lactobacillales > Lactobacillaceae > Lactobacillus > Lactobacillus sp. M0390. The sequence continues at coordinate 347,031 of NZ_JACFPH010000002.1, read as the reverse complement.
TATCTACCAAGCATGGCATAATCAATTTGTTGCTGGCGCTAAAGCTGTTAAGATTGGTCACGAGATTAATCCTGATATGCAGATTGGTTGTATGATTGCATATGGAACTACCTATAGCTATGATTCTGATCCCAAGAATCAATTAGCTACTTTGCAAGATAACCAAGTTAATAATTTCTTCTGTACTGATGTACAAGTTCGTGGTCATTACCCAGCTTATACTAAGAGTTTACTAGCTCGTGATGGTGTTAAGTTAAGTGATATTGATTACAATAATAAAGAACTTGACTTGCTTGCTGAGAATCCTGTTGACTATATTGGCTTCAGCTATTACATGTCACTAGTAGTTGATGTAACTCATGAAAATCAAGAAACTGCCGCTGGTAACTTGTTGGGTGGTGTTAAGAACCCATTTTTGAAGGCTAGTGACTGGGGTTGGCAAATCGACCCAACTGGTTTGAGAATTGCACTTAACGAATTGTCAGATCGTTACGAAAAACCATTATTCATTGTTGAAAATGGTTTGGGCGCGATTGATAAGCCTGATGAAAATCATTATGTTGATGATGACTATCGGATTGACTATCTTCGTGAACATATCGAAGCAATTTCTGAAGCAATTGACGATGGTGCTAACGTAATGGGCTATACTCCTTGGGGCTGTATTGATTTGATTAGTGCTTCAACAGGTGAAATGTCTAAGCGCTACGGCTTCATTTATGTTGATGAAGACGATGAGGGTAACGGAACATTTGATCGTTACAAGAAGAGATCATTTGACTGGTACAAGAAGGTTATCGACACTAACGGTGCAGATTTAGCATAGTTATGATATTTAATTTAGGTAAAAGCAATGAAACGTAAAATAATTACTTTTTTAACAGTACTTGTGGGAGTTTTAGGCCTATTTTCCACTAACTCCACTCAAATTCAAGCAAAGAGTCAGAGTAGTAATAAACCTGTAGTGATTTACTTAACTCGTCATGGTGAAACTACAGCTAATGTTATGCATCTTGCACAAGGCTGGAGTGACTATACTTTGACCGATAACGGTATCAAAGGGGCAGAGTATCTTGGAAAAGGTCTTAAAGGAACAAAGTTTAAAGCAGCATATTCTGGTGACTTGAGCAGACAAGAAAAAACTGCTCGTGGAGCTTTGGATTACTCTGGTAATAAGAAGATAAAAGTTAAGACTGACGAGCGTCTTCGCGAATGTAACTATGGTAGTTATGAAGGAAGACCAGATGTAGCGAAAAATGTTCCTGAAATTGCAGCATATTTTGGTTATGACAGCATTGACGACTTTGTGAAAAAAGAAGGCAAACTGTTCCAAAATAAAATGCAAGATGGTTACTACGCTTTAGATCAGCAGAATAAGTTAAACACCAATCTTCCTGAACAGTATCGTGCAGAAAGTTCACAAGTTGTTGAAAAGCGGATGACCGATGTACTGACTGAAATTGCAAAGAAACACCAGCGTAAAGGCGGTAATGTTCTAGTAGTAAGTTCAGGTATGTCGATTAACTTATTTTTATCAACACAAAATTTCCCTTCTTTTGAAGGTAAAGGATTAGCTAATGATTCTGTAACTAAACTAGTTTATCAAAATGGCAAATTTAAGTTGTCTGGAGAAATTGGTAGTTTGGAATACTATAACAATGGTATGAAAGCTAAATAAAAAGAAGCATGACTTCGTTAAAAGCCCCGAAATTAAGTAATCTTAACTTCGGGGTTTTTATTATGTAGTCAGAAGATAAGACTAAAAACCTAAATAAAACACTTGTCCAATTGGATAACTAGCTTAATTAATGAAAAAGATAATTTGCGTAATGGGTAAAACAAAAGGCGGCTTTTGCCACCTTTTTTATTTGTAATTGTTGTGAGTACTTAAGTTAAAACTTGGCTGAATACTCCATGTCTTTGAATTGATGATGAGCATATTTTTTGGTTAACTTCTTGGTTCTAAAGTACTGACTGGTTACCTTGAAGTTTTTCGGATTAGCTTCGAACATGACACGGTACTTCTTACCTTTGATTGTTTCGGTGCGGCAAGTAATAGCAATGTCATCTTTTTGGATAGGTTCAGATAATGGATAGCCTAAGATCGCCCATGTGATGCCAGCATTGCTTACCCATGTTCTACGAAAAGCGTGAAGATACAATCTATTTGCTACACATTTTTTCTTCCATTCTTCAGGCATTTGCCACGGATAGTTATGTGTACCTTTTACGTAACCATACTCCGTAATACCGCAGTTGCCACAAATGTCGCCAAAGCCTTCACGGATAATGTAACGGTAATCACTTTTACCGCCCCAGTAACCTTTCCAGCTATTAGGAAAAACATCTTTTTTTAAGACACCATATTCATTACCAGTTTCTACTGCAACTTCTGGAGGTGTAATCACGGTTTCATCTTCACTGCTTGCATTAACATCTCCAGCACTGGCTGCTAAACCAATGCTTCCAATTCCTAGAAAAATTGCCGCAAGGGAAATAAGTTTTATTAGTTTTGCTTTTTTCATAATTTACCTCAAATGTTCTGTAAATAAATGCTTATTAACAGGAATGATTATACAGCAAATTATTTGTAAAAATAAAAGCACATACACTAATTTGTCATCTTGGTGTTTTCATCAATCATTCTTTGACAGCTTTTGCTAAGCTCGGTCATACCAATTAGAGAAAGTTGTTCAACTTCTTTTTGGCAATTATCGATGTAGACTTGCTTTGGTTCATCGTGATACTTAAGCAGATTTTCTAAAATCAATAAGAGCATTTTGCTGAAACAAGTAATTGGTTTAGTTGGAACCTGCTTGGACATCTCAATTAGTTCCCAAGCATCAGTATACTTGTTCTCGCTTATGCACATTTCAATCATATTAATTAAAATGCCTAAAACAATGAATTGAGTGTCCTCGGCATTACTATTTTTAAATTGGCGAAAAATTTTCTTAGTAATCACCAAATCGCTATCAAAATCATAAAAGTACATAAAGTTCAAAAAAATGGTTATTGTATCTCTATCGAAATTTTCGGCATTAAAGAATTTGCTTTTTAATTCGTTCTTTTCTTTTGCACTTAGCTTTTCAGTTGTTTGTTCTATTATTGCTAACACTGAATCAACACGCAGCAAAAGCTCATCTTTATCTGCAAAAGTACTATTAATAATTGTTCGTTTAATTTCTTTTAGGTGTTTAAGGTCGCAATCATAATAAGCATCAGTGATTTGATTAATTATTTCTTTTTCTAGTGCATCATTTGATTTGGTTTGGTAATCAATTTCATCAAAAAAAGACGCAAGATTAACATGATTTCGTCTTAATAATTCAATTAAATCTTCCGCTGAAATACGGCTTAAGCCCTTTTCAACTTTTGAATAAAAGGACGGACTGATAATCTCGCCAATCCATGAACGCTGTGTTTTACCAGCCTTAATTCGATACTCTTTAAGTAAATTGCCGATAGTCATTTTTAGTATATCCTTAAAAATATTGTTTCATATATGACACTTTTTAATTTAAAATTCTAACTCAAATATAATAATTGTAAAGAAGTATATTTAGGAGTGAAAAGATGATTGTTTTTTTAAGAAATAAAGAATACCGCAAGTTTTCGATTGCCAGCATCTTATCAAGTGCGGGAGACATTCTATTTTATTTAGCTTTAATGACCTATGCCAGTCGGTTAAAAAATTACTCACTTGCATTGTCGTTAATTGCAATTTCTGAGTCTATTCCACGCCTTTTATCCAGCTTTGGCGGTTATTTTGCAGACCGCACAAACAATAAATTTTCTAAGATTGTTTGGCTGGCAATGATTAGAGGAGCGCTCTATTTATTGGTTGGTTTCCTGTTTAGTCAAAATATTGCTGGCTGGAACTTGGTAATGACTGTAATTGTGATTAACTTTATTTCAGATACCCTTGGAACATATTCAAGTGGACTAAGCACTCCTTTAATTGTTGATTTAGTTAAAGAAGATGAAGTTGGTGAAGCCGAGGGTTTTACTACCGGAGTGTCGCAAGTAATTACACTGATTAGTCAATTTATTGGTTCAGGGTTGCTACTATTTATGTCCTATTCTGTGCTAGCTGTTATTAATGGACTAACATTTATCGTAGCAGGTTTGATTTATCTTAGCATTTCGCGGAAGCAGCACAAGGATACAGCACAAGATAAAGTCCAAGAAGTAGACGACAGAAGCTACTGGGCAACAATGGCTTTAGCTTTAAAACAAGTAAAAAAGGCCGGTGGACTTTTGACCACAGTTTTAGTTATTGCCTTACTGAATGGCGTTTTAAGTACGATTGAGCCTCTATTGTCAATCGTGATAGCTGGTAATCGTCAAACAATGCTAATCGGTACATATAGTTTTACAATTGCTCTAGTTGGCGCAATGGCAGGCGTTGGAGCAGCTTTAGGCAGTATTGCTGGAACTAGATTATTTAAAAATACTTCCCTTTATTTGGTTGTCTTACTTGCAAACGTTGCAGCTACCTTTGTCTGTATTTCAATTATGGGCAAACAATTAATTTGTTGCCTGATTACTTATTGTTTAATGGGTTTCTTTGCCGGAATTGCTGGTCCCAAATTAACGCAATGGCTAGTTACTACAGTTGACCGTAAAATTCTGGCATCATCGGTTGGCCTAATAAACACGGTTTTACTAGTTGTTAGCCCATTAATGACAACTGCCTTTACAACTTTGTCGGCTGCTACCCATGTTAACTATGCTGTGCTAGGTTTATTAATACTGAGTCTTTTAACTTTTGTAGTTACTATCGTTGTAATGAATAAAACAAAAGCAAAACCAGCTGCAAAATAAAATGAATAATAAAAACGCTAACCAGGAATTTCTGGTTAGCGTTTTACTTGCTAGTGTTTTTCTTTAAACTGAAAAAGATAATGAGCATAAAATTGATTAATAGGGTAAAGCCAGTCGTCCAAAAGACGGTTGCATAATTAAACAAACCTGAAATAGTTGATCCCATTAATGAACCAAAAACGGAACCGACAGCTTGGAACGATTGGTTGTAACTGAAGATTCGACCAAAACTTTCTGCTGGCGTATTAAGTGTCAATACAGTTTGAGCTGCAGGAAGCATTGCGGCACTGGCAATACCGAGTAGAAAACGTAACCCTGCAAGTGCCCAAGGAGAATTAGTTAAAGCCATTGGTACAAATAGAATTGCACCAAGGATTAAGCCAAGACGTAAAATTTTTAGCGGGCCAATTTCATCCATTTTATGACCGATTTTTGAGGCCGCAAGTAAAGTTCCAAGGCCCGGAGTAGCAGCTACTATTCCGGCAACGAAGGCAATATTCTTACTGTTTGGCATCATCGATTTAACGTATAGCGAAACAATCGGGTCAATCGACATGTTGGCAGCTTGCACTAATAGGGTAGTGATGAACATTGCAAAAATCAATTTAACGTTAGGCAGGGTATGAATAATTTCCTTCATTGGCTTCATTTCTTCACGCGAAATTGGGGTAAATTTCTCTTGTACTAGGAAGGTTGAACCAAGAAAAACTAGTACCATTAAAAAACCAGTAATGAAGAAAGGAATACGATAACCCCAAGCACCGCCAAGCCAGTTACCAAAAAAGTTTGATAACACACCACCAAGTAGTGGGCCGACAAGGTTGCCAGCAGTCCCTGCTGTCATCATCTGGCTCATTACCCAACCACTTTTTCTATGCGGTGTTTCGCCAGCAATAAGTGCTGTTGCGTTGTTAATATAACCGGAAAAAGCGCCTTGAATGAATCTCATCACAATGATATAAATCGCGTTTGGTGCAAATCCGGTTGCCGTAATAGTTAAGGCCATGACGCCAGAAGCTCTCATACACATGAGTTTACGCCCCTTACGGTCAGCAAGGTTTCCCCAATAAGGTGACACTATTGCCTGGGCAATAAAGGTCATTGCAAATGCAAGACCGGAGTACATACTGATTTGAAACTTACTGTAATGCCCTAAATCAGCGATGAAAAGCGAAATGAAGGGCATTGTCATGGAATACCCCATACCGGTAATAAAACAACCTAACCATAGGGTATAAAAGGCTTTATGCCATCCGTCGGGTAATTGATCTGAACTTTTCAAAATATCCTCATCTTTCTTTTTAAAATTTTCAAAAAAACAACATCTTTTTTTATTCTAGCACAATAAAATTGCTAAAAATTTATAAAAAAGCGCAACCTCGAATTAAAAACGTGCTAGGATATTGTTTCTGAAAGGAAGAGGTGTTGTATGAGTCAGGATTCACACATGACAAGACGTGAGTACCGTAAAAAATATGCGGGTGAACAGCAAGAAGTGCCTAATCGGTCCGCTGAAAACAAGTTGTCTGAACAGGATACTGCTTCGACAACACGTACTGAATATCGTCATTTAAAACTAAATTTCTGGGAAATTTTTTCAGACCGGCCTTATGTTGCTGTAGCAATAGTTGTTTTGGCTATTTTCTTTGTAATGGCTAAGTTATGGTGGCTACTGGCAATTCTAGCAATCATTGTTGGTGTGGGAATTTTTATTATCGGTCACAGTCATCATCCCGACCGTGTCCTCAGCCTTGAGTTTAAAATGAAGGCTTCACGTAAATTGAACATGTTACGAGCACTTCAATTTGGTGGCTCGGTCTTGATGTTTCTAGCTACTTATATGAAAAAAGTGGTGACGGTTAACTTTCCGGCCGCTGGTTCAACCGATGGCTTACAAGTGATTCAGGGCATTTTGTCTAACCGTGGTGGAGTTTATGGTCAACAAGGTTCGTACTTGTTAAGTTTGCTCAATACTTTCACCGGGGGTCAGCTTTGGGGTAAATACCGCTATGCAACCAATAGCGCACAAATGATGAATAGTGGTGCTGGTCGGTTGATTATTATGTGGGTTTTATTATTGATGATTGCACCTGCTTTTTGTGTTTTAGCACAGTTTTTTAGAGAGCCATATTCCCGTAACACTGCGCTAGTTGCTTCAATCGTTGCAACGGTCAGCTTTGTTTTAACACCACATTTACTCAGTAAGTGGATTGTAGAATATGCAATGGAAAACCGGATGGCTAATGAGCAAGCAAAAGCAGCGATTAGCATTGGGCCGATGGCATATGTCGCAATGCTTTGTGCGGTTTTAGTCTTAGTGATTTCAATCTATCGGGCAATTAAAAGGGATCATTTTGAATAACGTAAAAAGCAACAAACTAACAGATTTGCTAGTTTGTTGCTTTTTTAGAACTATATTTTATTAATTATCTTTTAGCACGATAGAAAATTATTTCGCGTGCTGCAACCATCGGACCGGAAGAGCGATAAACAGTTAAGCGAACTGATTTGGCGCGCACATCACGCAAACCAATTACCTTATTTTTACTGTCTGCTTTCCAGGCTACATGGTCTGCATACACATGGTAGTTTTCGTTATCAGTTGAAACTGCCAGACTAATTTCGGTTGGGTCACCTTCATGATCAATGTTGCGTGGAACAAAGGCCATGCGACTTAATTTTTCAACGTCGCTAAATTTGAAAGTCAATTCTAAGGGATGTTCAGGGCTTACTGGTTCACTTGTTTGCCACTCGCTAGCCAGCTTTAGGTCTGTTAGGTAATCAAGTGGATGATTAGCTTTGCTGGTAAAATTGCTTGCAACAGAAATTTCTTGGATGGCATAGTCTTCTGCAGCGTGTTTAGTAATTACACCAAAAAGATCGGACCATTCAGAAACTTTATTGCCAATTACGTAACGCATCCGAATGATGTAGCGTGTGTTAGGAAGCAATTCGTGGAACGTAAAGCTAGTGCCTTCGATTCCTTCGTAGAGAAGATTGTTAATTTCAACTTGTACTTTGGCAGGATGAGTCCACGCTAATTCGAATGAATGGGCTGAAATTTTGCTTGAAGCAACTGACGGCAGTTTAGGCGAAGGTAAAACGCCACTTGTGATTTCGTGTCCCAAAACTTCACTACTGTATGAGAAATCACGGATGGTAACTTCAATTTTTGTAGTAGCGACCGGATGATTTGCTAACTTGATTTGAAGCGCAGTTTGTTTTGGCAGATGATACTGCGAGAATTCAGACAAACTATAGTTAGTATTGTAAAAAATTCCTTCACTTGCGTGATCAAACGCATCGAGTGTGCCGTATACCTGAAGGGGTACGATTTGATCATTAACCCTAACTTCAACATTTTCAGGATAAGCGTCGCACATCAAAGTTAAAGCAGTTGGCTGGTCACTTTCTAGCCCAGGATATTGGCCTTCAGTAGGCTCAACTGTGACAACCAATTTTTCTTCGTCAAACGAACTAGTGATTCTTGTCTGGCTGTGATTACTTTCAAAATCAACTGTGCCATTATCATCATAGGTCACACCATGACTAGTACCTTGTGGATAAATGACATAATCTCGCTTGCCAAAGTTGAAGATACTGCCACCACGGACAAAAACAGGTAGGTGCCAGGTTGGATATAAAAGATTATTGTAAACCCGACCACCGGCGTACTTTTGGCCAGTGAATAGGTCAATCCACATTGTTTGCTTGCCCGGTAAGTAAAGATTGTCCTTAAGTGAATCACCTTGTTCATTTTCGCGCCCGCTGGTAATTGGTGCAATTAACAGGTTATCGCCGAGCATGAACTCGCTACTAAACATCTCAGTATAATTGGTGCGCTCTTCAGGGAAATCGATAAATAAGGGACGCACAATTGGCTGGCCTAGTCTTGCTTGGGCGTTGAGAGTATAAAGGTAACTTTGCAGGCGTTGGTGCAATTGTAAGTATGAGTGATTAATATCCGTAATTTTACGATTATAAGCAAACGGTGTTTTGCTGTATTGTCCTTGATCATCAAGATTGAATAGTAGAGGCGTGAATGCCTTCCACTCAAAATCACGTACAGTAATTTGGGCGTTACCACCACCAACTGTACCGTCTACTGCTGCACCAGCAAGTGGCTGACCTGATAAATTAGAACCAACAAGGCCGGCAACTTGAGTGGCAATGTTTTCCCAATTGCCACCAACATCGCCATATATGAGTGCGGCATCTTTTTGTGTGCCAACAGAACCATTATCACTAAAAACAATAGCGCGCTTATCTTGCAGCTGATTTTGCAACTTAGCCTTATCCGAATCAATTAAATCAACATCTGATGTAAAGGCAAAAGCGGTTTTTTCAGGTAGTGCAAGATCATCTTGGTGCCAAAAACCAGGAGCAACTTCTTGATTAACTGCATAATCACTGAAAAACGCTAAAGCATCATTTACGGCTGTGACATTATAATTAGGTACAAACCAACTTAACTTAAAGTGGGCTTTTTGATAGCGGTCAATCATTGCACGCGCAGAGAAATGATAGTTCTCTTCTCCGTTGAGAGAAGCCTTATGGGATGCAAGTTCTTCGTTTTTGGTCCGTGTGTAAAAATCACCGTCAATTTTAGTTGCGTTACGAACGGCAGCCTTACTTGGCTGCCACATGGTTGTACAGAAGTTGCCGATATGCCCTAATCCTAGTGCGTATTTTGGCAACATTGCAGGCTTACCGGTTAAGCGATAAAACTTGCTGAGTATTTCTTGTGGTGTAGAACCTAATAAATAGAAGTTGTCGAATAGCTGATCCTTGTGACTAATCGTAGTAATCTTAGAGTCAGTTTTGCCAAAATCATAAGTTCCTGCTTGTCTGGTATTACGTAATTCACCGTAACCTCTGTTTGACCAGAAAAACGGAACTTCACTAATGACGCCACCTTTTCCAGTAATATGGTCGCGTTTGATTTTGATTTTTCTACCTTTATGACTGAAATAGCCGTTCTGTAAGCCGCCACCAAAGTAGAATTCATTTTTATCTTGATCTAAAAATTCCGTCGTCTGTTGTGGGCCAACTTCAATTGGACTGGATTGAGCCATACGGGTGCCATGCAGTGTTTCATCAAAAATACTCATGATAGCCGGTTTTTGCCAAAAAATGATTTGATAATTACCGGAATGAATAATTAAGGAATCATTTGTTGCACGGACACGTGATTTCTCAAAAGCACTGTTATTAAAATGGTCAAAATGAATAAAAGCGGAATTTTCTTCATTAAATTGTTGCTTTGGATCAAGTAAAAGACGGAAAATACCATCAGCCAAGATATAAAAGCGGGCAATTTCCCCTGTTTCAAAGTGCAATTCATAATAATTATCACGCTTGCTTGCACCTGTTAAAGCTCCAATTTGATGTTTATCTGTTTGCGGTTCTTGTATCATATTTTTGCTTCCTGTTAAGTCTTCTTACACCTATTATAACTAAAAATCGAAAACTTTCCGTTATATTTATAATTCATCTGGTAATGACCAGTTTATTAGTCTAAAATTGATTTTGAAAGCGAATTTACAAGTTTTAAAAGAAAGGCAAAAATTATGACCTATTATATTCACGCAGATAAATTTTTCCTTGAAAATGTAACGGAAGATGGCGGCTATCTAGAAATCCAAGATGACGGCAAGTTTGGCTTTTATTACTCGGAAGATGAGAAGCCAGAAGGTAAAATTGTCGAATATACTGGTAAATGGATTGCTCCCGGATTAGTTGATACACATGTTCACGGTTCACTAAAAGAAGATGTAATGGTAAGTGAGTGGGATGGGATCAACCGTCTTTCTGAAGGCTTTTTACGTTCTGGTGTTACCAGTTGGTTACCAACGACATATACTGCTGATGAAGCTACTTTGACTAGAATTTGTCAGATGTTTGGTGCACATAAAGGTGAAGAGACTGGTGCAAAAATCCAAGGTTTACACTTCGAAGGACCATACTTTACTGCTGAACATGCTGGGGCAGAAAATCCTAAGTACTTACTAGACCCTAGTATTAAGCAATTTAATGACTGGCGTGACCAATCTGAAGGTTTGCTAAATAAAATCTCACTTGCTCCAGAACGGGCAGGCGCTAAAGAATTTGTTCGCACAGTGACAAAAGAAGGCGTTGTTGTATCACTAGGTCACTCAAGTGCTACATATGATCAAGCTAAAAGATGTGTTGAAGCGGGTGCAACTATGTTTACCCATACCTTCAACGGAATGCCTGATCCATCACATCATGATTCTTCAATTTCCAATGCAGCAATGGACTTACACAATGTGACTGATGAATTAATCTGTGACGGTCACCACGTTAAGAAGGAAATGGTACGCACGTTAATTAAGGTTAAGGGTGCAGAGCACATTTGTTTGATCACTGACTGTATGGAGGCAGGAATGATGCCTGATGGCGACTACATGCTTGGCGAATTACCTGTATATGTTAAAGATGGTATGGCTCGCTTAAAAGATGGCGATAATCTTGCCGGCAGTATTTTACAATTAAATACAGCAGTGAAAAATGTTGTTGACTGGAATGCAGCAACTCCTGAAGAAGCTATAATGATGGCATCTTATGTTCCAGCTAAAAGCGCTAATGTCCTGGATAAATGTGGTTCGATTGCACCTGATAAGGCTGCGGACTTCATTGTTTTGACCCCAGATATGACTTTAAGCGAAACTTATTTGAACGGTAAATCACGTTACAAGGCTTAAGCTCAAAAATAAAAGCACCATGGTTTTAAAATCATGGTGCTTTATTTGTTAGGAAAATATTTGATTTCCCGAATCTGCTTTTTCTTTTATTCATGATTAGTACTCACTTTTCATTAAAGTTAACGGTACTAAAATTACACAAATAGTTTTAAATAATATTAATAGATTGATATTATTAATAATTAAAAAGTAGAGTTAATGTTAGTAGGAGAAAAAATGATTATCAATGTTTTACAACATACCCCAAATGAAGGACCAGGCTCAATTGAAGCTTGGGCAAAACAACATCATCATGATTTTTATGTCTATCATCCATACCAATTTGGTATCTTACCAACAGCACAGCAAACTGACTTTTTAGTTATTTTGGGCGGACCAATGAGTCCAAATGATGATTTACCATGGATTGCGCAGGAACGGCAACTCATTAATGAACTGCTAGATAAAGATGTTCCTATCCTGGGTGTTTGTTACGGTGCACAGCAAATTGCCAAAACACTAGGTTGCCAGATTGTAAAGGCGCCGGTAAAAGAAGTAGGCTGGGCACCAATTGAATTAAAGTCAGACAAGATTAGTGATTTGCCACAAGAACTAACTGTTTTACATTGGCATGAAGAAATGTTTGAGATACCTGAAGAAGCCGATGTGCTTTTTTCTAACGAAAACTTGACTAATCAAGGATTCGTTTTAGGTCACAAAGCTGTCGGACTGCAGTTTCACTTGGAACCTGAACAAAACAATATCAATGAAATTGTAGTAAATGATGCACAGTACATTGAAGGCTCCGTCTTAAACCAAACAGCAGAGCAGATTATTAGTAAATCAATACCTGATGCTAACCAAGAAGCAATGTTTAGTATTTTAAATTATCTTGCCAAGGCTAATTAATTGTTATTGCAAAAATAAGATTTAAATTTGCCTTATTTTTATAGTTAGCACATAAAAAGCTCTATTCAGCGATAGAGCTTTTTGTGTTGCTAGTATTATTGGATAGTCTATGCCAGTCGATACTAGCTAGCTTCTATAGGAAAACTAAAGCTGATAAGCTTTTTATGACAATAATAAATTAGTTAAATTGTCATCTCAATCATAAATTAGTATTTGCTATAATACAGACGGGGGCAACAGCCTATCTTACATAGATAGGGGGTGAATCCAATGGATATTATCAAATTAATTACTCAATTTTTTCTTGACCTAACTAGGGAACTGCTAGTTTTCATAGTTGAAAAACATTGGCTAAATGGCAAGAAAATCAAGAAGTAAAGTTGCCTTCCCTCTTGGTAATTAGCATGCAAAAACGCTCTATTTGACCGATAGAGCGTTTTTGTGTGAATCCAGATGGATCATCAAATTAATTATTCATAGTTATTTTACCACGATGTGTTCAAAAAGTCCGCTAAAAGCGGATAACAAAAAATGCTCCGTAATAGTCAGAATGTCTATCTGTCCATCATAAAGCACTTTAATAAAACTTTTATATTAATATACAGCACCATCGTAGAAGTTGAAACGTGCTTTGTCGAAGTCAAAGTCCTTAAGTTCGCTGATTTTAATTGCGTTATCGCAAACGCCCCAACTCATTAAGTTAATTGGTTTACCGTAATCTTCGTCAGGGATAACTAAGACAATGTACTTGCCTTGGCTCATTGCATAACCAAGTTCCATCCCAAGACCAACATCTTCTTCTTCAGGTAAGTAAACACCAATCATGATGTCACTTGCCTTAATACCAGTTAAATCACCACGGTAGGTTGCAGTTGCCCATTCACGGTCATGTAAGTATTCTGGGTGCTTGCCAACATCGATTCCCTTGTATTGGTTGTCGAGAGGGATATAGCTATTTTCAAGGTCAATGGTTGGGTTAGCTTCTAAAGCTTTCATTGCATCTTGGTAAGCTTTATTTTGCTTCTCGTTGAACCAGCCAGCACCAAAGTAAACAGTCTTTGCTTTGTTCATTTGTGTCTCCTTTTTAATATTAATTCAGATAAATTTTACGCAACTTACTGATCTCTTCATCAGTTAATTTCATCATATCATGTAAATAGTTTTCAACGCCACCATAATTTTGTTGTAATGTTTCAATAACATGATCAATATATTCGGGATGCACAGTTTGTAAGTCTTTTATGTTGCTTAGGTTTGCATCGCTTGCGCCTTCATCTTTTGCTTTTTGAAGAAAACTGTTAACAAAGTCTGTTGTTGCAGCATTGGTGAACAGATAATCTTGCTTAATTGTGTCTAGCGGAACGCCTAGGGCAGATAGTGCCAAAAGTGCTGCAAAACCAGTTCTATCTTTGCCGGCTGTACAGTGAAAAATTACACTGCGGTTTTCTTCATCGTTTGCAAGTAGGACATCGAAGAATTTTCGATAAGCACGTTGTGCTGATTCACTTTTAATCATATCATCATAGGCGATAAACATATGATTATAGCCAGCTTTAGGGTCTTTGTTATCTTGGCTTAAAACCTCATCAATTCCTTTTGAAGAGTCAGTCAAGTCCTCGCTGAAAACAGGGTCAAAATCATAAGTTGCACCTTCTGGGACACGATCTGGTTCACGTTCAACTTCATCTTTACTTCTGAAGTCAACAACGTATTTCACGCCGTAATCTTGTAAATACTTGAGGTCGTTTTCGTCAAGTGATGCTAAGTTAGCAGTTCTGATTAATTTATGCTTCTTAATCGTTTTGCCGTCTTTAGTTTGATAGCCGCCTAACTCACGAAAGTTACGACCATTTTTGATGTTAAGTAATTGATTTTCTAATTTTATCGTCATTGCATTCTCCACCCTTACTTTCTGACATAAAATTCATTTTAACAATAAAGCTATGTCCAAACAATTATAAAAAAAGTAACTGCTTGCAAAACTATGTTAAAATAAGCTTAGAAAGAATTTCTAAAGGGTGAGGACATAAGTATGAAACAAGACAAAATTTTAGTTCCAGTTGACGGTTCAGAATCAGCTGAAAGATCCTTTGATAAAGCAGTTAAAATTGCGATGACTGAAAATGCCCACGTTGATGTTCTAAATGTCATTGATACTAGGCAATTTTTAGGGGAAATGCAAGATACACTGATTACGGGCGATACCGTTTATCAGATGACACAAGATGCAGAAAAGTACCTTAAGAGTCTGAAAACCTGGGCTCATGACAACCTAGGCTTTGATGATCTTGATTACCACATCCGCTATGGCAGTCCGAAAGCTATTATTTCCTATGACTTTATTAAAGATCATCATAATAATTTGATTATTATGGGAGCTACTGGCCTTAACGCGGTTGAGAGAATGTTAATGGGTTCAGTAACAGAATACGTTAACCAGCATGCATTGGCTGATGTACTTATTGTACGTACGGACGTTGATAATAAGCCACTTAAATAATCTTGAATTTTAAAATTTAAGGCATACACCTTGGTGTATGCCTTTTTGTATCGTAAAAAAGTCGCTACCTCTTTGTTCGTGATTGTTATATTTTTAAAACGATAATTTAAATATTATCGCTAATTTTATATAAAATTGCGAATATTTATGATATTATTTTATTGTAACGAACGTAATGCTGCTTTTTGAGAAAGGTGCCGAAAAATGAGAACAAAGAATGTAACAAATGAATTTTTTGGGCAATTACAACTTTTTTCAATGGCAGACGTATTTGTTCATTTTGCTAATAACAATATCAAACAGAGCTTGGTGTAGTCGGAAACATCGTGCTCTTTTTTGTTGGGGTTTTTACCACTTGTGAAAGAAGATGAAGTAATAATAAGCATTAATCATCTAAAAAATTGTTAACAAACAGATTGTCGAAATATCGTTAGTTTTAAGGAGTAAAAAATGAAATTGTCAAAAGTTAAGAAATTTCTGTTAGCATTTTTCTTATTGTTTTTAACGGCCGGCTTAACTGCCTGCTCAAGTGGTAAATCAACTTCAAAAAGTGATGGTACGCCAAAGTCACTGAATGTCCAATTTGTTCCTAGTGTTGGTGCCAACAAGCTCGAAGCTCGTGCAAAACCAATGGAAAAATTATTATCAAAACGTCTAGGCATTCCAGTTCATGTTTCAATGTCAACCGACTATAACGGTTTAGTAGAAGCAATGAAGTCAAAGAAAGTTGAAGTTGGTTTCTTACCATCTGATGCATACATTTTGGCTCATAAACAAGGTGCGGCTGACTTGCTTTTGCAATCAGTTCGCTATGGCATTAAACAGCCGGGCGGTGTAGCAACTAAGAAACTGGTTAGCTCATACAGAAGTGAAATTTTAGTCAAAAAAGGTTCATCAATTAAGAGTTGGAAGGACTTAAAGGGTAAGTCAATTTCTGTTCAAGATGTTACTTCTGATTCCGGTTATGTTTTCCCAGTAGCAGAATTGAAGAAAAAGGGACTCGATGTAACTAAGAGCTGCAAGATTGTTTCAGTTAAGGGTGCAGACCAAGGTGTACTAAACGTACTTAATGGTGACACTGATGCAGCCTTCGTCTTCGAAGATGCCCGCAACAACGTTAAGGCTGACGAACCTAAGATTATGGAGCAAGTTGTGCCAATTTACTTCTCACAAAGAATTCCAAACGACACAATTTCGGTTATTCCAAGTTTGCCAAAAGCTTTCCAGAAGAAGTTAGCTAAGGCATTCATTTCGATTGCTCATTCTAAAGAGGGTAAGAAAATTATCGAAAGTGTCTACAATCAAGAAGGATATACTTACGCTAAAGACAGTGATTACGATATCATTCGTGAGTATAACAAGATTGTTGCCTCAACTAAAAAATAAACCAGACTAAGTTATTATTTGGAACGCATTTACCTCAAATTTGGTCTCAAACGAAGTTTTCCGATTAAATTACTTTTCTAAAGGAAACATTTCTGCTATTATTTGTAAGAATAATTTACGGACTGTCGAAAGGGGAGTTAGAGGCATGCAAAAGTATGGATTGCGTACAGCATTCATCAAAGACATTGTTGGCAGCTCTTTTCGTTCCCTTAAAAAAGAGGGTAATGTTCGTTTCTTAATTAATAATGTTATTACCAAAAGACTTAGTATAATTCACGTTACGTGTTAATTAGATTAGGTCTTTTTTTATGTCTGGGAGGGCACGATGAAGAAATTTAAAAAAGTTTTAGCTGGTGCAGCCGTTATGTTAGTTGCATTAATGGCTACTGCATGTTCTGGTAAAAGCAAGAGCGATAACAGTAGTAGCAATGGCACACCAAAGTCATTGAACGTTCAGTTTGTTCCTAGTCAAGCTGCTACTGAACTTGAGTCACGCGCAAAGCCTTTGGAAAAGATGTTATCTGATCGCTTAGGCATTCCAGTTCACGTTTCAATGTCAACTGACTACAACACAGTTGTCGAAGCGATGAAATCCAAGAAAGTTGATGTTGGTTTCTTGCCACCAAGTGGTTATGTGTTAGCACACAAGCAAGGCGCTGCTGATGTCTTGCTACAAGCACAAAGATACGGCGTTAAGCAACCTGGCGGTCGTCCAACTAAGGACTTAGTTAATTTCTACCGTGCCGAAATTTTAGTTAAAAAGGGTTCAGGAATCAAGTCATGGAAGGACTTAAAGGGTAAATCAATCTCTATCCAAAGTCCAACTTCTTCAGCTGGTTACGTTTACCCAATCGCTGAATTGAAGGAAAAAGGTCTTGATGTTAAGAAGAGCTGCAAATTAGTTACTGTTACAGGACAGGATCAATCAGTTTTGAATGTTTTAAACGGTGACACTGATGCAGCATTTGTCTTTGAAGATGCACGTACAATCGTGAAGAAAGACAACCCTAAGATTATGGAGCAAGTTGTGCCAATCTACTTTACTAAGCCAATTCCAAATGACACAATTTCCGTTGTTCCAAGCATGTCTAAATCATTCCGTAAGAAGTTAGCAAATGCATTTATTGATATCGGTAAATCAAAGAAGGGTAAGAAAATCATCGAAAGCATTTATACTCACGAAGGATATGTTCCAAGTAAGGACAGCGACTTTGATACTGTTCGTAAGTATGACAAAATTGTCGCATCAACTAAAAAATAAGAGATAAAGGAAGTTTATAATGGCAGATTCTGCAGTTAAGCCAGTAATTGAATTAAAAAACGTTAAAAAGGTCTATGGCAAAGATGTTGTTGGTTTGAAGGACATCAATTTAACGATCAATAAGGGTGAATTTGTCGTTATTGTCGGCTTGTCTGGTGCTGGTAAATCAACACTTTTGCGCTCAATTAACCGGTTAATTGATATTACTGAAGGCGATATTCTAATTAATGGTGAATCAATTACCAAGGCTAAGGGAAAAGAACTACGGATGTTGCGTAGAAATATCGGTATGATTTTCCAAAGCTTCAACTTGGTTAAACGTTCAAGCGTTTTGCGCAATGTTTTGACGGGTCGCGTTGGTTATTACCCAACCTGGAAGAGTACTCTCAACCTCTTTACTAAAGAAGACAAGCAACGCGCCTATGATGCACTGCAACAAGTTGACCTTGCAGACAAGGTTTACACACGCGCTGATGAGTTGTCCGGTGGACAGCAACAACGTGTGGCAATCGCACGGGTGCTGACGCAAGACCCTGATATTATTCTGGCTGATGAGCCAACTGCTTCACTTGACCCACAGACTTCACGTCGTGTGATGCAAGACTTAAAGATGCTTAATGAAAAGCATGGCATGACCGTGGTAATCAATTTACACAGTGTTGAATTAGCACAAGAATTTGGTAAACGGGTTATCGGTGTTCGTGCTGGTGAAATTATTTACGATGGCAAAATGAGTGAAACGCCTAAAGAAACATTTGATCAAATCTATTCCGGTGGTGACCAAGATGAGTAGTACTGAAGAAGAAACTCTAATGACATTGCCAAAGAAAAAGTTCAAAATTTTGAACTTATTCTGGATTATTCTCTTTGTTGTTGGTTTGGTTGTTTCAACTAAAGTAACCAAAACCAGCTTAGGCGCACTTTTTGCTAACTTTGGTCAATTTGCAGATATCTTTTTGCAAATGTTGCATCCAAATTGGTCATACTTAGGTGCGGTTATTCCGTTAATCCTTGAGACCATCAAAATGGCAATCTTGGGTACAGTAATCGGGTCAATTCTTGCCTTTGTTTACTCGTTGTTGATTGCTCGCAACATTGTTAAAAATAAGGCAGTGACCGGCATCTTAAGAGTTATTATGAACATTATTAGAACGGTTCCTGACTTGCTTTTAGGTGCAATATTTGTAGCAATCGTTGGTATTGGACCTGTTGCAGGTATCTTAGCTTTAGCAATTTGTACGTTTGGGATTGTTGTTAAGTTGTTCTATGAAGCAATCGAAACAATTGATCCTGGTCCAATTGAGGCCTTAACTGCGGTTGGCGCCAACAAATTGCAAATTATTGTGTTTGCCGTTTTGCCACAGGTTATGACTTACTTTATTTCATACTGTTTATACGCATTTGAAATCAACGTTCGTGCATCGACTGTCTTGGGGTATATCGGTGCCGGTGGTATTGGACTTTACTTGCAAGAAACATTGCAGGTCTTCGATTACCCTAAGACCGGTACAATTATCATTGCAATTATTTTAGTCGTAGTTCTTATCGACTATGTTTCTTCTAAATCAAGGGAGGCGTTGATGAAATAATGGATACTTCAATGAAAAAACTGCCTCCTAAGCCAGTTGATCAGAAAAAACGCATAGGGCATTGGGCACTGGCAATCGTAACTGTCCTTTTGATTGTTTGGTCATGCACTGGCATTGATTTTGGTGGAATTAAGCAGACTGCGGGTCAAATTGCAGGTGCCATTTTTTCTGGTATTTTCCACCCAGATTGGTCGTATGTTTATAACGGCACGGGTGAGGATTTGGTTTCACAATTATGGGACACCGTCTGCATTGCCTTTTTAGGAACTTTTATTTCGGCAATTATCTCTTTACCGTTTGCCTTCTGGGCAGCACATACAAGACACAAAAAGTGGTATGTCTCACGGGTTGGTAAAATTGTCTTGGCGATTATTCGGTCATTTCCAGAAATTGTTTTGGCCTTGATGTTCATTAAGGCTGTTGGCCCTGGTTCAGCAGCCGGTGTTTTGGCCTTAGGTTTCCACTCGGTTGGGATGCTTGCTAAACTATTTTCCGAAGCAATTGAAAACTTGGAAGATGGTCCTAACGAAGCAGTTACTGCTGCTGGTGGCTCAAAAACCAATGTGGTCATGTTTTCGATTTTACCGAACCTCTTGCCAGCCTTGATTTCGAATACTTTATACCGATTTGATGTTTCGATTCGTTCGGCATCGGTTCTTGGACTAGTTGGTGCCGGTGGTATCGGCTATCCGCTAATTATTGCCTTACAATACCGGCAATGGAATCGGGTAGGAATTATCCTGCTTGGTATTATCATCATGGTAATTGTCATTGACTGGATTTCCGGCTGGATTCGGAAAAAATTAGTTTAAAAACAAAAAGATTTAACCAATTAAAAAAGTTGGACTACTCAAGAAGTAGTCCAACTTTTTGTTTAACCCTGATATTTAAATGAACAAGTTTCAAGGTGATCGTTGATTAAGCCAACGGACTGTAAAAATGAGTACAGTGTAGTCGGGCCAACAAAAGAAAAGCCGTCCTTCTTCATTTGTTTGGCCATTTGTGCGGTGATTTTACTGGTGCTGGGTACTTCTTCGGCAGTTTGCGCATGATGAACAATTGGCGTTTTGACAAACTGCTGCAAGTAATGAGCAAAACTGCCTTCTTTGGCATCAACTGCTAGAATTGCCTTTGCATTTTTTAGTGTAGCCGTGATTTTCATCTTGTTACGGACAATTGAACTGTCTTGCATTAAAAGTGCAATGTCATCATCAGTCATTTTTGCCACTTCTACCGGTACAAAGTTTTTAAAAGCCCTTTGGAAGTTTTCCCGTTTATGCAGAATCATTGACCAATTTAGACCTGATTGAAAAAGCTCTAAAGTTAACATTTCAAATAGGTACTGTTCATCAAGATTGAGTTTGCCCCATTCGTGGTCATGATATTGCTGCATTAATGAGTCGTCTTTTGTGCCCCAAGGGCAGCGGATAAGTTCAGACATCGTTAGTCTCCTTTAATAATATTTTTTGCTATCAATATTAGATACGTAAAAAGTTGTTTTTTCTTTTTTAAATAAATATTATTGGCCCTTATTTAGCGTGAGTAAAATCTGGTTTAAAAAACCCATTAACGAAAGGTAAAATTTTTGCTCACAAAAAGTGCAATAATAGTTTTTTTGGTATAATATAAAATGAACTTTAGGAGGATATCATGGAAAAGTTAGATACAATGACTCTGGCCGATAATTTGGCCGATAATCAAGAAAGTATTTTAAATAAAGAAACAGACTTTGATGCTGAGGCCGTTTATCGTGTGATTGATAATTTGCATGTATTGCACAAGCCAGTTAAAGACTATTTTGGCATGACTCAAGAGCAATACTATGAAACTGAAAGTGACCACAAGCTTACTTTGATTAACTTGTCAGAGCAATTAACTGATTTACATGACCGCATCTTAACTAACCATGTTGACGGTTATGCTGATCAGAATAAAATTAATCTGACTTATAATCATGAAAATCCCTATGAAGACGATTTTTATAATGAGTCAGTTGATTTACACGTGGTTACTTACAGCTTAAAGGTAATCGGTGCTGTTCAAGTAATTGCACCTAAAGTGTTACAAGAAGTATTGTCTAAAGATGCAGTTTTGTCAATCGGCTTAGCAGCCCACGCATTGGCAGATAACGCGTAGTTTCTGAAGCTGTGGCTGACCGCCCGGCTTTTTTCTTTGGGTTGAGGCACAATAATGAATGTTTTTAAGTATTCAATGGGATTATTTGATCGGAAAAATGGGGCTAAAATGCGCCGTCTTTTTAATAAAAGGAAAAATTCACTTGATCCAATGCAGGAATATGTGACGGTCGGTGAATATCATGTTGATACAGCGCAACATACACCCCAAGGTCTGCCATATAATCTGACCGTTTATAAAGATGAAAATGATGTTTTGCATCAGGCACTCAGTTTAGAAAGTGCTGATAACTTAGCGCCAGAATATGTGCGTGAATTTAGTCCTGAATTAGAACGATACCGTGCGTTTGTTAATCGCAAAACGGGGCGTCGTTATATTGTGGAAGAATACCTTGATGAATTCATTAAACGTGTCAAGGAGCGGACGCATGAGGGTAAAAATTCTGT
The DNA here is from genome assembly GCF_016102085.1 of Lactobacillus sp. M0390. Lineage (NCBI taxonomy): Bacteria > Bacillati > Bacillota > Bacilli > Lactobacillales > Lactobacillaceae > Lactobacillus > Lactobacillus sp. M0390. The sequence goes on along the minus strand of NZ_JACFPH010000002.1, from coordinate 325,273 downwards.
CAATGTTAGTGTGATTACTGATACCCACTATAAGGATAGTAATAGTACGGATTTTTACGGCTGGAATGGTTTAACTCATGTTAACGAATTTTCCTATCTTGATGACTCTGGGTTACTTGATCTCAAGGTGCATTTGGGTGACTGGATTGATGGTTCTGACACGGGCTTCTTAGGCGAAAGCGAACTAATTAAGTTACGTGATTCGTTTAAATCAACCAAAGTGCCGTACTTGATGATTAAAGGCAATCATGACGAAAACGACAAGTATGATGAGCACCACGACTTAAAAGCATCATTCCCCGAGAATGAATTTGAAAAGATCATGTGGCCGGCAATGTATGCACAACCAGGTGTGCACTATATTTCACGCCAACACGGCGTTTGTTACTATGATGTCGATGATATCCGCTTCATTTCAGTCAACACCACTGACTTGCCCTACATTTTAAATGCTCAGGGTCAAAAGCGTTACGATGCCAAAATCACTTTGGCTGTCAGAGAAGATCAGATGGAAGAAATCATTGAAATCTTAGAACAATCATCCAATAAGAGCATTGTCTTTATGAGCCATGGCAATCCGATTAACCGCAAGGGCTCGAATGCGCTTAAGTACAACGGCCGGTCCCTTCACGAACTACTAGTGGCTTTTAACCAGGGCGAAAAAGGGCAAATGCATTCAAGCAGCGGTATCCCACCAGAATTTCGCTTAGCAAATGACTTTGATTTTACTAATGTGAAAAATGCCCGGATTATTGCCTACTTCTGTGGCCACCGTCACGTTGAAGACCAGTTCAGAATAAATGGTATCCAGTATATTTTGTTTAACTGCTCAGCTTTAATGGGACCGAACCATGTTTTGACGACTAAATATAATAAGAACTGGAATCGTCAAATCGATCATCAAACTGAATTTGCTGGGTACGTTGTAAACATTGATTTGCATCGACACGTAATCCAGGCCTTTGGTTATGGGGCTGCCAGCAGGCGAAGAATCTTTTACATTTAGGTAAAATGGGTGGACAATTTGGAATTTGGCCGCCATTATCTTATAATGTGAAAGTTAAACTTAAAAACTAACAGGTTACTAACTAAGATTAATTAAGGAAGATAAATCTATGTGCGGAATTGTCGCATTTTATAATCCAGAAATAAATGATAAGCAAGCAGCTATTGGCAAAATGATGGCAGCGATCATGCACCGTGGTCCTGACTCAGATGGTTTTTACACCAACGATAAAGTTGCTTTAGGTTTTAGAAGATTATCAATCATTGATTTACGTGGCGGTAGCCAACCAATTTACAATGAAGACAAAACAAAGGCAATTATCTTTAATGGTGAAATTTACAACTTCCAGCCATTAAGAGACGAATTGATTAAAGCAGGCCATACATTTACCACTAAATCGGACACAGAAGTTCTGTTGCACGGTTTTGAAGAGTGGGGCATGGATGGCTTACTTAAGCGTATCCGGGGTATGTTTGCGTTTGCCATTTGGGATGATAACACTCAAACGCTGTATGGCGCCCGTGATTTCTTTGGTATCAAGCCACTTTACTACAGCGATGAGAATGGTCACTTGATTATTGGCTCAGAAATCAAGAGTTTCTTGCAGTTCCCTGGTTTTAAGCGTCGTCTTAATACAGAGGCAGTTAAACCATACTTGATGAACCAATATAATGACCTTGATGAAACTTTCTTTAAGGGCATCAAGCGGTTCCCGGCAGGCCACTGGTTTGAATATAAAGACGGTCAAATGAAAACCCATCAATACTGGGACGCTGAATATAAGGCTAACACGCTTAGTTTTGAAGAGACGGTTAATAAAATCGACGAAGATTTGCATGAATCAGTTAAGTTGCACCATATTGCAGATGTTCCTGTTGGCGCCTTCTTATCAGAAGGGGTCGATTCCAGCTACATTACCAGCATCTTAAATCCTGATGATGTCTTCTCAATTTCCTTTGACGATGCAACTTATGATGAAGCGTCTAAGGCTAAGGCTTTAGCTGATATGAATGGCTGGAATTTCTATTCAGACAAGGTTAAAGCTGACGAGGCAATGCATGACTTCCCAGAAATGCAGTACCACATGGATGAACCCGACGCTAATCCGTCAATCATTCCTCTTTGGTACTTGTGCAAGATGGCGCGTAAGCACGTTACGGTTGCCTTATCTGGTGAAGGTGCCGACGAATTATTTGCCGGCTACGTTAACTACGGGATGCACACGCATAACAACGTCATTAAGGTCTTCACTTCTCAATGTAAAAAGTTACCGAAGAAGACAAGGGTTAAATTGGCACATAAAATCAAAAAGATGCCAAACTTCCCTGGCAAGGTTCACATGTACACCAACTTGGCTGAACCAAGCGAATTTTACGTTGGTCAATCAGTCATCTATGACATGGATTACCCAACTATCTTCACTTCAGAAGACGCTAATGGCGTTTTGAAGCCATCATACCGCAACAAATTAACCGTTAATGGTATTTATCAAAAGGACTTTGAAAAGGTTAAAGATCTTGATAACGTTCGTCAAATGCAATACATCGATTTGCACCACTTCATGCTAAACGATATTGAGCAAAAGGCCGACAAAATTTCAATGGCTCATTCGCTCGAATTGCGTGTACCATACCTTGACCGCAAGGTTGCTGAACGTGCTAACTCAATTCCAACCGATTACTTGGTTAACAAGCATGATACTAAATACGCTTTGCGTAAGGCATCAGAAAAAGTGTTGCCAGACGAATGGGCTAAGCGTCCTAAGTTAGGCTTCCCAACCCCAATCAAAGAATGGTTGCAAGAGCCACGCTTTTATCAACAAGTGCGTGACTTGTTCAGCGAAGATTTTGTTAATGACATTTTTGAGCAAGACAAAATTTTGCAATTACTTGATGAAAATTACAAAGGCGATGGCTCACATCGTCGCCAAATCTGGACAATTTACACGTTCCTTGTTTGGTACAAATTATTCTTTGTTGATTACGATGAAACAGTTTCTAAGTATCAACGTGTGCAACCAGAAGTGGCTAGCTTGATTGAACAAGGAAAGCTAGTTTAATAGGAGCAATTTTAAATGAGTCAAGATTTTACACCTATATTACTCGGTAGTGATATTAACGTATATGGGATGGCAAGATCCTTTAATGAAGCCTATGGAATTAGCGTTAAAGCGTTAGCGGATACTCAGCTAGCTCCAACCCGTTATTCTAAAATTGTCAGTGTTGAACTTCATCCAGGATTTAGTGAAGATCCAACTTTTATTGAAGTAATGCGTGAGCAAAAAAAGCTCTACCAGGATCATCAGGAACCTGTTATTCTAATTGCCTGTGGTGACGGCTACGCCGAACTTCTTTCCAAGCACAAAGACGAATTATCTGATGTCTTTGTTGTACCTTACATTGAATATGATCTGTTAGAAAAATTAATTTCTAAAGAGGGCTTTTATCAAATCGCTGAAGAATGCGGTTTGCCTTACCCTAAGACTAAGATTATTACGATGGCTGATTTTAAGGCAGAAAACTACCTTGAATTGCCATTTGACTATCCAATTGAACTAAAACCAGAAGATCCTGTTTCTTGGCTTGACGTTCACTTTGAAGGACGTAAAAAGGCCTTCACAATTCATAACGAAACAGAATTGCGTGACATCGTTGGCAAGATTTATGGCAATGGCTATCAGGCCGATTTAATTGCACAAGACTTTATCCCTGGTGATGATTCCAACATGCGTGTTCTTAACGCGTATGTTGACCGTCATCACCATGTTAAGATGATGTGCTTAGGTCATCCACTTTTAGAAGACCCAACTCCACAAGCCATTGGTAACTACATGGCAATTTTGCCTGAATATAATGAAAAGTTGTATGAACAGGTTGAGGCCTTCTTGGAAAAACTTAACTACACGGGGATGGCCAACTTCGACATCAAGTATGATGCGCGTGATGGCAAGTACAAGTTCTTTGAAATTAACTTGCGTCAGGGCCGCTCAAGCTTTTACGTAACCTTAAACGGCTATAATTTAGCTAAGTGGTATGTTGATGATTATGTTTATGACAGCTTGCAAGACAAGGAAACAGTCTACGGCAATAAGCTTAAGTCCAAACATGTTCTATGGCTTGGTCTACCTGTAAAAGTCTTTAAGCAATATGCACATGACAATGAAGCTAAGCAGCTTGCCGAGGAATTAATTCACGAAGGTCGCTATGGCACAACCGTCTTTTATGATAAGGACCGTAACTTCAAGCGTTGGCTACTAATGAAATATATGTTTCATAATTATAATGGCCGGTATAAGAAATATTACCAAGAAAACAAAGGCCAATTTTTTGAAAACTAAATTAAGGATGATTACAGTTTGAACTGATAATCATTCTTTTTTATGTGTACCTAAATTCTATTCACCACCACATTTTTAGGACTTTGAGCTATTAGTTGAGGGTGTTAATTTAGCGTACTTCTTGCTACACTGTTAAATGGAAATTAAAAACGAGAAAGGACTGAATAAATGAAACTCACACACGGATCAAATACTGGAACCGAAGTTAAATTACGTTGGTTATTGCTAGGGGAACTGGCAACCTGGATCGGTTCAAGTTTTGTTTGGCCACTTACTTCAGTTTACTTAAATAAGCAATTGCACATTAGCCTCTCAGTTATCGGGCTTGTACTTTTCTGCAACTGTGCAAGTAATGTTTTGGGGTCATTCACCGCAGGGCGCTTGTATGACCGCTTCAATCCATATCCGTTAATTGTTGCTGGACTAGGCACTGATGCTGTGGTCCTGTTTTTTATGGCTTTCTTTCATGGCTGGCCAGCCTATTGGATTTGGCTGATTATCACAGGATTTGTTAGTGGTTGGAACGGAACAATGATCAATTCCATTTCCACCAGTATTAAGAAATATCCTGGGCGCTATGTGTTCAACTTGATTTACTTTGCCCAGAACGTCGGTACGGTTACTGGAACCTTGCTCGTTGGTTATCTCTATGACTTCTCAATTGAGTTCCTGTTCTTACTTGCTTCTTCATTATTTGCAATTGCCTGCGTTAATGCGGCAATTCACTACCGGCCAATTATTAACTTTCATAAAGAACGCAAAGCTAAAAGTAAGGGAGCAAGCGGTAAAGTTAAAACTGAACCAATGCCTAAGTACAACGTCATGTTGATGATCGGTTTTCTAATTTCACTAGCAGTAACTTGGCTAATGTACATGAACTGGGAATCAAACCTATCGGTTTACATGGTTTCACTCGGAATTCCGTTTCATTTATACAGTTTACTGTGGACGCTTAACGGTGCAATTATTGTGACTGTCCAGGTTATTTTGGCTCGTTTTCCGCGCCTATTTAAAAACCTGTTCCAGCAAATAATATTTGGGACAACAATGTTCGCTCTTTCATTTGCGACACTTATTTTTGCCCACGACTTTGCCCACTTTGCATTGTCGATGGTGGTGTTAACGCTAGGAGAAGCCACAGCGTTTCCAGCTGTTCCAGCATACATCAATGACTTGTCACCGATGACAAGTAAGGGTAAGTATCAGGGGGCAATTAGTGTTGCGCGTGGAATTGGTCAAGCCTTTGGCCCACTATTTGGAGGGATGATGATTGATCATGCAGGTTACATTCCGTTCTTTATTACGGCTGCAATTTGCATTTTCATGATGGTTTTATTGCTAATTCCTCTTCATGCAAAATTGCGTAAACACATTAAAGTTTTCAAGTAATTTGTAAAGGCTTTTTAACACTTATCAATTGATTAAAATGATAATATTAATTTAGTGTATTTTTAATTTTAGAAAAAAAGGGGAGGACTCTCTCAATGAAAAATATTTCGGCAATTCGTGGCGGTAGCGGCAACGTCATTGAACCAAAAGTTGGCACAAGACCTCAGGATAACTTATACCTAGCTGTTAACTCTGAATGGATTGAAAAGACTAAGATTCCAGAAGATCGTTCACGTATGGCATCATTTGATGGTATTGACGTTAGCGTTGAAAAGCATTTAATGCAGGATTTAGCTGATTTTGCATCTGGTAAAAAGGAAATTCCTGATGTTCCTAACTTGGATGAAGCAGTTAAGCTCTATAAATTAGCATGCGATTTTGACAAGCGTAATAGAGAAGGTGCTGATCCAATTAAGGACGATTTAGCTATTCTTGACGGCATTAAGGACTTTTCTGACTACAACTTAAATGCGCCTGCCTTATCAACCTTTGCTTCAATCCCATTTGGCTTTGACGTTTCACCTGACATGAAGAATACTAAAGTTAATGCTTTGTATTTTGCAGGTCCAGGAACATATTTACCAGACACTACAACTTATCAAACTCCTGATGCACCAAAGCTATTAGACATTTTACAAAAGCAATCAGTTAAGCTTTTGACTATGGCTGGTATTGATCAAGCTAAGGCAGAAAAATATGCAGAAGATGCTATTAAGTTTGATGCTAAGCTATCTAAGATTGTTAAGTCTACAGAAGAATGGGCAGATTATCCTGCTACTTACAATCCAATGAAGATTGCAGACTTTGAAGCTAAGTTTGATCAATTCAAGATTGCTTACTACTTGAAAGAAGCAATTGGCGAAGAACCAGAACGAATTATTGTTGAAGAACCACGCTACTTGGATCACATTAACGAAATTATCAATGAAGAAAACTTTGATGAAATCAAAGGCTGGATGATTGTTAACTTTATTAATGCTGCAGCTCCTGCTTTATCACAAGAATTTCGTGAAGCAGCGTTCCCATTCAGCCAAGCATTAAACGGTCAACCAAAATTAACAAGCGGCGAAAAGCAAGCATATCAATTTACTAACTCAGACTTCAGCGAAGTTGTGGGTGTGTACTACGGCAAGACATATTTTGGTGAGGATGCCAAAAAAGATGTTGAAGAAATGATTCATCACATGCTTGATGTTTATAAGGATCGCTTGCAAAACAATAGCTGGTTGTCAGAAGCAACTAAAGAAAAGGCCATTGTTAAGGTTAACGCTTTAGAGCTAAAGATTGGTTACCCTGACAAAATTGAAGAAGTTTACAATCGCTTAAAGGTGGTTCCAGCTAATGAGGGTGGTAGCCTTTATTCAAATGAACGTGCATTTGGCATTGTGGAGCAAAAGTACAACCTTGAACAATTGCACAAGGAAGTTGATCGGACAGTTTGGGCAATGCCTGGTAACCTCGTTAATGCATGTTACGACCCACAAAGAAACGACTTAACATTCCCTGCTGCTATTCTTCAGGCACCATTTTATGACTTAAAACAAGACCGTGCTACTAATTACGGTGGTATCGGTACTGTTATTGCCCACGAAGTTTCACACGCCTTTGATAATAATGGTGCGCAATTCGATGAAATTGGTAACATGAAGAACTGGTGGACTAACGAAGACTACGCTGAATTTAAGAAGCGTACGCAAGCTGAAATTGACCTGTTTGATGGTATTGAATATGGTCCAGTTACTCTTAACGGTAAGCAAATTGTTTCAGAAAACATTGCAGACCAAGGTGGTTTAACTGCTGCAGTCGAAGCTGCTAAGAATGAGAACGAAGACTTGAAGAAATTGTTCGAAAACTTTGCTCGCATTTGGGCTAACAAGCAATTGACTGAATCAATTAAGAGTCAAACTGCAGTTGATGTTCACGCTCCTGGTCCATTACGTGCTAACGTTCAGACTCAATGTCAAGATGACTTCTACAAGGCCTTCGATGTTAAGCCAGAAGACGGTATGTGGTTAGATCCAGATAAACGCGTTTATATTTGGTAATTAAAAAATATCGATTAGTTTTATAAAGAAGTTGGTAAGTACTAGATCTTACCAGCTTTTTTTATTGTCCGCTAATTTGGAATCACTAGATAAACGTCCAAAAAAGCAGTTATTGCAATTTGTGATGTACTTTTTGAATTCTAAATGACCAAAATTGCGATTTTTGCGATTTATTATATGTTATTTTGAGTTATAAACTTCAAAAATTGCCATTTTGGCAATTTAAGGTGTAGAATATTGAATAATAAATGCTAAAAGCACAATTTTTGACGATTTATACGCATGTAACAAAAGTTATTTGTTTGATTTCTATGAAAGGAGCGATTTAATAATGAGTAAATACCAGCCATTAAGGATATATTCTTATAATCACCCCGAAGAATCTATTGATATCGAGTTGGATAGAAGAATTAATGGTTATGGAACAATTACGTTTCCTTTAGTCGTTAATCCAATTAATAAAAGGGAGGGCTTCAGACTTCCTGAACGGTATAACCTTTTTATGGTGCCTGTTAAAGATATCGTTGATTTGATAAGAAATGTAGTGGAAAAGTCACAAAAAATAAAAGAGCTAATTTCCAAGTTACCAGGCGTTGCGTATGAACAGTTTTTTAATCAAATGCTGGTTAAGGAAATTAAGGGAACAAATGATATTGAAAATGTTTCTTCCACTACTGAGGAAATAAACAATGCAATAAATAATCAGACAAAGCAAAAGAAAAATATTCGCCTAACTTCTTTTGTTAATATGTATACTTCAATCAAAGAAGGTAAAGTAAATAAAATCGAAAGTTTATCAGATATTAGAAAACTTTATGACTTCTTACTTGAGGGCGAGATTCCTCAAAAAAAGTTACCAGATGGCAAGCTATTTAGAGATGGTTTTGTACGAATTGGTAACAGTGTCAAAACAGTACATTTTCCCAAGCAGCATGAAAGTGAAATTAATGAGCAACTTGAAAGGTGGATAGACTTTATCAATGATGATGAGTATATATCTGTTATTAAGGCGTGCGTAGCTCATTATTATTTTGAATATGTTCATCCGTTTTATGATGGCAATGGCAGACTGGGCAGGTATATTTTTTGCAGCTATATCGGTAAAAAACTGGATCCGTATACTGCAGTGAGCCTTTCACATCAGATAAATTTAAAGAAGATTCCATATTATGACGGTTTTGCCGAAGTTGAAGATAAAAAGAATCATGGAGAAATAACTTTCTTCGTAAAGGACATGTTAAATTATCTAAGTGATGGTCAAGACGAAGTCATTGACCAATTGCAAAAGGCACGGTATCGCTTAGACTATGTCAAAAAAGAGCTTGAAAAGCGTAAATATTCAATCGTTAAATTTAATGAACTATATATTTATTCGCAGGCATATTTATTTAATGATTTTGAAGGTAGTATAGAAGATCGGGAATTATTTGAGCTCTTTAAGCAAGATCATATATCACGAAGGAAATTTAAAGAAGGGCTTGCTGAACTACAAAATGAAGGTTTAATTGAAACAGTTAAAGCAAAACCACTAAAGAGGAGAATAACGGCGAAATTTTTAGAACAAATAGGTCTAGATGCTTAGAATTAAAAGTTAAATAAAGTGTATAAAAAGAGCCCCAAGGATTAGTTCACCTTTGGAGCTCTTTTTTGCTGTAATGAAAGCTGTAACTACAACTACATTGTTATTCGCCTAATACTTTACCTTCTTTATCCAGTAGGCTTACACGCTTATCAGTTTTGTCCTTGAGCTTCCAAAAACTTTCACTGTGGAAGCTTAGGGGACTATTATCCGGCTCGATTTTCCAGCCACCTTCTTCTTCGAAAGAATCAGTGCGATATTCGCGTTCAAATTTCTTTAGGTAAAGGCCTTGCTGAGTAATCAATTGATCAACTATTTTTAGTGCTTCACCAGAGAGATTTCCAAAATAGACGTCACAGCCATCCTTAATTTGCATTAAGGAATATTTACCATCATTTTTAAAAAGAATGGTTAGTCCTGACCAGTTTTCCATAATCACTTCTTGGATGAGTTCTGCTAAACTATCTAGTTCCAACTCTTTCAGGTCGTCATCAATCAGGTCAGGATAAACTGGATCGTCACAGTCATTATCCAAATAGACAACTGACTCATAGTAATAAAGAATAGTGAAAGCAGTAAAAATAATACCTTTAGCAAAATCTTTTTTATAGTGCTTTTCTAAATAATCAGCTAATTCCGCGAAGTCCGCATTCTGAAAAGTAATGGGAACAAAGTCAACGTAATAACTATCTTTGTTTTCGCTGAGTATCTTATTAATTATTTCGTAGTCTTTTTCAACTGACATCGGTAAGTTCTCCTTGATTTAATCAATATTTTTAACTTTTTTGAAAAATAAACCTTGGTGAGTTACTAGCTGTTCAATCATCTTTTGTGCTTCCCCAGAAAGACCAAAAAAATGTGTACTGTATTCATCTTCGATACTCATTAAAGAAATGTGGTCTTTGTCTTCGGTTTGAAAGAAAATATACAAACCCATGCGGTTTTTAATTATTTTGTCTCTAATTTCTTTAGCAATGCTCTCCAAATCAGTATGGCGCAAGTCTTTATTAGTATATTTTTCTAAATAGTCATTGCCAGCTAAGAAGACTGCTGAATCATAATAACAAAGAATGGTAAAAGCAATAAAAATAATCTTTTTGGCAAAATCTGGTTTGTAATTAATTGCCAAATAATCAGCTAGTTCAGCAAAATCCTCATTCATAAAAGTGATAGGAACAAAGTCAACATAGTAATGACCTTGATTTGTTTCAGATGAACAATAAGCATCAAATAGTGTAGTAGCTCGTTGTTCATCGATTATTAGTTTGCTTTCCATAAATTATTTCTCCATATATAAAACTAACATTCCAGTTATTATATTTCAAAAAGCTAGAAATTGACAGATCAATAATAGATATGCGTTTGATTTTGATCTTTAGCAAAGTTGATTTTTAACTTTTTCATTCTAAAGTTTATAATGTAGTTATTGTATAAACTTGTTCTCAGTAATAGAAAAGAAAGTTAAGTTCATGAAAGATAACCAGCAAAGTAAAAAAGATTTCTACGATATTTTTAAGTATACAGTCGTTTTATTCATCGCCTTTGTCGTAATCAATTTTTTGTTAACCAAGTTTGTAATAGTTAAATGCTCTGTATCAGGCATTTCAATGCAACCAACTTTTGAAAATCAAGAGCGCGTCATTGCTTATCGCCATAGTGAACTAAAGCGTAACGAAGTTATCATTCTAAAAGCACCTGATGAACCAAAAGCGTTTTATATCAAACGAATCATTGGCTTACCAGGTGATACAGTTACTGCAAAGAACAATAAGATTTATGTTAATGGCAAAAAAATTGACCAGAGTTATTTAGAACCTGGCTTTAAATTGATAGACCATGAGGATGGCTTCAATGGTACGCATTACTCTGACACTGGAAACTTTTCAATTCGCTCGTTAGCAACTAAAAAAGACTACAAGAAAATTTATACGGCAGCCCAGTTGAACTTGATGAGAAAAACTAATAAGGTTCCGAAAGATTCATACTTTGTATTGGGTGACCACCGGAGTGTATCAAAGGATAGTCGTTACATTGGAGCAATTCCTAGAAGTAAAATTGAAGGTGTAGTCAAAGTTCGATACTGGCCGCTTAACCGACTTAGTTTGTATTAGTGACAACACGTTGGACACAATTTCATAGACATAAAAAAGCATCTGAAGATTTTCTTCAGATGCTTTTTCTTTATTCAGTTTCCTGATCTTTTAAATTAGAGTAATCCTTTGGTGCAACACGCTTAATGTGCAATTTTGTTTCAGGACGACCCAGAATTAATGGGACTTGCTCAACCACCGTATCAGTGTATTCCAGACCAAACCAAGATGCTGGATTGGAAGATAAGTTTTGTAACCAGATACGAGCTTTTAGCATTAGTTTTTCAAAGCCCTTAAGTTTGGTAAGCGGACTGAAGACTTCGTTAACGATAACGAATGAGAAGTCTCCAACTTGGCGACCAGGCGTAGTAGTGTAATCCTGCGGTTGTGCCTCAATTGTTCCATCCTTGATTAAGTCCTGAACGATTTGCCGTAAGTAAACATTCACGCTGGTTTGCTTTTTAAAACCTAAGAAAAGCTGAACGTTGATGACATTTTTGGTGCCATATGTATTAACCGCATAGCGCGCAGTGTAAGGCTCATTAGTAATGTTAACTGATACGAACCAGTAAGCAGCAGCTCTTTTTGGTCGTTTATCCAAAATGGAGTACATGATTTCACGTTTAATAAATTTGTTGTACTTCACCTTAGCCATATAGACCAAGTTAGTTGCGTATACTGGATAATCATCATCATGACTTAAGTCAGTCAACATATCAGTGTATTCGTCCAAACGGACATAAGTTTTTGCCCCTTCGTGTTTATCACGTACCTTGTTACCGAAGTACCAAATGAACATAATTACACCAATGAAGCCAGCAATTAAAACAGTTACGTAACCACCGTGCATAAACTTGGTTAAACTTGAAATCAAGAACATGCCTTCGATAAAGCCAAAGACAAGCAAGAAGCAAAGACGCAAAACAAGTGGGTGATGCTTAGAAGCCAAGTACTCGAATAAGAGTAGGGTGGTCATTAACATGGTAACCGTAATTGACAGACCGTAGGCTGCTTCCATGTGTTCCGAAGTACGGAAGAACAGAACGACACCAATGGTTGCGACACAAATCATCTTGTTAACAGATGGAATATAAATCTGACCGTGTTCGGTTGTTGGATAATTGATTTTCATCCGTGGTAAAAACTTCAAACCACTGGCTTCAGATACAAGTGTAAATGAACCAGTAATCAGGGCTTGTGAAGCGATAATTGCGGCAATAGTTGCCAAAATGATGGCAAATAAACGTAAGTTGGCTGGTACAGCCTCGAAGAATGGGTTTAATTCGCCACCGTTAGTTTGGTAATTAGGGTTTTGTAAAATCCAAACACCTTGACCAAGATAGTTTAAAGCTAGGCAAACAAATACGTAAGGCCAAGAGCCTAGGATATTGCCACGGCCAACGTGACCAACATCTGAATATAGTGCTTCGGCACCGGTAGTTGCTAGGAAGATTGATCCTAGAATGAAGATACCGGCTTTGTTTGCAGGGCTGAATAAAATTTTGATTGCCCATACGGGATTAAGTGCTTCGATAATTGACCAGTCATGAGCCATATTGCTAATACCGATTACACCTAAAAAAGTGAACCAGACCAACATTATTGGTCCAAACGCTTTACCGATACTACTTGTTCCCAACATTTGAATTGAAAACAGTATCAGCAAAATGATAATGGTAATCACAATGACGGAGTTCTGATTAGGAACAGGAACACTACTGCCAAAATGCATATTTTTCAGACCTTCAATTGAAGTCGTAACGGTAACTGCAGGTGTCAGCGTTCCGTCGGCAAGTAGTGCAGCCCCACCAATTAAGGCAGGCATGACCAACCATTTAGCTCGCTTACGAACGAGTGCATATAAGGCAAAAATACCACCTTCACCACGGTTGGTTGCGTTAAGTGCAATTATGACGTATTTAACAGTCGTTAATAACGTAACTGTCCAAAAAATCAGTGAGATTGAACCTAAAATCAATTCGCGGTTAACGTTGGCAATGCCGCCGTTACCATTAACAATCGACTTCATAACATAGAGCGGACTAGTTCCGATATCACCGTACACAATCCCAATTGTGATTAACAAACCAGCCGCGGAAATCCGCTTCTTCTTGTGATCCATAGTAATCTGATACTCCCATTAGACTATTTCAAGATTTTATTTAATTAAGTAAAAAAGAATGTCAACCGACATTCCCATTTAAGTACCTATTTTGTTCTTTTTTTCGTAATAGTACAAGTAAATTATGATAAAGAAGTAGAAATATTATTACGACGGTCTTCGTACCAGTTGTCCCAATCGCTGTATGAAGTCATTTCTTCAGGCTTAATACTATCTTGCTTAACAATTTCGTCTACTATATTTTGGAAGTTGTTAGCGTGGTATTGCAAAGCATGCTTAACCAATTCATTACGTGAAAATTTGATGTTGTCCATTACATAGTGGTTAATATCAACCATGTTTGAATCAGGATCATAAGTGTTCATGATTTCCAAGTCGCGCTGGTTGAATTTAGCAATGTAGAAGTCAGTGAAAACTCTTAAATAATCAGGTTGTTCAGCAAATTCTTCTTCAGGCATTGTTGTCCATTCAGCTTCAGGCATGACAACCTTTAATTCTTCATTTTCTTGTTCTTGTTCATTATCTTGCTCTTTGATATTTGTTTCTTTTTCAGTCAAAGCAGACACCCCTTTAGTAAAAATAGGAAACGTGAAAGTCAATAGTCATTTTACAGAGTTTAAGCGGTAAAAGCAACTATACAGTAGCTACTTGAGAAAAACCTAGTAGCCCATTTCTTCAGTTAGTCAAATTATAGCATTATTGTTGCACATGATTAAATGGCTAAAAATGCTCAAGTTAAAAGCGTCTTAGCTAAAATACTTAGACGCTTTTAAAACTTTTCTTCATTATAAAGTATTAATTATGGTTTTAGATAGTTTTGCACATCGCTCTTAGTAATTTGATCAGGATTTGCGCGTCCAGATTTACGGTAAAGATCGATTAAATCTTGAGGACTCCATGCCATACCTTCGTAACCAAGTTTAGTTACACGTTTACGCAGTTGAGCAATTTGGTCATTTGTAACGGTTTGACCGTGAACTTTGTGGTCGCCCATTGAGCCTTCACCAGTTTTACCTGCATTACCAGTGTCACCGCCATTAGAATTGGTACTGTTAGAACTACTATTAGAAGAAGATTCAGCTTCATTCTTATTATCTTTAGCAGCCTGCTTGTTCTTATCAAGGCCAGCGCTAGCTTGTTTCTTATATTTAGCGTAGTACTTGCCATCAATATAAGGTAGGTCTAGCACTTTTTGGTATTGGTCAGCAGCTTGATCGTACTGCTTGTCATCTTCGTTTTGCTTAGCAGCTGCAAAAATTGGCTTGATTTCGTGTTCATAATTATCTTGAACATCCTTGATGGTTTTAGTCAGCTTTTTACCGTGACTAACTAAAACGGAATAACCGTTGCTCTGCTTAATGACATCATTAGTCTTGGCAAGGGCGTCATCGTATTCACCATCTTTAGTTGCTTTAATTGCAGCCGTCATGTTGTCAGCTTGTTCTTTATAAGCTTGTGCTTGATCGGTTTTCTTAATCGAAAGGGCCTTGTCAAACGCGTCACTTGCTCTAGTGTAATTTTTGTCTTTAACGGCTTCTTTACCAGATTGAATGGCATTGTTATAAGAAGCATCTACTTGATTGCTATTTGATTTTTGGGTTGCGTAAAAGACGCCACCGCCGAGGGCAATAATGACAACGGCTGCGATCGTCCAAATCGTAGATTTTTTCATAATAGGAATTTATCCTCCTTACTAATTCTTACATTAATTATAGAGGGTTAATACTTGTTTGACTACCGATACACGCTTTTTGCCAATAATATAAAAAATTCTCAAGAAATTTGTTACACTTTGCCGTCTCATTTCGTTAGTAATAGTGTAAGACATCTAGCGCGCTACTTCTTACATTGTTAGTTTCAATAATTCAATCAAAAGGATGGTAAAAAATATGAGTTTAGATTTATTAGAGCAAACAATCCAGTACACTTTCTACAATCAACAAGATGGCAAAGATAATATTAAGTCGCGTGTCTTTAAAAATGTGAAAAAGGGTGCGTCTGCGGCTGGTTTGGCTAAGGTGGGGGATGCACTTGCAAGTCTGCAAGGAGCTGACTTGACTGCCGCAACCTTAATTCAAAAGCAGGCAATTCCGCTAATTGACACCGTTAACTAAAAAAGATTTTTGCTAGCTAATTAAATATAGGAAAGAAAAGGAGCGAGATTAATTTGGTAACTAAATCAAAAACTTTACAATTAGTATTTTTAAATGGTGATGATAAAAAGGTCACATTGGCCTTACCGGATGCCGCTGATCACTTGACTTCAGTAGAAGTTAAAACGGCAATGAAGACAATTGCAGATGCAGATGCATTTGCAAAAGATGGAGTTGATGTCTATAAGATTCCACAATCTGCTTCATATGTTGAACGTGTGGTTACAAATTTGTTCGATGATTCTGCAGGTAGCTCAAAAAGGGCTGCAATTGTTCAGGCTCACAACTAGTTTGATTAGGAAACTCAAAAATTTTACTAATCGAAGATAATTATTTATTAAAAAGTCATACCTTGTTTAATTAGGCATGACTTTTTACTTTATTTCCTGTTAATTTGTTAATGTTTTGTAAAATTAATGTTGCATAAAATAATTTAAGAACACTGGCTGATTTTTAAAAGTGTAAAAATAATTGCTACATAAGCTTTTACGAATTAATTTAAAAAATTATTTTTGCAATAATCTGTAAGCGTTTATTACAAAAGTGTGTAAAATATCCGCTCACCTTGCAATTTTAGCTAAAGGTAGGTACAATATGAAATGTGGTAAGTAATAGCTATGCTTCAGGCACGTAAGTCTGTACGCATGCGCGTTCTTCAGCCTGAAAGCTACCTCATAAGAGTTATAAACTTATGGATTCGGCTTGAAGGATGTTGTAACAATGTAGGCTCTAAACGACTGAACCTATAGCCTATTACTATTTTGTATATACACAAGGAGGAAAGACCACATGAAGAAAAATTTAAGAATTGCTAGTGCTGCTGCAGCTGCTTTATTAGCTGTTGCACCAGTTGCTGCTTCTACTGTATCAACTGTTTTAGCTGATACTAATGTTACTGTTGTAGGCGGTACTACTAATGATGGTACCAAGGCTGCATCATTTAAGCTTAATGTTACTAATGCATTATCTTTAGCAAATGGTGATCCTGCATCTAAGTTGACTGTTACACTTGCTAACCCAACTTTACCTGCTGGAGCTTCAATTTCAACCTCATCAGCTAAGGTATACACACCAACACAATTAACTGGAATTGCTGCTAATGGTACCCCAAGTTTTGCTACAGGTGAAGAAGCTAAAAATGTTGGTAATCTTGCAATTAACACAGATTACGTTGCCTTTGTATACGTAACTATTACTGGTTTGAAGGCTGAAACTGAATACTCATTTAACGATGGTGCATTCAAGATGACTTCTGACAAGTCAGGTGTTATTTCAAATGTTCCTGTAATCAGTTCTTCATTCAGACTTGCTGATTCTACATTAACTGGTGCACCTTACGTTAAGGACATCACTACTGGTAAAGCTGTACAATCTGGTTCAGTTGATCTTGATTCTACAAAGTACAGTGTTGAAGCTGTTGCTCAAGCAATCGTAAACAAGTTTGGTGTAGGTGTTACTACACAAGCTGGTACTACTCCTGCAACTGGTCACTGGACTAACGTTAAAGCAGATGTTCGTGCTGCATTGAAGACTGCTGGTATCACTACTAAGAGCGATGCAAAAGAAAGCTTTGACAAACCAGCTGCTTCATTCCCAGTAACTCTTAACTACTACGCAACAAACGGTAAAACTGGTACAATTGTTATAACTGTAAACCCATCTTCAGATGAAGGTGATGCTACATACCCAGAAATTACTTTTGCTGGTGTTAAGTACAAGGGTACTAAGACCATTGACTCACTTCCAGATACTGCTAAGTTTAACTATGTACCAGTTGATGGTGTTGTAGACAAGGATGCTATTGTAGCTGCATTTGCTACTACTGTTAGTGCTACTGACTTAACTAAGTTAACTCCAAGTGTTGACGTTTCAGCTGTTAACACTAAGGTTGCTGGTAAATACCCAGTAGTTGTTAGTGCAACTAATGCTGATGGCAAGACTACTAAGGTTACCTTCATGTTAACTGTTGGTGCTAAAGGTGCTTCTTACAAGACTGTTCAATCAGATGGTGATGTACCAGTTTACGAAATCGTTGGTAACAACGTAACTGATACTAAGACTGTTGTTAAGAAGGGCGATCAAATTGCTGTCTTTGGTGAATCAATCAAGATTGGTGACAAGACTTACGCACGTATTAACAGCGCTGATTCTAACAAGTACATCGAAAGTAAATATGTTGATGGTACTTTCAAGCCAGCTGACAAGGTTGCTAAGAAGGTTATGCACAACGCATTCATCTACGACAAGGATCACAAGCGTGTTGGTACTAAGACTTTAGCTGCTTACTCAAACGTTGATGTTTACGGTGCAGCTACTAAGCTTGCTGACGGTAGCTTGGTTTACCAAATCGGTGACAACCAATACGTAATGGCTGACAACATCGATGGTACTGTTCGTACTTTAACTCACAACGCTTACGTATACAAGACAAGTACTAAACGTGCTGACCGTCGTGTATTACGCAAGGGTGCTAAGGTTACTACTTACGGTGCTCCTTACACATTCAAGAATGGTAAGGCTTACTACCGTATCGGTGGCCCAGCTAAGCAATACGTTAAAGTTGCTAACTTTTAATTAATTAGTTAAATTAATTACAGAAACGGAAACGACACTAGTCGCTTCCGTTTTTTGTTTCCTCTTCTATGAAACCGATAACAATTTGTGTATAATTGTATAGGTAAAATCAAATAGAGAGGACTGAATGAATGTTAGCAAAGAAGCAGCAGACCTTAAATCTACCGCGAGAAAAGGAACACCGCGTGTGGTCCAAGGATATTTTGCGACAAAAAGTTGGAGTAGATCAAACAATTGACATGTATCTTACAAAAGATGCAAATTATCAAATTAATCGGGATACGATTGCGATATATGAATTCCAGAAGGAACCACTATTGGGTAAATATAAGAGTGTAATTTTTGATTGTCAGAAAGGGATAGTCTTATGTCAAAATAGTACTCGCTCATTATTTACAGCTTTTGGACAAAAATGTCTTTTAGCTGGCTTGGAATTTCAACGTGATTTTGCTAGTAAATTAAACCTGACTAGTCGTAACATTATTGCTACAGGGAGACTGGCATATTTTTCATTACGCAGTTATAACTCAGGTAGTATTGATTGGGTATCATTACATCAGATGATTGGTTTTCGAGCCATTAATATTTCTTCTGTTGTATTTAAAACAGTGCCCTATGGAGAAATAAGCTACATTTTTGCTTATTATGATTGTAGCCGTTATGTGGTTGACCAGATTTCCAATAGTCTGGTTTATAATCACATCCTTTGCGAACTACTAATTGCTCATTTCGAGCAGTCACTAGGCTGGCAAGTGCAGCGACCCAAGGGTGAATCCTTAATAGATCAGCCGGAGTACTTTCATCCTCATGATCCATACAATGACCTGGCAATTAAGCCATTACTGCTTGAATTACAGGATAAAAGACAGCAACGATATGGTCGCTGTCTAGCTGACTATTTGGAATTGCCGTTGTTAACTGAATTTCATCGGGCAGTTAGGAAGGCTATTCAACGCCGTGATACCCTATTTTGATAAAGAAGCGAATTAACTTTGGGTTAATTCGCTTTTTGTTTACACTTTTTTGGCACGGTTTATTGAGTTTATTAATCCTCAAGTAGCGCAGGGTTATGTTTTACCCTTGAATTAAGAATGCGCTTAACTTAATTGTTACCGCTTACGATACTTGTTTTTACGCAGTATTAATAACTTGCTAAGCTACTATATGCACAAGCGCTTGTGACACTAAAGACGAAAAGGAAGATGTCACAAATGGAAATAAGTCGACAAGCTTTTTTACAAGCATGGGAGAACCAAAAACTAGTCAGAGGTGCATTGAAGTACGCACATGTGAGACAGGACTATACTAATTATGAGGACTTTTTGCAGGAAGGGATTATTACTTATGCGCATATGCTCACGCAGAATCAAACCCTTCCGCGTGAAGAAGTCGATCGAAGCAGTTTTCGCAAGATAATCTGGCGCACAACTGATTTGTTACGCAAGGAGCAACATCTGTGTGAACGTGAGAGTGAACTGACAAACTTGCAAATAGTTGAAGATAAGCATAATTGGGATAATTACTTAGCATTAGAAGCAGAGCTACCATACTTGTCTGACATAGAACAGAAGCTATTTTTAGAGCATTTGATTGGGCGTGAGCCGGTTCAACAGCTTAGTAGGCAAATAGGTGTCAGTAGAGGACAACTACAACGTATTAAGAGTCAATTACTAAATCGATTACAGGAAGTTTTAGAAAGATAACTTTTTCTTGTAATAAAAGTCGAGCTATATTACTTTTTGACTACAATTAAATGCTATCTATTGTTTCTCGTGAAATTGCTCGATACAATAAAGATGTCGATTAAGGAGGCAAACACACATCTATGAAAAAGAAACTAATCACTGGTTTTTCAGCTGCGTTACTCGCTGCGTCTGCTGTAATTCCAGTTACCAACAACTTAATTGCCGCTTCACCAGCTCGAGCTGATCAAGTCTCAGCTGCTACAGCAACGGAAACAACTTTTTTAAACACTGCTACCAGACAAGCACAGAAGGTCGCTAAGAAATATGGTCTATATCCTTCAGTAATGATTGCACAAGCAATTGTTGAGTCGAATTGGGGGCAATCTGGGCTTGCAGTTAATGCTAACAACTTATTTGGTATGAAAGCAGATGATAGTTGGCCAGGTGCTACTTATTCCGCTAAAACGCGTGAAGAAGACAAGAACGGCAAGAGCTATTATGTCACTGCTAAATTCAGAAAATACAATACTTACCAAGAGTCCTTCGATGATAACGGTAAGAAGTTGCGTCTAGGTGTTTCTTGGCAGCCTGACCGTTACCAAGGCGCTTGGCTTGAAAATGCGTCCTCATACACAGATGCTACCAAGGCATTGACTGGAACGTATGCAACAGCCAATAACTACAACACGATTTTGAATAGTCGTATTACTGCTTACAATCTTACACAGTACGATCCGACAATTTCCAACGCGTCTAAGTCCTATGTAGTGAAAAAAGCTGGTGCTACCTATGCTTGGCCAACTGACCACTCAGTTTCTGCTAAAACAAGCTCAGTTAATAAGGGCGATGCGGTAACTGTAACAAAGACGATCACTTTTTATAACGGCAAAAAACGGATGTACATCTCAGGCAAAGGCTGGGTTAATGACACATTGTTAGATGCTGGTAGTGCACTGCCTCCTGCTTCTCAAGCTCCTAAAGGTGATGAGAAGGTTAATAAGACCTTGATGCACACTTCTTACGTTTATGACGCAGAAGGTAAACGTGTTAAGGGTATGAAAGCAATTAAGGCTGGCGATGAAGGCAAGGTCATCGCAACCTATGGCACTAAAAAGATTAATGGCAAGAAGTACTACCGAATCGGTGAAAATCAATACATTGCAAGTGGCAATATTGACGGCACTTTTAGAACATTAAAGAAGAACTCTTATGTTTATAACGATTATGGCAATCGCGATAATATGAAGGTTTTGAAGAAGGGGCAATCAATTGCTACTTATGGCGCTGCAATAACAATTTATGGACACAAATACTACCGGATTGGTGTTCATCAGTATGTAAAGAAGGCCAATTTTTAAAGTAAAAACCAATTAACAAAAAAGAAATGAGGAACTAACGTTTAGAATGAAGATAAAGAAACTAATAACTACTGTTGCTATCGGAGTAGGTTTAGTTGCGCCTGTTTTTAAAGTCAGCCAGACTCAGACAGTTGAGGCGGCATCAATTAATGCGGTTGCTAAGCAAAATAGCTATGTTGGGGAAACATACTTGTACAAGATGTTGCAAACAGCCAACATCAAGTACAACAAGTTTTATGCCAATGGCAACATTATCAAGTACAGAAAAGGTAAGCCAGAAGGAATTGTAATTCACGAAACGGCAACACCAAATGCTTCTGCTTATAATGAGGCTATCTACTTTAACCGTGAATGGATGAATATGTATTCCTACGTTCATGCCTTTGTTGACAGTAAACAGGTAATTCAAATGATGACACCAAATTATGGCGTCTGGGGTGCTGGTGCAATTGCCAACAGCCGCTACATCCAAATTGAACTTTGCCAGGAAAACACTAGAGATAAGTTTGCAAAGAGTGTTAACAATGATGCAATCTATGCAGCTAAATTGTTGCATCGTTATGGCATCGTCCCAACTAATGCTTCAAACACAGGTCAAGGAACAATTTGGTCACACCACGCAGTTTCTCGTTTTCTAGGTGGAACTAATCACACAGATCCAGATGGCTACTTTGCTAAATGGGGCTATTCAATGGATGATTTCTTCTCCTTGCTTAAGTCTTATTACAATCTTCAAGCTGGTGAAACAGACGCCTCTACCGGTCAAGACGGCGTATCTGACAGTAACAGTACTGCTACTGATCCAGATCCTGTCTCACAAGCGCCAACAGGTAAGAAGAAGTTGATGCATGATGCTTACGTTTATGACGCAAATGGACAACGTACTAACGCACCACTAAAGACTGCTGGTATCGAAGTAAACGTAACTGCTACAAAAATGATCAATGGTAAGAAGTACTTGCAAATTGGTGAAAATGAGTATATTGTTGCAAGTAACATCATTGGTACCTCAAGAGTTTTAACGCATAACGCATATATTTACGATACTACTGGCCTACGTGCTGACAATACTAAACTATTGCGTGGTACTAGTGTTCATACTTACGGTGGTAGAATTAATATTGATGGTCAAATCTACTACGCAATTAGTGAGAATCGCTTCGTTAAAGCAGCAAATTTCTAATACGCTAGTTAGTTAATTTTTAAAGACTACCAAAAGAGCTAATCGCAAATTTCTATTGCGATTAGCTCTTTTTTACTTTGTACTTAATTTTTTGACAAACCTTTTTTGTTTTTTCAGACATTGATAACCCAGTTTTTCATAAAATTTGTGTGCAGCTACTCGTTCCTCTCCTGAACTCAATCTTATTTCATTGATATCGAGTTCTTGTGCAAGCTCTTCTAATCTGCTCATTAACTGAGTACCAATACCTTTTCCTTGTGTTGAACCGGCAACAGCTAATGCTAAAACGTCCAATAACGGCTCGAAGTAGGTTTCTTCAAAAATTTCAGCGTGAAGATAGCCTTCTAATTGATGGCTTACGTCATCTTCATAAACTAATAGATAATGATGGTTTGCATCCTTTAAAATACGTTGCAAGTTTTTAGTTGTTTGCTCAAGTGAGCAATCGTAACCTAATTGTGTCCGATTAATTTCCTGAATTGCTGAACTGTCAGTTACTTGTGCATTCCTAATCATTAAAACTACCTCCTAACGAAGCTTATTGTTACGATTATTTTAGCACATATGCTGGTTGATTAAGCTTTGTCTTCAATTTTTTAAGTAATTAAATAGATTGCAAACTATTGCTAAAACTGAGTTGTTGTCCGTTTTGCTTGTTACTATTTTCGTGTATAATTTTCACAGTATTTAAGGAGGCTTTTCATGGCACAGCTATCTTTATTCTTGGTTGTTTTGTTTGCCTTAATCGTACCAATTATGATGGCGCGACTTAAAGTAACGGCAATCCCAACTGCGGTGGCAGAAATCATTATTGGCATCATTTTGGGTGCTAGTGGCTTTAACTTTGTTCAGCCAACGCATGACTTAAACTTTTTATCCAGTTTGGGTGTGATTTTGTTACTATTCCTGTCAGGGATGGAAATTGATT
This sequence comes from Lactobacillus sp. M0390, assembly GCF_016102085.1. Classification (NCBI taxonomy): domain Bacteria; kingdom Bacillati; phylum Bacillota; class Bacilli; order Lactobacillales; family Lactobacillaceae; genus Lactobacillus; species Lactobacillus sp. M0390. The sequence continues at coordinate 301,824 of NZ_JACFPH010000002.1, read as the reverse complement.
TTGAACTATTGAAGCCTAGCAAGAAAAAGTCAGACAAGCAAGTCGATCCTTTGAAAACGGCAAGCAGTGCCTTTATTGGCGCTACTGTTTTCTCGGTGTGCCTGGCGCTTGTCTTAAAGATGTTAGGGTTATTCAGTGATGTAATGCTCGCAACCATCATCTTTATGACCGTAGCTTTGGGAGTCGTAATTGCAACACTGAAAGAAAAGGATATCTTGGGACGACCAGTTGGGCAGACTATTTTGTTAACAGCTGTTTTGGGTGAAGTTATTCCACTGATTCTTTTAACGGTTTACGCCGCAATTAATGGTGGTAATACCAGGCAATTATGGCTAATTATTTTATTGTTTGGTGCGGCAATTTTGTTATTGTGGCGCTTTAAGCAACCATATTTGTGGTTTGCCAAGGTAACTAAGTCGACAACGCAATTAGATGTGCGCCTTGCCTTTTTCTTGATTTTTGCCTTAGTTACAGTTGCTGAAAAAGTTGGCGTGGAAAATATTCTGGGAGCCTTTTTGGCGGGAATTGTGATGAAGCTGCTTGAACCTAGTCATGAAACGGCAGACAAATTGACGTCGATTGGTTATGGCTTTTTCATCCCGATTTTCTTTATCATGACAGGTGTAAAGCTTAATTTAAGGTCACTGTTTGCTCATCCTAATTCATTGATTTTACTACCAGTTCTTGTTGTATTTTTGCTCTTGGCTAAACTACCGGTAGCTCTAATTTTTATGAAAAAGTTTGGCTCACGCAATGGTCTTGCTGGTGGCTTTTTGACGGCAACCACAATTACAATAGTTCTGCCAGCGCTAGAAGTTGCACGTAAGCTAAATGTCATTTCTCGACTTCAATCGGATGTCTTTATCTTGGCAGCTGTTATTGTCTGCATTCTTTGTCCGATTTTATTCAATGCTCTTTTTAAACTGCAACCTGAAGACCGCATAAAAGAAGAAGTTGTCATTATGGGGACTAATGCGCTAACTGTACCGATTATGCATGACTTGCACGACAATTGGTATTCCGTGAAAATGTATACGACAAGCAGTGAACACTACGATATCTATAAGAGTCGTGTGCCCAACTTAACTTTGTTACCACATCTGGAAGAAACCGATCTTAATCAAGCTGGTGCATTCAGTGGCAATATTTTTGTTGCTGCTTTACGCTCGGATGAAACTAATCTACGTTTAGGCGAGCAGGCAAAAGCTAAAGGCAAGTTTAAGCGAATCATTATTTGCCAAAAACGGGCAGATATTGCTAAAGTAAATGAACTACGTCAGAACGGAATGGAAGTTTATGATTTAAGTAACGTGACTTCATCATTATTACGTGCACTGATTGAATCACCAGGGGTATATAGTGTACTAACAGATACCAAGAATGCTGTCTATTCAGTTGTTGTTCGCAATATGAAGTATTCAGGACGTGAATTAATGGACTGGGACTTAGCCAAAGATATTACTGTTAGCCGTATTCGTCGTGGGCAAAAGTGGCTGGTTCCACACGGCCATACTGTGATTGAAGCTGGTGATGAATTAATCTTTTCTGCTAAATATGAAGCAGCAGATCGGGTACGTCGAATTGTTGGTAAAAAATAGTTTGAAGAGCTAATCAAATTGATTAGCTCTTTTTATGTGGACTCACATTTTATTGCTTGTTAGATACAAAAAAGACTAAAATTTTGTAATTGCTTTTTTGCTAAAAAGCTAAAAGTTTGCTTAGTTTTGCTTTTCACATATTTATAAATGGTAATTTATAATATATTATTTTATAAATATATGATAATGCTATAAATGCTGTAATTAATTAATAATACTAAAATATTAAATGATAAGGGCAATTATTTTATTTAAACAAATTCTACTTACACTATAAAACTATATTCATTTTTTTTTTTTGTATATAGTGTTCAAACGTCGAAAACGTAGCGCTATTATTAATTATATCGTTCTTAATAACAGCTATATTGGGAGCAATAGAATAAATAAAAGTAAAACTAGTGTGAGGTTTTTAAGAGATGAGTAAAAATAGTTTTTACAAAAAAGTAATCGTTTCTGTTACCGGTGCTACATTGTTATCGGTTGGTTTAAGTCAAGTTCCAAATAATATTATGAGTAGTGCACCTACTGAGGTCAGTGCTGCTCAAAAGACTAAGGTAATTGGGGCTAATTCTGCTGTTTATAAACAAACAGGCAAAAAAGTTATTAAAACCAAGAAGATTATTAGTGTCGGCAAAAAGGTTCGCGTGTATGGTCAAAAGACAATCAATGGTAAGCTCTATTATAAGATTGGCAAAAACCAATATATCAAAGCTTCAAATGTTGATGGTAAAAAGCGTCATGCAGCTAAAAATACAGTTTTGTACACTAGAAGCGGTAAAGTAATTAAGAATAGTAAAGTTCGTAAGGGTCAGGGCGTTAAAATTTATGGTGGACAAGTAACCATAAAGGGTAAAAAATATTACTCAACAAAATATGGTTATATTAAAGTAAGTGCACTTGTTGGTAAGACACAGCCTGTTGAACCTGACAAGGGTGCAAATGATAATACACAAGATTCTACAGCAGGTACTGGTTCTACTTCAAATACCACAAATACTTCTACAGGATCCACTACGCCTAGCACTCCAGCAGTTGATGCATTAAAAGATAAGAAAGCAGCAGCTAATACTGAAGTTAAGAAGGCTGCAGAAGATGCAATTAATGCAATCAAGACTAGCCCTCTATCAGATGATGATCAGAAGGCTGCAATCGACCGTGTTAATAAGATTGCCCAAGCAGCAGCTGATACTATTAATAACGCGCAATCTGAAGCAGATATAAATGCGGCTAAAGATAGTGCTATTGCAGCTTCTCAACTTGAACCAAGCAAAATTGAAAGCACCGACTTAGCTTCAAAAGCAGGTGAATTTGTTACTAATACAGCAGGCGGTGATGCAACCAAGGTAAAAGCTGCAGTTGATAAGGCTAAGAAAGCAATTGCTAAGGCTGCAACAAAAGCTGATTTAGATAAGGCAGAAGCAGATTTACAAAATGACCTTAATGATGTAGTTCCTTTTGCAGAGCAAAAAGAAGCAACAGTTAGTGCAATTAAAACAACTGCCCAAGCAGCAAAAGATAAAATTAATAGTGATACAAGTCTATCAGATGATGATAAAGCAGAGGCAACTGCTTCAATTGATGCCGTAGTTGCCTCTGCTTTAGAAAAATATGATGATAAAACTCCTAGCGCTATAGAAGATGCTAAAACAACTGGAGATTTAGTTTCAACACTAAATGCGGTAAAAGCAGTATGTGATAAAGAATCAACTAATGAAGACGTATTAAAGGATAAGAAAGCAGCAGCTAGCACCGCTATTGATGATGCTGTAACAGATGCAACTAATGCAATTAATAGTAGTCCTTTATCAAATGATGATAAGAGTGCTGCAATTTCAAAAATTGATCAAATTGCTCAAGATGCAAAAGACAGCATTGAGAATGCAAAATCTGAACAAGAGATAACTGACGCTCAAACAGCCGCTATTGAAGCTTGTCAACTTGAGCCAAGTAGAATCGAAAGCTTAGATTTAGCAACAAAAGCAGGCGAATTCGTTACTAAGGCTGGTGGAGATTCAGCTAAAGTAACAGCTGCAGTAAACAAGGCAAAGGAAACAATTGCTAATGCAAAGACTCAAGCTGATTTAGATAAGGCTGAAACTGACTTACAAAGCGCCCTAAATGAAGTAGTTCCTTTTGAAAAACAACAAACAGCAGCAGTTAATGCAATTAATGAAGCAGCAAAAGCTGGTAAAGACAGATATAATAATGATCCACTTTTATCAGAAGATGAAAAAGAAGAAGCTAATGCTGCAATTGATGCTATTGTTGAATCTTCATTGAGCGATGTACAAAGTGCTACAAAAGCATCAGATTTAGTTACAGCAGTAAATACAGTGCAAGCAGCATGTGCACAAGTACCTACTGATTCAGAAAGTACACGTTAATCAGATACTTAAATTTATTCTTCAGTAGTCAAAAATAAGTAAAAAGGTCATAAGCTTATCTTGCAATTGGTTAAATCTAAATGATTTAAGCAATTAGGATGCTTAGGCCTTTTTGTGTTTAAAAAAATAAATTAAGATATGTGTGTAAATTTATTAATAAGCAATAGCTGGTTATTAAGTGCTATTCTATAAACTTAGCAATAGTATATAAAGCAATATTATTAATACACTACACGTTTGAGTGCTTTTTAATTTATATTGTGGATATTTGATTACTTCTTTTAAACTATATGAACTTTTGATTATTCAAATATATAGTGTTGAAATCCTGGATTTATAGGACTACTATTAATTATATCGTTCTTGATACCAGTTATATTAGGGGCAATATATGTAATGTAAATCTAGTGTGAGGTTTTTGAAAATGAGTAAAAACAATTTTTACAAAAAAATGATTATTTCCGTTACCGGTGCAACTTTGCTTTCGGTTGGTTTAAGTCAAGTTCCAAGCAATGAAATAGGTACTGTACCTACTGAAGTTAGTGCAGCTACCAAAACAAAGGTAATTGGTGCTAACTCAGCCGTTTATAAAAAGACTGGTAAAAAGACAAAGAAAGTTATTAAAGCTGGCAAAAAGATTCATGTTTATGGTCAGAAGACAATCAATGGTAAGCTTTATTACAAGATAGGCAAAAATGAATATATAAAGGCTTCAAATGTTGATGGTAAAAAGCTTAAGGCAGCCAAAAACACAGTTTTGTATACCAGAAGTGGTAAAGTTATCAAAAATAGTAAGGTTCGCAAAGGCCAAGGCATTAAAGTTTATGGCTCAGTCGTGACTATTAACGGTAAAAAGTATTACTCAACAAAATATGGTTATATCAAAGTTAGTGCATTGGCTAAGAAAGAAAAGCCTGTTCAACCTAACAATAATACTCAAAATTCAACCGGTAATAATTCTGGCTCAAACGGCTCAGTAAGCAATGGTTCAACTTCAAATGGCTCAGGCAGCAACGGTTCAACTTCAAACGGCTCAGGCAGCAATGGTTCAACCTCAAATGGCTCAGGCAGCAACGGTTCAACTTCAAACGGCTCAGGCAGCAATAGTTCAACTTCAAACGGCTCAGGCAGCAATGGTTCAATCTCAAATGGCTCAGGTAGCAATGGCTCAACCTCAAATGGCTCAGGCAGCAACGGTTCAACTTCAAACGGCTCAGGTAGCAACGGTTCAACCTCAAATGGCTCAGGCAGCAATGGTTCAACCTCAAATGGCTCAGGCAGCAATGGTGCGACCCCAAACGGTTCAGCTGAACCCCAAAAATAGTAAATAACTATTAGCTACTCAAATTTATTGTTTAGTAGTTAAACAAAAAGACTGTAAGTTTATCCCAAATTATTGAATCTAAATGATTTAAGTAATTAGGTGACTTAGGCCTTTTTTATTAAAAAACACAGCTTTTCTAAATTAATAGAATAGCTGTGTTTTAGTTTGTCTTATTTTAATGTGATTACTTTGCTACCGACTTTTTCGCTTGTGCCAACACATCCATGACCGTGATGCTATGATCATATAATTCATCAGCGGTTTTAGTGTCGTGGTTGTCAATGATCTTAACAAAGTCATTGAACTCACTAGCCATCCGGTGCTTGTAACGATTAAATTCAAAGCTATCAGTATCGCCATTTCTCAACTCAATGCTGAAACGATCAATCACACCAGTTGAACCATCAAAGAAAATTGTTCCTTTTTCTCCCTCAATAAAAGAGCGAGGAGTAGTGTAGCAATCTTTTGAGGCAATTAGACTAGCCTGCATTTCAGGATAAGTCAGATTTAGAATACCTGAAGTATCGATTCCTTTTTGCATCACAGGATAGTATTGCACGGCTTCTGGCTTGCCAAAAAGACCAACGGCTAAATGAATATTATAGATATTTAAATCCATTAACGTGCCACCGTCTTTTGCAGGATCAAAAACTGGTGCGATTTTTCCTTCCAGGAAATCATCGTAGCGACTAGAATACTGCGTGTAATTAAGGCTAGCAATATGGATAGGTGCAATTTTAGAAAGAGCACGTTTAATTGCTAAGTAATTTTCCAAATGAATATTAGTGATTGCTTCAACGATAATGACGTGATGTTCATCAGCTAATTTTTTCAATTCCTTTGCTTCAGCAACCGTTGCAACGTATGGTTTTTCACAAATCACGTTTTTGCCATTCAAGATAGCCTGTTTAACTACATCGTAATGTAAAGAGTTAGGGACAGCAACATAGACAGTATCGACATTTGGGTCACGATAGAGCTCGTCATTATCGGAAAAAACTTCAGTAATCCTATATTGCTCAGCTAAATCCTGTGCAATTTGTTTGCTGCGTGGAGTGGTTGAAATAGCTGCTAGTTCTAAGTCAGCTATTTTATCCGCAGTTGTCAAAAAATCATGAACAATTTTTCCACTACCAATAATTCCTAACTTCATCGATATCCTCCATTAAATCTACTTTGATTTTGCCTTTTTGGCATTTATAACCTCATCGGGTAGTTTAAGATCATTATACCCATCAAAGTGATTTGTGGATATGGTCTCACTAAATTTCATTAATTTTGCCAATTTTAAGGTAACATTGCCAGTATAGCCAACAAGTTTTTCATCTTTAATTGTGTAGGCAAATTGAATGTTGGTAAACTTGACACTTTTCTTGAACTCCTTAATTTCTTTCTTACTAAATTTAGCTTTTTTGTAAAACTCCAGGAATAGCTTTTTCATTTTAGGTGCACTTACATTAACAGTTAGGGTGTACACGCCATCTTGATCTGGTCCAGACAATTCACTATTATCATCTAGAGCTTTAATAAACAAATCACTGGTTTTGGTATATGTCTTAGGATCGCTCAAGAGATTAAATAATTGAGCCTCTGCACCTTTAGGCTTCTTTTTCGAAGGCTTTGGTAAGGTCGTGTATTCCCATTTACCCTTATTTTTGCTATAAAGACGATTAGTTTCTTCTGAAGTCCACATTTCCTCAGTTTTACTCGTCTTTTTGCCGTAGCTAGTCTGTAGTGTTACATGAGCTAGGGCAGGATTAATTTTTAATTCACTATTTATCTTGAATATAATTGGCTTTTCCTTGTTAACTTTTACATCAAAAGTAGCATCTAAACCTGCACTTTGGGTTTCTGGTGAACCTTTTTTAACAATTGATACTGCTTGTTCTTTATCAAGAGCAGCCGAAACGCTGTGTGTTTGACTTAGCCCACCTGCTAGGAAGGTGAAGGTTAATAATATACTAGAAATAACCTTTTTAGTTTTCATAATTTTTCTCCTTGTTTAATCTTAATTTAATCATGATTTTACAGTAATTAATTGGTCTAGTCTATTCTTTTCGATAAAAAAACACTATTTCTTCAAGAAATAGTGCTCTTTTTTATAAATTTAAATTACTTTTTCTTATTTTCTTTTGGTAGAGGCTTACCATCTAGCGCATTGTTAGGAACCTTCAGGAAGTCGTGGCGACCAAAGTTACTATAACTTTGCCCTGCACTCATTTTCATCATCTTCCCAATTTTGAGGTTAACGGTGTAACTGAAAGTGGATAACTTAGTGCCTTTTACTACCAGCTTCACGGTCATGTCTTCAAATTTGCCTACTTTAGCTAACTTCTGATAGATTTTTTGCTGCTGCGGACTTTGGGTATTAGTTGTAAAGATTGGTGCAACTGCAGCTTTCATGATCTTTTTATCAGTGATTTTTGCTGTTAACGTGTAGGTTTTACCAGAACGCTTCATCTTATAAGCATCAGTTAAACCCTTAGGTGGATTCATTAACATTTCGTTGTTTAAAACTGCATCTAAAACGTCGGCATATGAGTGACCAGACATTTTTTCAATTTCAGTTTTATACCATGTGCTTTGACCATTGATGTAAAGATTACCGGTGTTGCTAATCCATTCATCCATGTTATGAGTTTTACCCTTAGCTTCTGTTTGGTAGTTAACGTGGAAGACGGTTGGGTCACCACCGAATGAATAGTTGGAAGCAACGACTTGACTAGAAGTGTCAGTTTTCAAATTGACAATTTGCTTTGCTTCACCACTCTTGAAGGACTTCTGTGATTTTTGAATGACTTGCGTTTTAGTTAAAATTGGATCGGCTTGCTTTTTTTGTTTAGAGCAACCACTAGAAATTAGTGCAACGACAACGCCTATACTTAACAATACTTTTTTGAATTTCATCTTGGTTAGATATTCTCTTTCCTTATATTCATTAATATCTCTATTGTATCGTAAATCAAAAATTTAAAAAACGATTTTTAGCCCTAAACCCTATGAAAACAAAATTTAAATGTGTAAAATAGTAAGTGAAGCTTTTAATTTGCAAAGGAGATATTTTTTCATGTCGAAATTAGTTTTAATTCGTCACGGCCAAAGTGAATGGAACCTTGAAAACAAGTTCACTGGTTGGGTTGATGTTAACTTGTCAGAAAAAGGTGTAGAAGAAGCAAAGAATGCGGGTAAGTTAATTAAGGAGCACGGCCTCAAATTTGACCAAGCTTATACCTCAGTTTTGACTCGTGCAATCAAGACTTTGCACTTCGCTTTAGAAGAAAGTGGTCAACTTTGGGTTCCTGAAACTAAATCATGGAGACTTAACGAACGTCACTATGGTGGTTTACAAGGCTTAAACAAAGAAGCAACTGCTGAAAAATATGGTGACGAACAAGTTCACATTTGGCGTCGTTCATACGATGTTTTGCCACCAAAGCTTGAAGATGATTCAGAGTTTAGTCAAGTACATGACCGTCGTTATGCAGATCTTGACCCACACATCATTCCTCGGACTGAAAACTTAAAGGTTTGTCTTGAACGAGTAATGCCATTCTGGGAAGATCACATTGCACCAGACCTATTGGCTGGTAAGAACGTTATCATCGCTGCTCACGGTAACTCACTTCGTGCTTTAACTAAGTACATTGAAAACATTTCTGATGAAGACATCATGAACTTAGAAATGAAGACTGGTGAACCAGTAGTTTACACATTCGATGAAAAATTAAACGTTACTAACAAAGAAAAGTTAGACGACTAATTTAACTTTGAACTAAAAAGCCATTTCGAAATTATTTTCGAAGTGGTTTTTTTGTATTTAGACAATATATAAGTTTTGTATAAATTTCTGCAAATCATATTAGATTTAGACCAAAAAAGTGCTATAGTTAAGACCAAGAAATCTAGATTTCTTGGTCTTAACTTAAGGGGAAGGTGTGTACATATGGCTAAAACTACTAGTGAAAAAACGTCAAAATTTGTTTTTGATAGTGTAATAGATTTAGCTGGGTATTTAGAGCATAGATTAGATAATCCAACTCCACTGAAAATTCAGAAAACACTTTACTTTTTATGGGCTTTCTATTCAGCTACATATGGAAATATTCAGTACGATTCTGATGATAAAAATGAATTTGACCTTCAGGACGGTGTTTATCCTCCAGAGCTATTTGAGCCTGACTTTGAGGCATGGAGATATGGCCCAGTAATAAATAAAGTGTATGCGGCTTATAAAGGCGACGAAATCAAAGAACTTAATTCAAAAGAGATCAAAGATAAAATTTCTACTGGTGAATCAGAAAAAAAAGAAGTTTTATTATTTATTAATAATTTAGTTGATCAAATTAATGAAGTAAATGATTTTGGTTTGGTTCAGAGATCTCATAAAGACAAAGCATGGAAAGATGCATATGATGAGGGTAAACAACACTGCAAGATTGATAGTGAACAAATAAAACAGGACTATATCAATTATATAGGTGAGTAAAAATGGAAAAGTATAAAGGCTCAGATAAGTTCGTTAATAATTTGAGCCTTTTTAGTGGAGATAAGAAGTCCCAAGCAGCTAAAAAGCTCAATGGTCTAAGCTTTTTAGCAGATAATTCCAAAATAAAAAATGATTCCCAGTTTGATGGATTAGATTTTTCTTCAACAGTCAAAAAAAGTGAATTTCCGTTAAATGCTGAATCTATAAAAGCAAAAGTAGCCTTTTTGCATTGCTGCTTAAATAGCAAAAAAATAGAAAATCTTTATTTTACAAATTATATTTATGGCTCAATGGAAAATTACAATGATTCGATAGGGATAAACTTTGAAAATCTTTTTTGTAATTCAGATATAGTTAATAATAAGATGAAATTAATTAACTTATCTTTGAAAAATGGAGAGAGAATCAAAGAGATATTTAGTTCTTGTATTGACTTTAATATTGATCTTGAAAAATATGCTATATATGAATCTTATATAACTAATGAGTATACTCAAGTTAGTGATGGGGTAGGTAAAGGAAAATTTAGAGCTTTTTCCTTATACGATGTGAAAAATATTAATAGTGAAAAAGAAGAGTATTGGTTAATTGTTTTTTTACTTGATCCACATCATTTAGTCTGTCCTGTTTCGACTAAAAATAAATCGAGAGATGAAGTAAACGAAGAAGAATACAAAAAAGCAAAAGAGTTTGATTGCTCCTTAAAAGAGTTATTTCGAAAAAAAGTAATAAGGAAAGCAATAAAAAAAGAAGCTATAAATTGGATAGACTAATTATCAGTTCTACTAAAAATGCAGCTATAAAAAGAGCCTCTAATAAATAGACTATAGGTCTAAATATTAGGGGCTCTTTTACTTTTTACTGGTTATTCGTTAGTTTTTAGTCATCTTCATTAAGGTTTAAGACAGCATCGAAAACACTTTGAGGCAATTTAATATCACTTTTGACTGCTTGACGCTTGTTTAAACTTTGCCGACGCAATAGTTGTTGCTTTTTAGAAATGCTCCGCTTTTCACCGTTAACAGCTGCATTTTTACGTAGTGGAGGAACGTCCACACGAGCAATTGATTTGTTTTCGACCATTGCTTGAACTGGCATCGGGTAGAGACGACGTGGCACCGTGTATTTTAGTTTTTCAACCAGTTTATGTGCAATTTTATCCGCATTTTGGCGTGGCACAATGATGTCGAGTGCATCAACGGCTGCGTAGTTAATCTGAATTTGAATTTTGACCACATCAACAAGTTCATAATCAAGAAATTCTGTATCTAGTGTTGCGTAACCATGTGTAATTGACTTTAAGCTGTTGAAAAAGTTATAGGCAATTTCCGAAACAGGTAGCTTATAGGTTAATGTGACTAAATCTTGTTGGTTATCGAGGTCAACCATTTCACCAAAATGTTGGTCGCAAAGCTTCATTACGGCTCCAAGATAACTTTCTGGCGTGGTGATTACTGCTTTAACATAAGACTCAGTCACGTAGTCAATTTCTGAGAAGTCAGGGAATTTAGCTGGATTAGTGATTATCAGGTATTCTTGCTTTGGATCTGGTGACTTTAAGTAAACGTGGTAAGTAGCGTTTGGGGCGGTCGTTAGCACCTCAACGTGGTACTCGTCACGCAAACGTTCTTGAATAATTTGTAAGTGGAAAATTCCGAGAAAGCCACACCGGAAACCTGCATCAAGTGCTTCTGATTGCTCAGGTGTGTAGTGAAAAGCTGAATCATTAAGTGCAAGCTTGCTGATGGCCTGCTTCAGTGCTTCATAGCTGGTATCGCCTTTAGGGTAAAGTCCAGCGTAAACCATTGACTGTGCTGGCTTAAAGTTAGGAAAAGCTTGTGCTGTTGGATTAGCTGCATCAGTTAGGGTTTCACCTACTTGAACAGCAGCCACGTCCTTTAGACCGGTAACTAAGTACCCAACTTCGCCAGTTTTGAGTTTTTCAACGGGCTTCATATTAGGTGTAAAAATCCCAACGGCTTGAGCATTAAAGGTTTCACCTTGACTCATCAATTTCAATTTCTGCTGGTTGGTTAGTTGACCATCAATCATTCTTACTTCAGCTATGATTCCTTGATATGGGTCGTATTGGGAGTCAAAAACGAGTGCCTTGAGCGGAGCCTTGGGGTCGCCAGTTGGAGCAGGAATTTTTTGATAAATTGCTTCCAGAACGTCATGCACATTTTTACCTGTTTTAGCAGAAATTTTCAAAATAGCGCAATCCTCAAATTCAGGACGGAGTGCGCGAATTTGCTTTTCAGTTGCTGCAACGTCTGCGGATAAACTATCAATTTTGTTGATAACCGGAATAATGGTTAGGTGATGCTTCACTGCTAGTCGCAGGTTTGCGATTGTTTGCGCTTGAACACCTTGAGTGGCGTCTACAAGCAAAATCGCACCGTCACTGGCGGCAAGACTTTTTGAAACTTCGTAAGAAAAATCAACGTGTCCAGGTGTATCAATCAAATTATATTCATATTCCTGACCATCATCGCCATGATAAAAGTTACGCACAGAACGCGATTTGACAGTTACACCATGCGCTTGCTCAACTTCCATGCTGTCTAATAATTGGGCACTAAGTTCGCGCTCGCTCACTGTTTCAGTTTGCTCCATTATTCGATCGGCAAGAGTAGATTTACCGTGATCAATGTGAGCAATAATGGCAAAATTACGGATATTTGCAGTTTTCATTTTCAATTATCTCTCCAATTCTTTTTGCAATCCTTGTAGATAAAACTCGAGCAGTTGGTTTGCTTCTGTTTCTAAATCAATTTGAAATTCTTTAAAATCCACCGGCAGTTGGTCATGATGAAATTCATCAAGATTCATCATATTCATTAAGCCGCTAATAATTGCACTTTGAATTACAAAAATATGGCTAGCTTTTTTAGCCGATAATTCTGTAATACTATTTGCAATTGCCTGACCAAGTTCTTGACTGATTTGGTAGAGAGCAGCTCTTCCGGCAAGCGTCTGTTCACGGTCAGCAGCTGCTTCCAAGATGGGTGCGCGCAGTGCATTAAGCCGCAGTAAATCAGCCTTTTCGTGAATTAAATAGTGATTTTGCTTTAATAAAAAAGCAATAAGTTGGTCCCAAGTAGTAATTTGGGGACCATTTTGCCAGTCGAATAAGACCTCTTTTAAATAGTTTTGGTAGCCGGATAAAAGAAGGTACATAAAAATATTTTCTTTGGTTTTAAAGTAGTTAAATAATGTACCTTTGGCTACGCCAGATTCATTGGCAATTTGTGCCATTGAGATTTCGTTAAAATCATGTTCTTGAAAAAGCTTGCTCGCAGCTGCTGCAATTAGCTGCTTTTTGGCTTGCTTTTCTTCAGGAGTTAAGACGTGCATAATTGCCTCCTTTTTAATAATGACCAACGGTCATTTTACAAGTCGGTCAAAATTTTAGCAAGCAAAAATACCCATTAAAAGTCAAAAAATAAAAATTTAAAAATAAAACGTAAAAGATAAAAGTTTTAAAATAAAAAATAAAACGTAAAAATTAAAAAGCACTTGACTTAAAGTGCACTTGAAGGAATATCGTAAAGTTGTTAAAAATAATAGGTTAATTAGGAGTAATGATGACTGCAAAAGAACATTATCGTATTGGTCAATTCAGTGAATTGACGCATTTGACACCATCTACTTTACGCTACTACGAGCAAGAAGAATTACTTGTTCCCAAAAGAGATAAAGCTGGGCAACGTTACTATACAGATGATGACCTCAGCTGGCTTGAGTTTGTTTTACATCTAAAAGGTACTGGAATGACAATTCCGCAATTAAAAGAGTACATCCTGCTGCGTGCCCAAGGGGATGCAACTATTCCACAGCGACTAGCTTTATTAAAAGAAGTTCAAACTAGTGCTGAGGAAAAATTGCTAGAGCTGAAGAGCAATATGAAAGTGCTTGGGCAAAAAATCGACTGGTACCAGGCAAAGCAAGATCATCGCATTGCCGATAATGAAACTTTTGCAGCTTATCTAAAACAGATTGGAGAGACCAAGAATGACAAATAATGAAGAAAGCGTCAAAAAAGGTTTGTTTTCTTTAGGCGAAAAGAATGAAGCATATCAAAAATATTTCATTGGTCAAAGTTACTTAGAGAATTTAGTTGCAGATCCTGCATTAAATGTTGGTGTTTCAAATGTTAGTTTTGAGCCGGGATGCCGTAACAATTGGCATAAGCACAACAATGGTTTCCAGATTTTAATTGCAACTGCGGGTGAGGGCTGGTATCAAGAAGAGAATAAGCCAGCACAGAAATTACATCCTGGGGATGTAGTGGTAGTTCACGATGGGGTCAAGCATTGGCACGGTGCTACTAAAGATAGTTGGTTTGCGCACCTTGCAATTACAGCGGGAACGCCAGAGTGGCTAGAACCCGTGACAGATGAATATTATCAAGGATTGGAGAACCAATTATGAAAAAGCAAACAGCAGGCCATGATAATTTAGGCAAATTTGCTCCTAAATTTGCAGAATTAAATGATGATGTTTTATTTGGTGAAGTTTGGTCTCGTGAAAAGCAGTTGCCAGCACGTGATCGCAGCCTGATTACTTGTGCTGCTTTGATGGCAAAAGGGGCATATCCACAATTAAAATCGCACATGGCTATTGCAAAAACTAATGGCGTGACTAAAGAAGAAATGGTGGAATTAATTACTCATCTAGCCTTTTATTGTGGCTGGCCCAATGCATGGACTGCCTTTGATTTGGCCAAAGAAGTCTACGGCGAATAATTAGAAAAAAGAGTCTCTAATTAGGGCGTAAAAATTCCGTTTTAATCATTTCAATCCTGGCCGTATAAATGTTAGAATTGGCTTAACCGCTTATAGCTAGGAGAGACGAATATGACAAAGAAAATTCTGATTTTGCATACTGGTGGGACTATTTCAATGTCTGAAGATGCAGATGGTAATATTAAACCGAATGACCAAAATCCACTTACTGCCATTCAGCTAGAGAATAAAGGCGAAGTTGAATTAGTAACGGAAGAAATTTTTAATGTACCGTCACCGCATATGACTCCCCAAAGAATGCTTGAACTTTCTTTACGAATTCGTCGTGCCGAAGCAGAAGGCTTTTTTGGTGCAGTTGTTACCCATGGTACCGATACGCTTGAAGAAACAGCAATCTTTTTAGACTTAACCATTTCAAGTAAAATGCCAGTTGTGGTAACTGGTGCAATGCGCTCGTCCAATGAAGTGGGCAGCGACGGTTTATATAACTTTAGAACTGCAATTACAGTTGCAAGTTCACCTGAATCAGTGGGTAAAGGTGTAGTAGTGGTAATGAACGATGAGATTCATTCAGCTCGCTATGTGACCAAAACCCACACCACCAATGTTGCAACCTTCCGGACACCAACTTTTGGTCCAATTGGAATTGTTTCTGAAGGGCATGTTAATTACGTTCAAACAATTAAGCCACAAGCGCATGAACCAATTGATCATGTTGTCTCAAATGTTTATTTGGTTAAAGCGTACGCTGGAATGGGCACTGAGCTACTTCACGCATTAAACAAGCCGGAAACTAACGGCATTGTGATTGAAGCTTTGGGTGCCGGAAACATGCCACCAGAGACTTTGCCTGAACTGCAATCTTTAATTGACCACAATATCCCGCTAGTTTTA
Organism: Lactobacillus sp. M0390; assembly: GCF_016102085.1. NCBI lineage: Bacteria > Bacillati > Bacillota > Bacilli > Lactobacillales > Lactobacillaceae > Lactobacillus > Lactobacillus sp. M0390. The sequence continues at coordinate 286,387 of NZ_JACFPH010000002.1, read as the reverse complement.
GTATCACGCTGCTTTAATGGTATTGCTGAACCAGTTTACGACTACGAGGGCGGCGGCGTTAATCTTGCTAAAATGGGCATCATTTTCTGTCGTGGATTAACCGGACCAAAAGCTAGAATCAAACTGCTAGTTGGTCTTAGCGCCGGACTTAAGGGTGAGGAATTAAAGAAATATCTCAATAACTAACATTGAGTTTCGCTTAGATGAATATAAAAATATCTTGGTAAAAAGAAGGAAGGTAACTTCCTTCTTTTTTGCATAGTTATAAATTGAAAAATATAAATACAATTTATGACAAAATTTCTGATTTAAGCTCATTAAAAAGAGTCTATGTGATTTACGGAACAAATGACAAAAGTGCTTTTTGTTTAAATAATTAGGACAATTTTTAAAATTAATCATTCCAAAAGTAATATTAGTGATAAAATTAACTTATTAATGAAAGTGATTACAAAAAAGAAGAAGGATAGAATCATGATTTATCAAAAAGATACTAAATGGGATGCTAATTACGATGTTGTTGTACTAGGCTTTGGTGGTGCTGGTGCAACTGCTGCTCGTTTTGCAGCTGATAGTGGCTCAAAAGTACTGCTTGTTGATGCAGCACCAGAAGGTCATGAAGGAGGCAACACACGTTATTCAGCCCAATTAATCGGAACTGGTAATGATTTTGATGAGTTAAAGAAGTACTACAAGAACTTGACTGCACCAATGTCACTTGATGAAGAGATGATTGATACTTACGTTAAAGGGATGGTTAACACACCAAACTACGTCACAAAATATTTAGGTGTAAAGCCATGCAGTGCAAAGCAATACGCACCTGAACGTTTGCATCATGCCTACGAAGAATTTCCTGAATTTGAAGGATCAGAATCCTATGATTTCACAACTGTTCGCGAATCTTGGTTTGACGCAGCTTTATGGAAAATCCTAAGAGCAAAAGTAGTTGAACGTAAGGACAATATTGATGTTATGTACAGCACACCTGCTAAGGAATTGATTCAAGACCCTGAGACTCGTAAGATTGAAGGGGTTTTAATTGAACGCGAAGGTAAACTGCTTAAGGTTCAAGCTAAAAATGGTGTGGTAATGACAACCGGTGGTTTTGAAAATAACCAAACCATGGTTGAAGATTATCTTGGCGCCAAGAGATTAGCACCTTTGGGTACTCTTTATAACAAAGGTGACGGTATTAAGATGGCTGAACAAGTTGGTGCAGACTTCTGGCACATGCACAACTTTGAATCACTTGGCTTACTTCACGGAATGGCTTTTGCAGTACCAAAGGGTGAACGTGGTCGTTTGATGCTTGGTGCACAAAATATTGCTGTTGCTCATGGTAGTTCATTTGTTATTGGTGATGATGGTACAAGATACTTCGATGAAGCTGAAGAAAACCGTCATGGTCACATTAAGAATCACGGTCAATGGAAAGTGCCAATTAATCAGGAACACCCATACTTAATTTTTGATGAAGCTAAAAAGGCAGAATTGGATGCAGACCCAATTATTGGTAGTTATCCAGTATACAAGGAAAATGTAGTTAAGGCCGACTCTGTAGAAGAACTAGCAGATAAGATTAAGGTAGATCCTGCTATTTTGAAAGATTCATTGGAACGCTTCAACAAAGCTGCTCAAACTGGTGATGATCCTGAGTTCCGTCGTGATCCAAAGACTATGCGTGTGTTTGCTGATGGCCCAATTTATGCTATTCAAATGGAGCAGACAATGCTTAACACCCAAGGTGGTGCAAGAAGAAATGCTCAAGCTGAAATTTTGGATACTAAGGGTCAACCAATTCCACATCTATATTCAGCTGGTGAATTTGGTGGTATTTGTGCAAACCAATATCAAGGTGGTAACAACATTGCTGAGTGCTTGATTTGGGGTAAGATTGCTGGTGAAAATGCTGCTAAGGCTAAAGACGATGTTACTGTTGATGCAGCAACTGGTGCTTCTAGTCATGATGTTCACTTAACTTCTGACCTTAACCATGAAACTTTTGAAACCGGTAAAGATCAATATATTGGTAGAACAAACGGTGGTATGGGCGGCGAAATCGTCGTTCGTGTTACTGCGGACAAAGACAAGAACTTGAAGAAGATTGAAGTTCTAAAGCAAGCAGAATCCGAAGACTACGGCTTAAAGGCAGTCAAGACATTACCTGAAGAAATGGTTAAGCAAAATAAAGTTGATGTTGATGCAGTTTCTGGTGCTTCAAGCACAAGTCGCGGACTAAAAGATGCGGTTAATGACGCATTAAGTAAAATCGATAAATAATTCAAAAATGAAAAGGCCATTTGTTAGGATGGTCTTTTTCTGTACAATTACTTTAATACCAATCCAATAACTTATATTAATTGAATGGACAGGAAAATGAACTTTACTCAATTGCGCTGTTTTATTAAAGCAGTGGATAATTCAAGCTTTACAATTGCTGCAGAGCGACTCAATTTTTCTCAATCTGCGGTCTCAAAAAATATCAAGGATCTTGAGGACACAATTGGTGTGACATTAATTAATCGTGCACACCACCGTATTTCACTGACCAATGCCGGTAAGTACTTTTACCGTGTTGCACGCAATGTTGTTGATGACATGGATTATACGGTAGCGTATTTGCAAAATAAGAAAAATGATCCAGAAACGTTGCTACGAATTGGGGTTTGCGACACACCCTTAGAGCAAAAAATTTTACCAATTTTTTTGCGCAAGCTTCGTGAATCGGGCAGCAATATTAATGTCCAATTTGTCTTTGTTCTTAATAATTCGATTGGCGAATTATTAAACCATCACGTTGATATTTGTGCGATTGCGCGCGACGACGTTGATATTGTTGATGACGTTTTATTTGAGCCACTGATTACGGGAAAAGTGGTTATTGCATGCCCGCAAGATTCTGAACTTGCCCAAAAGAAGTTAGTTACAATGGCTGATTTAAAAGACAAAAATATTTTTCTGCTAGATCCTAACAGCTCATTGAATGTTCAAATGAACTTTCAAACTACCCTAATTAATAGTTTGGGAATGGAGCATATTAAATTTGTCCAAGACTTTCTCGCAATGGATATCTATGTGCGTGGGGGCTGGGGTTATGGTATTTTGCCTAATTTTATTGCTGATTCACAGTCTGAGGGCATTACTTATGTTCCGATTGATTATCACGATATTTCTCCTTATGGAATTGCGTATATGGACTCTTTTTCGAATAAATCAGTTTTGGAAGAAGTATTAAAGACACTGGAGAATGCAGTTAAAGAGTATTCACAAGTAAATATAAATAAGTAACTCACAAATATATAAATTTTAAATAGCACTTGTATTTAATCTTAAAACGTTGAAATATAAGTGCTTTTTTGATGACAACTAAATTCTAAAATAGTTGAGCATTCCATTTAGTAATCTTCAATTCTAAAGATGGTGCAGAGATTCACTTGATTAGCAGTATGATGAAAGCGGTTAGAAGAATTGCTTTAAAAGTGAGGGATAAAAAATGGACAATACTTATGACGTTATTATTGCAGGAGCAAGCAATGCCGGGGGAATGGCAGCATGTGCAGCAGCCGAAAAGGGTGCTAAAGTCCTGTTAATTGATAAACAAGGGAGTTCCCAATTTCTCTACCGCTCATTCTTTGCAGCACTAGATAGTAATGCACAAAGAAGAGCCGGCATTAAAGTTGATAAAGCTAAACTGATGAACTTCTTAACCTTGTTTTTCCAAGATAATGTTGATGAACGTTTGTTATGGACTTGGGCTAATCACACGGATGAAACAGCTAACTGGCTGGAAGATAACATTTTAAAGCCTAATGGTGGAATCTTAAGACCGCAATCTGACGCTCATTATGAAACGATTGTTAACACCGCGTTTAACACCGAATTGGCAATCGCAACCCCTGATAATGGTTGGGCTCATTATGGTGATTGGATGATTGATAAGATTAAAGAGCTCGGAGTAACGCTTAAATATAATACTAAGCTTGAAGAATTAGTAACGGATGGTAGTGGTGCTGTTACCGGCGTCATTACAAGTGATCGTTCTAGTGGTGAAAAAACTGAATACCATGCCAATAAAGGAGTCATTATCTGTACAGGTGGTTATGGTGGAAACGTCGAATTAATGAAAAAGTGGGATCCACTTGGCTACAAGAAAAATGTTTATTCAGATGGACCTCGTGATGATGGTTCAGGTATTCTTGCTGGTCTTAAAGTGGGAGCTGCTCGTGATGAAGAACCAGCTGAAATTATTTTTGATCGTGGTGCTGTACCAGTTGGCACTAATGCAGAAGAACACTATCAAATCGACTTTAAAGATCCAGGATACTTCTGGATGGGCGCCTATCCGTTACTGAAAGTAAACCTTAATGGTGAACGTTTTGGCAACGAAAGTGTTCCTTATCAATTTGATGTTAATGCAATGGCTAAGCAGCCTGGTTACTTGGAAGCACAAATTTGGTCAGAAGACACAATGGATCATTTGGCTCAATTTGATACCCAGGGCTGTTCACGTTTGGGTTGGCCTGGTATTTACAATACTGAGGAAAACAAAGAAGAAATTAAGCGCAGAATTGATGATGGCATGATTCAGAAAGCCGACACAATTGAGGAATTAGCTGAAAAACTGGAATTACCAAAAGAAAACTTGGTTGCAACTGTTAAACGCTATAACGAAATGTGTGAGCAAGGCGAAGATACAGACTTTGGTAAAGAAAAGTTCAGATTATTCCCAGTTGATAAGGCACCATATTACGGTGTCATTATGGGCGGTCGCCTTCTCGCAACACTTGATGGATTACGCATCAATACCAAGATGGAAGTTATCGATAAAAAAGGCAAACCAATTCCACATCTTTATGCAGCTGGTAATGCAAGTGGTGGTTTCTTCTGGGGTAGTTATCCTGACCGGGTTCCTGGCCTTACTTGCAGTCACGCTCAGACTTTCGGCAGACTAGCTGGTCAAAATGCAGCTGAAAATTAGTTTTTATCAAAAAGGAGTTAAAGTATCATGGAAGAAAAACAATTACCGAAGCTTTCGAGTTATCGGTGGGTAATTTTGGCAATTGCTGCTTTGCTTGATGCAACAAGCAGTTACATTCAATTTCAAATTTCTGCTTTAGCCGTTCAAATTATGCCAGCTTTGCATATTTCACCAGCACAACTGCAGAGTTTAGTAATGGCACCAATGTTAATTGCGGTTTTCTTGAGTATTCCTGCAGGATCACTTGCAGATAAATTTGGTGCAAAAAAGATTGTTTCGATTGGATTAGTTATTTCAGTAATAGGCGCATATGGCCGTTTAATTGCGACCAACTTCGTTACATTAATGATTATGTTGCTATTATTTGGTGTTTACATGGCACTGTTAAACGCGAACACTTTAAAGATTTTCGGTACTTGGTTCAAACAAGATACTAATACTGCTATGGGTGTTTTCTTTGCCTCAGCCAGTGTTGGTATCATGCTTTCCCAAGCTACCAGCTCAATGTTCCCAAGCGTTCAAATAGCATATACTTTTTCATCTACTGTTTTATTAGTTTTAGCAGTTTGTTGGATGATTTTTGTAAAAGATACTCCAGAAGGAGAAGAAATTCCTCAACCACAAGTGGAAGATGGAAAGGCTGAGTCTTCACTCGAATTCTTTAAAGCTGCTGCTCACAGTAAGAAAACTTGGTATGTTGCTTTGGCTGTTGGCTTCGGAATGGGTTCTAGTGAGGCCTTTTCAAGCATTATGCCACAGGCTTTTGCCGCTAGAGGTATGAGTCCTGCTCAAGCTGGTGCAGTTGCGGCTGTAGCTACAATCGGTAGCTTATGTGGTTCATTATTTGGACCTGCAATTATTAATAAAGCTAAAAAGGCAAAACCATTAATGATTCTTATTACAATCTTAGGAGGTTTATTAATGGCAGTTACTTGGTACATTCCTTTAGGAATGCCACTAACAATTGCTTTGATACTCGGTGGTGTGTTTGGTGCCATGACCGGACCTATCATGCAAGCAATGCCTATCACATTCCCTGAAATTGGACCTAAAAATGCTGGTAGTGCCGGCGGTTTAGTAGGTACTGTTTCATTACTTCTTTCATATGGAGTTCCGGTTATTATTTCAGCAATTGCCGGTGCAAATTATGCGTTAACTTTTATTATTCAAGGTGTTGTTTTCATGATTCAAGTAATCGTGCTAGCAATTTTACCGGATCCAAATGCTGCTCGTGAGCACGAATAGATTACATTAAAGGTTATGGCTTAGAAAGGAATAATTCTTATGACAAAGGAAATTACAAAGATACCTGGTAAATATACAGGTTCGGGTCAAGGCAAAGAGAGCGAAATTAACCTTGAGGTTGAAGTTGGCTCTGACAAAATAGTTAATGTAAAACCATTAGATAAATATGCACCTGATAGCTTGGCAGATAATGCCTTTAAGAAAATGGCGCAAAAAATTGTTGACCATCAATCAGTTGATGTTGACGTTGTTTCAGGCGCTTCTGAAACTTCACGTGGAATTATCGAAGGTGTAAAAGAAGCTTTAGGCAAAGCACAAGTTGATTTTGCTGCTTTAAAAGAGAATAGCTCGCATTCTAACGCATCTGGTAAAAAAACAGTGGATGTTGATGTAGCAGTTGTTGGAGCAGGCGGTGCTGGTGTTGCTGCAGCTCTTGCTGCACGTCAACATGGTGCAAGTGTGGCTTTAATTGAAAAGACGATTTCACCTCTTGGTGCAAGTACTTTTGCTGGTGGTATGTTTGCTGGTGATAGTCAACAACAGAAAGAAAAGAATGCGGTTGTGTCTAAGAAGTGGCTCTATGACGAATACATGGACGCTTCTCAAGGTTATATGAACTCAATTTTAGTTCGTCGCATTATTGATGAATCTGGTAAGACAGTTGATTGGTTAAACGAAAATGGCGCAATCATGAAGTTAGTAGATGCCGGAACGGGCGGTAGCTATGACCATATCGGCATGCCTGCTACATTGCATGGTTACCAAGAGGGCGGTACAAAAGCTGTCACTAAATTAATCGAAAAGTTTAAGTCTTTAGGCGGCCAAATGTACTTTGGTTTTGCCGGTCAGAGACTATTGCAAGACGAGAATGGCAATGTTACTGGTGTTGTCGCACAAGGCGATGATCAAGTTTTACATGTTAATGCTAAGAAGGTAATCATTGCTACTGGTGGCTTTGGTGGTAATACAAAAATGCGTAAGGAGTACTTGGGCGATGTAAGTACACAAGGCCAGGTTTTACAAAATACTGGTGATGGCTTAAACATGGCATGGGATGCCGGAACTGCCCACCATATTAATGGTTCTACGCATTACTTCTGGCAAACTTTTAGTGATGAAGATATTGGTGAAATGGCTAAAATTGTTGGTCCTAATTGGATGCCAATCAATGCTTTAGCTGATTTCCCTAACTTACGTGTTAACAATCGTGGCCAACGTTATGCCAGTGAAACTCATGCACTCGACTTTGCAGTTCACGGAGCTGAATTGTCAGAGCAACCACAACAAACCGAATTCGTTGTTTTGGATCAAGCAATGCTTGATAAGATCAAAGAAGGCGGAACAGTAGCAATCGAAGATCACTATGGCAAATGGAAAGATCACCGTGAATTCTATATGGAATTCAATTTCCCTACTGACACTGACGAAGCAATCAAGCGTGAGCATGAAAAAGTTGATTTTACGACACTTTTGGATAAATTGTCTTCAACCAATGTGGTCTTTATTGGAAAGACTATTAAAGAATTGGCCAAAAGAATGGGAGTTAACGAAAAAAACTTGCAAGATGCAGTAGATCAGTATAATAACGCTAAAAAGAAGGGCGAGGATGATCTGTTCTTCTCTGATACTAAGCGCATGATTCCAGTAGAACAAGGTCCATTTTATGCCGTTAAATTTATTGCCCGTAACTTAGGTACACTCGGTGGTGCAACAATTGACGAAAAAATGCATGCACTTGCTCCAGATGGTGAACCCGTACCGAACTTGTATGTTGCTGGTGCTGATGCGTCTGGAATGTATGGTAAAGCTTACGTAGATTTCGAAGGCGGCACCTTGGGATTTGCTTACATTTCTGGCCGACTGGCAGGAATTGATGCTGCTGAGACAGCAAAAGCTGGTAAGTAATTATTAGCCAAAAAGGAGAATAGTGATGGCTGAAGAAAAATATGATGTAATAATTGCTGGTGCTGGACTGGCAGGCTTTGCAGCAGCTGCTGAAGCGGGTGAACAAGGCTTAAAAACGCTGTTAGTTGAAAAAGGCAAGACAACCGGTGGTACTGGTAACTATGTTGAAGGTGTTTTTGCTGCCGATTCGGCTTTGCAACAAAAGGACAACTCTGTACTTGATAAAGAAGAACTTTTAAAAGAAGAGTTAACCTATTCGCACTACAAGGCTGACGGCAAAATGTGGCAAAAGTACATTGATCAAGCTGGTACTAATGTTTCCTGGCTTGAAGACCATGGTGCCAAAATTGCGATGGTTGCCGGACTTGGTGATGGCGCTAAAACATGGCATTTGTTTGAGGGCAAAGGTCATGATGCAATTCATAATGGTTTAGAGCCATATGCCAAAGAAAACGGTGTCGAAATCAAGACATTAACTAGAGTTACTGATCTTCAAAAAACTAAGAGTGGTTCCTTTGAAGTGACTTTGACTAATGTTGAAGATAATACCGATACTGTTGTTAAAGCTAAAAATGTTGTGTTAGCAACTGGTGGCTACTTGAACAATTTAGGGTTAATGGAACAAACACCACATCAAAACCCTGATAATGTTATTCCAGTAAATTCAGGCAAGAGCACAGGTGATGGCTTGAAATTGGCTTGGCAACTTGGTGCTAAGCAATTCTTTACAGGGATGTCAATGATGTTTGGTGGCCAGCTAAAAGATCGCACAGTTCCATCATTTAAGTTATGGGGCACAGCAATTTGGAGCTCAGTTTGTGATCAACCACAAATGTGGGTTAATGAATTAGGTGAACGTTTTGTTGATGAAAGTGCTGCAGTAGTTAACTGGGCTAACGAAGGTAACGCAATGAACCGTCAAGAGCGTGTCTTCTGCGTCTTCAGCCAAAAAATTCTGGACGATTTTACCGATAAGTCCTATCCAAGGTCAATGAAGCCATTTGTACCAGAAGATCGCTATCCAACCTTGCGTGATGATATAGAGCAGGCTGAAAAAGATGGTCGTGAGTACTTACACAAAGCTAATACACTTGAAGAACTAGCTGAAGAAATCGATACGCCAAATCTGGTTTCATATGTAAAACATTACAATGAAATGGCAGCAAACGGTGAAGACACGGATTTCCATAAACCTGCTAAATATCTATTACCTGTTGATGGCAATGGTCCATTTTATGCAATTGAATTAGGTGTTGGAGCCTACACAACTGGTGACGGCTTAAGAGTTAACACAGATAATGAAGTTCTAGATACTAAAGGCAGACCAATTGAAGGACTATATGCAATTGGTAGTGATGGTTCCGCAGTTCTCTATGGCGATACATACGGTGTTAACGTTCCAGGAACACATGCTGGATACTGTATTTTCTCTGGTAGAAATGCAGTTAAAGCAATTGCAGATAAGGCGTAAACATAAGTTAGTTTTAATTCTATATTCTCTCCAAAAAAAACAACTTCCAAAAAATGGAAGTTGTTTTTTATTGGTTCTGATTTTTATTTACTAAACTTAGCAACATAGGAATCAATTTCTGCTAAGTAGAGTTCTTTTTGCTTTTGGCTAATCCAAGAAGATTCAAAAGAGTTTTTGGCTAATTGAACAACTTGTTCTTGCGATAATTGATACTTTTGTGCAAGTGCATAATAATTATCACTGATGTAGCCTTTGAAGTAGGCAGGATCGTCCGAATTAATTGATATTTTAACTCCTGCTTTTAAAAGAGAAATTATTTCTTCGCCCTTCATTTCTGGAGAAACAAAACCATTTGATAGAGGGCATGAGGTCAAACCAATTTGCCTTTTAGCGACTAATTCGACTAAATCAGGATCTTCAACAATGTTTGTTCCGTGGTCAAGACGCTCAACTTCCATAATTTCTAGTGCTTGTCGAATGTGCTCAATGGAATCTTTTTGGTCAATATCACAGTGAGTAGTCAAGTGAAGTCCTGCTGCAGCAGCATCTTCAAATTGACGTGCAAATTTTAGTGGTGGATTATTATGTTCATCTGAGTCAAGCCCAACCCCGATAATCTTACCGCGATATTTCAAACCTTCTTGCAAGGCAAGGCGTGCAGATTCTTTAGAAAAATCACGTAAAAAGCACATGATTAAGTGAGCATCAACGTTTAACGCACGGGCGTCAATCGTTGCTTGATATAAGCCATTGATAACCGTCTCAAAAGGAATACCACGGCTGGTATGAGCTTGAGGATCGAAAAATATTTCAACGTGGCGAACGTTGTTAGCCGCGGCCTTGGTCAAATATGCCCAAGCTAAGTCATAAAAATCTTCTTCGGTTTGTAAAACATTCATAGCTGGATAGTAAACAGCTAAAAACGATGCTAAATCATGGTAATCATATGTTTTTTGGACGTCTTCAATAGTTTCTTGTCCAATATCAACATTGTTGCGTTTAGCCAGCTTTAACTTTAGTTCTGGTTCTAGTGTACCTTCAATATGCAAGTGCAATTCTGCCTTAGGCAAACCGCGAGTAAATTCTGGCGTCACAGTTGAACTCATTTTATTCCTCCTGAAAATAATGTTCACTTTATATATAATGTATTTAAATTTTAACATAAAAATGAGCTCATAAATATAATTTATCCGAACTATTTTGTTGATTTATTTTTATAAAGTACGCTTTTGATTAAAAAGAAGAAAAGAAAAAACCAGCTCTTATCAGCTGGTTTTACAAAATTTCAGGTTTTAAATACTAATCCGCATGACGCCATTTTGGATCAGTTAGGATTCGGGCAGTTAATAATCCAATTGGCAAAGCATTAATAATCATTAGAGCATTCATGATCCAATATGCTCCGATATTAATATTAGTTACACCAAAGTTGAAAACTGCTCGATACATGTAGAGCCCTGGAACCATGATAACAATTGCCGGAACGGTAATGGCGATTCGCGGGAACCCAACTTTATCACGGACGAAGCTAGCGATTAAGCCGGCAATCAGTGCACCAATAAAGGCTGCTAAGGCAGCTGGTAAATGATTAAACTCAACTAAATTTAGACGTAAAGTGTTAGAAAATGCGCCGATAATTGCTGCAACTGCTGCCATCGACGGCTTGGCATTAAACATGATTGAGAAGCCATAAACACCGCAGAAGCTAGCGATTAGTCTAAAAATGGTTAGTGCAAGTGGATTAAGTTGCAATTCAGGAATAGAGCCAGGCTTTAAACTTAAGGCTGTTGCCATGCCCCAACCTACCATAGTTGCAATCAAAATAGTCAAAATGGCGTAGGCTAATCGCTCAAGCCCAGACCGCATGTCTAGTTTTGACATATCAAGTCCTGAAGTAATAAATGGAAAACCGGGAATAACATAGAGCATAGCCCCGATATAGCCATAAGCATGGCTGTAACTCCAGCCGAAGCATAACTGTCCCAGTTTAAAACATAGGAAGTAAACAGCACACGAAACTGCAACTCCAGCTGCAATTTTAGCAACTAAAGTTATTTTCTTTTTTCCCATGTATTCACGTAAGTAATTACCAATAACTGCACCAAAGAAAGTACAAATCATTTCTGGCAGTCCGCCGCCGAGTAGAAAAATAAAACTAGCACAAGCGATGCCTGCACTTAAAGCAGAAATAGCAATAGGGTAGGTTTGCGTATGACGTTCAATTTGATTAAGTTCATGATGAACGCCCCCAATTGTCCAATATTCGTTTTCTGTTTCAAAGCGGCGTACGAAATCTTCTAATTTATTGAGTTTGTTCATGTTGACGCCAGTAGAAGGCAAAGATAGGGTTTGGGAATATGACTTGTTATCAACGTCAAAGCAGGTGTAGCTAATAGTCAGCAGTCCAATGTCGGCAGAACAGGTGATGTCCAGTGCCCGTGAGATCGTGTTCATTGAATCGCGCACGCGCCATGCTCCTGTTCCACATTCCAGTAGCATCAGTCCAATTCGTCCAACTAGCGAACCCTTTTCCACTAGCGTTGTATCCTTTATTAAAGTATCATCTGGACTTTTAAAGAATTCTTTCCAGTGAATTCTCATATGATGATGGCCAGATATATGATGCTCTTCTTGACTTGTGCTATTTTCGTCCATTACTAAATGCATAACCTTTCTAAATGCTAAATTACAATGTTTTCATTGTAGCACAAATGAAAATATGAAAATTATTCTGAAATCACTTACAGTGATACGTAAAATTCCTATCTTCAATTGCAAAAATAATTTTGTGTAGTATACTACACAAATGAAGTGAGGGAAATCATGAACGTATATTTAAACCGAATTGGTCCTAAAATCAAAGCTGCGAATACATTAATTGAAAAACAACTAAATAATCAGTTTGGAGAAATGTTCAAGGACTATTCTTTAACTGGTGCACAGATATCGTTAATGGTTTTTCTGTATGATGCCAAAGATAGAACGGTGACACAAAAAGAGATAGCAGATATGTTTGTGCTAAGTCATCCAACAATCAGAGGAATTGTGCGACGCTTGGAAGAGAATGGTTTGATTTATACAACCCGCCTTGAAACTGACCAACGTCAAATAGTTTTGCAATTATCTGACAAGGGCTTTGCTCTTGTTGATAAGAACATTAACAAAATTCATGCAATTCTTGATAACACTAATGAACAAATCACACAAGGTTCATCAGCCGTTGAAGTTGAGCAGTTTGAAGCTTTTCTCGATCAAATAATTGAAGGTTTTAAGTAAAGTCATGCTTTATTTCTATTAAATGTAGCTTGCTACATATTGTAAAAGGGAGAAAAAATGGAAAAAGAAGTGAAAGAAATTTCTGGTAAAAAAAGAGCGCTGATGATGGCTGTACTGCTGTTCGGTGCCTTTGTTTCATTATTGGCTGAAACTTTTTTAAATAATGCATTACCGTCAATCATGAAGTCGTTTAACGTGGGACAGGCAACAGCTCAATGGTTAACCACGGCATATTTATTGGTAGTTGGGTTAATGATTCCGATTTCGGCTTGGATTTTTGAGTCATTTAGTCTCAAAAACAATTTTTTAACTATGATGGCAATCTTTTTTGCTGGCTCGTTAGTTTGTCTGTTTGCGCCAAATTTTGAAACTTTGCTATTAGGGCGCATTATTGAAGCCATTGCCGCGGGAGGACTGATGCCATTTATTCAAAATGTCATTTTAATTCTGTTTCCACCAGAAAAGCGTGGAATGGCAATGGGAATCACTGGATTGGTAATTGGTTTTGGACCGGCCGTTGGACCAACCATTTCAGGCTTGATTTTGAAATACGCAGAATGGCAAATGCTATTTATAATTTTAAGCTTTGCCAGTGCTTTAGTATGTGTACTTGCCTTTTTTACAATTCAAAATATCACTGTTGCTCATTTAAGCTCAGTCGATGTGGTTTCTTTTCTGGAATCAATTGTAGGATTTGGGTTGATCTTGTATGCACTGTCAGAAATAGGTAATACTGGTAAAATCACCGTAACTTTAACTTTGATTTTTATTATTGGTATTGTAATTATTTGGCTATTTTGTCGTCGCCAGTTGAAGATGTCTAAACCTTTATTAGATATCAGAGTCTTGAAAAATTCAGGCTTTGATCTGTGTACATTGCTTAGCACAATTAGTAACATTTCAATGGTAGGAATAGAGCTGGTTTTGCCATTGTATTTACAAACAACGCGTGCGGAAACTGCATTAACTTCTGGCTTAGTAATGATGCCTGGAGCCTTAATAATGATTATCTGCAATCCGATTTCAGGTACTTTATATGATAAATTTGGCATTAAAAAACTGTCTTTGTTTGGCTTTGGGATGTTGCTGTTAGGTACTCTACCAATGCTGATTTTCAACACTAAAACAAGTCTAGTTTTAATTAGTTTATGCTATGCGCTAAGAATGATTGGTATTTCTTTTACCATGATGACTACTTTTACTGCTGGAATTAATCAAGTGGATACAAATATGACAGCTCATGCGAATGCTGTTTCATCAACCATTAGACAAATAGGTGGTTCACTTGGGACTGCTTTGGCGATGCTAGTTATAACATTAGGAGCAACTAGCAGCGGTGTAAGCGAAGCAATAAGGTTGGATAATGGCTATCGCTTAGGCTTTATCATGATGTTAATTTTTGCAATTATTGGGTTTGTTTGCTCATTTATTTTGCCGTCTGCGCAAAAAGAATTACGTAAATAGTGAAAAGAAAGCTGTGATGCTAATAGCGTACAGCTTTTTTTGTTGTCTTTAAGGTTAGGAGTTAAGAATAGGCTGCTTGTTTTTGCATAAAAGTGAATGATTTTGAGTAAAAATGATTGATTTTGAATGGAAACGCGCATAAAATACTCTTCGGAGGTGAGGGAAGATGCTAACACAGGAACGTCAAAAGCTGATTGAAAACTATGTTAATCAACATGAACTATGTCGTGTTTGCGACTTGTCCAAACTGACGGCAACGTCAGAGTCGACGATTCGGCGAGACCTAATTCGAATGGAAGAAAAAGGTTTAGTTCGAAGAGTTCATGGTGGTGCACAGTCGGTTAAGAAACTTGCTCATGATGTTTCGCAGCATATTCGCTTCACAATGAATCACGATGATAAGGTTCGAATTGCACGCTATGCGGTTGAGCATTACGTGCATGAAAATGATTATCTTTTTATCGATGCAGGTACAACTGCTTATGAAATGGTCCCATTTCTTGCTAATGTAGCAGGTATAACCATTGTCACTAATGGAATTGAAACAGCACTAAGTGCTGTTGGGCACGGCATTAACACCATGCTTTTGGGTGGCAAGATTAAAGAAGATACTCATGCTGTGATTGGGCAATTTGCGATTGAACAATTGCAGAGCATGAACTTTGCTGCCAGCTTTATTGGAACTAATGGAATTGATCACAATGGTAATCTGACAACACCAGATCCAGAGGAAGCAGCCATTAAGAAGCAAGCAATTGCCTGTGCAGATCATACTTACGTTTTGACGGATGAAACTAAAATTGGTGAACGTAACTTCGCTGTTTTTGGTAACGTCAAACATCTCACCGTGATTACAAATAAACTTGAGGTACAAAGCAAAAAGATTTTACCTGCAAAGGTTAATTTGAAGGAGGCCAAATAATGATATATACGGTAACCGTTAATCCTGCTTTGGATTATGTTATTCAATTAGACAAAGTGGATAGCGGTAATGTTAACCGTAGCAATAATTGCTCATTTCTTGCTGGGGGTAAGGGAATCAACGTTTCTCAAATTCTAAATCAGCTTGAAATTGACAATACTGCTTGGGGCTTTGTCGGTGGTTTTACTGGTAAAGAATTGGTGCGTCAACTAAATCAACGCCGCATTGTTAATGACTTTGTGACTATTTCAGACGATACACGCGTCAATGTGAAGGTTCATGCACAAGACGAAACCGAGATTAATGCTGCGGGACCAAATATTACAGATCAAGAAATTACTGCTTTCAAGTCACGAATGGGTGATTTACAAAAGGGTGATATTGTGGTCTTAAGTGGATCACTTGCACCAAGTTTGCCAGTAGACTTCTACAAAGAATTATTGCCAGAAATTAAGGAAGCTGGTGCCGAGTTTGTCATTGATACAACTGGGCAGGCACTACTTGACACACTGAGCTACAAGCCATTAGTAATCAAGCCTAACCATCACGAACTTGCTGAGCTGTTCAACACTACCTTTGATTCAGATCAAGATATGCTTGAATGTGCACGTAAGCTACTCGATATGGGAGCGCAAAACGTGATGGTTTCAATGGCTGGCAAAGGCGGTTATTTGATTACCAAAGATCATTTCTATCACGCTAAAGGAGCCGTGGGTACTGCTGTTAATTCAGTCGGTGCTGGTGACTCAATGATTGCTGGTTTTGTTGGAACTTATGTTAAGACCAAAGATCCAGCTGAAAGCTTCCGTATCGGAATGGCATGTGGTGCAGCTACCGCCTTTACCAAGGATATTGCTGTGATGAGTCAGATTGAAGCTGTTTTACCACAGATTAATGTAGAGCAACTATCGTAATTAAGGAGAAGAACTAATGAAAATTAAAGATATTTTAGCTCCTGAATCGATGATTATGTCGCTTAATGCGACTAATAAAGAAGATGCTATTAAGGAAATGGCCGACTTAGAGGTCGAAACCGGCATCGTCAACGATGAAGATGAATTCATCAAATCGATTTGGGCACGGGAGAATGAATCAACAACCGGTATTGGTGACGGAATTGCAATGCCTCACGCGCGCAACAAGTCTATCAATAAGGCACGTGTACTTTTTGCTAAGAGTGCACAGGGAATTGACTACAACTCACTTGATGGTCAACCAGTTAACCTCTTCTTTATGATCACTGCTCCTGATGGTGCAGACAATACTCACCTTGAGGCTTTGGCAAAACTTTCAGGTTTACTAATCAATCCTGATTTAGTTGCTGCACTTAAGGAAGCAAAGAATCCAGAAGAAGTTATTAACTTATTCGAAGAAGCTGAACAAAAGAGCGATGCAGATAAGAAGGCAGAAAAAGAACAAGCTGCTAGTCCTGCCTCTTCAACTGGTGAAGAAAAGCCATTAATTGTTGGTGTTACTGCATGTATCAACGGTATTGCTCATACTTACATGGCTCAAGAAGCTATTATTAAAGCTGGTAAAGCACGTGGTGCCGATGTCCGCATTGAAACTAATGGTTCTGAAGGTGTTAAGGATAAACTGACAGCTGACGAAATTAGTCGTGCTAAAGGTGTCATTATTGCTTCAGACAAGAAAGTGGACATGCCACGTTTTGATGGCAAGCCATTAATCAGCCGTCCAGTTGTCGATGGTATTAACAAGCCAGATGAATTAGTTGAAACAATTTTAGATTCAAAAGCTAGTGTTTACCACTCAGACGGTCAAGCAAGTTCTGAAGCAAGTGATGATTCAAAGAAGGGCTTCTGGGGCTCAATTTACCAAAACCTAATGAACGGTGTTTCGCACATGTTACCATTCGTTATCGGTGGTGGTATCTTAATGGCCATTTCCTTCATCGTTGAAAACTTTGCCGGTGGACCAAAATCACCTGCTTTCATTTTCTTAAACAATGCTGGTAACATGGCCTTTGCCTTCATGGTGCCAATCCTATCAGGTTATATTGCTGAATCAATTGGTGACCTGCCTGCCTTAATGCCAGGTTTTGTTGGTGGTTTCATGGCTACCGTTTATAGTGGAGCATACGGCGGTGCTTATGTTGCTAATGTTGTAACTAATGCTAAATCACCAGCCGGTTTCTTAGGTGGGCTTGCTTCCGGATTTATTGCTGGTTACTTAGTAGTTGGCTTAAAGAAGCTGTTTGCTAAATTGCCAAAATCACTTGAGGGAATGAAGCCAATGCTCATTTACCCAATTTTGAGTTTGCTGCTGATTGCCTTAATTATGTACTACATTATTAACCCAATCTTCAGTGCAGTTAACTTTGCAATTACTAACTTCTTAAACCAAATGGGTACAGGTAACTTAGTAGTCTTAACAACTATTTTGGCTGCGATGATGTCAATTGATATGGGTGGACCTTTCAACAAGGCTGCTTACGTATTTGCATCAGGTGCCTTTGCTAACGACCCTCATTCAACTGTTGCCGCTGTAATGATGGCTGCCGTAATGGTTGGTGGGATGGTTCCACCATTTGCTACTGCAATCGGTACTACCTTCTTCAAGAACAAGTACACTTTGGATGAGCGCCGTGCAGGTTTAACCAACTGGATTTTAGGTTTCTCATTCATTACCGAAGGAGCTATTCCATTCGCTGCTGCAGATGCAGGTCATGTTATTCCTTCATGTATTATTGGTTCTGCTGTCGGTGGCGCTCTAGTTGGCCTATGGCGGATTGGTGTTCCCGCACCTCACGGTGGTCTATGGGTATCACCACTTGCTAACCATATTGTGCTTTACTTTGTAGCTACTATTATCGGTTCAATTGTTGCTGGTGTAATTTTAGGATTATGGAAGAAGCCAGTTGACAAGCAAGAACAAAAATAATTAATTTAGATAAATAATTTTAAAATACGTCACCTAGGGGTGGCGTATTTTTGTATAAAAAACTAACTACATAATTTGTAATTAGTAAACAAGTTAATTGGCGGATTTTATCAATTAGGCATTGAATTTGAGCTTTTGGAGACGATTTCTGTGTAGTTTAGCAATAATATGGGATACTAAAATGGTAAAAAGGGAATTTTGTGCACTAGTATCGAATGGAGATTATTGTGTTTAATCTATTTATTCTATTAGCTGAACGCTTAGGAATCATTATGATTCTGGCTTTCTTGCTCGTTAATATGCGCTTTTTCAGAAATCTCATTGAAAAGAGAACACTGAAATCGCAAATTTGGTTGTTTGTGATTTTTTCCTTGTTTGTTGTAGTTGCTAATCTAACGGGAGTGGAAATTTCAAGCTCAAAGGAAATTGTTACCCCATTAATTATCACGGGCTTGCCACAGACGGATTCAATTGCTAATACACGTATTTTAGTAATCACAACGGCGAGTCTTACGGCTGGACCTTATGTTGGGATGCTTGTTGGTTTAGTTGGTGGCTTGCACAGGGTAATCTTTGGGGGTTTTTCTGATTATTTCTATATTTTTAGTTCAGTACTAATTGGCTATTTAATTGGTGTCTTAGGGGACCGAGTTAAGAAAAATAATTTATACCCGTCAACCTTTTGGGTAGCTGTTTTGTCGCTTTTGGCAGAGCTAATTCAAATGATTTTTATTTTTGCTTTTCACGGCTTTGGTTTAATCAAATTGATTTTTGTTCCAATGATCTTACTTAATACGGTAGGTTCATGCTTGTTTATTGAAATTTTGAAGACTTACTTATCAAATGAGCGTCAACTGCGAGCCGTTCAAACCAAAGATGTCTTGGAGCTTGCAAATAAAACCTTACCGTACTTTCGGCATGGTCTTGATTCAGATTCGGCCGAACATGTTTGTAAAATTATCAAAAAATACACCAAGTTTGATGCAGTTGGTCTAACCGATCGTGTTAATGTTTTAGCCCATGTGGGAGCAGGACAGGATCATCATATTGCAGGTGAAGCTGTAATTACCGATTTATCAAAAACAGTGATTGCTACTGGAAAAGAAAAAGTTGCACATAATAAGAGTGAAATTGGCTGTCCTCATCAAGCTTGTCCGTTAACTTCAGCGATTGTTTGTCCGCTTCAAGTCAACAATAAAACGGTCGGGACTTTAAAGCTTTATTTCTGTGAAGAAAGAGAAATGACTGTGGTCGAGGAAAATCTAGTTCAGGGACTCGCGATGATTTTTTCGGGGCAGCTTGCCATTGGCATTACCGAACAACAAACCAGTTTACTGAATGAAGCCGAAATTCGTGCGCTTCAAGTACAAATTAATCCCCACTTTTTCTTTAATGCGATTAATACAATTATTGCGTTAATGCGAGTTGATGTTAATAAAGCCCATGATGCATTAATGGAGTTAAGTACCTTTTTCAGGTCCAGCTTAAAAAATGGGCAGGCAAAAGAAATTACCCTTGAACAAGAAAAGCAGCACGTTGATGCATATACGGGAATTGAAAGTCTGCGTTTTCCTGACAAATTTACTGTTAATTATCAAATTAGTGTTCCTGAAAATACCATGTTGCCCTCATTTTGTTTGCAGATTTTTGTGGAAAATGCAATTAGACACGCTTTTAAGGGAAGAAAGACTGGCAATACGATTGTAGTAAGCTTAGCTGCGAGTGGGGATAACTTAGAAATTGCAGTTAGTGATAACGGTATAGGAATTGATTCTAAGATACTAAAGCAACTTGGAAAAGAACAAATTAATGAAACTAAGGGTAGTGGTCTAGCTCTTTATAATTTAAACCAGCGCCTTATTGGTTTATATGGTACTAGCAGTGAGTTGAAAATCAGTACGGGAGCAAACGGCACAACTTTTAAGACAGAAATTCCGTTAAAATATAGTAAGCTGTCAGTTAATCAAAGCTAAAGGAGAGGTCTTAAAATGAATATTTTAGTAGTTGATGATGAACCGCTCGCACGCGCAGAATTATCATATCTGATTAAAGAAAGTTCAAGTCTGCAAGGACAAGAATTCAAGCTGTTTGAAGCAGAAGACATCAAAAATGCACAGAAAATTTTACTAAAGAATCGGATTGATTTACTATTTTTAGATATTTCCTTGAATGAAGAAAATGGCTTTGAACTAGCTAATGAATTGACGCAATTATCATATTCACCGATGATTATTTTTGCAACTGCTTATGATGAATATGCTGTTAAAGCTTTTGATGTTGGTGCGATTGACTACATTTTGAAGCCGTTTGAACAAAAAAGAGTCGATCAAGCATTGCATAAGGCAGTTAATATTTTGAAGACTGAAAAGCCGTTACCAAAAGAGAAAGATAATTCTGATCGAGAAGTTTTAAGCATCGAACTTGATGATCGTAATATTGTCATTAAGAAAATGTCTGTTGTCAGTGCACAAATCGATAACGGTGTTTTGACCATCTCAACTAACAAAGATAAATATGAAACGCGGAAAACACTATCTTGGATTAAGGGTAAACTAACTTCTTCCTGTTTCATGCAAGTTCACCGCAACGCAATTGTAAATGTGGAAGACATCAAAGAAGTCCAGCCATGGTTCAACCACACTTTATTACTGATAATGAGTAACGGTGAAAAAATCCAGGTCGGCCGTTCATACCGTAAGGGATTAAATGAAAAACTAGGTATGTAGTTTAGCGGAATAGATTTTTAAAAGGACTTGTGAAATTGTCTGAGTGCAGTTCACGGGTCTTTTTTTGCAGTTCACAGTTAAATCGCTTACAAGTGCATAGGAATAGTCTAATCTTAATACTGAAAGCAAACGAGATGTAATAAGAAGGGAAATGTCATTATGAAAAAAGAAGAAAGTCAGAAGCAGAAATCGGCTCCAATATTGGTACAAATGTTGATTTATGCAACGATTTTATTTGTTTCACAGATTATTTCTGATTTGATGCCGAAGTCATTTCCGGTACCAACACCAGTAATTGGCTTGGTTTTACTTTATGTATTACTGACTACTCACGTCATTAAACTTGAGTGGGTCGATTCCTTTGGTAGTGCGCTAATTTCATTAATTAGTTTTATGTTTGTGCCATCCGGGATTTCACTTGCTGCCAATTTGAAAATTATGAGGGAGCAGGGTGTACAACTACTAATTGTCATAGTTGCTTCAACAATCATTTTATTGGTTGTAACTGCATATACTACGAAATTCTTTAGTTGGATTGTAAATAAAGTGAATAGTAGTCAACTTGATGTTGATAAGAGTGAAAAGGTAAGAGGTGCAAAACAATGAGATATCTTACTACTCCACTATTTGGTGTGTTTTTATCATTAATTGTCTTTCTAATCGGTCAATGGCTATTCAAAAAGTCTAAGGGCTTTTTCCTCTTCCAGCCTTTACTTGTTAGCATGATTTTGGGCATAGCAATCCTTATTGTTTTAGCTAAATGCCTTGGCACAACGACAGCTGCTGTTTATACCAAAGCATATAAGCAGGGCGGTGACATTATCTTTTGGTTTATTACACCAGCTACAATTGCTTTCGCTGTTCCATTGTATAAACGTAATGACGTAATTAAGAAGAATTGGTTAGTGATTATTTTAGGATTATTTGTTGGAACGTTTATTTCAATGATTTTAATTACTCTTGTAGCCAAAGCAGTAGGGCTTAATAATGTTGGCGTTAAATCAATGCTTAGTCAGTCTGCTACAACAGCTGTTGCGATGCCACTTACCGCCTCAATCGGTGGCAATGCATCTGTAACTGCAATGGCATGTATTATTAATGCAGTGGTAATTTATGCTCTCGGTAAGCAGCTGGTTAAGTGGTTTAACCTAAATAGTGATCCGCTCGGTACTGGTCTTGGCTTAGGAGCTGCTGGTCATACGATTGGTTCAGCTTTTGCTCTAGAACTTGGTTCAGTTCAAGGAGCAATGGCAGCTGTTGCAGTTGTAGCAACTGCAGTAGTTGATAACCTGTTGGTTCCAATCTTTTCTCATTTGATTGGGTTATAGTTTCTAGATTAATTATATATTTTACATTTACTTACACAGTAAAACGTGTGACTTTGGTCGCACGTTTTTTGTTTACCAGCAACTATTAGAGCTAATTTTGGTTATTATTTGTAAGTAACTTCAATTGCTGTATAATGGTTATTAATAGTAAGTGAAAATACAAATCTACGACTTACTATGTGATAACGGGGTAAAAGCCGATTATTAATTGAAAGGTTTTTTAACAAGATGAAATTTGAAAAATTGAAGAAATTTTTTGCTGTAACTGTTTTATTTGGCGTGTTAGCAATCACCCTAGGTGCATGTTCGCAAAAGCCACAGAAGAGTAGCAGCAAAATTTCGATTATGACAACAACTAACGTTTATGCAGATATTGCGCAAAACGTTGTTGGAAGATATGGTAAGGCAGAAGCCCTCATTAAAAATCCTAGTGCCGATCCGCATGATTTTGAGCCAACTACTAATGATGCCAAGGCTCTATCAAGTGCTGATATTGTAATAGAAAATGGGCTAGGCTACGATAGCTGGATGGATAAACTTGCGTCTTCTGTAGAAAAAGAACCAGTTAAAGTTGGTGAGGACCTAATGGGACGCAAAAAAGGTGATAACCCGCATATCTGGTTTGATTTGAACATGCCAAAAGAGTATGTTAATTACTTAATCAAGCGTCTAAGCAAAAAGGATCCGAAACATGCTGATTACTACCGTGAAAATGGATTGAAGTATTTAGCTAAGATTGACCGAATTAAAAAAGATGCTGCAAAAATAGATCATCAGGTTGATAAGCCAGTTTATGTTAGTGAACCTGTTTTTGATTATGCCTTATCTTCTGTTAATATTAAGGTAGCAAACCAGGACTTTGAAAAAGCAATTCAAAATAATACAGATCCTAGTGCTGCGACCGTTCAAGAAATGACGCATGGAATTGAGAAGCGCAAGATAGCCTTCTTTGTTGATAATGAGCAGACTTCGAGTACGACGGTTAATAATTTTATTAAATTGGCAAAAAAGAATAAAATACCAGTTTTAAAGGTTAGAGAAACGATTCCGACTAAGATGACTTACCTTGATTGGATGACTGAAAGTTATCAAAAGTTGGCTGATGTAGCCAAGAAATAGTTATTGAGAGGGAATAAAAATGAGGAAAATAATTGCTGCTATGGCTGTGGCCGCAGGAATGGCGGCTCCGCTTACGGCGGTCGCAACGGCAAATGATTCTGCGATCGTTCAGGCAAGCTCGATTAATGATATGGCTAAACAAAATAGCTATGGTGGTATAACTTACCTTGATCAAATGCTTCAGCAGCAAGGCATAAAATATAATGATTTTTATGCCAGCAATCCTTTGAATTATCGCTACGGTAAGCCCGAAGGTGTGGTTGTCCACGAAACTGCTACACCAGGAGCTTCTGCATATAACGAAGCAATTTATTTTAACCGTGAGTGGATGAATATCTATTCTTATGTTCATGCATTTGTGGATAAAACTGGTGTAATCCAGATGACTTCACCAGATCATGGTGTTTGGGGTGCTGGCCCAGTTGCCAACAGCCGTTTTTTCCAAGTTGAACTGTGTGAAGATAATAATTTAGCTGACTTTGCCAAAAGCATCAACAATGATGCAATTTATATTGCTCAAATTATGCGCCAGTATAATCTTGCTCCTGTTAATGCTGTTCATACTGGTAAAGGAACCGTTTGGTCACACGCAGCAGTTTCTAAATTCTTAGGCGGGACAGATCATGGCGACCCAGATGGCTATTTTGCTAAATGGGGCTATTCAATGGATGATTTCTTCGACCTGATTAAATATTATTATGACAACGGGGCAACGGGTTCTACGACACCGACACCAACTCCGTCAAAACCTATTACACCGTCAAAACCATCAACGCCTAAACCGACGCAACAACCAAAGCCGATTGATACTAAGTTATTGATGCACAATGCTTTAGTTTATGATGGTAATGGTGAAAAAACTAAGCAACCTACTAAGAAGGCTGGAATAAAGTTAAGCGTTTATGGTACCAAAACTATTAAAGGCAAAAAGTATTTCCAAATTGGGACAGATCAATATGTTGTCGCAACCAATATTGAAGGAAGCTTGCAGCTTTTAACGCATAATGCCTATATTTATGATGGTAATGGCGAACGTGTTGGTACTGGTAAATTCAAACGTGGCAGTTATGTTAGAACATACGGTGGCCGAGTAAAGATATACGGTCGTAAGTATTATATTATTGATGAAGATCAATACATTAAAGTGGGAAATTTTAAGTAAAAGATATTATTAAGGAGAGAAAATTGTCTGACATTTTAGAAGTAAAAAATCTCTCAATGAGATTTGATAAAAAGACTGTTTTTTCGGACCTCAATTTTAATTTAAAAAAAGGTTCAACAACAGCTCTTTTAGGACCAAACGGTACAGGCAAAACAACCTTAATTAGTATTTTAATGAAAATGCTAGCACCAACAACAGGCTCTTTTAAGTTTGCAGATGGTGTCAGGCTAGGTTATGTACCGCAGTTTCGTAATATTGATGCGGAATATCCTCTATCAATTGAGGCTTTTGTTGGTTTAAATGCGCCAACTTTTAAAAAACGTGAGGTTAAAGAAGCCATCAAGAATCAGTTACAAGAAACTAATTTATATGAAATTAGGCATACAAGGATGGGCGAAGCTTCTGGTGGACAGAAGCAACGCGCTTATTTAGCACAGGCACTACTTGATCACCCGAACGTAATCATCCTTGATGAAGCAACGGCAAGTCTGGATCCTATGGCTAAAGACGAACTGATGAAGCTAATTAGACATCTAAATGAAAAACATAATATCACTGTTTTATTTGTTACCCATGATGTTGCATTAGCACAAAAATATATGCAGAACTATTTATATTTAATTAATGGGCACATTGAACAAGGTGAAATGGCTCAATTTAAGGAGGCGTATGAATAATGTTTGCTTTTGATTTTATGCGTAATGCCTTCTTGGCCAGTACCTTTATTGCAATAACGTGTGGTACCGTTGGCGTTTATGTAGTTGCCCGTAATTTTAGCTTTTTGGCGCACACATTATCTGAGATTGGTTTCGCAGGTGCAGCTTTTGCTGTGTGGCTTGGGATTGGACCACTTTGGGGGATGCTACTGTTTACACTACTTGGTTCAATTAGTGTTGGCGAATTATCACTTCACAGTGATCAAAAAGAATCATCTATTAGTGCAATTTCGGCACTTTTTACAGGACTAGGAGTGCTATTCTTAGCAATTTCTGGTGCAAACAGTAACTATGCAACTAATATTTTATTTGGAAGTATTGTTGGTGTTGACAAGCAGGGGGTTATCCAGCTGGTAGTCTTGTCAGTAATTGTTTTACTGATGATTTTTAGTATTCAGAGGTCGCTCAACTTTGATTCATTCGACCATATTGGAGCAGTAGCTCACGGAGTAAAAACTGGTTTAGTCAGCGTGATTTTCTTAATTGCACTGGCAATGTCTGTTTCGATTGGTGCGCAAATTGTTGGCTCATTGCTAGTTTTCATTTTGCTCACTTTACCCCCCGCAACAGCCAATTATATTGGTAAAACAATTGGCTCAATGATTGCATGGTCTGTTTTCTTTGCTTTAATTGGGGTTTGGCTAGGATTGTATCTTGGCTTTATTACTAATTTACCTGTAACCTTCTTTATTGCAGTGATCGAAGTAGTAATCTATCTTGTTACGTACTTCACCTATTTAATTAAGCGTAGCCTATAAGGAAAATAACAAAGAGGAGTCTATAATTATAGATTCCTCTTTTTGCTTGTGAAAAAGTGAACGCCAAAAAGGTTGATGCTTTAACATTTTTTTGCAAATGTCACTAACTTTTGTAAGTGTTTGCATGTATAATAGGGGTATGACATTTTAAAGTTAAAAAGGAGTATTTATAATGACATCATATTATAATGGATTTCCCCAAAGCGATCGGGATGAAGCAATCGACATGATTAACCTTGATGAACTTGAAGAACGTGCGAAGGAAGTAATGCCAGAAGGTGCATACTACTATATCGCTTCAGGTTCAGAAAATGAATGGACATGGCGTAATAATATTGCTGCATTTAACCATTTCCAAATTGTGCCACGAGCATTAACAAATATGGATAATCCACAGCTTGATACTGAATTCATGGGGATGAAACTCAAGACACCTGTCATGATTTCACCAATTGCATGTCATGGTATTTCTCATAAGGATGCAGAAGTTGCTACTCAAAAAGGTGCAGCAGCAGCCGGTGCACTCTTTTCATCAAGTACATATGCTAATAAGAGTGTTGAAGATATTGCAGCAGCAGCTCCAGATGCACCACGCTTTTTCCAACTTTACCTAAGTAAAGATTGGGACTTTAATGAAATGGTCTTTGAAGCAATCAAAAAAGCTGGATACAAGGGTATTTTCTTGACGGTTGATGCACTTGTTTCTGGTTATCGCGAAGCTAACCTTAGGACTAACTTTGCCTATCCTGTACCACTAGATTTCTTCACTCGTTACCAAGGTGGTAAAGGTGAAGGTCAAACGGTTGCACAAATGTACGCTTCATCTGCACAAAAGATTGGTCCAGAGGATGTTAAACGAATTAAGGAAATGTCCGGCTTACCAGTCTTTGTCAAAGGTGTAGTTTGTGCTGAAGATGCATATTTAGCAATGGGTGCTGGCGCTGATGGTATTTATGTCACTAACCACGGTGGACGTGAAGTTGATTGTGGTCCAGCTACCATCGATATGTTGCCAGAAATTGCTAAGGCAGTTAACCATCGTGTACCTATTATCTTTGACTCAGGCGTCCGTCGTGGTTCACATGTTTTTAAGGCTTTAGCACTTGGTGCAGACCTTGTTGGTGTTGGTCGACCATACCTTTACGGTTTAGCTCTTGGTGGTGCTAAAGGTGTGCAATCAGTAATTGAACAACTTAATAAGGAATTATTGATTGATATGCAATTGACTGGTTGCAAGACAATTGAAGATGTTAAGCACGCTAAAATTACGCACATCAACTACGCAGCTGATAACTTGAAGTCAAACACAGATCCTTCAAGAATCAAGCCATACCCTGTAACTGCAGAAAACCAAATGAAAGAAAGTGCAGCTGATGCAGTTTCAGGTGCTTCACACCATTAATAATTAAATAAGATTATCAAAGAGCTTTGTCTATATTGGGTAAATCGATATGCGACAAGGCTTTTTTTTGCGATAAAATATGATAAATGAGAAAATAACTCAAATATATCGTTGTATTCTAATTTTCATATTATTATAATTGCAATAACTATACTAACCTCGGAGGGCAGGAATAATGAAAAAAGCGTGGAAATGGCTTGAAGCGCTTTTGGTAGCAATGATGATGTTGGCGTTAGTGCCACAAACTGTCAATGCTGCCGAAAGTACGCAAGCCCCAAAAGTAACGGATAATTATTTGAAAAAGGTCAAGGAAAAGGGCGAGTTAGTTATGGGAACTAGCCCTGATTTTCCTCCTTATGAATTTGTCCAAAATGTGAATGGCAAATCCAAAGTAATGGGTATGGATATCGAAGTTGGCCGCAAAATTGCCCGAGACATGGGGGTTAAGCTAGTCATTAAAACGATGGACTTTGATTCATTATTGGTTGCACTTGAGACGGGTAAGATTGATATGGTCATTTCTGGAATGACCGCAACACCCAAGCGGGCGCAAAGTGTTGACTTTAGTCAAACTTACTATAAAAGTGGGCAAGATCTAATCATTAGAAAGTCCGACAAAGGTAAATTCCATGATTATCGGTCCTTTAGTGGCAAAGCGATTGGTGCACAAACTGGTAGTATGCAAGCCACACTGCTTAAGGAACAAGCCAAAAAGTCTAAAATCAAAACAATGGATAAGACCAATGATCTTATTTTAGGCCTGAAAACTAACAAGTTTGATGCAGTTCTAGTTGATACTGCATCTGCTGCTGCTTTTGCGAAAAATACTGATGGCATAACATCGATACCTTCTGGACTTAAAATACCTTCTCAAGGTAATGCTGTAGCTTTTCATAAAGGTGCTAAAAGTTTAGTTAAATCTGCTAATAAATCAATCGATGAAATTAAAAAGAAGAAATTAGTAACTAAAGTATATTTACCTAATGTAGGCAAATATATTGCTAAAGGCAAAACTAAAAAAGAGGTTAAGGCCTCTAACTCGATGTGGGCCTACAAGGACTTCTTTATTGCTGGTGTTGGCTATACGCTATTTATCTCGGCAATTTCAGTTTTCTTCGGCTTTCTTTTAGGAGCAATCCTAGCCTTAATGCGCTTAAGTCACAATAAAATTGCGCACTCAATTGCTACAGCATATATTGAATTCATTCGTGGCACACCATTAATGGTGCAATTATTATTCATTTACTTTGGCTTAGGCTTAGTTATTAATATACCTGCACTTTTATCAGGAATTATTGCGGTCTCACTGAACTCGGCGGCCTACGTTGCTGAAGTAATTCGGTCGGGAATTAGCTCAATTTCTGTTGGCCAAACCGAAGCTTCTCGCTCATTGGGACTGTCTAAGACTGCTACAATGCGCTATGTCATCATGCCGCAAGCAATGAAGAATATTTGGCCAGCACTTGGTAATGAATTTGTTTCCCTAATTAAGGAAAGTTCCATTGTATCGGTTATCGGTGTGAAGGATCTGATTTACCAATCAAGAATTGTCCAAGCCGATACTTACCGTGGAGTCATGCCATTAGTAATCACTATGATTTTGTACTTCATCATAACCTTTGGCTTGTCTAGCTTAATGAAAGTTTTTGAAAGGAAAATGAATCATGACTAAAAATGCGCCAGTGCTGAAAGTTGAACACTTGAAGAAAACTTTTGGCAAAAATGAAGTTTTAAAAGACATTAATGCAGAAGTTAAAGATGGCCAGGTTATTTGTTTAGTCGGACCATCAGGAGCTGGTAAGAGTACTTTTTTGCGCTGCCTTAACTTATTGGATCAACCAACTGCAGGCAAAGTGCTGTTTGAAGATAAAGAATTAACTGCTTTAAGCGAAAAACAGCTTGATACTTTGCGTGAAAAAATGGGCATGGTGTTCCAACAATTCAACTTATTTCCACATATGAACATTATTGAAAATATTAAGCTGGCACCAATGAAAGTTAAAAACGCTAGTGATGAAGAAGCAACTGCTAAAGCTGTTGAACTTTTAAAACAAGTTGGGCTAGAAGAGAAGGCAGAAGCTTTTCCGGCTAATTTATCAGGTGGACAACAACAACGTGTAGCGATTGCGCGTGCATTAGCAATGGATCCGGAAGTAATGCTTTTTGATGAACCAACCTCAGCACTAGATCCTGAAATGGTCGGTGAAGTACTTAAGGTTATGCAGGACTTGGCTCAAAAAGGAATGACAATGGTTGTTGTTACCCATGAAATGGGTTTTGCCAAAAACGTTGCCGATGAAGTGTGGTTTATGGCAGATGGTTATATTCAAGAAAAAGCAGCACCACAAGAGTTCTTTGAGCAGCCAAAGACTGAACGTGCACAGGACTTTTTAGCTAAGGTACTTGAAGCATAAGAGGGGATAAAGCTGTGGAAAAAGAACGAGCACTTAAAATTTTGACCGATTTAATTGCAATTGATTCGGCTAATGATCATGAAAGCTTAGTTGCAGATTACCTAACAGATCTTTTTAAAGGGTATGACGTGGAAATAGAACGTGTATCTTATGCTCCAGGACGTGATAACCTGGTTATTACAATGGGAAGCCACGGCCCTTTGCTTGGCTTTTCAGGACACGAAGACGTTGTTTCCGCAGGAGAATTAGAGAACTGGCAGTATCCGCCTTTTGAAGCGACTGTTCAAGATGGCAAAATCTATGGCCGTGGAACTAGCGACATGAAATCAGGCCTAGCTGCCATGGTTGTAGCCATGCTCGATTTATTAGATAGTGGAAAAGAACTACCAGGTCGAATTAGGTTGTTAGCTTCCGTTGGCGAAGAGACCGGTGAATATGGTGCAGCCCAGCTAGCAAAAGAAGGCTATGCAAACGACTTAGATGGATTAATAGTCGGTGAACCATCCAATTTTGACGTCCGCGTTACGCACAAAGGTGTGATTGACTATTATGTTACTTCTAAAGGTCTTTGTGTTCATTCTTCTACACCTGAAAAGGGCCACAATGCAATTATGCCATTGTTCACTTTTGCCCAGCGTGTACAGGAACTAATGGATCGTCATGACCAAAAAGATCCAGTCTTAGGTTCGCTTACCCATGTCATTAGTCAGATTCAAGGTGGTAGTCAAATTAACTCGGTCCCTGATAGTGCATGGCTTTCAGGAAATATTCGGACAACGCCACTTTATTCTAATGATCAAATTTATCAGGAATTAGAAGGTTTAATTGCTGAACTCAATAAACAGGGTGCGGAATTAACAATTCGCTATAGTTTCCCTGAAGTTCCACTCCCAAGTCAGGCAGGGACAAAGCTTGCTAAATTGGCTCAGGAAGTTGTTCAAAATGATTTTAATCGCTCCTGTGATTTCACTGCAGGAACTGGCGCAACAGATTCATCAGAATATATTCAGGCTGGCGCTTTTCCAATCATTATTCTGGGACCATCTGATGGTCTAACAGCACATCAGCCGAATGAATTTGTTAAAGTTGATGACTATCTTGTGGGATGTCAGCTTTACCAAGCAATTGCACAGAGTTTTTGGCAAGAATATGCTTAAGCACGCAAAAACCACTTCAAAATATGAAGTGGTTTTTATTTTTTATTTAAAATCATTTTTGATGATGTCTTTGAATTCGGCTAGGCGCTTTTTAAAGGTTTCAAAGGCTTCTTCCAAATAATCTGGTTTAGTCATATCAACTCCGGCTTTTTTCATGATTTCGACTGGGTAATCACTTGAACCTGATTTTAAGAAGTTAATATAAGCTTCTCTTTGCTCTGATGTGCCGTGCACAACATTATTGGCTAGTGCAGTTGCTGCTGCAAAGCCAGTTGCATATTGGTAAACGTAGAAATTGTAATAGAAGTGTGGGATTCTTGCCCATTCTTTAGCAATTTCACTTCCTGGTTCAACCGCATAGCCATAGTAACGCTGATTTAAGTCACCGTAGAAGTCGTCAAGCGTGCCTGCAGTTAATGGCTCACCTTTAGCGTCTAGGTCATGAATATACTGCTCAAATTCAGCAAATTGAGTTTGTCTAAATAGTGTTCCCTTAAACGAATCAAGGTAGTAGTTAAGCACGAAAGCACGTGTTTTTGGATCAGTAATATGATCTAAAAAGTACTCGGTTAAAATATTTTCGTTGGTAGTTGATGCAATTTCAGCCACAAAAATAGGATAATCGCCATAAACATAAGGTTGAGTTTGACGTGTGTACATACTGTGGACAGAGTGGCCAGTTTCATGAACAAGGGTGTAAAGTGAATCGATATTATTTTCCCAGTTCAAAAGCTCATAAGCATCTGTATCATAAGAGCCACCAGAATAAGCACCGGTAACCTTATTTTGCGATTCAACGACGTCAATTACACGGTTATTAAAAATATAATCAACTTGCTTTAAGTAATCTTCTCCTAATGGAACTAGGGCTTTTTTAGCCTCTGCTTTTGCCTGCTCAAAAGTATATGACAATGACGGTGTTCCAGTTAGTGGAACATACAAGTCCCACATTTGCAGATCATCAAGTCCAAGAATTTGTTTGCGCAAAGCAACGTAGTCATGAAGTAAATCAAGGTGACTGTCAACTTCACTAATCAAAGTATCATAGACAACAGTAGGTACGTGATTTTCTGCTAAAGCTGAGCTGCGTGCAGAGTCATAATTATGAACTCGAGCCAAGTAATTATGCTGTTTAACAACTCCTGAAAGAGTTGAAGCAAGTGAATTTTCAAATTGACCATAGGTAGCATACATTACATCAAAGGCATTTTTACGCACCTCACGTTTTTGCGATTGAATGAGGTTGGAATAAAGTCCGTCTGACAGCTGAACCATTTCGCCATCATCTGTTTCAACGTAACCATATTCCATATCTGAATTTGTCAAAACGTTGAAGGTGTTTTCTGAAGTGCCAAGGGCATCCCCAGCATCAGCAATTATTTTTTCTTCCTGTGCCGAAAGAGTATGCGGCTTTTGTTGCATAATTTGTTCAAGCATATGAGCGTAATTGTTTAGCTTGGGCTCATCTTCCATAAACTGTTTTAACTCTGCTTGCGAGAGCTCTAAAATTGAAGGATTCATAAAGGAAGTTGCTGCTTCAAATTGGCTTGCTAAGGTTTGGGCTTGTGCTACATAGCCAAGATAGTGTGAGTCGCTTGAGTCAACGTCACTGGACATTGTTGCATAAACATAGACTTTTTCTAAACGGCGACCAACTTCTAAAATTTTGGTTAAGTCATCGTACAGATGATGACCATCCTTAGTAAAATCTTTCTTAAGTTTATTTAAGTCTTGCACTTCTTTTTTGATAAGAGTATATTCTTGTTCCCAGTCATTATCTGAACTAAATACTCTTGTTAAGTCCCATTTAAGTTCTTCTGGGACTTCTGTTCTTTTAGGTATAGCCATAAAAATCTCCTTACATGTGTTAATAATAGTTATGCCAAATAATAAAAAATAAGATATTATTAATTATATTTGGTAATATTCTAATTCAACTTTGAAAGTGATACAAATAAACTTGGATAATTATGAAGGGAATTGAATAAAGGTATGGAACCAAGTTCAAAACGTAGAGAAGATTATCGTAAACATCGATCTTCTCTAAATCTTCACCGCAATCATGTTTTTGCTTCACCAGCACAAAAAATGACGGGTAATGTAATTGCTCGAATTTGCGGTATTGTGGCTGTTTTATGCTTAAGCTGTGGCCTCGCTTGGGCAGCTCATATGTACTTTACTTTACATAGTGCCATCGATGGTCAAGACGGTAACACCGCTACCTCTGCTCGAATCGCTAATCGGCAACCTATTTCAGTTCTAATTCTTGGAGTTGATCAAGGGCTTGAAGGACGTCATGATAAAGGTAATTCTGATACAATTATTTTAGCAACGGCTAATCCAGGAAAAAATAAGGCAACAATGACCTCGATTCCGCGAGATACGTTAGCCAACATTTTGGGCGATCCAGGGGACAAATATAATATGTTTAGGGTTAACTCAGCTTACGGTATCGGTGGCAGTAAAGCGTCAATGAGTACCGTATCTGCGTTGTTAAATGTACCGATTAACTATTATGTTGAAGTCAACATGAAGGCCTTAAAGAGTCTAGTTGATGCTGTTGGTGGTGTCGACGTTAATGTTCCATTTAAGTTCTCTTATGACTGGTGTGATTTCCATAAAGGAAAGCAGCATTTGAATGGACGTCATGCTGTGGCTTATGTCCGCATGCGTCATGATGATCCTAGAGGAGACTACGGCCGCCAAATGAGGCAACGACAAGTAATTAATGCTGTCGTACACAAGGCTGTTTCTGTTGATTCAATTGCTAACTACCGCAAGTTAGTTAAGATTTTTAATAAATATGTCCGAACTAACTTAACCTTCAATGACATGCTGGCTTTGGCGTTAACTTACCGCGGCTGTTCGCAAAATATTAGTAGTGGGTACATTCAAGGTCACGATGCATGGATTAATGGTTCTTCAATCCAGGTTGCATCGACTGAAGAATTACAAAAAGCTTCAAACAAAATGCGTGCCAATTTAGGATTAGAGCAACAAGTTTTGGATAATGATGAAACTAAGCTCAATAAGTTGAATGAGCAAAACAATCACATTAATTGGAAGGATCCTAATCCGTTTACTAATTATCAAATTTATCATTCTGTTGTTACTAATGAAAGCACTGATAGTACCAATAATACTAATGGCTCTTCTGATACTGGGAATGGCACAGGCAGTGATAATTCTACTGGGCAGTAAGTCTTTTGAAGTAAGTTATTTAAGTGGAACTAAGAGGAGAACGAAATGCAAAAGAAGGCACTTTTCCCCATTATTTATGGTGTATTGTCTGCACTAATTGGCTTTATTGCAGCATTCTTTATTTGTCTGCGATCATTCCATTTGACGCTCCCTGTCTCTGTCATGGTTGCTGGGATTTTCGCATTATTCTTCTTTGCTCTTTCATGGTTTCGTGGGCATGCTTCCTATGAAATTAAGCGGATTGCACGTGAATTTCATTTGTCAGATGAAGATTTGGCGAAAATAACAGGGATGAAAGCAAGTGATTTTCCTATCTATAATGATAAATTGCAGTTAATCTTGCCCAAACGCTACTGGCCTAAAGTTCTAGATGCTCTGCAAAAGTATGAACAGGAACAAAAATAAAAAGATGTC
This sequence comes from Lactobacillus sp. M0390, assembly GCF_016102085.1. Taxonomy (NCBI): domain Bacteria; kingdom Bacillati; phylum Bacillota; class Bacilli; order Lactobacillales; family Lactobacillaceae; genus Lactobacillus; species Lactobacillus sp. M0390. The sequence continues at coordinate 251,825 of NZ_JACFPH010000002.1, read as the reverse complement.
TGACGAAAAGTCAGACATCTTTTATTTATGACCACCTTTAAGACACAAAATTTTACCAATCAAATGCATTCTTTCTTTGTGCCGACTGCAACGGTGCTTTGGATAGTCTTGACTTGAATTAAGCAATAATAGATAATTATGAAACAGTACGCAGACTATTAATAAGACAAAAGAATTTTGACTTAAGACTAATTTTGGCTTATATGCAGCTAATAGTCTAAAACAGACAGCTGTTATTAGGGATGATTAAAAATCCTAGCAATTACAACTAAAGAAAAGCACTTGGAATAAGATGAAAATAAAAGGGTGGGCAAGACGTCCGCCTTTTTATTTCGGATGTAATTAATTAAAACTGCAAGCAAAAAAGATTACTTTACTATATAATTTGATTAACCCAAAGGAGATGCACAATGAGCTTACTAACAGTTAAAGATTTAGGTCAGGGCTTTGAAGATAAGACTTTGTATCAGGATGGCAATTTTGTGCTCAATAAAGAAGACCACATGGGAGTCACCGGCCAAAACGGAGTTGGCAAATCAACTTTAATTAAAATTTTGACTGGTGAAATTCTTCCTGATGAGGGTCAGATTAAATGGCAAAATCGTGTGACAGTTGGCTATTTAGACCAATATGCCAAATTAGCACCTGGTGTGACCATTCGACAGTTTTTACGTACAGCTTTTGAAAAGCTATACCAAAAAGAGGAAGAACTAAATAAGCTGTATGAGGAATATGCGGAAGACGGTAACGATGAGGTATTGGAAAAAGCAGGAAAGATTCAAACATACTTAGAAGAAAATAACTTTTACGGAATTGATACCGAAATCGAACGTGTTGCTTCTGGCTTAGGGCTAGCAGAATTAGGCTATGAACATGATGTTAGTCAGCTTTCAGGTGGTCAGAGATCGAAAATTATTTTAGCCAAGTTGCTACTGCAAAATCCTGATGTTCTTCTTTTGGATGAGCCAACTAACTACCTTGACGTGTCACACATCGATTGGTTAGTCGATTACTTAAACGAATTTGCCGGAGCATTTATTGTTGTCAGTCACGATTATGATTTTCTTGGTCGAATTGCCAACTGCATTATTGATATCGACCTCGGCACAATTACTCGTTACACGGGTACGCTGAAACAGGCAATGCGTCAAAAAGAGGCTAATCGGGAAACTTACCTAAAGGCCTATACTAACCAGCAACGAAAAATCGCTAAGACTGAAGCCTATATTCGAAAAAATAAAGCAGGTACCCGTTCAAAGAGTGCCAAATCACGTGAACGTCAACTGGCTAAAATGGACGTATTGAATCCGCCTAAGGGTAATCGCAAACCACATTTTGAATTTCCTTATGTAGCGACTGCTGCCAACTTGCTGTTACAAACCCAAGACTTAGTTATTGGTTATGATGAGGCAATCGTAAAGGAGCCATTTAATTTTTCAGTTGGTGGTAATGAAAAAATTGCAATTACTGGTTTTAATGGGATCGGTAAGTCGACTTTATTAAAAACGTTACTAAGTCAAATAGAGCCAATCTCTGGTTCATTTAAACTGTCAGAAACGGCAAAGGTTGCATATTTTAAGCAGGATTTAGCTTGGCCAAATAAGAATATGACACCGCTACAATACTTGCAGGAGATTTTTGAACGAATCAAGCCAAAAGAATTGCGTGGGGCCCTAGCTAGACTAGGTGTAACTGCGCAACAGGCAATGAGTCCACTGAAAAAGCTATCCGGTGGGGAACAGGAAAAGGTTAAATTGGCAAAAATGCAGTTTGAACCGGCTAACCTGCTATTTTTAGATGAGCCAACCAACCACTTGGACCGTGATTCAAAAGATGCACTTAGGGATGCAATCGTGAAGTTCCCAGGTGCAGTAATTATCGTTAGTCATGAGCGTGATTTTTTCCAAGGTAATTGGATTGATAAGACGATTGACATTGAGACAATGAATAATAATTAGAGGAAAAAATTATGTCTAGCAAGCAAGATAGCTCTTTTTACCATGATTTACTAGATACATGCTTAACAGTTGGCGAGCTAATGATTGAAGGCGGTAGTGAGATGTATCGTGTTGAGGATACAATGGTGCGAATCGCAAAAACCGCCGGCGAACCTGATCCACGTGTCTTTATCGTGCCAACAGGAATTTTTATGAGCTTGGATCGAGGGAACTATTGCCAAAGCATTTTGGTTCATGAGCGGAATATCAACTTGGAACTAGTTGACCGCATTAATTCATTATCACGTGATTTTGCTGCACATAAAATCACTTTGCCACAAGTAAAAGAGCAGGTTTATAAAATTGCCAATGGTGATTTTCCAGTTTTTCCTTTATGGGTACAAGTAATTGGTGCTGCTGTTTTAAGTGCGACATTAATGGTAATGTTTATTGAAAACTACGATTGGCTTGATTTCCCCGCTGCTGCAGTTGTTGGTGCAATTGGTTTTGTTTCAGCATATTACTTTAAACGATTTACAAAGGTTAAATATTTAGCTGAATTAGTCGCGGCGATGATTATGACGACAGTTGCAGTTGGAATAGTTCACCTTTTTCCGGCAATGATTATTGACAATATTTTAACGGGAGCACTGATGCCACTAGTGCCAGGGTTGGCCTTGACAAACGCGCTACGTGATTTGTTTAAGGGCGACCTGTTATCCGGAATGGTTAAAATTTGTGAAGCCTTGCTTACCGCCTTTGCACTTGGTGGTGGAGTAGGTATTATATTGAAATTTTTGGGAGCTTAAAAATGCCATTTTGGTTAGAGTTAATTATTAATATCTTATTTGCCTACCTTGCTTCTGTTGGCTTTGCACTGACCATTAATGTTCCGCATCGAGTATTGAACTTAGCAGGAGTGAGTGGAGTAGTCAGTTGGATTATTTATTGGTTAGCAATGAGAGCATCAATGGGGAGATTGATTTCAAACCTTTTAGGATCATTTGCAATTGGAATTTTGGCAATTGTTTTTGCTAGAAGAAAAAAGTGTCCCGCTTCTGTATTTTATATTCCAGCAATCGTTCCATTAGTTCCAGGTGTGCCAGCCTATCAAGCCGTTAGGGAATTAACAGCTGGAAATATTAATGGTGCGAGTGACTCAGCCTTAAGAGTGATTATTGTTACAGGCTCAATCGCACTAGGGATGTTACTGTCTAATATGTTTGTCGAGATTTTTTTCAGAGCAAAAAAATTTTACAAAGAGAAGAAAAATTCGTATAATAGTTAATACGAGTCGACAAAACGCGAGATGCGTATTTGGATGAGGACACCAGCCTTAATTGGCAGACACGGGAAGTGTTGGTGCTTGACCAACCTGATGTGAACAGAAGTAGTCACCTATTTTTTAATGGGCCTCGATTTAAAAAGAGCAGATTCTTAATTGAATCTGCTCTTTTTGTTTTATCAAAAATTTATTTAAAACCAGTTAAAGGCTAAGTTATTGAGAATCATTTAAATAATATTAAAATAGTTAATGTAATACTATTTTAAAACTAATTATGCTAATAGGCTTAAAAATGTACTTGACAGCATTTATTTAAGCGCTTACTATTAACTTGATTAGTCGAGTAATCATGTTAGGAGAACAGGATGGAATTATCCCGAGAGAAAAGTCATAGTAACATTCGTACACAAATTTTGTCAGATATTCAAAATGACATCTTAGTTAATAGGAAAATTGGTGAAAAGCTTCCGTCGGAAAGTGAATATGCCAAGCACTATCAAGTTGCTAGATCAACAATTCAGAAAGTTTTAAAAGATCTAACTAGTATGCAGTTAATCGAAAGGGTTCAGGGTAAAGGTACTTTTGTAAAAAGTAACAAGCCGGTAATTAATATCATTAATTACAAAGGATTCTCGGATTATGCATATGAGATGGGTAGTGAACCAATTACTAAAGAAATCAAAAAAGAAGTTATTAATGATGGTAAAGAATTATATTTGCAGAGACTGAGGGGAATTAGCATTAGTGAAAAGAAATATTGGCTAACGCTTGATGAAACTATTATTAGTCTCGAAAAATATCCAGGATTAGAGTCATATGATTTTGAGAAAAATTCTTTGTATGAGGTTTTACGGAAAAAATATCAGTCTAATCCAACTACCGCTCAGCTTACTTCCAGTGCTGTTCTATCTACTAGTGAAGAAGCAAATTTGCTAGAAGTGGATAAGAATATTCCTCTTTTAAAAATAAAAGGTGAAATTCTTGACGAGAAAGGGGGTCTTTTAGAGAAAGTGACAGTTATATATGGTCCTAATGCTAACTTTGAGTTAATAGTTGGCATTTAATAATTATTTTGGAGGGAGCATGTCGAAAAAAATAGAAATTGTTTTGATTGGTCATGGGAAGATAGGCTCTGGTGTTTTAAGTTCACTGAAATTAATTTATGGTGATGCACAAAATGTGACCAGCATAGATACATACGTGGAAAAAGACTTCAATTTAGTCGATACAGCTCATAATTTAATAGAAAAAAACAAAAGTAATGAACTTATTGTTGTTACAGATTTATTTGGTGGAAGCGTAAATAATGAATTTTTAAAATATACCAATGGTAGCAACGTTTATTTGATAACAGGAATGAACTTAGCATTGGTTTTAGACTTAGTAAGCAAAGTCGATATGCGTCAAAATGAATCTGTTGAGGAAATTGTGAAGAGTGTTGTTTCAGATGTAAAGGATTCAATTAAATACTGTGATGATAATCTTATAAACTCAAGTATTCAAAAAGATGATGATTTCTAAAAGAAAGGATAATTAAAATGATAAAAATGATGAGAGTAGATCATCGCTTATTGCATGGTCAAGTTGCCTTTTCTTGGACTTCAGCTTTGTCTGCAGATTGCATTTTAATTGCTGATGATGAAACAGCATCGAATGAATTAAAAAAATCAGCCATGAAATTGGCAAAACCTAATGGAGTTAAATTGGTTATCAAGAATGTTGATGAAGCAATTAAATCTTTAAAAAAGGGAGTGACTGATAAATACAAACTCTTTATTGTTGTTGGAAGTATTGAAAGTGCCAAAAAGATCATTGATGGCTATCCTGAAATTAAAACGCTTAATTTAGGTGGCACACTTCCAGGACCAAACAAGAGTAACATTTCAAAGACTATCGCTATTACATCTAGTGAAAGGGATATGCTACGTGATCTTTTGAATGAAGGCGTTGATATAAATATTCAAATGGTTCCTAGTGATTCAAAGGTCAATGTGAAAAATATTATCTAAAGTTTAATGGAGGTTAATTATTATGTTTTTAAAGGCTTTTCTTTTAGCCTTAGTTGCCTTCGTCGGTAAGCTTGATCTTGCTACTGGAACAAACCAGTTTCAGCGTCCTATAATTTTGGGACCACTTGTTGGTTTAATTATGGGAAATGTTTCAATGGGAGTGACGATTGGAGCTACCCTTGAACTTGCGTTTTTAGGTTCTTACTCAGTCGGCGCCTATATTCCACCAGATGTTATTGTTGGTGGAGTATTGGGAACAGCATTTGCAATTCAGACTGGTAAAGGTCCATCTGTAGCATTTGCTATGGCTTTTCCAATTGCATTACTTGCTCTGATTTTTGACAATATTATGTTTGCCTTAATTAGACCAATGATGGGTAAATTAGCTGATAAGTATGCTAAAGAAGGTAATGCTCATGCTGTTAATACAATACATATGGCTGCAGGATTCTTGATGTGTCTAATGCTAGCTATCATTGTATTTTTTGGATATTTAGCTGGTGGAAATAGAATTCAAATTCTAATCAACGCTATACCAAAGGCAATTATAGATGGATTAACAATTGCGACTGGCTTACTTCCAGGTATTGGTTTTGCAATGCTGGCACAAATGATTATGAATAAAGAAGTTGTACCATTTTTCTTCTTGGGCTTCTTGCTTTCTGCATACTTTAAATTACCAGTCATTGGAATTGCATTGCTTGGACTAATCTTTGTTGTAGTAATGGTTAGATTCCTTAATAAGAATACTAGTGTAGCTGCTGAAGGAGGTGAGGACGATGACTTCTGATAAAAGAATGCTAGACAAAAAAGATTTACGAAAAATGTTTTGGCGATCATTGCCAATGGAATTTTCTTGGCACTATGAACGGCAAATGCATATGGGATTTGAGTTTATGATTTCTTCTGGCTTGAAGAAGATTTATAAAGGACAGTCCGAAAAATATAAGGATGCACTTGAAAGAAATTTAGAGTTCTTCAATTGTACGGCACACATAACTCCCTTCATTGGTGGTGTCACGTTAGCAATGGAAGAAGAGAATGCTAAAAGTGAAGATTTTGATACTTCTTCAATTAGTGCCGTTAAAGCAGCCCTAATGGGTCCACTTAGTGGTTTAGGTGACTCTATAATTTTGGGCACATTAAGAGTTTTGGCTGTAGGTATAGGTGCATCACTTGCAATAAAAGGCAACATTTTAGGTCCTATCTTATTTTTCCTTATTTTTAATATTCCAACATTTATATTGCGCTACTATACGTCAATTAAAGGCTATGAATTAGGTGCATCATATATTGATAGAATTCAAAAATCGGGCGAAATGAAACTATTCATGCTTGCAGCCGGTATTTTAGGTGTCATGGTAATCGGTGGCATGATTAACAACTTAGTTGTTGTAAGTACGACTTTAAAAATTGGTACTGGTGCAGGAGCAACAAAAATTCAGGATGTACTAGATGGGATATTACCAGGAATGTTGCCTTTAGCTTTTACAGGAGTTTACTATTATCTACTAAAGAAAAAAGTTAATGTCATTTGGTTAATTATTGGAACTGCCATCTTTGGAATAATTTGTGCGCAGTTTGGTATCTTGAAGGTTAATTAAGAATATAGGAGATAAACATGTTAAAGTTTGACGAGACAGAATATAGAAAAGATCTTACTGCTCAAGTAAATGCTATGGCTGAGGGGAAAAAAATAGCCGACGAAATTACAAAGCAAGGATTTGATAACATTTTCTTTGTTGGTGTGGGTGGAACATACTCAATGATGATGAATTTTGTAACTTTGGCTAAGCAATATACGAATATACCCATCTACTTGGAACAAGCTGGGGAATTGGTTTTAACAGACAATCCACATTTGACCGACAAATCAATTGTTATTACAGCTTCAAAATCAGGTGATACTGTTGAAATTGTCAATGTTGAAAAGTGGCTAAAGAAAAAGAATGTTCGCATTGCAGCAATGGTAATGAGCAAGGATTCACCTGTAGGAAAACTTTGTGATTGGAGAATACCTCTACAAGTATTTAAAGGAGTAGAATTTGAATACTTAAGTATATATGGCGTCTTTTATGGTTTATTAGCAGATCATGGTGATTTTGATTTTGATAGATTTTATGATCAAGTTAAAGCAAATATGGTCGAGGGAATTATTAAAGTCCAAAAAGATTACGATGACACTGCTGAAGAAATCGCTGCTAAATATTACAATACTGATTATCAGTTATGGATTGGCGGCGGAGAGCTCTGGGGAGAAGTTTATCTTTATACAATGTGTATCCTTGAAGAAATGCAGTGGATGAAGACAAAGGCTGTTGAATCTTCTGAATTTTTCCATGGAACTTTGGAACTAGTAGAAAAAGATACTCCAGTATTTTTAGTTAAAGGTGTAGGAAAGTATCGTCCTCTAGATGATCGTGTTGAAGCATTTCTAAAGAAAGAAAATAATAACTATACTATTTTTGATATTAAGGATCATATGATTGATGGCTTTGATAAAGAATTTGAGCCAGTTATTTCACCAATTATTTCAACTATTATGTTAAATGGTAGAATTGCAAAACACTTAGAAGCTCATTCAGGACATGACTTAGATATGCGTAGATACTACCGTCAATTTAAATATTAATTGTAATAAAAAAATGATTAAGCAAAGGCTCAATCATCTCTAATATAAAATAAACAAGGAGCTGTTCTATTGACTTTGGTCGGCTGATAGGGCAGCTCCTTTTGTTTTTATACTTACACTATGCTAGATCATTATTTTTAGTTTAGCAACATTTTTAGTAACTTTGCTTATCAAAAATATCAAAAAACGCAATCCCACGTAAACTGGGACTGCGTTTTTAGTTAATGTAGATAGCTTGTTTACCTTGCTGAATATAACTACTTTCCAAGTTCTTCCATGAGACTACCTTGTTTTTATGTCCAAACGGGTCGTTTACTAGCACTGTGCCGTTTTTCTTATTGAAACCTGTAATTACACATGCATGTGAAGAAGGAGTTACATGGACCTTTCCTTGAGCAGTGTCCCAAATCTGCATGTCGTTGACACGGTTAAACTTGATTGTGGTGATAATCAAAACAGGATGGCCTTCAGAAACACGTTTCAGGACCTGAATAAAGTCGTGGCCGGTATAGTTTTGTACTCGATTAGTGTATTTACGTGCAACCTGTTCAAGGGGCTCGTTGTAAACGCACCAGCCAGCGTTGGCTTGGCTCATATATCCGACAAAGCCAACATGAGGATTACCACGGTATTGACCGTTATCTGTGTATGAAGCAACGTGTTTGATATTTTCTGATAAATCCAGCTTATTGACCTTGAAGCCATAATATTGCAATAGCATGGATAGTGAAGTAACTTCACAACCGTTTGGCAGGTCAGGGTACTGATTTTCTAGTGGTACATCAAGTTTTTGTTCTGACTTCAAGGTTAACCAATCGTAGCGGTCTTGAAATGCTCTTGAGTTAAGAACTGCGAAGATCAGTCCTAAAAAAATTACACCCAGAAGTAGATACATAATTTTTCGGGTAAGTGTTCTTTTCTTTCTCATAGGGCTATTTAACCACATGGTAAAGAAGAAAAGCAAAGGAATTTGCTAAATTTCATAACAAGTTCATGCTATTTAGGGAAATTTTAACTACTATATTTTTGAGAAAAGAAAAACCACTCAATTGCTTGAGTGGTTTTAATTGATTTATGCAAAACTAAAATTAATTAGTGATGACTTGCACCTGAAGTAGCGTCTTCGTGGCTAGGTTCTTCATGACTAACTGGAGCTTCTTCGTGATGCTCTTCATGGTGGCTGTGGCTAGCACCTGAAAGTGCGTCTAATGAGTGGTCAACACCCTTAACAGCCATACCTTCAGTATCCATACCTGGGCAGTAAACTTCATCCATAGGAATACCCTTTTCTTCTGAGAAGGCCTTAGTTAAAGTTTCCATGTCCATCAATTCGTATGTCTTATCTGGATCCTTTGGATCAACAATTTGAATTTGAGCCATCATACCTGCATCTTCGTGTTCGATGATGTGGCAGTGGTACATGAAGACACCAGTGTTTTGGAAGTAAACCTTCAAACGAACAGTTTCTTGTGGGGCAACTTCAACAGTGTCCTTGTAAACGCCCTTTTCGTTTGGATATGGTTCTTCACCGTTACGTGAAACGACTAAGAAGTGAGCACCGTGAATATGGAATGGGTGTAACATACCGTTAACCTTGTCGTTAGTGTTAGTAACGTCCCAGTATTCTGCGTTCATTAAGTCTTGCTTCAAGTCGATACGTTGCATAGCAAACTTCTTACCGTTGATCATGTTGTGGTTATCCATAGTAACATGAGGAACTGGTGAGTTAGGGTTAACAACTGGATCATATGGCTTGAATAAAGTGTCAGGAATTACGCTGTCATCTTTTTCGTAGTTATGAATTCTAAATTCAACTAACTTGAAGTCGTCAGTGTAAAGGTTAACAACGTCGCCTTCTTTGTAGTTGCTGAAGTCAACAACTACTTGTTGACGTTCACCAGGTCCGATTAATACCTTAGTCATCTTAACTGGATGCTCCAAGAATGAATCGTCACCACCGATTTGAGTCATTACCAAATCGTCACTAAAGTGTAAACGCCATTCACGACGGTTAGAACCACCTAAGAAGATTAAACGAACTTTTTGAGTTGTAACATCAACGTAAGGACGAACAACACCGTTGATAATTGGAGTATCACCAAAGATACCCATTGCGTTGTAGTCTGCCTTGTAGTCGAATTGGTTATCTTCATGGAAGATTCTATCTTGCAAGATAATTGGGAATTCGTCTTTACCATAAGTCTTAGGAATTGGTAATTGTGCTTCATTAGCATCAGTAACAACAACACCCATTGCAAGTCCCATCCAAACTTGTGAAGCAGTTGATGGACATGGGTGAGCGTGAAGCCAAGTAAGTGCGGCTGGTTGGTTAACAACGAAGTCGATTTGCTTTTCTTCGCCTGGGTATACAGGTGAGTGACATGCACCATCGTTACCAGGACCGGAAACTTCCATACCGTGCCAGTGGTAAGTAGTTAATTCTGGTAAGCTGTTTTTCAAGGTTACATGTACATGTTGACCCTTAGTTAAAACCATTGTTTTACCAAGAACTGGGAAATTATAGCCCCAAGTATGAGTCTTCTTACCTGGCAAAAATTGGAATTCACCTTCTTGAGATTCAATGGTGTACCAAACATCATTGTTTTCTTGCTTATCAGGCTCTAATACTGGAGGAACGATTAAAGGCTGAGCCTCTACTCCTTCTGGAATATGAAGTTCTTTGTAGCCCATACCATGATTTTTGTCAAAATCATCTGAGTTATAGAAATAATCTGTGTAAACTTTTTCTGACATATTTGTCTACCTTTCAGTTAAAAAATTTAGCTAAAAATTTTAGTTACAACTTAAATTTTATTCTTTGTGAAAACGCTTGTAAAGTACGGAAAGTGATGTTTTTTAAGCTTTAAAAATATAAAAACGCTTTTTTTGTTTTTAGACCATCAGAGTGTTATTTAATCATTTTCACAAACAGCTTGAGCGCAAGTGATTGTAAAGAAAAATGAACAAAAAACTGAACAAAAGTTCACTTTCTTCAAGCGATTGTTCTTTAAAAAATTTTTTTAAAGAGAGAAAAATAAATTGTTTTTAATGCTGAATTTGAGTATCGTAATAGAAGACTGATAACAAATTGATTAACTTAAAAGGGAATTTTTATTTTGAAGATTAACTTAACAGACTTAGCAGAAAGAATTGAAGAACAAAACTACCTGCAAGATTTAGAAACCGTTAAATACGCTGACATTAGTAAGTCCAAAGCCAAACTTAAGGAATTAGCGACGAAAATGGTTAAGGAGACAGCTGCTGCAATTAAGCACAATTCTTTAAGCCATGTTGCCCTTGAAGTAACAGGACAAAGACCAGTCACTTTCATTTTAGAAAATAATATTATTAACTTGCCATATAGCAATTACAAAAAGGTCAGTAACTTTTTTGAAGAAGGCAAAGACTACCCAATCTATGTTTACTTTGAAACACAGTCAGAATTTTTGAATGCATCGAACTTTCGGATTGATCAATTGGCTACTGAAGATGAAATTATGCAATCCGAAGATGAAGTCACTGCAAAGCTAGTGGAAGCAATCGAAGAAAAAATCACGCAAGTAAGAGAATATGCTAAGCCTGAGCCAGCACCTGCTAAAAAGCCTGCCGCTAAGAAAGCTGCTACGAAAAAGAAAACTACAAAAGCCAAGAAAAAATAGCCCGATTATTTATGAACAGGAGATAGTTTAGGCTTTTTTCACTATTCAAAATCAAGTTTTTACAATATAATGAAAGCAATTACAGGAGGGTGTTATGTTTAGTTGGAATTTGCTCGGCGTCTTATTGTGGGTCTTTGTCATTTTATATTTTATCTTTGTCATTCAGAACATTCGCAGACGGCGAATTACAATGATTATCAAGGAGCACCGCAAATTTAGCTGGACTAATTTTTTAATTGATCTAGTTGAAGTGGTGATTTTTTTAGTGGCACTTATTTGGTTATTTGATCGCACAATGCTTGATAATCCAGACCTTGAGGATACGAGCAAAATCACGTCAACAGTAACCTATGAACCGCTGGTGATGAACACAGGTGAAGGTAATTCTTCCTATGTAACGATTAATTCGAAGAAGAAAAAGATTGGCACCCAAACGTATACTTATTTCCGTAATGGTAGAAAAGCGCAAGTTTCAAGCGATTTTGCAACGGTAGCATATGGTAAAAATCCAATCGATCTTAATGCTACTAGGATTCCTTATGACAAAAAGCAACTAGAAAAAATGGATCGAAAATATCAGCGTGCGTATGTGGCTGTTTACTCTGCCAATTATAAAAAAGTTTGGCAAAATGGCATTGGCATGCACGCTGGACATAATGCTATTAGATATTATCTAATCAGGATTCCAGACGCGTCATTTATCAAAGAAAAGTAAAATTAATTTCAATAATAAAAAGGGTCCTGAAAGTTGTTTAGCTTTCAGGACTCTTTTCGTTAGGTAATAGCTTTAAGGATATTATTAAGTTATAAAAAGCCTTACCAAGAATTAGGGCATATAATAAATTTCCAACCTCACTAAAGGTCAGGATTATCATCGCAATCGATTTCTTGCTGTCCAGAGTTTTTGGGGAGTCTAGATTGGTTAATTTGCTTCTGCGCATTCTTTTGCTGTGAGGCCAGTAACTGAAGTGTTCTATTACGGCTTGGAGTATTTTCAACTTTAATTAATTTTGCAATCTTGTCAATATTGGCCTCACTTTGCGCTTGAATCATTTCTTCGTTTTTTCTTGGATAATCAATCATTTGACCATGATTAGCTGCATATGTGGAAAGGAAAATTTTGCAGCTACGACCATTGCCTTCTCTAAAGGGATGCATAAAGTTAATTGCGTCTAATAGTTCAGCATAGTCTTTAGCAGATAAGGGCGTTGTTTTGGGATGCTTACGTAACATACTATTGATGTCTTTTTCGGCGAAATCAAATCTGGTGAAGTCAAAAAACTGATAGCCATTTTTACTAAAATTACCTGGGCGATATTTACCAGCCCAATCGTATAGTTCGCCAAATAAGAATTGGTGAATTTTTTTAAGGTCATTGATATCTTTTATCTGCGGCTTTTTTTGTAATAGGAATAAAGCATTTCGAGCAGATAATTCATTCTCTTTTTTCTCTAATTCTGCTGCATCATGAATATGGAGCTTGTTTTTTAATACACCATTTGAATACAGAGTTTTACTAATCCAATCACTCACTGTTCTTGCTCCCAAACTTCTTCAAAACGTTTAGCTACTTGAGGATCGGGATTGATTGCTTCATCTAGCAGTTCCTGAATATCTGATTTTGTTGGATTCCATCCTTCTAGGTGGTTAACTTCGACAACAGTTCTAATTTGCTGATAAGTCTCTTTATCAGCAATAAAAACTCCCTGAATAGTTTGCGTCTCATCATTTATATCTAAAATATATGGTTGCGCTTCTAATACGTTTAACAAATCTCCTGGTCTTTCTCCTAAGCCAATTGCAAAAGCATTAAGCACACGGATTGACCAGGTTTCAATTGGCTTGACGATTGCATTCCTTAAGGTACTAAGTGGAACTTTACTAATCTCAGAAACTTTCGTCACACTCATATTTTTACTTTCAAGTAGTTTAACAATTGTTGCACTCATTATTGGACCTCCAGTGTTTTGCACCTATTTTACCATATTTAAACACTTTTATGACGATATATGGTATAGAGCGCGACACAGTATATTTCTAATTAATTAAAAAAACCTAACAGAAGTTAGGTTTAGTTATTATATCTATCACGAGTCTTTTCAATCCTGATTTAAATTGATAGTCGTATTAGTTTTCATTTTTCGCACCTGTAGTAATAAGTTTCCTTCAATGAATGCGAAGATAAAGCTGGCTGTTAGGAAGTCCATTACATTGCCTGAATAAAAAGCTGCAAGCAAGATAAAACTACTTGAGACAATTAATGAACTAACCAGATATGTTCGGGCTGATTGATACCTGAGCCAGCGATAAGCAGCATAAAGTAGTATTGCCAGATAAGGTCCGACAAAGATTAACATGCCAATCCAGCCTAGAGAATAAATCTGAGCCGCAAAGTCACGCTCTAAGTTAAAAATGTTGTTTTCACGGACATAGGAGATACCTAGGAATTTGTCTAGCTTATTGTCATTAGTCTTAACAACTTGATTTAGCATAGCCTTTTCAAGATGGCGATTTTCCATACGCGTTTGACCGGGCTCGTTAATAATTTTTAACCAAAACTCAGGATCATACTGGTAAGGATAGCTCTTTAAAACAAATTTAGGATTGAGTGCATAGGCTTGGTAGTTTTCCTTAATAAAACTTCGTAAAAAGTCTTCTCGCTTTTGACCAGTAGGATATTTTTTAAGGCCAGCATTCAATTCACGTGTTTCGTCGGATAAATCATGGTCAGATTGCTTTGCCAAATATATTTCGTAATTATAGCGTTGAATTGCTGGACCAAAAGGTAAGATTGCAATCGATCCTGCTCCAATTAGTAGACTAACTAAAACAGCAAGCATATTTTTTTTCGTATTCTTAAGGATGTAGCGGTGGAATAGGTAGAGCAGAAGCCCAACTAGAATTCCACCAATTAAGCCGATTGCGGCAACCTTAGTTCCGATTTCAATCATTGCTAAAGCCTGAACAACGTTCAATGTGATTGTGATCCAGTTGAAATCAGTAAATAGGTAATAAATAAGTAAAGGTAACAGCATAAACAAAACAGCTGAAATCATGTTGGTGAAATTAAAGAAACCTTTCGAAGCCATATGCGAATAGCCGATATTTGGATTGAAAAACCACTCGAAAATATTAGCGCTGATTACGCCTGTTTCATAAGATTTCAGTGAAATTACGAACAAGTTTGATAGGACAATTGTGCCTGAAAAAAGTCCAGAAACGCCCTCGATTACTTGCTGTAACTGTTTTGTGCCAAAATTAAGTTCTTTGGTTAAATAAATAATGACGAGTGGCAGACACATGCGAATCAAATAGAATAGCTCACCACTAGTGGAGTAACCGTAGTTAGTGGGATTAACACTGGTAAATGTCCGTACGTGCACTAAATGCAGAACGCTATAAATAATTAATAAAATTAGATAGGCGATTAACCATTTTTGTGTACTCAACTTCTGCCACGACTCTTTTTGGCTAAAAAATAGACAAAATAAAACAGCTACGGTAATGAGTCGAATAATGGTCGGCAATGTAAAAGGTAAAATAGTAGCAAGGCTGCCATGGTAAAACCAGTACAAGTCAAGAAACGGTTGAACAAGGATAAACCAGAATAAAATGTTTTTTGCTTTTTCTTTCACTGTTTTTCTCCCAAAATGTTAAGTAATATGTAAGCCTAATTTTAGGCAAAAATGACCGAAAAAAAAAGAGTTTAAAAATTTAGCTGAGCTAAAATTAAGAGGATTTTTATATCTTATCCACTAGATTAGCCTTTATAGTAAAAAGTTGAATAATTTTAAAGAATGTAGAATCATTTTGGCTTGTACATCTTTTTAATTATCTGCAATTGCAATAACAAATTACTTTCAATGAATGAGAAGCTTAACATATAAATATGGTTAAGCTTTTCTAAATTTAAACTAAACTAATAATGAAGTAAGTACAATTGTTTATAATTATCATTATAAGTCAGAAAAAGTCATACTATGTCAGAATTCGGGAGTGCTTTTCAGTCATAATGGAAGCTGATAATTGTAGTAGTAATTCAAAATAAGTACATTAAAAAGGAAGAATATATGAAAAAAC
The DNA here is from genome assembly GCF_016102085.1 of Lactobacillus sp. M0390. Taxonomy (NCBI): domain Bacteria; kingdom Bacillati; phylum Bacillota; class Bacilli; order Lactobacillales; family Lactobacillaceae; genus Lactobacillus; species Lactobacillus sp. M0390. The sequence continues at coordinate 236,223 of NZ_JACFPH010000002.1, read as the reverse complement.
TATTTTATTCTATTATTGGTATTATCGCACTCGCAATTGCAGCCTTGATGGTTATACCTAATCAGTATACGGATTACTTTAACCCTCACATTAAGATGGAAACCGATTATGCAAAGGTACCGAAGAATACACAAAAATATTACAATGTTCAGGCCGTTGACCGTAATGGCAGAAAACTCCCTTATAAGATAATGTATGTTGGCGGTTATGATCCGTCACAGGAGTATATTGCAATTCATCATAAGAGACAGTATGTAAAACTAATTGAATATATCCCTAAAAATAAAATGCCAAAAAATGACTAACTGGAAAAATGTCCAAACAAAAAGGTCTCATTGCGATATGAGACCTTTTTAATAGCAATTATACACATAGTATTTAAACTCTCCTAAATTTAAATTAAGTTAATGCTGATGTTTCTATAACTATAGTACAATTAACTAAATTGTGATTTTAAGCAAAAAGTACGGGTATCAATAGACTGTGTTTTTTGTATATTAGAAAGATAAAACATGTTACGGAAATTAAAAATTATACTTTTTTCACTAACCACAGTCATTGCAATTGGCTTATTTGCTGAGAGTATTCACACTTATGATGATGAAACACTGCCAAACAATCAAACTTGTATAAATGTTTATGCCGCCAAGCCTGTAAAAAATAGTGCCCCTATAAATCAAAAAGTTACTAAGAAGGCATTTTTTGATAAGCTTCGGGAAATAGCTGACGATAAAAATGTTTCTTTGATTAAATTACGGATTAATAAGACTAACGGACGTACAAGCAAACTAGTATATAATCTTGGCTCCAAAAATGAAACTTATGCAATTTATAAAAATGCAGCAATAAAAAAGCTGACAAATAATGAATTTCAATTAGAAGATATATACGGCTTATATTTTACCAATGCTAAAGGTGAGGCTTTAAATCGAATAGTTTCATTCCTACGTAAAGACCTGAAAGTAGAGGTCAGAAGCACTGCCCCCACTCCCAGTATTTTATTAAGCTCAACTCTTAGTGGCTTTCCGCAAGGTACAGCAACTATTTTTATTAGTGTTATTAGTATCATATTTATTATTATGATACTGGAAAAAGTATACCGCTTTAAAGCTTATGCCATAATGAAGATCCATGGCTTGAGTAATTGGCAAATAATCAAGTCTGATTTCAAAGATGAAATGCTATGGTTTTTGTTGGCACTGGGTGCTATTACTATGATAGTGATTGCAAGGAGTTTATATGTGTTTACATTTGCAGGCTTGCGAATGTTCTTACCGTATTTACTTATATTTTTGACGATTTTCTTACTAGTTTTTTTATGTTTAGACACGCTATCATATTCAGTTTTAGTATTAATAAAACCATATCAAGTGATTAAAGGAATAGGAAATTCACGCCCATTTTTATTAATTGGTTATGCGTTAAAGATACTATTGCTTGGGATAGTAGCACTTAATACTATATCTCTACATAATAGTCATCAGTCTTATGTAAGAGACACAAAAATAATTCAAGAAATCCATTCCAAGAATAATCGTTATTCACTTGGGCTTGTGTGGCAACTGTCAGACAAACAAGTAGATAGACGAGTAGCAAGACTGGTACATAAGCTGGTCGTGCAAACACCGAACGTAATAGTTGCGCAAAATTCACAGGAATTTCTTCCACCTAGGCGCTCTATTCATCCTGACAATGGCAATGTAATTATTGCAAACGATAATTTCATTAAGAACAGTGAACTTAAGTCTCAACGATTCAAGTTTGACAATAAGAAAGTTCTTTTACTAGTTCCGCGCAATCGCTTAGATCAGACCAAACACGCTAAAAAGCAGTTGATAAGCTATCTTAAATTCAGGAACTCTCTCCCTAATTATTATCAAAAAAAATCAAATCATTTACCGTCCATTCAAGTTGTACCCATTGACAGCGGACAAAAAATATTTAATTACACAGTTGGATACGATGATATTACGATGGCAATCTCGATAGACCCAATAATCGTAGTTGCAAACAATAAGCTACTATCAGATGATTTTTATTTGGCTTCCGTTAGTCAATCAAAAACGGTATTTTCTGATCTCAAGTTACTTAAAAAAATGATCAAGAAGTTGGGATTAAGGCCGTATTTTTGGGGCATTACCAGTCAAAGGGCGTTAACAGATAATTATCAGCGAAATGCTAATCGCCATTTACTGATGCTAACAATTACAATGATTTTATCTATTCTCCAGCTGAGCTTTGTTATTATGTTTGTTAGCTCAACTTTTCTACAAAGCCAGAGGCATAAGATGGCAATTTATCGAGCATTTGGTAAATCAAGTGCTAAATTATTGGTAGAATTTTTGGTTTTCAATCTGGGCTTTGACTTATTGACAATTAGCTTTATTTTAATAAAGCATAGTTACTTGAGCTTGATACCATTTGGTTTCGGCTACATTTTACTGGAAGCAGTTATTATTTTATTAACATACTATAGAGCCCAGCAAAATATATTAATCACACTTAATCATGGAAATTAGGAGCTGTAATTTGATTAAAATAAGGAATCTTACAAAAAAATTTAAAGAAAAAACCATTTTTGAAGATGTTAGCTGTACCTTAGAAACGGGGAAAAACTATGCTATTGTGGGCAAAAGTGGGGCTGGGAAAACCACTTTTCTAAATATTTTGAGTGGCTTAGAAAAAGCTACCTCAGGTAAAGTGGAATTTAATGACTTGAATATTAACTCAAAAAATAGGAAAAAACTATATCGTGATTACTTTGGATTCGTTTTTCAAAATTTTGCTTTAATTGATACTGAGACAGTTAAACAAAATTTGCGACTTGGACTAACTAATTCAAAGCTGTCTAAAACGGAAAAAGATAATAAAATGCGGGCAGCTTTGGTCCAAGTTGGACTTGGAAAAATGCAATTACAGCAAAAAATATACACTTTAAGTGGTGGTGAACAGCAAAGAGTGGCACTGGCGCGGATAATATTAAAAGAGCCTAAGGTGATTTTCGCAGATGAGCCAACTGGTTCGCTAGATGTTGAAAATAGTCAACTAGTACTAAAAATCTTGTTAACTAACTTTGATTCAGATGCAACAGTCGTGATAGCAACACATGATCCAACGGTTTGGCAACAGTGTGACTATGTAATTGAAATTGAGAATCAAAAAATAAAAATAAATAAACGTAAAACTAATTGAATATATCCCTAAAAATAAAATGCCAAAAATAACTAACTGGAAAAATATCCAAACAAAAAGGTCTCATTATGATATGAGACCTTTTTAATTGAACTTAAAAAATGTTTTCTAAAATTACTTTTCAGCTTTTTTGTCATTAGCCTTTTGTTCATCTTCTGTTTCATCTGCTACTTTGGCAATTTTTTCTACCTTAATATCACTTGTAGCCTTAGCTTGAATTTCCTTAATTTTGCGTTTAGGTGCAGCTTTGAGGTTCTTGAAGTTAACCACAATCTTTTGGTTAAGGTCGCTGACTGCAGTATCGTCAACTTCGTCATAGTCGATAATTGTCAACAGGGCAGAATTTTCGTAAATTTTTTCTACTTTGCCTAAAAACGGTTTGGTAAGTTCTTCTTCGGATTTTGCACTAAGAATGTCATCTATTTTTACATCTGATTTTTTCATGATGAGTTTTACTTCCTCTCTTACCCATGTTTATTTATAATAGAAAGATATTATTATAAAAAGCAATTGTTTTCAAGTAAAGGAAGCCTGGATTTTGCGAAAATTAATTTTGATTGCCGGTCCGAGTGGCGCAGGTAAAACGACAATTTCGGATTATTTAACCAAGGAATTTGCTATTCCGCGTGTTGTAACACATACCACGAGACCAATGCGTAAGGGAGAAAGTCCAGATAAGTCTTATTATTTTGAAAGTGAAAGTAGCTTCAAAAAACTTCACTTTTTTGAGCATGTTAAATATGGATCATATCAGTATGGCTCAAGTAAAGAAGCACTTGACGCTGCTTGGAAAAATCATCAAATAGTTTCCCTGATAGTTGATATCAAAGGTGCTGCTTCCTATATTAATGCGCTAAAAGAGCAAGTCTATTTTTTGTATATTACGACAAGCACTAAAGAAGAGCTACGCAAGCGTCTATTGGAACGCGGTGATACTCCAGAAAAAATCAATGAACGTCTCAGTGGTAGTGAACTAAATGCCTTGCCAGAAGAATTAAAGGCAGATGCACACATTTTGATAAATGATGATTGGGCACAAACGCAGCAAAAATTGCGTGAAATTGTTACAAACTGCCAAGATTCATAGTAAAAATTACATAAATATCGTCTTTCCTCTAAATTTCTAAATGTTTTGTAGCTCGTTTGACATGAACGTGTAACATTCGATGAGTAGTATATAGATTGTTGAGAACGAAATAGATTTGATATAGGAAAGAGATTAATTTTGGAACACAGACATAGACAGAGTTTAGTTAAATTAGTTGCTTTAGTAGCTTTATTTTTCACAGGTATTGTCACTGTCGGTAAGGTATCTGCAGCAACAGCAACTGAAGTTGAAGCAAGTACTGTTACACAAAAGCGTAATTCGGTTGCCAAACTTGCAAAGAAACAAGTTGGTAAGGGTTATGTATATGGTGCAACTGGTCCCTATGCCTTTGATTGTTCTGGATTAGTTCAATATGTTTATAAAAGTTCTGGTGCAGCCGTTTTACCAAGAACAACTTATTCACAAGTTGCTTTGGGTAAAAAGGTTTCAATGAATAAATTAAAGAAGGGCGACTTGCTTTTCTGGGGTTCAGCTTCTTCACCGTATCACGTTGGAATTTATGTTGGTGATAATCAATACGTTCACGCTGCAACACCTGATCAAGGAGTAATAAAGCAATCAATTAGTGCTTACTTCTATCCTTCAGCTGCAAAGCGCGTTATTGAATAGTCAATTTCTACTCAAATAAATCTTTCTTAACTAACAATTGATAAAAACTCAAGCCTCGCAAACTAATCTTTGGGAGGTTTTTTACGTTTCGGTATCATTTTTGTAATGGTTCTGTAACATGACTGAAGTAGAATTAAAGCTGTGATATTAAAATAATAATAATTAACTAATTAAAATAAAATATTGATAAAAATATGGGGGCAATTTGATTTGAAAGTTAAGAGCAATTTAGTAAAATTTACTACGGCTGCAGCTCTAACCATTACTGGGTTAGGAGCAGTAAATGCCGTTAATTCAAATTCCACCACTAATCATGTACAAGCTGCAACGACTAAAGTAAAAATTAACTATGTTCCAGGTTATGGCATTAACATTTGGGATGATTACAATAATCCAAGTTTTACTGGTGAACGTGTTCAACACGGTGAAACAGTAGATGTCTTAAGTACTGCAATTGATGCTAAAGGTAAAACTTGGTATCAAATTGGCGAAGGAAAATGGATTCAAGCTCGTTACACTGTTGATGCTAATAAAAAGACTAAGCAGCAGGCTGAGCCAGATATTGCAAACAGTGTGATTTCATCTTCAAAGCAAGCAAATAAAGTTGTTAACGCTGCAAATGCAGTTGTTGGTAAGCCTTATGCTTGGGGCGGAACAGGCCCTAGTGGCTTTGATTGTTCAGGCCTAGCACAGTATGTATACAGTAAGGCTGGCCTTGACATTAGTCGCACAACTTATTCTCAAGTTAAAAAAGGTAAAACTGTTTCAATGAAGAATTTAAAACCAGGGGATTTGTTATTCTGGGGTTCAGCTTCTTCACCATATCATGTTGGCATTTATGTTGGTGATAACCAATATGTTCATGCCGCAACCCCCGCTCAGGGTGTTGTAAAAGAAAGCATTAGCTCATACTTTTACCCTTCAGTTGCTAAACGTGTACTTAATTAATTAGTTTAACAAGCTAAACACTTAGATTTTAGGTCTAAGTGTTTTTTTATTTTGTCCTTTTGGTCGGTGCCGCTTGATAAATAAATTTAACCAGTTAAAATAAAAAGTGAAGTACTAATTTATGACCACATCGAGCTACCAGAAGGAGATTGAATTTAATGAGACGTAATTTTTTAAAAATAGGTCTTGCGGCGGCGATGACACTGACAGGAGTCGCCACAGTTGCACCACAGAAAATAGTGAATGCAGCTACTTTAAAAGCGCCAATTAAACGCGTCCAAATAGATTACTTACCGGGTAAGGACGTAAAAATATGGACAAATTATCAAAAAGGTCAGTTGATTAGTTTCCGTGCTAAAAACAATAGCAAATGGAATGTTGCTGAAACTGCTGTCGATAAAAAAGGCAACTTATGGTATAAAATTGGCGACAATGAATGGATTGAAGCCCGCTATACTAAAGATTTAGATGGTGAGGCTGTTGATTCTGACGATCAGCCAGCTAAAAATCAACTAAAAGATTTGGCTACTAATAAAAAGAATAAAAAAGACAAAAAGGCTAAGAAGCAAAAGCAGCCTAAACAGACAAATAAAGAGGTTACTCCACAACCAACCAATGTGACAAATAAACCTCAAAAACCTAGTCAAGCTAAGAATAATCCTAGTTCATTACCTGCAGCAACTGCACCAGCAGCTACTGGCAGTACAGCACAGCGTCAACAAGCAGTTGTTAAATTGGCTAAAAGTCAGGTAGGTAAAGGCTATGTCTGGGGCGGAAATGGTCCGGATGCTTATGACTGCTCTGGCTTGGTGCAATCAATCTATAGTAAAGTAGGAGGGGTACAATTACCTCGCGTAACTACTGACCAAGTAAAAGTTGGAACAACAGTTTCAATGGATCAATTGCAGCCTGGTGATTTATTATATTGGGGCTCAGTTGATGCGCCATACCATATTGGAATTTACATTGGAAATAACCAGTATGTTCATGCTTCTACTCCTGATAAGGGTGTGGTCCTTGATACAATTAGCTCATACTTTTACCCTTGTGTTGCTAAACGTGTCATTCAATAAAAATAAAATAATAAAAGGTCACGCATTTGCGTGACCTTTTTGTGTCTTCTAAACAATATACTGGTGAAACTGAGCCTGCTTTTCAGGGGCCAATCTGGCAGTTACATGAACTCCATCAGTCTTATATTCTTCTAAAATAATTTGGGCGTACTCATGCAGGTTAGCCAGTGCCTTACCATCAGCCAGTGGAATAACCAAATTAACCTTCTGATAGCTTGCAAAAACACGCTTAGTAATTAGTTGGGCGAGCAGCTTAATCGACTCAGAATCAGTTGCGGAATATAAAATGCCGCTGCCCTCAATTTGCGGATAATTTCGATCGGTTTTATCAGCCTTGTTATATGCGGTAATCATTGGCACATCCTTAACGCCAATTTCGCTCAAAACGTTCTGCGTCGTTCGAATCATTTGAATCATGTTTGGATCTGAAGAGTCAACAATGTTAATCAATAAGTCAGCATCCTTAACTTCCTGTAAAGTTGCCTTAAAGGACTCGATTAGATTGTGTGGCAATTTAGAAATGAAGCCAACTGTGTCAGAAAGAATAAAGCTGAAGTTATTGCTTAGCTCAATTCGCCGTACGCTAGTGTCAAGTGTTGCAAATAACATGTCTTTAACAAAAACTTGCTTTTCATCATTTTCTTTAGAAAATTCTTCCAGTAAACCGTTCATCGTTGTTGATTTACCAGCGTTTGTATAACCGACTAAAGCAACTTTGGGAATATGAGTCTGGTTGCGGCATTTTGCCTTGATTTCTTCTTGCCCAGAAATAGCGTTAAGCTCTTTTTTAATTATCGTAATTTGCTTACCGATTGTTCTTCGATTTAATTCCAATTTTGATTCACCGGCACCACGGTTGGCAAAGCCACCACCACGTTGCTGGTCTAAATTATTTTCTGATGGATGCAATCGCGGCAATTCATACTCTAACTGAGCCAACTGAACTTGAAGCTTAGCCTGCTTTGTACGAGCACGACTTGAAAAAATTTCTAGAATAAGTTCGGTGCGATCAATAACACGTAATTTTGTCATTTTTTCCAAATTGCGAATCTGCACTGGGGATAACTCATCATTTAAAACAAGCACTTCAGCTTTTAAGCCGTGTGCCATATCTTTTATTTCATTGATTTTTCCAAGACCGAAATAAGTTCCTGCAACCACATGCTCTAAGTTTTGTCTTGATTGACCGATAACTTCCATATTGGCAGCTTGAGCCAAGTTAGCAAGCTCGGTCATATAGTAATCAAAATTTGAATCATTTAAATTAACGCCGGCGAGATAAGCTTTAACTTTACGAGGGGTATTATCAATCATTTGTTCCTCTTTCTACGTAAATCTTTGGTTTGTTTATTTAATATTCGCTGTTTTAATTTTAATAATCCACATGATTGCTATCTTCTTTCTTTAATTAGGTTAGTTTAATTGTAATACAAATGTTTGGGTTTACAAATAAGTAAAGTTTAGTTACACAAATGTAGTTAACAGTATGCACTAAAAACAACTCCTTTATTTGACTTCTTTGCTTTTTTACAGCGTGCTTCAATAATTGTTGACAAGCTAGTATTAATGAATTAGAGGAAAAACAATGTTAGAGAAGCTTAAAAGAGAAGTTTATGAAGCAAATATGCAGTTACCCAAATTAAATTTGGTTACTTTTACTTGGGGAAATGTCTCAGGAATAGATCGGGATAGTGGGTTATTCGTTATTAAGCCATCGGGTGTCAGCTATGAAGAGCTAAAGCCAGATGATCTTGTGGTAGTTGACTTAAATGGACAAGTTGTTGAAGGAGAAATGAATCCGTCTAGTGATACGCCAACACATACAATTCTTTATCGCGAATTTCCTAAGTGTGGCGGAATAGTTCACACTCATTCTCCTTGGGCTGTTTCTTTTGCTGCAGCACAGATGGATATTCCAGCAATGAATACGACTCATGCCGATACTTTCTACACCGCAATCCCAGCAGCTGAGGCTCTAAGTAAGGAAGAAATAGAATCAGATTATGAAGGTAACACAGGACGAGCTATCGTACGCACTTTTAAAGATCGTGGACTCGACTATGAGGCAACACCTGGTTCACTTGTTAGCCAGCATGGTCCATTTTGCTGGGGTAAAACGCCTAAAGAGGCGGTTTATAACGCTAAGGTTTTAGAAGTAATAGCTGAAGAAGACTACCATACTTTACAATTAACAAGGAAGAATTCTGAATTACCGCAATTTTTACTTGATAAACACTACTATCGAAAACATGGTCAAGCAGCTTACTACGGCCAAAATAATGCTAAGTCTAAGGAATATAGCAAAGCAAACCACAAGACTAGCTAGTTCAGTACTTGCACTGGTATTTTGTGTTAGCGGTTACTTATATAGTATTAACATAAATGCTTAAATGAAAAAGTAAACAAAAAGTAAAGGGGGTGGCTAGATGAATTTATTAAGTCCTCAGTTGGTTTTTGCACAAGTTGATTTTAATAGTGCAGATGAAATTATTCACTTTTTAGCAGAACAGTTAAAAAAAGAAAACAAAGTCAAAGATACGTTTGAGCAAGCAGTCAAAAGCCGCGAAGCAGTCCATCCTACTGGATTGCCTAGTGGCGAAATTGCGGTTGCGATACCACATACTGACGTTCAGTATGTAAACGCGCCTGCAATTACATTTGCGACCTTAAGTCATCCAATAAGTTTTCATAATATGGCTGTTACAGAGCAAATTTTGAATGTACAGATTGTTGTTATGCTTGCTTTAAAGGATCCACACAGTCAAGTAGAGATGCTTCAGAAGCTAATGGCTTTATTTCAAGATCAGGAATTATTAAGCAAGTTGATGCAAATATCAAGTGATGAAGATCTTTATAAAGCTGTTTCTAAGCATATACAATAAAAAAGTTTGGAGGGAAATTTATGAAACCGGTAATTGATTTCATTATGTATATTGTTGGCTTAGGTCCAACTGTTTTAATTCCAATCATCATGTTGATTTTTGGATTGTGTGTTAGGGTTCCATTTACTAAAGCATTACGTGGTGGATTGATGGTAGGTATTGGCTTTATCGGTCTGAATGCTACAGTTTCGATTTTGACTGACGTAATGAATCCTGCAATTAAGAATATGATTCAGGTTATGCACTTGAACTTACAGGTAATTGATGTTGGCTGGCCTTCAGCATCTGCTATTGCATATGGTACTGCCGTTGGAGTAAGTATGATTCCATTAGGAATTGCCATTAATATTTTGATGCTTATTACCAGAACAACTTCAACTATTGATGTTGATATCTGGGACTTCTGGCACTTTGCTTTTAGTGGCTCACTTGTTTATGCTCTAACTAAAGACATCGTTCTTAGTCTGTTTTTAGCCAGTGTAAACATGATTGTTATCATGGTAATTGCTGATAGAACAGCTCCACTTTCAGAGAAATACTTGGGTCTGCCAGGAATCTCAATCCCACACGGTTATGCTGGATCATTTGTTCCAATTGCAATCGTATTTAACTGGATTATTGATAAGATACCTGGAATTAACAAGATTCACATGGATGCAAAAGACTTTAACAAGAAATTTGGTTCTTGGGGTGAACCAACTCTACTAGGTTTTGCAATTGGTATTATTATCGGTATTTTAGCTTATGGCTTTATACCAGGGATGACAATTGCCACAAAGCTTGGAAAAATAATGCTTATGGGTGTTACTTTATCTGCGGTAATGATTATTACGCCAAAGATGGCTGCATTACTTTTGCAAGGAGTAGTACCAGTTTCAGATGCCATTCAAACTTTTATCCAAAAGAAATTCGCTGGAAAAAGAAAAATTTATATTGGAATGGATACCGCAGTAGGTATTGGTAGTCCGGTAGTTTTAGCTTGTGCTACATTAATGATTCCAGTTGCTTTGCTTTTTGCATTTATTTTGCCAGGTAATCAATTTTTGCCAACAATTGGTTTGGTTGGATTCGTCTTCATGTTCCCACTAATCGTTTCGGTTACTCATGGTGACTTTTTCAGATCATTCATTATTGGTGCGATAAATGTTGTTATCGGTTTATGGATTGGTACTAATTTAGCACCTTTAATTACTAAATGTGCTCGCGCAGCTCATTTTGCAATTCCAAAAGGCTCATCACTTATTTCAAGCATCGACTATGGCTCAAACCCATTCCCATGGTTAATTGTACAAATTGCACCATATAAGATTTTTGCTTATGCAATTGGTCTCATTTTAATTATTGGTTTATGTTGGTGGAATAGAACAAAAATAGTTGCTTCAGAAAAGCAAGATAACGCTGCAACAGACAGTAAAGAATAGAAATTAAGGAGAATAATCATGAAAAAAATTTTAGTCGCATGTGGTGCAGGTGTTGTTACCAGCACATCAGCTATGAACAAATTACAAGAAGAATTAGCTAAACGTGGAATTTCTGAAGATAAGTATACTCTGGGTCAATCATCAGTTGCCCAAGTAGAATCTTTGGCTCCAGAGTACGATTTAGTTATCACAACAACTCAATATGATAATGATGCTATCAAGGTACCTGTTATTAATGGTTTGCCACTTTTGACAAATATTGGAATTGATAGCGTAATTGATGAAGTAATTGATAAATTAGATCTTTAGTTTGAAATTATGTACTAAATAAAAAGGGTGATTAAGCGTGGTAGCATTTAACTCTACAGAGGTAATCAAAGCCCAAAATTTGCTTAATTATTTGACAAAAGCATCTGGTTTTGTGAGCTTAAAGGAAATACTCGAAACTTTTAATATTTCTCGTCGAACTGCATTTAATTGGCTAAATTCAACGAATAAAATATTACGCGAAAACAATTTAGATGAGATTGTCAATATCCCTAACTATGGGTACAAAATTACTGATCGAACAAAAAGAGAATTGAATTCTAATCATGAGATTATAAAGTCAGTCAACCAATCAAGTATGAGCTCAACTGACCGGAGAACAACGATCATCTTGCTTTTAATGAGTGAAAGCAAGGACGTTTCAATTAATAAATTGTCTACTAGATTTAAGTGCTCACGAAATACTATTATTAAAGATTTTAAAGCCATTAATGATCTTTTCCCTAATTTGAAAATAGTGAGTTCTAGGTTGGGGCATAAAATTGCAAGCGATGAAGCCTCAGTCCGAATAACAATGTACGAACTTTTACTACATCAAAATAAGGTTGCACATACATTTATTAAGAATTTAGATTATTCAATGACCGAAACTCAGCAAGCAGTAGTCAATATTCAGAAAAAGCTCCATATAAGTTTTTCAGGAAATTCCATTCAACAGTTAACGTATTTATTGGTTTTTACGCAGTGGCGGATAGCAAATAAAAAGTTAATTAATGACAGTTCAAATTTACAATGGATTGCTGATAATACTGATAATGTTTTAGCAACGTGTGAGGAGTTACTTAACTTTTTGACGAAGCAGAAAATAGAAGCTGCTGAGGTGGTTTTTATTAGTAAAATAGTTCTCTGTTCTCAAGCAACCGAAGTGGATTGTGTTAATAAAAATTTGTATAGGGACTTAGATAATATTGCTCAAGAAATAATTTTTCGCTATGAGCAGCTAACTGAACAACAAATTTCTTATAATTTGTTTACTAAAGTTCTACGTAATCATTTATATGCTACTTTTTTCCGTGTCAAATTCGATATTCCATATACGTCTAGTGAGGTAGACGAAATTAAAAAGCAGTATCCTGAGCTAATCAAATTTACAGCTATTGCTTGTGCTCCCCTCGAGCAATATTTGAATAAAAAATTACCAGACTCAGAAATTGCATTAATTTGTCTTTATTTTGGATCAGTAAATGCAAAAGGTTACCAAGACTTTTCGAATGTTGATAAGTTGAAAAGAGCATCACTTGCTGAAGTTTTAGTAGTGTGTTCAAGTGGAATTGGGACTTCGGCCATGCTATACCAGAAGCTTAGCAAAATGTATCCATTAATTAAGTTTTCTTTACCGCTTGAAATAAAAGATCTATGTGAAATATTTAAGCATAACTATCAAGCCAGATTAATTATTAGTACCGCAATTTTGCCCAGCTCAAAATATCCGATTCCTGTGGTCAACGTTAAAGCAGTGCTAACTAAAAGTGATCAGAATCTTGTTGAAAAGTACTTGCAAAAAGAGATGCCAAATAAAATTGGGCACAATACAAGTGCTGTCAACAATTTAGTGTCAATTATAAATGAATATGCAGATGTTAAAGACGAAAAAGGGCTAAGACTAAGTTTAGATCGTTTTATATCACCTGAAGCGAAGCGAGTCGATAAGCGCGACTTACCCTCTTTAATGAGTTTGTTACCAGAAAGACGTATTAAACTCATTCACAATGATGGTAGTTTGAATTGGAAAGACGTTCTACAAACGGGATGCAAGCTGCTAGAAAAAGATCAGGTGATTGATGATCATTATTTTGAAAAAATTGTTAAACTAATCGATCAATATGGACCGTATATGCTTATTTCCGAAAATATTTTTTTAGCCCATGCTGCTCCAAGTGAAAGTAATAAAAATATAGGGCTATCTTTAATAGCTTTGGATCAAGAAATAGAAATTGCTTCACGTAATCAACATGTACTCGTGGCTTGTATATTTGTGCTATCACCTGGCCTTAAAAGAGAACATGAAAAAGCTCTAGAACAGCTTATCGATATCGTTAGAAATAAAAATAATGTTTCATGTCTGGTTAATGCTAAATCGTCTAAAGAGATACGAAGATTTTTACTTTCTTTTTGTTAAACTACCTATAAGTATAATTAAAAGTTGAAAAGCAGCTGTCTAATCAAGATAGATGCTTTTTATTTACTCGATAATAAAAAACTGGATGCTTCAAATTCGCATCCAGTTTTTGGCATATTTAGTATTTAAGGATTTTAGAGATAATTAATTTACTTATTAAGAAGTTAAGCTATTTCACCGACAACCTTGGTTTTTACTCTGGTTGTTTCACCTGGAGCATAGGCAAGTGGGACTTCCGTAACCTCAACGACTTTGATCGTGTCTGGATTTGCTCCCGCCATGATTGCTTGTTGTGCAGCTTGCTTTTCTACATCTGCTAATGCATCTGAACGTTTAACTTCAACATATTGGTAAACTTTTTCATATTCACCACCGATATTGGCAATTGTTGCACCGATTGCGTTAGCAACACCGCCAAATTCGTTTTTAATGATTTGCTTAACGCCCTTGAGCTTGGTTGGTGCAATAACTGCACCACCACCGACTAAAATGACGTCAACATCTTCAGCACTGGTTTTCATTTGATCGATACCATCTTCTAAGATTTCGGCAATTTTAGCCATTGCTTCTTGTGCAATGCCTTCATCAATTGATTCAACTAGCTTTGGATCACCAACTTGGCATAAACCAAGGCGGACAGCAATATCGGTAGTCGTTAAAGTGTCCCCACCGAAAACAAGTGCCTTTTCTGTAATCGCATAACCAACACTATCAGGCCCAATTGCTACAGAGCCGTCATCTTTAACTCGGACGATCGTTCCACCGCCTAAGCCAACTGATAGAACATCTGGCATTCTAAAGTTGGTTCTTACTCCACCAACAGTAACTGCTTTAGATGATTCACGAGGAAAACCGTTGGTTAGGACACCAATATCAGAGGTAGTGCCTCCAATGTCAACGGTTAATGCATTTTTACTCTTGGATAAGTAAGCTGCTCCTCTAATACTATTAGTCGGACCACTACCGATTGTCAAAATTGGATATTTGGCAGCATATTCTAGTGACATCAATGTACCATCATTTTGACATAAGTATTCTTGTGCCTTAGTGATATTTTCCTTTGCTAAAGCATTTGAAAAGCCATTAGTAACATTTTTAATTACCTTATTTAATGCAGCATTTAAAATAGTGGCATTTTCGCGTCCAATTAAGCCAATGGAGCCAATTGATGATGAAGTAGAGACAGGGAAGTCAGCGCCCAAAATTTCATGAGCCAATTCAGCTACTCGTTTTTCCTGGTCATCGTTAATTGAAGAAAAGACACCAACAACTGCTAGACCATCAATCTCACCTTTCCACTCAGTTAATTTTTCTTTCACTTCTTGTTCTGAAAATGGCACGATTGGGTCGCCATTAAATTCATAGCCGCCATGAATTAATGCGTAACGATTTGAAAGGATAGCAGCAATGTCTTCGGGCCATTCAGTATATGGCAAGATTGAAGCAGTTGCTGGATAACCGATTCGCAGGATACCGACTTTACCCAAGTTTTTGCGTTCGACAATCGCATTGGTGGCTTGCGTTGTTCCAAGCATAGCCTGAGTAATTTGATTAACATCAATATCTTTTTCATTTACTACTGCATGAATTGCATTTTTAATTCCCGTTTCTACATCTTTAGTAGTATGCGTCTTAGTAGAAACAATTACATTAAGGTTTTCGTCTAAAATAGCTGCATCTGTATTAGTACCACCAACATCGATTCCTAATTTATACACTTATTTTTCCTCCCGCTGACTTTTGTATTCTTGACAACGTTTTTCAATTGGAATGTAGTCAACATCATATTTGAAGTAGCGCGGCCCCACCAATTCAATTCCGGCATCAGTGCGCCATTTGTCGTTAGCAGGTAAGCCAAGCACCATGATTCGTTTACCGTAACGAACCTCTTCATTTGTAATTGGCTGTAGAGTGTCTACGTCAACCATTGTGATTAAGTCGGGAACAGTTGCCAAGATTTGATCATCAAGCTGCATAATAATGTTTTCGTTTTGGAAAGAAATTTTACCAGTTTGCCCTTCATTTTCATTGAGCCCACTTAAAGTGATTTCGCCAAAGTTAAAACCGCCTTTAGTAACATGAGAAATGTCAGTAATCTTTGCAGTCATTAGCTTGTAGCCATGAGTTAATTTGAGCAATTCCTCAAGAGCACTAGCCACAGAGTCATAATCATTAGCATGTTGAATTAATTCACCAATTTTCTGACTAAGCGCAACAATATTTAAAACACCAGCCTCGCGAAGCTGCTTACCAGTCAATGAATCACTGGCACTGGATGAGGTAGCACCTACTTGAACGGTAAAATCACGTCCAATTTTTTCTGCCCAAAAAGAATCTGGTGTATTAATCAGAGAGGTGTTGCCACGTTCATCCGATAGAACCATTGGCGTTACAGAATGTCCTGCTAAAACAAAAGTAGACATTTGTAATTCAGGAAAGGCACGGCCCATCCCATCTGCATCTGCAATTGGCAAGTGCATCTTTGCAGCAGCGACAATTGGCATCATTGAGTTAATTCCACCAGCTTCAACCGGAAAGGTGCCGTAAATTTTTCTACCATAGTATTGTTCGAAAATTTTGAAGGCATTAACGAATTCATTACCGTTAGGAAACTTTTCCATTGAGACTGCTGGCGCACCAATGTTTGATGCGGAGACAAATAACTCATCATCTGGAAATTCATCAGGTTCGAGTAACGTCACTGGACCATGTTTTTTAACTGCGGAAATTGCCATCAATTCACCAATGAAAGGATTACCGCCACCACCAGAGCCAAGTAATGCAGCTCCAATGGCAATTTGCTTAATATCTTTAATTCCTATTTCTCTACTCAAAATTTACTCCTCAATTTCTCTATCTCTTAATCTACGTTGATCCACTTTTCTAACTAATAAACTGCCTAAATAGTAGACAACTCCTGAAGAAATCAAAACGTTAAGTGACTGAACGCCCCAAGTTACAAACTGACCAACCAAGATTCCAGCAACCCAAGCGATAACGGTCATTAGTGGCAGTTTAGAGGATGTTTGAGGTAATTCGCCTTTTGCACGACTGTCATCAAGTTTTTGCCGGTCTGTTTTTAAAATCCAGTAGTCAACAAACATAATTGCTGCAATTGGTGGGAAAACAACCCCTAGAATAGTTAAGAAGCCTTGGAACTTATCAATTAAACCGACTACTGAAAGAATTGTACCCAAAATTCCTGTAATAACAGTCATAACAGAACGATTCAGGTTAACACTGAATACCTGCCGGAAGAAGTTAACAACATTCAGGCTGGCTGAGTACAGGTTCATATCATTAACCTTAACCGATGATAAAACGATTAGGGCAATTCCAAGTGCTCCAGTTAATTGATAAATAATTGGCATAATTTCTTTTGAACCAATTGCATGGGCCATCAGTACACCAATGACATTAACACCTAATTCGCCGACAATTGTTCCGATTACACAAACCCAAAAGACATCGCGTCCATTTTTAGTTCGACGTGTAATATCCGGCATAATAATCGCACCAACAATGAAGTTACCGGTAACCATCGTAATGCCGGCACCCATGCCCATCGCAGCGCCAGGAGCAGCCATAGTAATTAAATGATGCAAATCGTTGCCCTTTAACATGTTGTATGTGGCCACGCCCATTACAACAATAAAGGCTGGAATAGAAATATTAGTTGTCCAACTTAAGCCTTTAAAGCCAAAGATAACTGAAAAAGTAACTAATAATCCGGTGATTGTGGCAACTAACTGATAGCTAATATTGCCGTGGGTGATAGAATGCATGATTTCAACTACACCTTGTGCAAAAACTGAGTTTTGAATTCCAAACCAACCAATCAAACTAATTGCAAAAGTTAGGCCAACAATGGCAGAGCCAATTGTGCCAAAGCCGGCCCATTTAGAAAGAAGACTTGTGGGTAAACCTTCTCTTTGACCGGCTAACCCTAAGCCGAAAGAAATAAATTGTAGAATTACACTACCTAATATAGTAGATAAAACAGCGTCACGGAAATTCATTCCATAACCTAGTTCGGCCCCAAGCATAAACTGACTTAAAGCGACGAAGCCTCCAATTTGGACCATCAAAACTTTCCACATGGGATCGCGTTTTTCTTTAGGAAAACGCTGTGTTGAATAGTCATCATAAATGTCTTCATTTGTGGTGTTCTTAGCTGCCATAATTGCCTTCTTTCTAAAATAGACTCTGTTTTGTTAATGCAATATTAAAATAACTATAGTTAGTTAATTAATATTTAATATAAAAGAGTCTAATCTAGTGGTAGTTGGATGTCAATGCTGAATGCTAAGTAATACAGAGAAGCTGACTTGATGAAAAATTAGTGAAAGCTAGATAGGGAGTGCTATTATGCAAACTTAAATAAATCTAGATAAAAAGTGAAATTAACTTATTTTTCTACTTGGCACAAAAGAAAATAAGAGTATAATTTAACTAATTAAGGTACCTAACTAAATTTCAAAAATTGAGAGGATCTGTAAAAATGACACAAGCTTTGAGTTATCAGACTGACGAAAAAGTGCAAAAAAATAGATGGTGGATCTTAGTGGCAGTCGGTTTGTTTACCTTCATGTCAACTCTAGATGGAACGATTGTTAATATCGCTTTACCAGTTATTAGTAAAAATTTGAACATTTCGATGAGTCAGTCCGAATGGGTTGTTTCATTATATTTAATTGTTGTTTGTAGTTTTATTCTATTCTTCGGTAAATTGAGTGATCTTCACGGAAAAATTAAAATCTTCCGTCTAGGTGCCATCTTCTTTATTGCTGGTTCACTTTTATCGGGATTTAGAGTTAATCTGGTATTTTTGTTAGTTTCACGTGCAATTCAGGCGTTTGGTGCCGCAATGACAATGGCAACCAATAATGGAATTATTACTGAAATTTTCCCATCAACTGAACGCGGAAAAGCGCTAGGAACAATTGGTTCATTTGTTGCCTTAGGTTCAATTGCTGGTCCTGGCTTGGGTGGCTTAATTTTGAGTCACTTGTCATGGTCATACATTTTCTGGTTGAATGTTCCTGTTGGGATTATTGCTGCAATTATTGGCGCAATTTTCCTACCAAAAGATATTACTTTTACCAATGCAGCATTGGACAAGAAGGGCTCATTTGGCTTTGCATTAGGGATGATTACTTTATTCGGTGGTGTCTTCTTAGGCCAACAATTAGGTTTTACTTCTGTACCGGTTCTAGCAATGTTAATAATTGGGCTAATTAGTTTCATTTGGTTTGTCTATACTGAAAATCACACAACTAATCCATTATTACAATTCAATCTGTTCAAAAATCCAGACTTTTCAGTTAGTTTGTTATGTGCATTGTTAATCTTCATTACAAACTTCTTCTTTAATGTAGTAACGCCTTTCTATTTAGAAAATGCGTTACACTTGGCACCAAGTCAAGCTGGTATTATCTTAATGATTTTACCTGTAGTTCAATTATTTGCTGCTCCAGTTGCGGGTACACTTTCAGATAAAATTGGACCAAAATTGATTACTTTTATTGGTTTAGTATTACTATTAGTTAGTCAAATTGGTTACTCACTATGCAATCTGCACTCATCAATCTGGCTATTTATTATTAGTATCGCAATTATGGGACTTGGTAGTGGTATTTTCAGTTCACCAAATAACTCTTTAGTAATGAGTTCTGTAGAACAGAAGGATCTTGGTGTTGCCGGCAGTATTAACTCGCTATCACGTAACCTCGGGATGGTAATCGGTATTTCAAGTGCTACGACAATCTTGTTTGCGGCAATGAGCCATGCAAAGGGTGCACGTGTGACTGAATACCTACCTAAGCAACCAGAAATTTTTATTTATGGTATGCATGTTGTATTTATTATTTCAATGATTATTTGTTTAATAACTGTTGTTTTAAGTGGCTGGCGTCTATTTAAAAAAGACGAAAAAGCAGCTAAGTAATCTATTATTAAAATAAAACTAGAAAACGTTATTGCATTATTAGCAATAACGTTTTTCTTTGTACATTAAGCAAAAAAACACTGTGAAAGCCTTATTTAACAATGTTCTAATTGAGGAAAATAGCCAATATAAAACAAAGGAATAAATAAAAATTTCATAATTTTTTCTTATTTCGCTGTTTTTGGGTATATGATGGTATTAAAGGAAAAGCTATGAACTATAACTAAACGATAGGGAGGTTGGGTAAATGGATCATCGAATTGTTACGTATCCGGCAATTTTTAAGCCGCTAGAAAATGATGTATATGTGATTCACTTTCCAGATATCAAAGGTGGTATCACAGAAGGTGAAGGTCTTCGAGAAGCGATGAAAATGGCTGCTGATACTTTGGCAAGCAGACTATATAATAAGGTAGATTTGCCAAAATGCAGTAAAACAAGTGAAATAGAGCTTCCTGATGATGGATCCTTTGTTGCACCAGTTTCCGCAGATTTGACAGAAGCATCCCATGATCGGATGAATTACGAGATATAACAAAAAAGCACCCCAGTTGCTTGAGGTGCTCTTTCTTATTAACTTGTTCCAAAAACTAATTATATTCTCGGGAACAATAGTATTATAGTATATTATAACGAAATTTGCTAATAATTTAGGCGGATTTTTTCAAAAAAATCAGTTGATAAAGGTGGTTGAGCGCTTGCAGTAAAAGCCTAACCAATCTTTTTAATATAACTGATATTAGTTTTGTAGTATAATCCTTGCACATTGAATTTCTCAGTTAAACTTAGCTAAAAAGCGGGATTTTAAGCTCGAATTGACATTAGTGTCAGTTACATGCTATTTTCTATAAGGGAGAAAGTTTGGAGTAAGCTATGCAAACAATAGAAAGTTCTATTTTGCGTGCTGCTGTTGATGAAAAGGATGCAAAGTTAGTTAATTTTGTATCCCAACATGATCAAATTGATTATTTCAAAGATGGCGACATGCAAAAGAAATTAGGAGTTACCTTTTTAGGCGACGGCCAAGGTGAAAATTGGGCGAAGCTATTGCCTTGGACAGTTGTAGATAAGGGAGACTCGCGGGTCAGTTTGGCCTTAATTGATGATAGTGAAAGTTATAAAAAGTTTCCGTATCATTTTGAAGTGATCTTAACCTATATTCTTGAAGGTAACCGGGTCGATATTAAGTACTACCTCAAAAATAATTCACATAAAGAAATGCCTTTTTCAGTGATGTTCACATTGCCGATTATCGAAGGCTGGGTTAAAAATAGAAATGTGAATGAAATTGAGTTGAGTAATGATGAAGTTAAATTAAAACTTGCTTCATCAAGTTTTGACTTAGATGTAAAAGACAAGCAAGTTGTTGCTTTACTTGATAAAGCGACACTTGAAGGTGATAGTGATGAAGAATTCACGCTAACTTTGACATTAAGCTAGATAATTAATGATTTTAATAAGATAATATAGACAAACCGCAGATGGTTTGTTTTTTTGTTATAATGTATTCATTGTATTTAAATTAGGTAAGTAAGAGAATATGGATCACAATCATAATCATCCGGACAAGAGTCGGGTAGAAATACATGTAAAAGATTACAACAAAAAGAAGAAATTGATAGCATGGCTATGTGGATTTATTTTTCTCATAGCTGCTGGTGTTGCTGCATACTCGTCTTACGTTTATTTTAAAACGAAGAATGCGGTAGACAATACCTATGATAATAATACGCATGTTCAAGTAAAAAACGGCGAATTTAATGGTAAGAAAAAGTTTGCCGTCTTACTAATGGGAACCGATACTGGAGCACTTGATCGTAAGGAGAAGATTGGCAATACTGATACGATTATTATTGCAGTTGTCAATCCGCAGAAAAAGCGCTACTCACTAGTGTCTGTTCCCCGCGATACAATGGCACAAATGGTTGGTGCTGAGCAGTTCCAAGTCGAAAAAATCAATGCTGCCTATCCAATAGGTGGTGCTAAGATGGCAATGGACAGTGTCTCTGAACTTGTTAATGTACCAATTAAATATTATGCCCTAGTTAATATGAAAGGTATCATGCGTCTTATTCGCTATGTAGGTGGAATAAATGTCAGACCTACACTTAGCTTTGAATATGGTGGTTATGTTTTCAAGAAAGGACAGCTGACTCATATGGGTGGCGGCGGTGCCCTTGCATATTCACGGATGCGCTACGACGATCCTAAGGGTGACTATGGCCGTCAGGAACGGCAAAGACAGGTCATTACGACACTTATTAAAAAGGCGGTTTCATTAAACACATTGACACAGCTTGATTCGGTTCTAACTTCAATTTCTGGCAATGTTAAAACTAATTTACCATTTGATTCATTGAAGGAGATTGCCTTTAATTACCGCAGTTCGACTAAGAATGTTAAAAATGACTATCTTCACGGGCATAACGCAATGGTTGATGGTGCATCTTATCAAGTTCAGTCAACTGAAGAGCTTCAACGAATTTCTGACTATCTTCGGGCTGAATTAGGCTTAAGTCCCAAAAAGGTTGATAATAATGAAACTTACCAAAACAAGCGAAATAAGGAACACGGCTTTGATTTCACTGATCTTGCAACGCAGGACTATAATATCTTTAGTGATTATGAAGGACAATAATAAAAGAAGGTGACGATTAATGACGAGACTGCTTGCCGTTTTAATCGGCTATGCATTCGGATGTATTTTATTTGCCATGCTAGTGGGTCGCTTTTGGTTACATCAAGACCCAACTAAAGTTGGATCCGGGAACCCAGGAACCGCCAACGTTGGTGCCGTTTTTGGTAAAAAATGGGGTATAATTACTTGCATTGGTGATATTTTAAAAACACTAATTTGCTTACTACTTGTACACTATTTTTTAGGAAAAAAGGTAATGTTGGCCTATGCAGGTTTAGGACTAATTTTAGGACACTGTTTTCCTTTTTGGGATCATTTTCGAGGTGGCAAAGGAGTGACAGTTGCTGTCATTTTAGCGGCTATTTATGATGTTAAAGCTGCGGCAGTAACGCTTTTAATTGCACTTGTTTTGACTATTATTCTTAAGAACTTAACGGTTCCGCCGTTAGTTTTTATTTTATTATTTAGTCTCTACGAATTGACTCAACTCAGGGAAGCTGGCATTGTATTATTAATTATTACCTTGATCATGACTTTTAAATTTAGATATGATTTACGGGACTTTTTTACTGGAAAAGGGAAAAAAGTAGATATTTTATACTCAATTAAGAAAAAATTGGGTATAAAAATGCAGTGATTGATAGCATCATTTTTTAGTGAGGACAGATACTAGAAACATGAATAAAAACAAAAAATCGTTAAAAGTCGTGCAGGCGATTTGCATATTAGTGGCAACGCTCTTTATGTTAATTCAAATGTATAGTTTGAAGGGTGTGGCTGCGAGAGCACATTACTCATTCGTGCGTTTTATGCCTAACATGATGCATAACGCAACAATGATGATTGTACCAATGGTTTTTGGTGCAGTTTATAGCAGGAAAAAACAAAGTGTAAGTGAAAGCTTTAAGTATTGGCTGATGGCCTTCGTTACGCTAGTTGTTTATTACGTCCTATTTTTCATTAAGGTACCTGCACGCTTTAATATGTGGCGTGTTTGGGGAATGTTGTTCCCAATTATTACCAGTACCTCAGTTTTATTTTCTGGCTTGTTTTTCAGTTTACTGGCACAACCACGGATTTATGACTTACAACATAAGCTGACTAAAAAGCAAAACTTACTAGTACTTAGCTTATTAAGTCTTCTTGGCTTTGCCTTGAGTGCCGGAAACTTATCCTTCCAATATTCACTCTATGGTTTATACCTTATTTTGTTCTTTGCATGGGGGATGTTTTTAGCTGGAGTTAAGGTTAATGGTAAGCTCTTTGGTCTAGCTTTATTTAGTGGGATTGTTTCATTCTTTGTTGTTGTAATCGGTGTTTCGGGTTTTGATGCCGTCTACTGGTCACAAATCATTTCCGGCAACGGTGGTGGTGACTGGAACAGAGAATTTTTGAACAATCCATCTTCACCATTTATGCTCCTGATGGTCTTAGCGGCATTCTTATTGTTTAAAAAGGTTATTATGACCTTCAATGAGAAGCAAATGCGTTACTTTATCCCAGTAATCATGTTCATGGATGCGCCAATTTCGACTAGGTTCATGAACGATTTCCGCTTCACTGGCTCATCTTTTGTTAACAAGCTAATCATGATTGTTGTCATGCTGCTTGCTGCTGCAATTTTGGATATGGTACTGGAAAAGTATCTATTTAAATTTAAGCCAGTTACTAAGATTGTTAAGTACTTAGATCATGAAACTAATTTAGCGAAAATTTGTGAGAAGGCTTGGACAAAATTCACTAAATTTATTGTTGCCAACAGAGTTAACTTACTGACTTGGGCTTGGTTCTATGTTTTGAGTTTTGGTTCATTTTTAATTGAATCTGATAACTTAAGAATCCAAATCAGTACTGCAGCGACAATTAATGCGATTGTTTACTTACTTGGCACCAAGTTCTTTGCCATTATTTTAACAACTATCTTCCTTGATGCGTTATTCTCAATTTTCTACTTTGTGACTACACGTTATTGGACATCCAATGTGCTAGTCAGCCTAATTGGAATTGGTTGGGCCATTGCCAATAAGATTAAACTGCTTCTTCGTGGTGAACCAATTTATCCAACTGAAATCAGTGAAATCGTCAATTGGAAGACGCTTTTACCAATGATTGGTAAAACAACAGTTATTGCTATCCTAGTTGCAATTGTAATCGTGATTGCACTGGATGTTTTCTTAGAAATCAAGTTTCCAATTAAGAAACGCGGCTCATGGAAACGACGTGGAATTTGGGCACTATTGAGTTTAGCGTTATTCATGACGCCATTCCGCTTCAACCATGATGGTGGAGTTATTTACCACATTAATCGTGGATTCGATAATAGACAGCGCTTTAGAAACCCAGAACGTGATATCCAGGTTAACGGACCAGTTCTGAATTTCTTAAACTATATTGACTTGCAAATCATGGATCAGCCAGCGACAGGCTACTCTGCTTCGACTATCAAACAGTTGAATGATAAGTATGCTAAAGTTGCTAACAAGATCAATAAAAACAGAAAGAATAAACTTAGTGACCAGACAATTGTCTTTAACCTAAGTGAAAGTTTCGTTGATCCGAATACTTTCCCAACCATTAAGATAGAACAGTCTGCACCAAATCCAGTTAAGTTCATTGAATCAATGAAGTCACGCTCTTCATACGGTACAATGCTTAGTGCTGGTTACGGTGGTGGTACGGCTAACATGGAATGGGAAACCTTAACGGGATTGAACATGGGATTGTTTAAGTCTACTTTGACGCCATATGTTCAGGTTGTTCCTAATTACAGTTTCTATCCAACAATCGGAATGAACTTTGACTACAAGTCAGCTATTCACCCATTTATTGGGACATATTACTCTAGACGTGAAGACTATCGTCGCTTTAAGTTTGATAAGTTTGTCTACACTGGTTCGAAGTATAAAGTTATTGATCAGAAGAAACTTGGTAAGAGTGGCTATAACTCTGACTTTACTACTTATGCTAATGGACTGCAGCAAATTAACGCACGTAAAGATGGCCAGTTCATCAATCTGATTTCAATTCAAAACCACATGCCATATAACAATTGGTATCCACACAACGAATATATGGGTAAGATCTCAGGTGATCTATTCAATACCCCAGCAGTTCGTGAACAAATGGCAACATATGTTAAGGGTACGCAATACACTGATAAGGCAGTTAAGCAATTTATTGGTCAAATTGATAAGATTAAGAAACCAATTACATTAGTCTTCTACGGTGACCACTATCCAAGTATTATTTCGCAGAGTTACACTGCTAAGTATCCGGTTGAAATGCACTCAACTCGTTACTTCATTTACTCGAATAAGTATGCCCGTGAACATGGTGCCAAAACGCACTTACCACGTAAGGCCAACAATTTTGTAAGTTCAAGTGACTTTATTGCGATGATGCTTGAGCAGACTGATTCAAAGGTTACACCATACCAAGCACTCCTTACTGAAGTTCATAAGAAATTGCCTGCAATTACAATTAACTTCAAGGGTGATAAGGGTTATGAATTAATTGGACGTAAGGGACAAGTAATTGAACCGCAGTACCTAACCAAGGAACAACAAGACCTCTTGGCTGATTATGAAACTATCCAATATGATATGACTGCTGGTAAAGCTTATGGTTTACAAATTAAGGGCTTCTACAAATAGTATCTGGTGTTGACTTATTAGAAAAAAATGAGTATTATTCATTTAGATATTTTAAGTAGCGCTTCAGTTCAGTGTTCAGAGAACTAGCGGTTGGTGTAAGCTAGGCAGGCTGAAGTTTCGCGAAATACATATCGGGTGGTTCCGCTAAAAACCAAACTTGAGGCGCTAATAAGCGCAAACGTGGGTGGTACCACGGCTAAAAAAGTAATTTAGTCGTCCCTGGATTTCTTAGGAAATCCGGGGACTTTTTTATTGGAGGAAAAAGATGGCAAACTTTAATATTTTAGAAGATTTAAAATGGCGTGGAGCAATTAACCAGCAGACAGATGCAGAGGGGCTAGCTAAGTACTTAGAAGAACATGATGACTTAGCACTCTATTGTGGTACTGATCCAACTGGTGATTCACTTCACATTGGCCACCTAATCCCCTTTATGATTTTAAAGAGATTCCAATTAGCTGGTTACCATCCAGTAATTGTTATTGGTGGTGGTACTGGTACAATTGGGGACCCATCAGGCCGTAGTACCGAAAGAGTTTTACTTGATGCTGAAAAGCTTCATCAAAATGAAATTGCTTTGACTAAGCAAATGGAGAAGCTGTTTGGTACTGAAAACTTTGAAATTGTTAACAACGCAGAATGGCTAGATAAGTTAAGTTTAATCGACTTCTTACGTGACTACGGTAAACACTTCCAAGTAAACAACATGATTAACAAGGACGTTGTTGCCAGTCGCTTGGAAAATGGGATTTCATTTACTGAATTTTCATACCAGATTTTGCAAGCAATTGATTTTTACCAATTAAATAAAAACCACGGTGTACAGATGCAAATCGGTGGTAGTGATCAATGGGGCAACATTACAGCAGGAATTGACCTTATTCATAAGTTAATGGGATCTGATCGTGAAGCATTTGGTTTGACTATTCCATTAATGCTTAAAGCTGATGGAACTAAATTTGGTAAATCAGCTGGTGGAGCAATTTGGCTTGATCCAGAAAAGACCAGTCCTTACGAGTTCTACCAATTCTGGATTAACCAAGACGACCGTGATGTAGTAAAGTACCTGAAGTACTTTACTTTCCTAAGTCATGAAGAAATTGATGAGCTAGCAGAACAAGTTAAGACTGAGCCATGGAAGAGAACCGCGCAGAAGACTTTGGCTAAGGAAGTAACCAAGTTTGTTCACGGTGAAGAGGGATTGGCTGAAGCAGAAATGATTACAGACTCTCTATTCTCTGGTAATGTCAAAGACTTAACTGTTACGCAAATTGAGCAGGGATTAAAGAGCGCACCAACTGCAGAATCAGGATCGGCTGCTAAGAATATTGTTGACTTTTTAGTTGATACCAAAATCGAATCGTCTAAGCGTCAAGCACGTGAAGACGTTGAAAACGGTGCAATTTACATTAATGGTGACCGTGAACAATCAGTTGATTTTGAAGTTGATCCAGCAAAAGCATTTGATGGTAAGTATGTAATTGTTCGTAAAGGAAAGAGAAAATATACTTTGGTTAATATCAAAGACTAGTTATATGAATAAAAGTCTGGTACATTATGTATCAGACTTTTTTATAAAGTGAAAAAAGTAGATGTCAAATAGTAGAGATTCAAAATAAGGGTGCTAAAAATGAGAGCACGAGTTGTCTTATATAATCCGGAATTAAAAGCTATTTTATTAATTCACAGGCTGAAAAACGAGCGCGACTATTGGGTAATTCCTGGTGGCGGTGCAGAAAACCAGGAAACGCCAATTGAAACTGCAATTAGAGAAATCAATGAAGAATTAAAGATTAAGTTGTTACCCGAAAAACTTAAGCGCTTGTTTGAAATTGACAATGAGGTTATCTTTTTAGCCCAAGCTGGGCAAACTAAAGCACCTCGAATTAGTGGGGAAGAAAAAGAACGCTCGAGCACAAAAAATATCTATGAGCCAGCTTGGGTTGCCTTAAAAGATCTCACTACGATTAATTTAATGCCACCAGAAATAGCACAACAGCTTTTAGAATTTATCAAATAATATGATATTTTTTAAGCAATATTTGACAAAATATCAGGCTATAATTCATAATCTATTTAAGGCAATAATTGCCTATTGCTATAAAATTACCCCGTTCTAGGAGGAAAAGAAATGTCTGAAATATTAGTTACTACTACGGAAAATATCCCTGGTAAAGAGTATGAGATTATTGGTGAAGTCTTTGGCTTAACCACTCAATCTAAAAATGCTTTCAAGGATTTTGGCGCAGGCTTAAAATCAATGGTGGGTGGAGAAATCCGTAGTTACACTAAGATGTTGCAAACATCTCGTGAGCAAGCTCTTGAACGTTTACGTCAAGAAGCTGAAGAAAAAGGTGCCGATGCAATCGTGATGATGCGTTTTGACTCAGGTACAATTGGCGGTGACATGCAGTCAGTAGTTGCATACGGTACAGCAGTTAAGTTCGTACAGTAAATAATTAAATTTAGCATCCACTAACTAAGGTGGGTGCTTTTTTGTTAAAATTAATTTGCCGCTTTAGCTCAGGAGGTAGAGCACCGCCGTGGTAAGGAGGAGGTCCTCAGTTCAAATCTGGGAAGCGGCTTAAGACTAAAAAAGGAGTGATTAAAATGGAAATAACAAAGGTAATCGATTTTGTTCAAAAGCAATTAGAAGGTGAAAAAACGGGTCACGATTTTTATCATGGTCAGCGTGTGGCCCACTTAGCTAGCCAATTATATTTACAGGATAATCCTGATGCACACGCAGACAGCCGCATGGTGGCGATTATTCAGACAGCAGGGTATTTACACGATACGATTGATGAAAAGATCTGTGCGGATCCTGAGCAAGTTATCGAGCAAATTAAGCATTTGCTACCACAGGTTGGCTTTAGTGAGCTTGAAGTAAAGGATATTCTTTTTACCATTCAACATATGTCGTTTTCACAAAATATTGAACACCATTATCAATTACCAGTTTCTGGTGAATATGTTCAAGATGCTGATCGCATTGAGAGCTTGGGTGCAATGGGAATTGCACGCGCATTTACCTATGGCGGTGCTCACGGGAATGTGATTTATGATCCAAAGATTAAGCCTGAAAAACTGGTTAGCCATGATCAATATCGTGAACACACCGAAACCACTATTAATCACTTTTATGAAAAGCTGTTTCAATTAGAAGATTTAATGAATACTGATGGTGGCAAAAAAGAAGCACACAAACGAACTGATTTCATGCGTGCTTTTGTTCAAGAATTTATGGATGAGTGGAATGTTTAACTAATTCTGGCGTTCGAATTGCAGTAACGCCTTCTTACGTTCAATTCCACCAGCGTATCCAGTCAATGAGCCGTCACTGCCAATTACGCGATGACATGGGACGATTAGTGTGATTGGGTTATGACCAATTGCACCGCCAACGGCGCGCGCTTTATTGGTTTTGATTGCTTGTTTTGCTTGTAGTTTGTCAGAGAGCTCACCGTAAGTGGTTGTTTCGCCATAAGGGACTTTTTGCAATTCATGATAAACTGCTTTTCTAAATGCTGTAACTTCTGGTCTAATTGGAATAACGAAAGGATCAGGGTTCAAACCAGCAAAGTAGTCATTGAGCCAGCGAAGAGCTAGCTTAAGTGGGATGTTTTTAACATCATCTGCTTGGTTCAACTGATAGTTTGCACCGAAAAATTTCTGATCCGCAAACCATAAGCCTAGTAAGGCCTTCTCATCACTAAGTAAGATCATGTCACCTAATTTTGACTGGAAAACTGCTCGATGTAACACTTTAATCACTCCATACTAATAAATTATGAAAACCATGCGGTTTCACCGGATGGTTTTTATTTGCGCATTATATTATTCATTTTAGCGTGCATTAATTTATTTTAATAGCGAACAACTTAAAAGCTCATTTTTTCAAAAGATAGTTTTAATAAACATAACACAAGTAAAAAAGTTCAAAAAATTTTCCTTGTCATATACAAAGCTCGATGGTTTAAGAGCCAAGCGCTAATTTGACAAAATCAAAAAGGTTGTTACATCAACACTCTATGTTGTATTATGACTTTGACGCGAATACTAAATATTGATATTCTAGTACTAGAAATTATATGGGGGTCATACATAACTATGAAGACTAAAATCAAGAAAATCCTATCCTTTGCTACCGTAACATTTGCGGCTGGTGTTGCACTTACTGCATGTTCGGGTAAAAAGCAGGGTGGAAGCGGTAACTCAACTGATAGCGCAAAGCATTCAATCGCGTTGATTACTGATACTGCGGGTGTTAATGATAATTCATTTAACCAATCCGCTTGGCGTGGATTTAAGGCATACGGTAAAGACCATAACTTAAAGCGTGGTAAGAACGGCTATCAGTACTTCCAATCGAGTAGTGCAGCTGACTTTGAGCCAAACTTTGACCAAGCTAGCAAAGCAGGATACCAAACAATTTTTGGTATTGGTTATAGTCTGAAAGATGCTGTTAGTGCAGCAGCTAAAAAGGACCCTAAGAAGAACTTTGTTATCGTTGATGAAGTAATCAAAGGTCAAAAGAACGTTGCTTCAGCTAACTTCAAGAGTGAGCAAGCTTCATACTTAGCCGGTGTTGCAGCAGCAACTCAAACTAAGACAGGTGTCATTGGTTTCATCGGTGGAGCTCACGGTAACATTATTGATTTGTTTGACGCTGGCTTTACTAAAGGTGTTAACGATCAAGCTAAGAAGTTAAATAAGAAGGTTACACTTCTAAATCAATATGTTGGTAACTTTACAAGTGCTGACAAGGAAAAAGCTATCGCACAATCAATGTACGCTAAAAAAGCTGACATTATCTTCCACGCTTCTGGTTTAGCTGGTAATGGTCTTTTCCAAGAAGCCAAAGCAATCAACCAAAACCGTCCTGCTGATAAGAAGGTTTGGGTTATCGGTGTTGATGTTGACCAATCATATTTAGGTAATTACAAGAGTAAGGATGGCAAGAAAGACAACTTTGTATTAACTTCAGTAATCACTGGTGTTAATGTTGCTACTCACGATATTGCAAACCGTGCATATAACGGTAAGTTCCCTGGCGGTAAAGAATTAGTTTACGGTTTGAAGACAAACGGTGTTTCCATTACACGCGGCCATATCGAAGACAAGGCTTGGAAATACTCACGTGACGCACGTCAACAAATTATTGACGGTGAAATCAAAGTTCCAATTCACCCTTCAAAATAGTTCGATTTTAGAATAACAAAAGTTTTTATATGCAAAGTCGAATAGATTTATCTTGTCTTTTTACGTATTTTATAATAAAGTAATAGATGAAAAGTTCGTATTTTTTGTGGAGGATAAAAACTAACAATGGGTAAAAAACTTGCGAGACTTTTGTCATTAGGAACTGTGGCTGCTTCAATTACTTTATTAATGAGCGGTTGTTCTGGAAAGAAACAGAATTCAACCGGTGAAAGTAAAAAGAATAGCATCGCCTTAATTACTGATAGCAACGGTGTAAACGACCAATCTTTCAACCAAGCTGCATGGGAAGGCTTTAAAGCTTATGGTAAAGAGCAAGGTCTTAAAAAAGGAAGTGGCTATCAATACTTCCAGTCAAACAGCGCAACAGACTATACGCCTAACTTTAACCAAGCGGCTAAATCAGGCTACAAAACTATTTTTGGTATTGGCTACTTATTAAAAGATTCGGTTAGCGAAGCTGCTAAGAAAAATCCAAAGAAGAATTTTGTAATTGTCGATGATGTAATCACCGGACAAAAGAATGTTGCTTCGGTAACTTTTAAGAGTAACCAAGCTTCATACCTTGGTGGTGTAGCTGCTGCTTACTCAACTAAAACTAACAAAGTCGGTTTTGTTGGTGGGGCTAAGTCAACCATTATTGAAAGCTTTGAAAACGGCTTTAAACAAGGTGTTGCAGATGCCGCTAAGGCAATGCACAAGAAGATAACAGTTGACTCACAATATGTTGGTAACTTTACCTCAACAGATAAAGCGAAATCAATGGCACAATCGATGTACGCAAACAAGTGCGATATTATCTTCCAAGCTGCTGGTTCAGCTGGTAACGGTGTTTTCCAAGAAGCCAAAGCTCACAACCAAGCACATGCTGCCAGTCAAAAAGTTTGGGTAGTTGGTGTCGACGTTGACCAAGAAAACATGGGACAGTACAAAGACAAAGATGGCAAAAAAGACAACTTTACCTTAACTTCTGTTTTAAAGGGCTTGGATGTTGCAACTAAATCTTTAGCAGATGATGCAGTTAAGGGTAAGTTCCCTGGTGGCAAGCACCTTGTTTATTCTTTAAAGGGTAACGGCGTTTCAGTTACAAAGGGTAATTTATCATCAAAAGCTTGGAGTGCAGTTCAGAAATCTAGGGCTGATATCTTAGCTGGTAAAATTACTGTAGCCGGAGATTAATCGCAAATAATCAAGTAATAGGAAACTCTTTGTGTTTTAATATACAAAGAGTTTTTTATAGAAAGAAATATAAGCAAAATGGAAAATACGACGAATGTAATCGAGATGAAGCATATTGTCAAAGATTTTAATGGCTTTAAAGCAAATAATGACATTAATCTAACTTTGCGCAAAGGAGAAATCCTAGCTCTTCTTGGTGAAAATGGTGCTGGCAAGTCAACCTTGATGAGTATTTTGTCTGGTTTGCTAATGCCAACTTCTGGTGAAATTGATGTTCGTGGGCAAGAAGTTGAAATTAAAAATCCGACTGTTGCCAAGAACTTGGGAATTGGAATGGTTCACCAACACTTTATGTTGATGGAGTCATTCACGGTTTTAGAAAATATTATTTTAGGTCATGAAACTACTAAAGGACCAAAGCTAGATTTTAAAAAGGCGCAACAACAAATTGAGGAGTTATCGCAACGCTATAATTTGAACATTGATTCTAAAAAGAAGGTTAGTGAAATTACAGTTGCGCAGCAACAACGAGTAGAAATCCTTAAGGTGCTCTACCGTGGTGCTGATATCATGATTTTTGACGAGCCAACTGCCGTTTTGACCCCGCAAGAAATTACGGAATTTATTCAAATTATTAAAGAGCTAGCTAAAGAAGGTAAGTCAATCATTCTGATTACGCATAAACTTGAAGAAATCAAGCGTGCTGCAGATCGGGTTACGGTTATCCGGGCAGGTAAAAGCGTTGGTACCTTTGATGTTAGCGGTGTAACTAATAACCGCTTGGCTGAATTAATGGTTGGCCGTCACGTTAACATGAAGCTGGATAAGCCTAGTGCTGAAGTAGGGAAAACTACACTTAAAGTTAATGACCTTAAGGTTAAGAACAAGCAAGGTATTCTTGCATTAAAGGGATTGTCATTTGACCTGCGTGCTGGTGAAATTTTGGGTGTTGCCGGGATTGATGGCAACGGACAAGATGAATTAGTACGAGCTTTGACGGGAATGCAACATGTTGATTCCGGCAAGATAAGTATTAATGATGAAGATATGACCAATCAGAAGGTACGAAAAATCACCGAAAAGGGCGTTTCGTATATTCCTTCCGATCGGCAAAAATATGGTTTAATTTTACCATTTTCAATCTCGGATAATCTGGCGTTACAGAATTACTATCATCAACCGTATTCAAGTCACCATGTAATGCACTATGATTTAATTCATCAACATGCCGATGAGTTGATTAAAAAGTTTGATATTAGAACGACTGGTAGCAGTTTGCCAGTAAGTGACTTATCCGGTGGTAATCAACAAAAGGTAATTATTGCACGTGAATTAGATCTTGACAGTGATTTGATTATTGCCTTTCAGCCTACTCGTGGCCTTGATGTTGGTGCAATCGAATATATCCACCAGCAACTCTTGCTTGAACGTGCAAAAGGAAAAGCAATTTTGCTAATTTCCTATGAATTAGATGAAATTATGCAATTGTCTGATCGAATTATTGTTCTTCATGATGGCGACATTTCTGGTGAAGTTAAGCCGGAAGAAACAAGCGATGAAGAATTAGGCTTGTTAATGACTGGCATTAAGAAAGAAGGCAACGCTCTTGCTTAAAGTAACACCAAAAACGAAAAAAATCTTAGTACCACTAATTTCTATTTTTGCTGGTTTTCTAGTTGGTGCATTGATTATGTTGATCTGGAGCTATAATCCGTTTGAAGCATATTCATCAATGTTCTCTAGTGCTTTAGGCAACATGAATGGAATTGGTGAAACAATCCGTGAAGCGACGCCGCTTATTTTTACTGCAATTGGCTTTGCCATTGCTTCAAGTGCCGGCTTCTTTAATATTGGTTTGCCTGGTCAGGCACAAGCCGGTTGGTTAACCTCAATTTGGATTGTACTTGCTAATCCGAACATGCCAAAAGTTATCTTACTGCCATTAGCAGTTATTGCAGGTGCCCTTGCAGGTGCTGCTGTAGCTGGTGTTGCCGGTTGGCTGCGTGCACAATTTGGAACAAATGAAGTTATTACTACTATCATGCTGAACTACATTGTGCTCTATTCCTGCCAGTACTTGATGCAACAAGTTATGTCTAGCAAATTGAGAATTGATACCGACACAACTAAGACAATTGCTGCTAACGGTAGTTTGAAAATTGATTGGTTGAGTTCAATGTTTGGCGATTCTAGAATTAACGCAGGTATTTTCTTAGCCTTAATCGGTGTTTTCATTTACTGGTACTTAATGAAAAAGACAACGACTGGTTTTGAGATTCGCTCAGTTGGTGCTAATCCATTTGCGAGTCGCTATGCCGGAATGTCAACGAAAAAGAATATTATCTATTCGATGCTTCTTTCGGGTGGCTTTGCTGGCTTAGGTGGTGTTGTTCAGGGACTTGGAACCTACCAAAACTACTTTACCCAGACTACTAGTTTGGACATTGGTTGGGACGGTTTGTCTGTTGCGCTACTTGGTGGCGGAACTGCAATCGGTATCTTGCTGGCAGCCATTTTGTTCTCAATTTTGAAAATCGGTGGCCTAGGAATGCAAACAATTGCGGGTATTCCTTATGAAATAGTTTCGATTGTAATTGCGGCAATTATTTTCTTTGTGGCAATTCAATATGTCATTGGACTTCTATTTAAGACCCGCAAAGCATCAGTTGAAGAGCCTGAACAAAAGACAGACGTCACTAATACTGCAAATACAACGTCAACTGAAGGAGGACAAAGGTAATGAATTTAGTTGGAATATTATCTTTATTGGTTTCGTCAACTTTTGTTTACTCTACGCCACTAGTTTTTACAGCTCTAGGCGGGGTTTATAGTGAAAACTCTGGTATTACTAACGTCGGTCTTGAAGGTATCATGACGATGGGCGCTTTTTCTTCAGTTGTCTTCAATCTGACCTTTGCTTCAACTTTTGGTAAGTTGACACCATGGTTAGGCTTACTAGTTGGCGGCGTTGTTGGATTGCTATTTTCATTGTTGCATGCTGTAGCAACGATTAATTTCCACGCTGACCACGTAATCAGTGGTACTGTGCTTAACTTAATGGCACCACCACTAGGCGTCTTTTTGGTAAAGGCAATTTATGATAAAGGTCAAACTGAAAATATCACTCAAAGCTTTGGTTACTTTAGTTTTCCTGGTCTTGCTGATATTCCAGTCATTGGACCAATTTTGTTTAAGAACACCTCTGCTCCTGCTTGGGTAGCAATTATCGTTTCAATTATCCTTTGGTGGGTATTGTATAAAACGCGCTTTGGTTTGCGTTTACGTGCCTGTGGTGAAAACCCACAAGCAGCCGACACAATGGGTGTTAATGTCTATGGGATGCGCTATGCTGGTGTTCTGATTTCTGGCTTTTTAGGCGGAATTGGTGGTGCTGTTTTTGCTCAAGCAATTTCCGGTAACTTTTCAATTTCGACCATTGTAGGTCAAGGATTCATGGCTTTAGCAGCAATGATTTTTGGTAAATGGAACCCAATTGGTGCGATGCTTGCATCACTGTTCTTTGGTTTTGCTCAGAGTATCAGTATTATTGGTAATCAATTACCATTTTTCAACCATATTCCATCCGTTTACATGCAGATTGCACCATATGTAATCACGATTGTGATCCTAGTTCTGTTCTTTGGTAAGTCAGTTGCACCAGCTGCTGATGGTCAAAATTATATTAAGTCGAAATAAGGAGAAAAATGAAAGAATTCTATTTCAATCACGATGGTAATATCGATGATTTAGTATCATACCTATTGTTTTTACAAGCACCAGAAATCAAGTTGCTTGGTGTTGGTGCAATCGATGCCGACGGTTATGTTGATCCATCAGTTGAGGTCTGCCGTAAGTTAACCGATCGTTTTAATACGCGCGGTGATAAGCTAGAAGTTGCTAAGTCAAATTCACGTGCTGTTAACCAGTTTCCTGAAGCTTGGCGGACAGCATCGTACTCTTTCAATTCATTACCAATTCTCAATGAATCAGGCAAAATGGTTACCAAGGAAGCAGACCAACCTGCTCACTTAGACATGGTCACTAAGCTCGAAAATGCTACTGAGCCTGTAACTGTTGTTATGACAGGTCCATTGACTGACTTGGCTCGTGCCCTAGATGCTGCTCCTGAAATTGAAACAAAAATTGAAAAACTTTATTGGATGGGCGGCTCCCTTGATGGTCACGGAAATGTTGTCCAAGTTAATGCAGATGGCACGCAAGAATGGAATGCATTCTGGGATCCATACGCTGTTGAGCGTGTACTAGCTTCAAATATTCCAATGGAAGTCATTGGCCTAGAAAGTAGTGAGGAACTACCGCTAACAAATGAATTGAAGATGCACTGGGCAGGTTTACGCAAGTATCCAGCTGTTGACTTGGCTGGCCAAGCTTATAGTCTTCTAGTTAATCCACCAATTCAAACAGCTCAACTATACTTTTGGGATATTTTAACTGTTATCAGTGCACTTTATCCTGAAGTTGTTTTAACAGCAGAAAAACGTAAAGTAAAAGTCATCACTAAGGGAACTGCTGCTGGCCGAATGGAAGAAGATCCAAATGGCCGTGAAATAACTTTAGTAACTAAAGCAGACAAAGATTTATTCTTCAAGAAGTTTGACGAATTACTTATGCGTGCAAAATAATAAACAAAAAGAGTGAAGTTCATAATTTTGAACTTCACTCTTTTATTTTGCCTATTTTTAGTTTAAGCGATTGAGTCCCAAGCAGGAAGATCTGTAATTGGGCCTTCTGCCAAGGCAAGTTGTTCAGAAGTTAAGTACTTCTTGTGTACGACAACTTCGTAGACATAGTCCTTGAACCAGTCATTATTCATAACGAAGAAGCCCTTGTCCCCGTTTTGTTCGCCCCATGAGTTTTCAACTTTCCATTGACGAATATGACCGTTATCTTCATCAACACCAACTAGCGTCATAGCGTGAGTAGCTGAACCAGCACCAGTACGTAATCTGTCAGCCTTAGACATTGTTAAATCAACGCCAAACAACTCGTTGAATTTGTATAGATTGTTATCAAGGTAACCTGCCTTACGGTCACTTTGTATACCAACATCATTACCAAACCAAACAGCTTCGCCGTCTTTTAATTGGTTAACTGCATAAGTTTCCAAAAACTCCATTGGCAAGTTTAGGAACTTGATTCGGCAGACACCTTCAACGTTGTCAGCGAATGGTAAGCCGTAGAGCTTGTTGTATTCATGATCAGGTGCATTTGTTAACACAACGTAGTCATCAAAGTCAACATCGCCCATGTACTTGTGCAAAAATTCGAGTGGGGTTAAGTCTTTATCTAAGTGATATTTCTTATCGTCATCACGATATTCCAAATCGAATTTCTTTGGTGGTTCACCAACAGCAATTGCTGTCATTTGGTAAACTTCACCTAAAAATTGTTCACGTGCTTTTTCGACTTCTTCGTCTTTTCCTTCTTGCTTTAATTTACGCAAAACCAAAGCGTCTTTCTTCAACTTGTCACCCAAAGCCTTACCCAAGGCACTGGTGTTATTAGCATTGAAGCTTTCAGGCATTGCATAAGAAGGTACAACACCATATTTTTCAATCAAAGCAGCTCCCATGTGGAAATGACCACCATCTTGACCGGCACCTTCTAAAATAGCTCTAACTGTCCGTGAGTTGAGGGGCTTGTCTGCTGTGTCCAAAATGTTGTCATAAAAAATGTTTGCACGCTCGATTTTGTCCCAGAAGAAGTTGTAACTTTGTGAAAAAGTAAAATTCTTACAGTTATGCTTTTTACCAAAGTTGTGGCGCAAAATATTTAATGTGGCGAATTCCCAGCAACGACCAGATTGACGTTGATTAGTAACGTTTTCTGTGTCTAATTCTGTTGAGAAAACACGAGTTAGTTCGCCTTGTACCCGTTCATTGTAAGCAGCAGCTAACACACCACTTTTTTGAGTTGCACGTGCAACTACTTGATTTTTAGGGTTTTGATTAAAATTGTCCGTAAACTTTTCTAGTTCTTGGACAGTAACTTGATGTCCCATAGATAATTCTCCTTTTTTAATCTAATTTTAAATTACTTTCTATTTTAATCTAAAAGAAAAGTGGGTTCAATAGCTGAACCCACTTTAGAGAATTATTTGTATTGGCAACTTATCTAGAACTTCTTGCAATTAAAATATAAATAAGCTAATCAATTTGAATTGAATTATCACTTTGATCAGAACTTTGTTTTGGTAAAGTAATAGTCAATACACCATTATCATACTTTGCACTGATCTCACTTGCAACTACATTTGGTAATCTAAAGCTACGAGAAATGTGACCATCGATTCTTTCACGATGAATAAGGCTGTTGTCCTTGGACATATCTTTAAATGACTTTCTTGAGCCTGAAACGCTTAAAATACCATTATTGTAGCTTAGATTAATGTTGCTCTTATCCATTCCTGGCATATCAACTTTAATCACATATTCTTTATCGTTTTCAATTACATCTGATTGCATTAATTTGGCAACATTAGTATCGTCAAAAAACTTTCTAGGAAGATCAAACCAATCATTCATTGCATCAAATAAGTCATTACGACGATTCATCATATCATTTGCCATAATTTAAAACTTCCTTTCAATTTTTTTGTTTTCAATTTAGTTAAATATGTAAGTAAAGACTTTCATTTCTTCCTTACAATTAATATTATAGTACCATTATTCGAAAAGTGAACAACTTTTTAGCACTTTTCTTCATCGAGTGCTAAAAAATAGAACAAAACGTTGATATATCAAGAAAAAAACTTGTATAATTTTTTTGCGAAAAAGTAAAAAAGGAGATAAAACTTTGGTTTATTATCAGAAAATGACGCCAACAGGCTACCAAAAAATTGAAGAAGAAATTGCTCGTTTAAAAAAGGACCGACCAAGACGAATCAAAATTTTGCAGGAGGCCCGATCACTTGGTGATTTATCGGAAAATACCGAGTATACAGAGGCTAAGAGAGACTTGGGGCACCTGCAAAGCCGTTTGCGCTACCTTGAAAAGCAATTGAAATATGCTGAAGTAATTGAAAAGAACGATGATGGCAAAGTTGATTTAGGTAAAACAGTAACGCTTCGTTTTGATGATGATGAAGAAACAGAAAAGTATCAGATCGTTGGACGAATGGAAGCTGATATTGCCGAAGGCAAAATTTCCTTTGACTCACCTTTGGGCCAGGCAATAAATAAAAAAGAAGCTGGAGCAGTGGTAAAGGTTGCAGCTCCTGCGGGTGAATACCAAGTGACAATTCTTGCAGTTGAATAAAAAATCCTTGCCGAATCGAACTTACGTTTGTATAATTTGTAATACAAACAAGAGTTCGGAATGGAAGTGGTAAAAAATGTATGATTATCGTTATGAACCTCATAATGTAGTGTTTATGATTGATAATAAATCGTTTTTTGCTAGCTGCGAAGCAATTGAATTAGGTCTTAATCCAATGAAGGCGGTATTGGCAGTTGCGTCTCATCAGCAAGATGAGGAAAGTTACGGTTCTGGCTTAATCATGGCTGCTTCGCCCTTAGCTAAGGCAAAATATGGTCTAAATAATGTAATGCGGGTTCGTGATGTTCCTAGCAAAAAAGAGGCACCTGACTTAATTTTGGTGCCCCCACATATGAATTTATATATTAAGCGCAGTACGCAGATACTTGAAATCTTTCGTCAATTTGCGGCTGATGAAGATATTCATCCCTATTCCATTGATGAAAGCATGATTGACATGACAAAATCTTGGCATTTATTTGGCGATGATCCTTATTTAGTTGCACGTAAGATACAGCTCGAAATCAAAAATAAGCTTGGCTTTTATACCACATGTGGAATAGGGGAAAATCCCTTATTGGCTAAATTATCAATGGATATCTCAGCTAAGCATCGTCACTCAATGATTGACTATTGGCACTACATTGATGTTCCAGATACCATCTGGCAGATTAAAGACATGGAAGAAGTCTGTGGCATTGGCAAACGCACAGCAAAGCATCTGCGCCGGCTTAACATTAATAATATGTATGAACTAGCACATTCAGATCCTGCAATTCTAAAAAAAGAGTTTGGCGTAATGGGCGAACAGTTATTTGCAATGAGTTGGGGGGTTGACCGAAGCATTATTAGAGAACAGTATTTTCCCAAAATGAAGAACTATGGCAATTCACAAATTTTGACAAGAGATTATACGGATCAGCGTGAAATAGAGATTGTCTTGCGTGAAATTAGTGAACAAGTGGCAGCTCGGATTAGATCGCATAGAGTGCAGACGGGATGCATTAGCCTAATGGTGAACTTTTCAAAATATCGGCTTAAGGGCAAACGAAAAGGCTTTAACGTTCAGCAAAAAGTTTGTCCAACTAATGATAATGATACAATTGCAGCAGAAGTGCTTGCCCTTTTTCGCAAAAACTGGCATGGAGAAAGGGTTCGTGCCTTAGGCGTGAGTTGTGGCGATTTGCATCCCGATAATTACCAACAATTAACCTTTTTTGTGCAACCAAGTCAACAGATTAAAAAGAAAAAAATTGATCAAACAGTTGATCAAATAAGACAAAAATATGGTTTTACAAGCTTAGTCAAGGCGTCAAGCCTGCTTCATGGTGCAACCGCAATTAAGCGTAGTAGCTTAGTTGGTGGCCATAATGGCGGTAATGCTTATGATTAGTGCTTAGTTTTTCTTAAGTGAAAAATGGTGCTGGTGTTTCATAAAGTAGTCTTTTTTTGCTATAATATGGAATTTGTAGGGTACACAAAGAGATAGGGGTAATTGATAGTGAATACACCAGCATCAAGACAGGGTAACCTAATACGCTATATTTTCTATTTAATTGGTTACTTGATGGTTGCCGGCGCGTTCAAACTGGTTACGATGAATTCACCAATTCACATCTGGGATTTGATTTTGTTTATAACCATTTCTTTGATGGTGTTGCTATTTTTTATTTACCGGTTTAATCGTGAGCAACGCTTTTTCGATAGAAGCTATTCTGGTTCCTGGCTTAATAACTTTGGCTTAATTATTGCTTCAACAATTGTTATAACAGTCTTACGCATTTTTGTTTCATGGCTACAATCAACTGGAAAATTAAAAATGTATCATTTTCAGATTGCTTATTTGCAACATGAATCGACTTTAGCCTATTGGTTTCTCGTATTGGCGTTGGGTGTGGTTATACCAGTTTTACAGGAATTCTTGATTACTGGTTTCTTGTTCAATTACGCTTTTCGCAAAAACACAGTAATGACAGCAGTTTTGGGTATTATTGTTTCAGGCGTTTTGTTTAGTTTGCTAAACTGGCAAGATTCAATTGCGCTTTTGCTAGTTAATGCGCTTTTTGGCGCAATATTTGCATGGTCGTATCTGCATACTCAGACAATTTGGATGCCAATCTACTTGGCGGTCCTAAATAGCGTAATTCTAATTATTATGACTTAAGCAAAATAACATAAAACAAAAAAGGCAACGATGATTAATCGTTGCCTTTTTCTTGTTAAGCGGATAGCGTGAATCGAACCCGCATCTTCAGCTTGGGAAGCTAACGTTCTACCATTAAACTATACCCGCATTACTCAAATAGTTTACCATGTTTCTTTTTTGAAACCAAGCACAGATTTGGTAATTAGCTTATGAAGAAGTTGAAGTTATTTTAAAAAGATACTTACTGCCGTTGAGGAAGCTTGGCACTTGTGAGCTGAAAGTGACTACGATCAACGAGGGATGAAAAGTCCTGAAAGAGCCACTGACGCAATTCGCTAGGTTTGATCACTAGCGGCATCCGATCGTGCACTTTGGCATATGCTGCTGACGGTTGTGTGGTAACCATTGAAAAATGGTCTTTTTGATAGATGCCTGCAATCAAGGTTAATGGTTCATTGGCAGTTTGGAAATAATAGCGCTCATGATATTCATGGTTGTTAGTAGCAACATAAGTTTCACGACTGGATTCAAAAAACTGGCTGGCAATAATGATGCACCGATATTTAGCAAAGGAAGAATCCCACATTGACTTCTTTTGCTCAAAAAACCGTTCAACGCGTGCGTTAAAAAGCACCTTTTGGTGGTCAAATGGACTAGGGTAACCCCAAGCTTTTGACTGGAGTTGAAGCTGATCATTTTGGTATAGCAACACTGAAGCGGCCCCTTTTGGAAAAACTGCCTGATTTTGTGGTAAGTTCTTATCGGGTTCAATTAATGGTAGGTTTAAGTCATTTACTAAGTATTTTTTAATATCTGCTAAGGTAGGCAGCTGAAATTGATTGCACATTTTATCCTCCATGTTTAATCATTGCTTGATTTTTGGTAGAATTAACTATAATTATTACATTAAAATAAATTTTAAGTTTTCAGAAAGGTAAAAACCATGGCTAAAAAAGTTATTTTGACGGGTGACCGTCCAACCGGAAAGCTCCACGTTGGACATTACATCGGTTCCTTAAAAAATCGGGTAATGCTACAAAATTCAGGGGAGTATCAGCCTTATATCATGATTGCTGATACACAAGCATTAACTGATAACGCTCGCGATCCCGAAAAAATTCGTAATAGTCTCATTCAAGTCGCATTGGATTATTTGGCTGTTGGCATTGACCCTGAAAAATCAACCATTTTTGTGCAATCACAAATTTCTGCACTATTTGAATTGACGGCATATTATATGGACCTTGTGACTGTGAGCCGCTTGGAGCGTAATCCAACAGTTAAGGCTGAAATTAAGCAAAAGAACTTTAATGATTCCATTCCGGTTGGCTTTCTGAACTACCCAGTTTCACAGGCAGCTGATATTACTGCGTTTAAGGCAACGCTAGTGCCAGTTGGTGATG
This sequence comes from Lactobacillus sp. M0390, assembly GCF_016102085.1. Classification (NCBI taxonomy): domain Bacteria; kingdom Bacillati; phylum Bacillota; class Bacilli; order Lactobacillales; family Lactobacillaceae; genus Lactobacillus; species Lactobacillus sp. M0390. The sequence goes on along the minus strand of NZ_JACFPH010000002.1, from coordinate 193,080 downwards.
ACCAAGAGCCAATGCTTGAGCAGGCACGTGAAATTGTTCGCACGTTTAACCGCGTTTATGACTGCAATGTTTTGGTTGAACCAGAAGGTTACTTTCCTGAAAAAGGTCAGGGTCGTTTACCAGGACTCGATGGTAACGCCAAAATGTCAAAATCTTTAGGTAATGCGATTTATCTATCAGATGATTCTGAAACTGTTCAGAAAAAGGTCATGTCAATGTACACTGACCCTGATCACATTCACGTTGAAGATCCAGGCAAGGTTGAAGGCAATACTGTTTTCACTTACCTCGACATTTTCGATCCTGATAAGAATAAGGTAGCGCAATTAAAAGAAGATTACCAAAAAGGTGGCTTGGGTGACGTCAAAATTAAGCGCTATTTAAATGAAGTGCTTGAAAATGAATTGGCACCAATTCGCGAGCGTAGAGCAGAATATGAACAAAAGCAAGATGAAGTTTATGAAATGCTAATCGAAGGCTCGGAAAAGGCCAACCAGGTTGCAAATCAAACCTTAAGTGAGGTAAGGGATGCAATCGGTTTGAACTATTTTAAGAGGTAAAAAAGATGCGTGATCGGATTCCTTGGAAGCAATATTTTATGATGCAGGCGTTGGTAATTGCCCAACGTTCTACCTGTGATCGTGCGCTCGTTGGTAGTGTTCTGGTTAAGGATAACCGGATAATTGGTACGGGCTATAATGGCTCTGTTACGAATGAACCACACTGCGATGATGTTGGCCATCAACTGGTTGATGGGCATTGTGTACGCACCATTCACTCCGAAATGAACTCGCTTATTCAGTGCGCTCGTAATGGCGTTTCAACTGATGGTACGGAGATCTATGTCACGCATTTTCCATGCTATAATTGCGCCAAGTCGCTGGTTCAAGCTGGAGTTAAGAAGATTAATTATTATTTTGACTATCACGACAGTCCGTTAACAATTGCACTGTTTAAAGATTGTGGGGTTCCTTATGAGCAAATTAAAATCGACCGAAATTACGTGGAGCAATTGGCACGTAAATTGGAAGATGCTGAAAACTAAGCTAGTAGCAGTTATTGCACTGATCGGTCTTTTTCTAACAACGACCGCTTTTTCAAATCCAGATTTACACGATAACTGTAATTTGGTAGAAAAAGAAACTAGCAAGTTAATTAAGGAGAAAAACAACCGCTATTTACAAACCAGTGAGCAACCCAAGATTATTGTAAAAACAGTCAACCGGGTTGATCATTTAACACCTAAGAAATTAAGTAAGTATAAGCGCACTGTCTTTATTATTGTGGGTTATAAGGACAAAAAGAAAAATGTTCAGATCTATTCCAGCAAGGATTTGCATAGTGCCTTTACTGCTGACATTAGGGGTAACATTATTCGGTCACAATCTGATCAGCTTCGAAGCAATAATAAAAAAGAGTTTAATAAGGGCTTGCGGTTTGTTTTTAGAGCTTGCGCCACCACAATTGATCAGCGTTACCAATATGCACTAGATAAATATGATTTATCAAACGATGAAAGGACACAGCTTACACATCCGCGCCGTCTGGCATTACCGATTGCCTTGGCACTAGTACTCGTAATCGGTGGCTTATTATATTTCTTCAAGAGTAATATGCAATTGAAAAAATAAATTAAATAACTTGACTTAGCATAGTTTGATATATTACACTCAATATGAAAATTAAATAGCAACAAATAAACTGTTAGGTGAGACTCCTACGTGAACATATGCTATCGCCCGGAAACATCCAGAGATGCCAACGAGTCAAATAGTTTCCGTCGACATAAGGCGGCAACCAGATAGCTAGCTCTAAGCTTACGTCACGTAGTGTTAAAACTGAACGACGAGTATTAATGATACCTTGTTTTAAAGGGGTCGCCAGCGGTATGTAGGCGGCCCTTTTTTAGTTTGTTTGAGTTCTTTGAAAAAAGGAGTGAGAATAATGCTGAGAAAACCAAATGAGGCAACCAGCAACAAGGATTTAGAACTGGTGAAGGCAATTGCCAAAGAAAGCAGGTCTGAAACTTTAGCTAGACTACATGCAAGTAGTGACGGCTTATCCACTGAGCAAGCAGAAAAAAATCGTGAGGAGTATGGCGCAAATACAATTGAGTCCACCCAGCACAATTCAAAATTGCGTTTTTTGGCAGAAGCCTTTATTACACCATTTACACTGGTAATATTAGTTTTAGCTGCTTTGTCACTATGTACAGATTATATTTTTGTACCAGCAGGAGAAAAAGATTTAACTACCGTTTTAATCATGTTAATCATGGTATTTATTTCGGGAGTAACTAGTTTTATTCAAAATGTCCGGTCATCAAACGCGGTCGATTCACTGCTCAAGATGGTTTCTGTAACAACAGACATTATCAGAGACGGTAAGGACCAAGAAATTGATACCAGCGAAGTAGTCGTTGGCGATATCATCAGACTGGCTGCAGGCGACATGGTTCCTGCAGATATGCGTCTTTTAAATAGTAAAGATTTGTTCTGTTCATCCAGTTCACTAAACGGTGAATCGAATCCAGTAGAAAAGATTGCGACTAAGAAACCAAAAATTGGTGCCGATCGAGATTACCTCGACTACCCTAATGTTCTTTACGAAGGGACCACAATTGTTTCTGGTTCTGGACTAGGCGTGGTTTTTGCCACTGGTGAACGGACCATGTTTGGTAAGTTAGCCCACGATATTTCACACAATGATGTCAAAAATACAGCTTTTGATGTCGGCATCAAAAATGTTTCTAAGTTGTTGATTATCATGACGGCAATTATTGCACCACTTGTTTTCATTATTAACGGCTTAACAAAGGGTGACTGGGTTAGTGCATTAATCTTTTCAATTGCAACTGCTGTTGGCTTAACACCGGAAATGTTACCGGTAATTGTTACAACCAATTTGGTTAAGGGTTCAATCGAAATGTCTAAAAAAGGCACGATTGTTAAGAAGATGAACTCGATCCAGAACTTTGGTTCAGCTGATATTCTGTGTACTGATAAGACCGGTACATTAACTCAAGATAAAGTGGTTTTAGAGCGTCACTATGACCTCAACTTGCACGAAAACCAACATGTTTTGGAATTAGGCTATTTGAATTCATACTACCAAACAGGAATGAAAAACCTGATTGATAAGGCAATTATTGAAGCTGCCGGTGATGAACTAGACATTAATGAAATTCAACGTGACTACAACAAAATTGACGAAATTCCGTTTGACTTTTCTAGAAGAAGAATGAGCGTGGTTGTGGAAAATTCTGACCGTGAGCACGGTGAACACCTTTTGGTAACTAAGGGTGCGTCCGAGGAAATGATGGCTGTTTCCACTAAGATCGAGGTTGACGGACAGATTTTGCCACTTACTGATGAACGCAAGAAAAAGGTAATGGACAAAGTCAATGATATGAACGATGATGGCTTGCGGGTTATCATGATGGCATACAAGCGCAATCCAGCACCCGTTGGTGAATTCTCTGTTAAAGATGAGAGTGATTTGATTCTATGCGGCTTCCTTGCCTTTCTTGATCCACCAAAGGAAAGTGCTAAGGCTGCCCTTGCACGACTCAAGGATGATGGAATTACCGTTAAAATTCTAACGGGCGATAATGAAGCTGTTACCAGAACAGTTGGTTTACAAGTTGGCTTGAATGTTGACACTGTCTATTCTGGTGCAGACTTAGAAGGTAAGAGCCCTGAAGAATTGGCAAAAATGGTGGAAGAGTGCAATATTTTTGTTAAGTTATCTCCAGAAGACAAAACCAACATTATAAACTTATTGAAAGACAACGGTCACACGGTTGGCTACATGGGGGATGGAATCAACGATGCCCCTGCAATGAAAGCCGCAGACGTTTCAATCTCAGTTGATACAGCAGTTGATATTGCTAAGGAATCAGCTGACATTATCTTATTACACAAAGATCTGAACGTACTAGAAACAGGTGTTAGAATTGGGCGTAAGGTCTTTGGTAACACGATGAAGTATATTAAGATTACCTTATCATCCAACTTCGGTAATATCCTGTCGATTATGGTTGCTTCTTCATTTTTGCCATTCTTACCAATGCTGCCATTACAACTGTTAGCACTAGATTTACTGTATGGAACTAGCTGTCTATCGCTGCCATTTGATGATATGTCTGATGAATTCTTGCGTGAGCCGCGTACTTGGTCAACGAAAAAGCTGCCAAAATTCATGTTCTACTTCGGACCAACTTCATCCGTTTTTGATATTTTGACGTTTGCACTGCTGTACTTCGTCATTTGTCCACATTTAGTTGGTGGCAGCTTTACTGCAATTGGGCCAGCTAAACAAGCAGCGTTTATCGCATTGTTCCACACTGGCTGGTTTATTGAATCACTTTGGACACAAGAAATGGTTATTCATGCTTTACGTGATCCACGCTTACCATTTATTGGCCAGCACGCATCGCCAAGCGTTACTTTGTCTACTTTTGGCGCAGGGGTAATTGGAACATTGATTCCATTTTCCTTCCTTGCACAAAAATTAGGCTTTGGACCAATGCCAATTTCCTTTATCTGGATTGTTTTAGTGATTTTAGTTCTCTATATCTTGTTGACGATGATTGTAAAACACTTCTACATGAAAGATGAAAAATTCTTAATTTAAATAGGCAAATCTTTATAATATATCTAAAAAAGGGAACTCCGTGAGGAATTCTCTTTTTTATTGATGTAGTATAATATAATGAAATTAAACGAATCTTAAGGAGAACAGAATATGGCTGATAAAAAAACTTTTTATATTACAACCCCAATTTACTATCCGTCCGGCCGTTTAACCATTGGTAATGCATACACAACAATTGCTGCCGATGTAATGGCACGTTACAAGCGTAGCCAAGGCTATGACACTTTCTTTTTAACTGGTACTGACGAACACGGCTTAAAGATTGAACAAAAAGCAGAAAAGCAAGGAATTAAGCCACAAGAGTTTGTTGACAACATGGTTGTAACATACAAAAAGCTATGGAAGAGCCTAGATATTTCATACGATAAATTCATTAGAACTACTGATGAAGAGCACGTTAAGGGTGTCCAGAAAATTTTTGAACAACTATTAAAACAAGGCGATATCTATCTTGGTGAATACACTGGCTGGTACTCAGTTGAAGATGAAGAATATTTCACTGAATCTCAACTTGCAGAAGTTTATAAGGACGATGAAGGCAATGTGATTGGTGGTAAGGCGCCATCAGGTCATGAGGTTCAACTAGTTAAGGAGCCATCATACTTCTTTAAGATGAGTAAGTATGCTGATCGACTTTACCAATATTACCAAGACCATCCTGAATTTATTTTGCCTCATTCTCGTGAAAAAGAAATGGTTAATAACTTCATTAAACCTGGTCTTGAAGATTTATCAGTTACTCGTACTACTGTTTCCTGGGGAATTCCCGTCCCAAGCGATCCTAAGCATGTTGTTTACGTGTGGATTGATGCATTGTCTAACTATATTACTGCACTAGGTTATGGTTCAGATGATGACTCGCTCTTTAAGAAATACTGGCCTGCAGATGTCCACTTAGTAGGTAAGGAAATTGTTCGTTTCCATACAATTTACTGGCCAATTATGTTGATGGCACTAGACTTACCGTTACCTAAGCACGTTATTGGTCACGGTTGGGTACTAATGAAGGACGGTAAAATGTCCAAATCTAAGGGTAATGCAGTTTATCCTGAATCCATCATAAATCGCTATGGTGTAGATGCTTTACGTTACTACTTAATGCGTGCATTGCCATTTGGTTCTGACGGAGTCTTTACACCAGAAGACTTTGTTGAACGTGTTAACTACGATTTAGCAAATGATTTAGGCAACTTGCTTAACCGGACAGTTTCAATGATTAATCAATATCAAAATGGTGAAGTAGCGCCTGTTGCTAAAGACCAAGATGAGTTCGGTCAAGAGCTTGCTAGCGTTGCCACTGAGGCAATTGCTAATTATCAAAAAGATATGGATAAACTTTACTTTACCCAAGCAATTGAAGACATTTGGAAACTAGTTAGTCGCGCAAATAAATACATTGATGAAACTACTCCTTGGGAACTAAATAAGGAAGGCAAAAAAGAGGACTTGTCGCGTGTAATGTCCAACTTAGCTGAAAGTTTAAGAACTATTGCCTTATTAATTGCACCAATTATGACTAGAACTCCCGTTGAAATGTTTAGGCAATTGGGACTTGATTGGGATAATTCTGAGCAAAAGCAACTTGGATTTGGCAATTTTGCATGGAATGTCAAAGTTATCAGTGATCCTAAGCCAATTTATCCACGTTTGAAACCAGAAGACGAAATTAAGTACATTAAGGATGAAATGGCTAAGGCAAAGCCAAAAAAAGAAAGCCGCAGTGAACAAGGCAAAGAAAAAGAAATTTCAATTGATGATTTTGACAAAGTCAAAATTAGAGTTGGAAAGATTCTTTCAGTTGAGCCTGTCCAAGGATCAAGTAAACTATTAAAATTCCAACTTGATTTTGGTAATGGCGATGAACGTCAAATTCTAAGTGGTATTCGGAAATATTATCCAAATGCTAGCGAGTTATTGGATAAAAAAGTCTTGGCAGTCACTAACTTGAAACCACGTAAAATGCTTGGTCAATTAAGTCAAGGAATGCTTTTATCAAGCGAAAAAGGTGGCACAGTTAAGTTAGCAATTGTTGGCGACGAACATGAAATTGGGGCCGAATTAGGTTAATGGAATTAATTGATAATCATACGCACTTGCAAGATGGGCCTTTCCAAGGTAAAGAAGAATTTTATCTTGATCGCGCACGCCAATTAGGTGTTAATAAAATGATCTGTGTTGGTCAAGATCCAGAGTTTAATCGGGGTGCAATTGAGCTTAATCAGCGTTTTGAGCAGGTTTATGCAATGGTTGGGTACTGTCCCGATGTTGCTAAAGATTACGACCAAAAGGCTGAAGATGAGTTAATTGAGCAGCTTCAAATACCCGGTGTTGTTGCAGTTGGAGAAATCGGCCTTGATTATTACTGGGATGAATCTCCACGTGAACAGCAGCGCGAGGTATTTGCACGCCAGATAGAGGTTGCGCATGAATTGAAAATGCCCGTAGACATTCACACAAGGGATGCCTTTGCCGATTGTTACGATATCTTGAAGAATAGTAATCTGGAATACGGTGCAGTTTTGCATAGTTTTAACGGTGATGCTTCCTGGCTTGAAAAGTTTTTAGACTTAAACGTCTGCTTTTCATATTCTGGTGTCGTGTCTTTCACCAAAGCAACCGAAGTTCATGAAGCCGCTAAGAAGACGCCAATGGATCGGCTACTAGTTGAAACGGACGCACCATTTTTAACACCTAAGCCATATCGCGGTAAGCAAAATGAACCTGGCAACGTTTATTACGTTGCACGGGCAATTGCTGAATTGAAAGACATTCCGTTAGAAGAAGTTGCCAAGGCAACTTATGAAAATACGATGAGGGTATATGGTCTTAACTAAAAAACAATTTAATGCCGTTGTAGTGGTAGAAGGTAAAGATGATACGATCCGCCTAAAACAGTTTTTTCCTGGCATCGAGACAATCGAAACCAATGGCTCTGATGTGCCACAGGTGGTCTTGACTGAATTAAAAGAATTGGCGAAAAAACGTGAAATAATTGTCTTAACCGACCCAGATCTTAATGGTGAGAGAATTCGCAGATTAGTTACTGAGGCGGTCCCTAATGCCAAACAGGCTTTTATCACACGCAAAGAGGGCGATCCTCATAAAAAAGGAAAAGGCAATTCACTGGGAGTTGAGCACGCATCAAGGCAGGCACTTGTTAAGGCTCTGAGCGACTTACACGAACAGCAAGCACCTTCTAGTGATATTAGCAAGCAAGCTTATCAAAAACTGGGTTTGTCAAGCGGGCCCAATTCGCGAAAATTACGTGAGCAAGTGGGAATTAGCTTGCGTATCGGTTATGGCAACGCAAAACAGTTTTACAACCGGTTATGCACATTTGGTATTACGCTTAAGCAACTTGAGCAAGCCGTTAAGGAGGCAAAAAATGAATAACGAGATTCCAATTGGTTCCGCTGTTCGGACTCAAGCAATTATTAATCGCTACTTTGTTAAGGCGAAGAAGAACCTAGGACAAAACTTTTTAGTTGATTTAGATGCAATTAAGGGAATTGTTCAGGCAGCTGAAATTCAACCTGGTGATCAAGTAATTGAAATTGGACCAGGGATTGGTTCGTTAACGGAGCAGCTCTTGCTTGCAGGTGCAAAGGTCTTTGCCTACGAAGTTGATGAGAGTTTACCAGAAATTTTATATAATGAACTCCCTGCTAAAATAGATGGCGTCCCACTTGATGACCGCTTTAAATTAATGATGAAGGACATTTTAAAGGCAGACTTTCCGGCAGATTTTGAAGATTTTCTTGATGTAAATAAACCAATTAAGGTTGTAGCCAATTTACCATACTATATTACAACTCCAATTATTTTCTTTTTGAATCAAGCAAACTTAAATTTCACTAGTTTAACTCTAATGATGCAGGAAGAAGTGGCTGAGCGGTTAGACGCTCAGCCAAATAGTAAAGCTTATGGTCCTTTGACAATTGCGGTTCAAACGCAAATGACAGTCAAACTTGCGCTAAACGTAAAAAGCAGTTCATTTATTCCGCGCCCTAAGGTTGACTCAAGTGTAGTTGTTTTGACTCCTTTGACAGAACAGATGGATGTTGGTGATCCGAAACACTTTAATTGGGTAGTGAAAATGTGTTTCAGTCAAAGGCGCAAAACTTTAAATAATAATTTAAAGAATTTAGTACCAGATCCTGATCAACGAAAGCAATTGATAGACTCTTTGGGAGTGGATCCACGTATTAGACCGGAACAGCTCACAATCAAGCAGTTTATCCGAATTGCAGCCGCAATTTCACCGCAAAAATCATGAGAAGCTTCTGGGCTACCACTTAAAAAGAATTGAAAAAATGATAATATTGTAGTAAAATAGAGCTTCAAAGGAGTTGTTAACAGTGCCAACATCTATTACTACTATTAAGCAGAAATTAGATTCACATTTGGGTGATTCTTTGACTGTGGTTGCAAGAGCAGGACGTAAGAAAGTTACCAAAAGACGCGGGGTCTTGAAGGAAACATTCCCAGCTGTTTTCGTTGTTGATTTGGATCAGGACCAAAATAACTTTGAACATGTTTCATATAGCTACACGGATTTGTTAACCAAAAATATCACATTAAAATTTGATGATGCGGCTGAATAAGCTAGATTAAAAATAAAAAGATCATACTTTTTGGCATTAACATTTTGTAAAATGTTAGTGTCTTTTTTTGTCGTTCAGTGTATAGTAGAAACAGGCAAAAGACAAACATTAGAGAGGGGATTTTATGAAACGTTCAGAGAGATTGGTCGATATGACTAAATATTTAATGGAACGCCCACATGACTTGATACCATTACCATTTTTCGCTAAGCGTTATGGAGCTGCTAAGTCATCTATTTCAGAAGATTTGGCAATCTTAAAACATACTTTAGCTAATAATCAGGATGGTATCTTAGAAACTGTTGCGGGTGCTTCAGGAGGTGTCCGTTACGTTCCTTTTTGGGGTAAAAAACATGCGCAAAATTATTTAACTGATTTAGCTGCAAGAATTGAGGACCCGGATCGGATATTAGCGGGCGGCTTTGTTTATCTTTCTGATATTTTAGGAAATCCGCAAGACCTTGAAAAAATTGGTAAGCTGATTGCCACACGTTATGCATATTCTAAAATTGACGTGGTAATGACAATTGAAACTAAGGGTATTTCACTAGCTCAAGCTGTTGCGCGCTATTTAAACGTACCATTTATTATTGCACGCAAACGCTCAAAGGTAACTGAAGGCGCAACGGTTTCTGTTAACTACATTTCTTCTTCACTTGATCGTGTGTCCAAGATGGAATTACCTACAAGGGTTTTGAATGAGCACTCTAATGTTTTGTTAGTAGACGACTTTATGATGGCCGGTGGTACTTTGACCGGTATGCAGCAACTAGTTAGAGAATTCGATAGCAATATTGCTGGTATCTGTGTTTTATGTGAAGCTGATTTTGAAGATGAAAAGCTAATTGAAGGTCACCTTTCATTAGTTAAAATTAAGCGTGTAGACGGTAAAAAGAAAGTCATTATTGCTGAGCCAGGAACCATAGTCGCACATACCGATTATGATCGCTTTTAGTTTGAAATAATAAAAGTGGGCAAAATCAAAAATTAGAAGAGGCTAAAAATAATGAAAAAATTTGTTGTTGTCCTTGCTGCTGGTAAGGGCACGAGAATGAAATCTCAGCTATACAAGGTTTTACATCAAGTGTGTGGAAAAACAATGGTTGAACACGTTGTTGAAGCTGCACAGGGAATCGAACCAGACAAAATTGTGACTGTTGTTGGCACAGGCGCAGAAGACGTTGAAAAGGTATTAGCTGGAAAATCAGAATTTGCACTGCAGAAAAAGCAGTTGGGAACGGGTGATGCCGTTTTAACTGCAGAAAAAGAGTTAGCAGGAAAAGATGGGGCCACGTTAGTTATTACTGGTGACACACCACTGTTTACTAGTGAGACCTTTAAAAAGTTGTTTGACTACCATCAAACTAAAGGCAATGCAGCTACTGTTTTAACTGCGCAAGCACCTAACCCATACGGCTACGGTAGAATTATCCGTGACGATCAAGATAACGTCTTAAGAATTGTTGAACAAAAAGACGGCAGTCCTGAAGAACTGAAGATCAAAGAAATTAACACAGGTGTTTTTTGCTTCGATAATAAACTGCTGTTTGAAGCCCTGAAACATGTTAATAATCAAAATGCACAAGGTGAATATTATTTGACTGATGTATTGGAGATCTTGCGCAATGAAGGTCAACGAATTGGCGCATACCGCATGCGTGATTTTAGTGAGAGTATTGGTGTTAACGATCGTGTTGCGCTCGCACAAGCAAGCAAAATCATGCAAAAGCGGATTAATGAAAAGCACATGTGTAATGGTGTAACCTTTATTGATCCTGATACAGCTTATATTGATTCAGACGTGAAAATTGGTTCGGATACAGTTATTGAAGGCAATGTTGTTATTAAGGGCAAGACAGAAATTGGCAGTAATTGCTTAATTACATCTGGCTCACGGATTGTTGATTCAACTATTGGCGACCATGTAACAGTTACTTCATCAACAATTGAGAACTCACAAATGTTTGAAAACACTGATATTGGACCAAATTCGCATCTGCGGCCTAATTCAATCATCAAGAAGGGTGCACATATCGGTAATTTTGTTGAAGTTAAGAATGCTGAAATTGGCGAAAATTCTAAGGTTGGTCACTTGACTTACGTTGGGGATGCAACTTTAGGTAAAGACATTAATGTCGGCTGTGGCACTATCTTTGCTAATTATGATGGTATTAAAAAGGATCACATTAATGTTGGCGATCGTGCCTTCATTGGCTCAGGGGCAACTTTAATCGCACCGGTAAATATTTCAGATCACGCCTTTGTTGCAGCTGACTCTACTATTACCAAGGACGTAAACAAATATGATATGGCGATTGCACGTGGACGTCAGGTGAATAAGCCTGATTATTGGCACAAGTTACCATTATCAAAAGATGAAAATTGGGAATAAATCTATTTTTCAGTATTAAATTTAGAAGATAGAGCAAATGTAATTAAATAGTATTAAGAAAAGGTAAGAAGTTACCATCTTAATTGGTTTAATTGCATTTTTGGTATACAATAAATATATTAAAATAGTTTTTTAATGAGGTGTAATAGATAAATGAAACTAAGTCATAAATTAATGATGGTATCAACAGCTGCACTTATTGGTGTTAGTCCAGTATTGAGTGCGAGTCAAACTGCAGTAGTGCAAGCAGCTCATAAATCTACAGCAAAAAAGACTTCTTCTACCAAGAAAAATACTTCAAAGAAGGGCACAATTAAATTAAGCCACAATTCTTACGTATATGACAAAGACGGTAAGCGTCTAAAGACTTATATGGGTAGTGAGAAGAACACAACCATTGGTAAAGGCTATACTTTAAAATATTCAGACAAAGTAACTATTGGTGGTATTGATTTTTATGATATTGGCGGCGGCGCTTTTGTCAAGGCAGCTAATGTTGGCTATGTTGATGGTAAAAAGGTCACTAAAGCTAACACAACCACCGCTACTGCAAGTGCTAAGATTAAGCACAATGCTTACATTTACGATGCTAAGGGTAAAACTGACAAGAAGAAGATCAAGAAGGGACAAACTGCTACCTTTGATCAAGCAATTTACATTGATAAAAAGCTTTACTACCGCATTAGTGGTCAAACTAACCAATTTATCAAGGCAGCCAACGTTGGTAAATTATCTGGTGCAAGTTTAAAACCAGTCAATGAGGATAATACGCCAAGCGATAATCAAAAAGACCCTACAGTAATTACTTTGAATCATAATGCATATATCTATGACGACCAAGGTAATTCAAGCAAGACTTTACTTAAGAAGGGTCAACAAATTCAAGTTGATAAGTTACAGTACATTGACGGCAAATTGTACTACCGCATTAGCGATAGTAAATATCCCGGTGAAAACCAATGGGTTAAGAAGAGCAACGTTGGTGTAATCACTGGTAAGCAATTAAAACCTGCAAATGAAAAGCCGGTAGAAGATCAAAATGCAACTTTTGCTACTATTGCGCGTGACACCAATGTCTATGATGACAAGGGTGTTGCACAACCAACAAAGACCTTTGCTAAGGGACATGTTGCTCGTGTAAACGAATTACGTTACATTTGGGTTCAATCTGAAAACAAAGCTGTTTTGTTCTACAAATTACAAAGTGATAAGAATGGCTTTATTAAAGATGATGATGTTAACACTGTAAGTGGACATAAACTTACTCCAGTTAACACACCAGAAACTGCTAAAAGTCAGACCGTTACTGCTACTGATACAGACAAGAAGCCACTACAAGATGCTTTAGGTCAAGCAGCAGCTGTTAAGGCTAGCGATGCATATAAGCTTTCAGCTAAGTCATTACGTGATGCCTACGATGCAGCTATTGCAACTGGTACACAAGTTAATACTGCAATTTCAACTGTTGCACAGGTAAATGATACTTTAAGCAAAATAACTTCTGCTAAAAATGCTCTTAACGGCAAAAAAGTTGTAGTTAACGACTTAAAGAACTTAAGTATTAGTGAAGCTGATCAAATTGTTCAACTTGCTGCTACAGCAAATGGTGTGGACAAATCAGCAATTCAATTTAGCAATAATAACACTGTTTTAACAATCACTAGTGCAAATGGCTTCCAACAAACTTTGAACATTACTGATTACGCAACTACAAACAAATAGTTAATGCGTTTATATTAAATGCCACCAATAATTGGTGGCATTTTTTATTGTCAAAGATAGCTTACTAATATATCAGTTAAGTGGTAAGAAGCTTTACTTAATAAAAATGTTTTACTATAATATATTGAAACGTTTCAAAAATATTGAGTGAGGTATGAAAATGAATAATCAAGCGTTACCTGATAATTTTATGTGGGGTAATTCAACTTCAAGCATGCAGACGGAAGGAGCGGTCCATGAAGGTGGAAAAGGCGACTCTGTTTATGCAAACTATCGATCAGAAGACGGCTCATCAGTATGGGATGAAGCAATTGATGAGTACCATCGATATCCAGCTGATTTAGATTTGATGGCTAATCAGGGAATTAATTGCTATCGCTTTCAAATATCATGGAGTAGAGTAAACCCAATGGGTGACGGTGATTTTAACCCAGAGGGAATTAAGTTTTACTCGGATTTAATTGATGAACTGTTAAAAAGAAAAATTCAACCAATGATTTGCCTCTATCATTTTGACATGCCACTAAATCTAGCTAAGAAATATAATGGCTTCAGTAGTAGGTATGTAGTTGACGCTTTCGTTCGATACGGTAAAAAGATGATCGATCTGTTTGGTGACCGTGTTAAATACTGGATTACTTTTAATGAACAAAACCTTTATTTTATGCCTGGTGCAGCGAAAATTGCAGGCTCACTAAAAGAAGAAGAAACGCTGACGGATATTTATACCATTAGTCACCACTTGATGCTAGCTCACGCTAGAATTGCTGCTTACTTACATCAAACAACGGACTGTAAAATTGGGGGCATGCTCGCCTACAGTGAAGTTTATCCTGTTTCTGCACTTCCCAAAGATGTTTTGTATGCACGTCAATTAGATGAGTTCTTTAACAAAAATTTGTTAGATGCGTTTGTTTTTGGACATTACTCAAACGAAGTGATTAGTTTTGTTAAAAATAATAATCTTAATGTGGATGTTTTACCTGAAGACCTCAAAGAGATTAGTAAAATGAAAAGTGATTATATTGCTTTTAGTTACTATCAAAGTGCAACAATTAGTAGTAGTTTGATTCCAGACAAAACTGCGCCAAATTATTACCTTCAATATGGCGGTAAAGAAAATCCATTTTTACAAGTAAACGAGTGGGGCTGGTCAATTGATCCTACTGGCTTTAGAGACATTTTGACCAAGACGTATAATCAGTATCAACTGCCAATGTTTCCGATTGAAAATGGAATAGGAATTAGAGAGAACTACCACGGAAAAGAAATTGATGATGACCTTCGAATTAGATATCACAAAGAACATATTCAAGCATTAAAAGACGCAATTTACATCGATGGTGTCGACATTATTGGCTACTTAGTTTGGGGACTTATTGATATACCAAGTTCTTCAGGCAACATGGATAAGAGATATGGCATGGTTTATGTTAATCGTACTAACAAAGAAGTCCTTGATCTCAAACGGATTCCTAAAAAAAGTTACTGGTGGTTTAAAAAAGTAATTCAAAGTAATGGTAGGTACTTGGACTAAATACTAGGAGAGAAAAATGAAATTAGCGGTTTTCGATATTGGTGGCACCAATCTTAAATGTGGATATTTCGGTGACGATCATAACATTACGTGTCAAAAAAAGTCTGAAACACCTAAAACCTTCAAAGGACTGGTAAAACAGATACATCGCTATCTGGATACACTACTGGATATAGATGGGATTGCTATCAGTGCTCCAGGAGCAGTTGATGACACAAGGGGTGAAATTGATGGTATCAGTTCAGTACCCTATATTCATAATCGGCCAATTTTTCATGAGCTTGAAGCAGAATTTGGGCTGCCAGTAACTATTGAGAATGATGCTAATTGTGCTGGCATCTGCGAAGTTAATATTGGTGCAGGTAAAAACTTTACCAATGTAGCTTTTGTTGTAGTTGGTACTGGAGTCGGTGGTGCAGTTTTTATAAACAGAAAATTATACAAAGGTAGTCATCTGTTTGGAGGCGAGTTTGGTTTAATGTCGACTGCCGATGGCTCAATCTTGAGTATGCAAGCGACAATTGTTAAGGCAGCAGCCAAGTATGTTGCTCAAACAGAAGCCGATGATGTAGATGGAGAAAAACTGTTTTTATTGGCTGATCAAGGTGATAAGTTGGCAAATGAGCTGATTGACGAAGTGTATGACTGTTTAGCTATGGGACTTTATAACATTCAAGTTTCGTTCGATTTTGATGCAATTATTATCGGTGGTGGTGTTTCAGCGCGTAGCAGTTTTAGTGCTGAAGTAGCCAAGCGTCTAGAGGCACAACTTGTGGAAAAGAAAGTTGAAAAGATCATGCCTGTTGTTGAAACGTGTCAATACCATAATGACGCTAATTTATATGGTGCAGCCTATAATTTTATTGAAAAACAAAAAAAGAGGTAAAAATGGTCACGATTAAAGATATTGCCAATAAGTCAGGTGTGTCTGTTGGGTCTATTTCACGCTATTTGAATGGTGTTCATTTAAAAAAAGCAAATGAGGAAAAGATTCAGCAAGCAATCAAAGAGCTGCATTATATCCCAAATCAAACGGCAAAAGCACTGAAGATGAATAAATCATTTTCAATTGGGATCTTAGTTGATAATATGGATAACTTTTATAGCTCTCAGCTGCTGGCAGCATTAGAACAACTATTTGATCAAGCTGGTTACTTTTTGCTTTTAACTAGTCACCGAAACGACAAGGAAACTTTTGAATACAAGCTGAAAAAACTGATTGAACGGTCAGTAGATGCATTAATTATTTTGAAAGCTGAAACTAAGTGGGATGCATTTCAAGAAGTAGGACAGGTTGGGATTCCTGTAATCTCAGTTGAAGCATCTTTGGCAGACAAATCAGTTCCAGAAATATTGAGTGCCGATCAACAAGCGTCTCAAGAAGTTGTGGAACGAATGTTGAAAAAGCGAAAGAAAACAGCATTCATCATTCCAACTGAAAGCGATTATGTACTTCAACAACGATTAGCAGGAATTAATGCGGCATGTAAAAAAATGTCAGTTGAAATTTCATCTGATCAAATAATTTATGTTGACTATGGAACTACTGAAGCGTATGAAGCTGTATCTGAACTAATAAAAAACGGCTTTGATTCAATTTTTGTTACCAATTATACGAATGCAATTCAGGTTGTAGAAGGAATTCGTGATGCTGGTATGGAAGTTGGAACACAGATTGCAGTTGCTGGATTTGGTTACTCTCACCTACTCCAAAACATGAAGTTACCGATTACATTGATTAAGCAGCCTGTGGATAAAATTGCGGAAAAAGTGGCAGACTCAACTTTAAAACTTCTCGACAATCAAGAAGTGGATAAGCAAGTATTTATTCAGGATAAGATTTTTTGGCAAAAGGAGCTAGAAAATGAGTGAAAACAAGAAACGACAGGATATTATTGAAAACAAAGCAGCTCAGCAAGAAGCATATCAGGATTTGCCAACTGAAATTATTGATAAGCTTGAGTGGTTCCAAGATCAAAAGCTTGGCATTATTTTTCACTGGGGCCTATATTCACAAGCAGGAATAGTTGAGTCGTGGCAATTATCTAAAGAAGATGACTGGGCTCGCAAGCATGGTGCTTGGAGATCAGATTTAACCACATTAAGGCATGACTACTGGAATTTGAATAGGGAATTCAATCCAGTTAAATTTAATCCGAATGATTGGGCAAAAGCAGCTAAAGATGCGGGTTTTAAGTATATGTTATTTACAACTAAGCACCACGATGGCTTTAATATGTACGACACAAGCTATAGTGACTACAAAATAACGGCAGCAGATTCTGTGTTTCATACTAATCCACAAGCCGATCTTTTAAAGTATGTGAATAATGCGTTTCGCAAAGAAGGGATTGCGACAGGTGCATATTATTCCAAGGCTGACTGGCATAGTCCTTTTTATTGGGAGCCTAATTCAGACCCGCAAGGTCGATATGCTAGTTACGACCCTGAAGAGAAACCAGAATTGTGGCATCAATTTCAGCAGTTCGTTGAAAATCAGCTATTAGAAATTTGTCAAAATTATGGTCCAATTGATATTTTATGGCTTGATGCTGGTTGGGTTAATAGTATGCATCATGAGCAACTACCAATGGATGAAATTGCACAAAAGATTTGGCAGATTAAGCCAGATACTTTAATTGTTGATCGAACAATTGGTGGGAAATATGAAAATTATGTTACCCCGGAGCAAAAAATTCCAACAGTACCACCGAAAAAAGTTTGGGAAAGCAATCTTACTTTGGCCAAAAACTGGGGCTATGTTCCTAACGACCAGTATAAGAGCTTTGACGAAATTTTAAGTAGTATCGTAAAGATTATTAGCTTAGGCGGGAATGTGATTTTAGGTGTTGGGCCTAAGCCAGATGGGACCTTACCAGAACCCGCACTAGCTCTAATGAAGCAACTGGGTGAATGGCTAAAAGTGTTTGGGGAAGCGGTCTATAGTACACGTGGTTGTCCCGATTATGCAAAAAATCAGCTATATCTAACTAAGAAAGATGGTAATCATTATCTGTTTTACGAGCAACAACAGGGTGGTGAACAAAAATCTCTTGCTAATTTAGCTTTTTCTTATAAATCTATTGAGAACTTAGAAACAAACGAAAACATCCAGCCTGCTGGTTCTAAGATTAGTTTGCCAGAAACTGCATTTCCTTTTGGGGTACTAAAATTTAAAGCGGATAAGTAATTAAACTAAGGTAATCTGTAAAAGCTTTCATTTTTATATTGAAACGTTTCCAAAAACATTGTATAATACTATTATTGAAACGTTTCAATAATTGAATCCTTTAAGTTAGAAATTTCAAAAATAGTTAAGGGAGTAAAAATGAATATTTCTGAAAAAATTAATAAGCTTGTTTTACCTTTAGCAAATAAAATTGGTAATCAGCGACATTTAGTGGCTATTCGAGATGCCTTTGTTGACATTACGCCAATAATTATGGTTAACTCGCTTTTCCTATTATTAAACTCGCTAGTTCTAAATCAACCTGCGGTTTTAAAGGCATTTCCTTATGCAGCTAAATTGACTGAAATGGGAACGATGGTAAACAACGGTACTATGGGCTTTATGACCATATTTGTAACGTTTATAATTGGCTACCGGTTGCTTAATTCTTATATTGCTGACGGTAGAATTGGTACGAACGATATTAGTCCAATTCATGCGGGAATCTTAAGTGTAGCTACTGCCTTAATTATGTTTCCGTTGAATAATCCTGCAATGATAACTGGTACGGTCAAAACAGTCACAGTTGCTGGGGTCTACGCACAATCTCTAACTTCATCTGGTGGGATGTTTGTGGGCCTGATTGCGGCAGTTCTAAGCACAGAACTATTGTTGTTTTTCTACAAAGCGAAAAAGTTAAGAATTAAAATGCCAGACGGGGTACCGCCTGCAGTTGCGCAGTCTTTTAATTCGCTGATACCTGAGTCACTTGTAGTTATCGTTTTTGCGGTTATTACTTTTGCTTATGTCCAAATTTTCCACCAAGGAATAACCGACTTAGTTCAAGCAGTAATTTCCCAACCTTTGCAAGCAGCAATGGAGTCATGGATTGGTTGCTTCGTTATTCAGTTTGTGACACAGTTCTTGTGGTTCTTTGGTTTGCACGGACAGAATATCGTTGCATCAGTAACTTCGCCACCAATGATAGCAGCAATTCAGCAAAATATGGCTGCCTTTGCTGCCCACAAAGCCGTTCCGAATATCGTTACAAATCCTTGGATTGGTATGTACACTTTGTTTGGCGGAACCGGTGCGATTTTGCCGTTCTTAATAGCGATCTTTATTGCTTCCAAACGTAAGGAATATCGTGATGTAGCCAAATTAGGCTTGCTTCCAAGTATCTTTAATGTTTCTGAACCAATTATGTTTGGGATTCCAATTGTAATGAATCCTTACTTTGTAATTCCATTTATCTTTGTTCCACTGATTAACCTTGCAATTGCATATCCGCTAACATTATTAGGTGTAGTGGCAAAAAGCGTTGTTATTCCTGCTTGGACAATTCCTCCTATTTTAACTACATGGGTGACAACCGCAGGAGATATACCGGCAACGATCCTCTCACTCTTACTGTTCATTTTGGATATTTTCCTATATTTACCATTTGTTTTGGCAAGTAATAAAGGAGCTAAGTTAGAAGAAAAATAGATCTAGTATCACTTATGAAACTAACTAAAGGACTAATTTTTAATTAGTCCTTTTTTGATATTATTAAAAATTATGAAAGGCAAAAAATGATAATGTTTTTCGTATAATACTGTTATTTAATAATTCTGAATAAGCTGTTTTCCGAAATTAAAAGCTTATATTTATGGTTTTATACATCTAAAACTATACAAAAACCCTATTAAATACTATTATTTAATGCGTTTTTTTCACTTTTTCTAAAGCGATTTCATCTACTATGGTATAATACAAGTGTAGTTAAAAATAGTAGGAGGAAATTAAAATGAATGCTTTAATTAACTGGTTAAATAAGCATGTCGTTCCCGTTGCAGCAAAGATAGGTTCGGTTCGCTGGCTTGTAGCCTTGCGTGATGCTTTCATTTCTATCATGCCATTGATTATGGCAGGTTCTGTAGCTAATGTTATTAATGCGTTAGTAAGAGATCTACCAAATCAATTCGGCTGGACCGGCTTTGTGAATTCAATGCAATGGCTAATTGCCATTAATGCATTGGTCTGGACAGGGACAACCGCTGTTCTAGGTTTGCTATTTGCATTTACATTTGGTTACCAAATGTGTGTTCAATACAAAGTTGAACCAATTGCTGGTGGTTTAGTTACCTTAGGTACTTTTATCATGGGACTGCCACAGAGCTTCTCACTTGATTTAAAAGCTGCTTTAACAAAGGGAGATGTTAAAGCCATCACTGACGCTGGTGCAGCTGTAGCTGGTAAAAACGTTAGTGCATGGGGTTACTTCAACTTTAACAAGTACTTTGGTGCTTACGGTTTCTTCACAGTAATGATCATGGGCGGTATTGCTATTGCCGTATACATCATGTTGATGAAGAAACATATTACAATCAAGATGCCTGCTAGTGTTCCACCAGCAGTTTCTAACGCATTTACTGGAATTATTCCTGCTGTTGCAGGTTTGTATGTTGTCGGTATTATTAACTATCTATTCCAACTCAACAACACAACTGTTATTGACTTTATCTCAAAGACAATTCAAGAGCCTTTGATGAAAGTCAGTCAAGGTTACTGGTCAGTATTATTGATTACCTTCTTGGTTCAATTATTCTGGTTCTTCGGTATTCACGGTACCAACGTTCTTGCACCAGTTACCGAAAGTATTTGGACTACTGCGTTGATTGCTAACGTTAATGCCTACCACAACGGTAAAACATTACCTTACATGTGGACAAGAACAGACTTTGACCTTTATGTTTGGATTGGTGGTGCAGGTTCCACCTTACTATTGCTATTAGCAATCTTGATTTTCTCAAAACGTGAAGATCAACGTGCTGTTGCAAAAGTTTCATTAGTTCCTGGTATCTTCAACATTAACGAACCTGTAATGTTTGGTATGCCTGTTGTTTTGAATCCAATCTACTTCATTCCATTTGTTCTTGCACCATTAGTTATGGTTTCAATTTCATATGCTGCTTTGAAGTTTGGCTTGGTCAACCCAGTTAGAGCACAAATAACTTGGGCAATGCCACCATTCCTCAACGCATTCTTAGGAACAATGGATTGGCGTTCAATTGTGTTACAGGCTGTTAACATGGTTATAGGTTTCTTTATCTATGTACCATTCGTTATTGCTGCTAACAATATGAAACCTGAAGCAGAATAGTCCTAGTTTAAGGAGTAATAAAATTATGAAGCAATTAGGTATATCACTTTATCCAGAGCAAAGTACTTTTGAACAAGATCAAAAGTATATGGATTTGGCTCATAAATATGGTTATAAGCGTATTTTTACATCGCTATTGCAATTAAAAAGCGATGATGGCGAAGATTTATTAGCTAAGTTGAAAAAAGATGTTGCTTATGCAAATAAGCTAGGCTTTACGACTGTTGTTGATATTAATCCAGGCTTATTCAAGGAATTAAACATTGACTACAATAATTTAGTCTTTTTCCATGACTTAGGCGTTTGGGGCCTGCGCTTAGACGAAGGCTTCAGCGGGATGGAAGAAGCAGCAATGACTCATAATCCATACGGATTAAAGATTGAGCTTAATATGAGTCGTGGTACGAATTACCTTGATAGCATTATGTCTTATGATCCAGAGCCTGATAACTTAATTGGTTGCCATAATTTCTATCCACAGGAATATACTGGTTTGAGTGAAGACATTTTTATGGAATATTCACTCAAATATCGTGAGTATGGTTTACACACCGCTGCATTTATTTCTTCAAAGAATGCGCAATTTGGTCCATGGCCTGTTCATGAAGGCTTACCAACAATGGAAAGTGATCGTCAAAGAAACATTGCAAGCCAAGTGACACACTTACGCTTAAGCAAAATGATTGATGACATTATCATTGGTAATGCGTTTGCTAGTGAGGAAGAACTTGCTGCAGCTGCTGAAGCCTTCAATAGTCCATTTCCAGTTTTAGGAATGGATTTTGAAGAAGGTGTTCTACCAATTGAACAAACAATTTGTTTAAAAGATAAACATCTATACCGTGGTGATGCTTCTGAATACTTATTACGTGACACAATGCCACGTGTGGTTTATTCCGATGAGGACATTCCCGCTCGTAATAATGAGAAGTCTACCTTTGATTTTGGTGATGTTGTAGTTGTAAATGACAAGTATCCTCGCTATAAGGGCGAGCTACAAATTGTCTTAACTCCATTTGAAAATGACGGTAGGCGTAATCTGGTTGGCCACTTGAGAGAGGATGATCTTGATTTACTTGATCTAGTGGAACCATGGAGTACATTTGTACTTGAAGAAAATAACTAAAACTAGTTTTCTGCAAAAGAAAAGGCTATAGGTTTAACCTATAGCTTTTTTATTTTGATATCGCTTTCAAAAAAATAGTATAATAGAAATAACAGTTTTTTTATGAAGGAAAGAGAAAAAATGCTTGGATTTTCAATTTATCTGGATCATGACCTAACAGCCGATGATTACAACTACTTATTGGCAATGCGTAATGCTGGTTTAACGACAATTTTTACTTCTCTAAATATTCCTGAAGATGATGATAAACTAGTTTTAAAGCGCTTGGGGGAATTAACCAAGTGGTGTAGTAATCTAGATATAGATTTAATTGCGGATGTTTCTAAGGCTTGCTTAGAGAAATTAGGTGTAGCAATTACCGATATTGATCAGGTTAAAAAGTTGCATTTAACAGGATTAAGGATAGATTCAGGAGTTGATTACAGCACAATTGCAAAGTTATCAAAAGAGATGCCGATAGCACTAAATGCAAGCACGATTGAAAAAGACGATGTTACTGCATTGCGAAGTTATTGTGCCGACTTTACCCATTTACAAGCGTGGCATAATTATTACCCACGACCAGAGACTGGTTTATCCACAAATTGGTTAGCTACCAAAAATGCTTGGCTGCATGAAATGAACTTGCAGACGATGGCTTTTGTTGCGGGAGACGCAAAAAAGAGAGGGCCAATTAATGAGGGCTTGCCGACAGTAGAACAGCAACGAAAAGAAAATCCATTGGCAGCGATGCTTGAATTGAAAGAGCTCGGCTGTGATCACGTTTTTATCGGTGATGCTGACTTATCTCAGGCATCACTGAGAAGCTTTAAAAACTACATTAAAGAGAATGCAATTACGCTGCGAATAAACAAAGATGTACCAGAGCTATTTAGTCACGAATGGCACAATCGAAGGGATTGTGCAGAAAAAGTTATTCGTTTAGCTGAAGGACGTGAACGGCAGCTCTTTGGAACAACTCCTAATAGCGAAGCTCTGGCACGTCCTAAAGGAACGATTACATGTGATAATAGCTTATATATGCGTTATCAAGGTGAGTTACAAATCACAAAATGTGATTTGCCAGCTGATAAACGGGTTAACGTTTTAGCGCAGGTGATACAGGAAGATTTGCCATTATTAAATCAAATAGAAGCGGGTAAAAAGCTACTCTTTACATCGGATGAGTAATTTATCTTACAGCGAGTAATAAAGTTTAGGTTGAATATCAACAATATAGCGTTATAATAAAAACGGTTTCAAAGAAATATTTTTAGTTGAGAGGATAATTATGTCAGCCGATAATTTATTGTTAGTAGTTGATGTTCAGGAACAAGCGATGCACTTTTCGAGCAAGAAGACAAAGTTGCTTGAACGGATTAACCGTGTCATTAAAAAGTTTGAAGAAAATAATGATCCAGTTATTTACGTCAAGCAGGAAAACCTTGGTGACTTTTCTTCTAAGTTGAAGGTCGAGAGCTCGGCACCAGTTTTCACTAAGAACGAACCAAGTCCGTTTACGCAAACAAACTTTGCTCAGAAGGTACATGATCTTAATCCTAAAAATGTTGTTGTGGTGGGGTTAATGAATCATACCTGTGTTCAGGCAACAGTAAAGAGTGCATTGAGTCGCGACTACTCAGTTACATTAATTTCGGACGGATATGATTCTTCTATTAAACCAGTAACGAATCATTATAATCACTTATTAACTAAATTAGGTGCTCATCGGTTAACGACGGATGAATTTTTATTAGTTCAATAATTTTTGTAAGCCACGGATATACTGAAAAAGTATCTCCGTGGTTTTTGTGTTCTAAAAGCAGTAATATTTTGGTAACTAGCAAGTTATTTTTTTAAGCAAGGAGGCTTAAATGAGTATAGACAAGTATACAGATTTGGGACAAAAAATTTATGACCAGATCGGTGGAATCGAAAATGTTAAATCGCTGTATCATTGCATGACAAGGGTACGAATTTCGATAAGAGACAGAAATAAGGTTAACTTAGCCGGACTTAAGAAAATAGATGGTGTCATTGGAGTTGTTGACGGTGAAACTTTAGAAATTGTTTTAGGACCAGGGGTGAATACTAAAGTCGCTCAAAGCATGGTTGATGCTGCCGGTGTAAAAGAGAATGATCCTTTCCCAGCTATCGCACCAAGTTCGTCAAGTACCGAGACATATCAACAAGATAAATCAGAGGTAATGCAAAAAGCACAAATAGTTCATGATGCGCAAAAAGCTAGTTTAAAGCAAACTTGGTGGAGAGCAATTTTACAACATATTTCTGCTATCTTCATTCCACTTATTCCTGCCTTTGTTGGTGCGGGACTGATTTCTGGTGTGGCTGGGATGCTGAGAAACTTGATGACAGCTAAAATATTGCCACCAAGCTGGAATCTGGGCATAACTGTTTTAGGTGTAATTTCTTCTGGTTTATTTGCCTATCTAAACATTTATGTTGGTATTAATGCTGCCAAAGAATTTGGTGCTACACCAGGTTTAGGAGGCATTATTGGTGGAATTATTATGTTGCCAAATGTATTACCGCCAGTTACTATTCCGAACGTGTTTGACGGCAAACCACTTGCTGCAGGACAGGGTGGTATCATTGGAGTTTTAATATCTGTATGGCTACTTTCTTACGTAGAAAAGTTTTTCCACAAGCATATAGCCGATTCTGTGGATATTATTTTCACACCATTTTTAACGCTCTTAATAATGGGTTTAGCTACTATCTTTATTGTCATGCCTTTTGCGGGTTGGATCTCAAATTCACTAGTTAACAGTATTAATTGGGTACTTAAAGTTGGTGGTCCAATTGCCGGTTTTATTTTAGGTGCAGTATTTTTACCAATGGTTCTTTTTGGAATCCACCAAATTTTGACGCCGATTCATATTCAAATGATTCAAAAAATGGGCTATACTCCACTTCTACCGATTTTAGCTATGGCTGGTGCGGGCCAAGTGGGTGCGGCAATAGCTTTATGGATTAAATGCCGCAAAAATAAAGCGTTAACTAAGTTAATAAAAGGGGCATTGCCAGTTGGAATTTTAGGTGTTGGTGAGCCCTTGATTTATGGGGTTTCGCTCCCGCTTGGACGCCCATTCATTACTGCCTGTCTTGGCGGTGGTATTGGTGGTGCAGTCTTAGGTGCTTTTGGCAATGTAGGATCAACGGCAATTGGTACCTCAGGAGTTGCGCTGATACCATTAATTGCGAATAACAAGGCTCTATATTACTGCATTGGCTTATTAGCAGCTTACCTTGGTGGATTTGTTTTAACTTATTTATGGGGCGTTCCTCAAGATGCAATGTTAGCCAAAAATGAAGATGGCACTTTAGTAAACCAAGTTGAGGAAACAAATGAAGTGAAAAATAGTGTTTCAGTATCTTTAGCTAGTCCAGTTAGTGGTCAACTTGAAGCATTAACTGCCGTACCTGATGATGTGTTTTCGCAAAAAATGTTGGGTGATGGTTTTGCTGTTATTCCAGATAGTGATGAGATTGTTGCACCAGTTGATGGGCGAATTTTAACAATAATGGATACCAAACATGCGATTACGATGGAGTCAGCAGAAGGACCACTCGAAATAGTTCTGCATTTTGGAATAGATACGGTTGAACTTAAAGGTGAGCCATTTGAAATTAATGTAAAAAGTGGTCAGCATGTAAAACAAGGAGACTTAATTGCCAAAATGGATGTTGCAGCAGTTAAAGCGGCCAATAAGCCTACAGATGTGATGACCATTGTTAATAATATGGAAGATGTAGCTCAAATTAGTCCTATTTCTACTAAACAGGTGAAGGCAGACCAAATTGTTACAACTGTTACAACAAAGTAGAGGATAAAAATGGAAATTAAAGAGTTAAAAACTGAAGAGCGTAATCCTGCAACTAGTGAAATTGATAGAATGTCAACACTAGAAATGGTTAAGACGATTAATCAAGAAGATCAGAAAGTTGCTCAAGCAGTAAGACAGGAAAATGAGCAAATTGCCCAAGCAATTGATGCAGCAGCTAAAAATTATTCTAATGGCGGTCGTTTAATCTATCTTGGTGCTGGAACTAGTGGACGGCTTGGCGTATTAGATGCTGCAGAGCTAGTGCCGACTTATGGCATTAAGCCCGAAAGAGCAGTCGGACTAATTGCTGGTGGAAAAAGTGCAATGTTTTCAGCTGTAGAAGGCGCCGAAGATTCGGCAGAACTGGGTGAAAAGGACATAAGTGATTTGGCTTTAACTCAAAATGATGTTGTACTTGGCTTAGCTGCAAGTGGCCGAACACCATATGTGATTGGCGGATTAGACTATGCCAAAAAGCAAGGTACCTTAACAATTGCAATTGCCTGTGTAGCAGATTCTGTCATTGGTCAGCATGCAGATATTGCTATTGAAGCGGTAGTTGGTTCTGAAGTAGTCACTGGTTCAACTCGGATGAAGGCTGGTACAGCTCAAAAAATGATTTTGAATATGATTTCCACAGGCGTGATGATTAAGCAGGGAAAAGTATATTCAAATATGATGATTGATGTACAGCCGACTAATGAAAAGTTGGTTGATCGAGCATGTCGCATCATTAGTGCAACTGCCGATATTGACACTAAAAAGGCACTACAGTTCTTAGAAAAGGCCAACAAAAATGTGGCTCAAGCAATTGTGATGGCTAAAACAGGAAAGACTGAACATGAAGCTGCCGCATTACTAAAGAAATATCATGGTAATATTCGTAGTGTCTTAGATCATGAATAAAAATTTCTTTTAAAATAAGTGGAAAACTTACGCATTATCTGCGTATTCTAGCATTCGGGGCTTGAATGTCGTCCGCTAAAGTTGAATAATAGTATAGGAAAAAGCTTTTTCGGACAACTTTTGGTAAAATAATAAGTTGTTAACATTTTAATACGGAGGAAATTATGTCTTATAAAGACAATATGATGTTGTTTGCCCTCAATTCGAATTTGCCGCTAGCACAAAAAATTGCGGACCGCGTTGGGATTCCACTTAGTGAATCTAGTGTACAACGCTTTAGCGATGGGGAAATTCAAATTAATATAGACGAATCTGTTCGTGGTAAGGACGTATATTTAATTCAATCAACGAGTGTACCAGTCAATGATAATTTGATGGAATTGTTGATTATGATTGATGCTGTTCGCCGCGCAAGTGCACAGACGATAAATATTGTAATTCCATATTATGGCTATGCTCGTCAGGATCGCAAGACTCGTCCACGTGAACCAATTACAGCCAAATTAGTTGCTGATATGTTGCAAGAAGCAGGTGCCACTAGACTATTATCACTAGATTTACATGCACCTCAAATTCAAGGCTTCTTCGATATACCTGTAGATAATTTAATGGGTGCACCATTACTTGCAGATTACTTCTTAAGAAATAATCTGGAAAAGGATGCAGTTGTAGTTTCACCAGATCATGGTGGTGTTACTCGTGCTAGAAAGCTTGCAGAATTCCTAGGCACTTCAATTGCGATTGTTGATAAGCGTCGACCACGTGCTAATGTTGCCGAGGTAATGAACATCATTGGTGACGTTAAAGGTAAGCGAGCAATCATTATTGATGATATGATCGATACTGCTGGAACTATCACGTTAGCTGCACAAGCATTGATTGATGCAGGTGCAACTGAAGTTTATGCCAGTGCTACACATGCTGTTTTATCTGGTCCAGCCATTAAACGTATAAATGATTCTCCGATTAAAAGCTTGGTATTAACAGATTCAATTAACCAACCTGCAGAGAAGAAGTTGGATAAGACTTCACTTGTTTCAGTGGGACCGTTAATTGGGGATGCAATTAAGTGTATTCAAAAGAATGAACCACTTAGTCCTTTGTTTAATACCAGATATGAAAAAGATAAGCACTAAAATTTAAAATGACACGTAATAAAACCCTGAGATCAATTTGATTTCAGGGTTTTTTCTATATACTAAATTATCTTACTAATAAAATATGTGTCACTTAGTTGGAAAAAATGACCACTTAATTGAATCATATTGAATTTAAAATAAAATTAGACTTTAATAAGAAATATGAATTAAGGAGGCTTGAGACCATTGACACTAAAGCAATTATTAAAGACTAGCATACCAAGAACAATTTTAATTTTATTAGTTTTCTTGGCTTATGCACTAAGCGGTACTGCAACAACATATTTTTTCAAATACATAACTAATAATCTTAGTAATGGAAACTGGAGTGGATTTGCTTTTTGGATAATTGTAGAACTTATCATTTCAATTTTTACTATTCTTCTACTACCACTAGGAACATTTTTGTTTAACAAGCAGATTCAAGAATATTTGCACGAAATTCGCGCCAAAATAATGAAACACTATTATGCCGACGAACCAACTAAGGTTGCAGATATGCAGAATCAATTGGGAAATAATCTCAAAGTTTTGTCCGACGATTATGCGACACCATGGATAAAAATCTGGATTAATTTATTAAGCATCATTATGGCAATAGGAACACTATTAACATTGCATTGGTCATTAATTTTGATTGTGACCGTAGTAACGATTATTGTTCTTTGTTTACCTCAAATCATGACCAAAAAATTGTCCAGTTCAACTGCTAAAGCAGCTCAGAAGAATGCGCAATTTTTAAATACAATTGAGAACTGGTTTTCTGGTCTAGGAGAATTACGACGTTATGGTGCTGGTGGTCGTTTAGCCAAAGCGCTTGGTCAAGATAACCAGAAACTTGCAGATGCCAATGTAAATAGTAATAAAATGAAGTCTATTGCAATTGCAATTAATGGCGTGGGCAACTCAATCGGTCAAGTGGGAACTGGTCTTTGGGCTGGTCTACTATTTTTCAGACATATAATATCTCTGGGTGACTGGGCCATCGCTGGTGGTTTTGCTTCAACTATTTTTAATGGCTTATGGGAAATCATTAGTGCAATTACCCAAATTCGTTCAACAAAGGAATTGCGTGCTGATGTTACTAAACTCATTCAGCCGTTACCTGAAAGAAAGCCTAAGGCTGCAGTATATGGTTTAAAATGTCGCAACCTAGAGGTTCAATATCAAAATGGTGAAATAATCACTTATCCCGATTTCACTATTAATCAAGGCGATAAAGTTCTACTAACAGGTGATTCTGGCACTGGAAAGTCAACACTTTTCAAGGTTCTGTTGGGTAAAATTGAGCCCCAAAACGGTGAGGTCTATTTTATTGATCAAGCTGGTAACAAATTGCTACCTAAGCAAGCTGAATTAGGTTATGTGGCTCAAGACGCTACGCTTTTCCCAGATACGGTTGCTAATAATATTACGATGTTTAACCAAAAACTAAGTTCTAGATTAAGTGGAGCCGTTCAAAATGTACAGCTAGCTTCAGACATAGCAAGCTTTCCACAACAAATTGACACTAATGTTGATTTAGATCAAGGAAACTTATCTGGGGGGCAAAGACAGAAAGTTGTTTTAGCAAGGGCTGAAATACATAACAAACCATTTCTTTTATTGGATGAGGCGACAAGTGCAGTTGATAGCAAGACAACTAATAAAATCATTAGTGAACTGCTGCGAACAGATAAAACAGTCTTGCTAATTGCACATAATTTTAGTCCTGATTTAATGGAAAAATTTGATTATCAAATCTGCTTAAAAGCAAAGAAAAAGGAGGTCAAGTAGAAATGACTATTAAAGGTTTTTTTAAGCAAAACCCGTTACGCTTTGTAGTGATAATGGTAGTGCTAATTAGCTTTTATGCACTTATGATTGTTAACTCATTAATTGTAATGATTGAAACTACAGCAATTCAGCAAGGTAATTTTAGAACTTTCATGGTTATGGTTCTTGCTAGTTTTGTATGCATCCTGATCGATTATTTATTGCAAGGACTGCTAGGTTATCTTCAATCTAAACAAGAGGAACAATATAAAGCTGTTATTCGTCAAAAAACAATTGACCATTTTTATAAAGATCAAAAGGAGCACCCTGTAGCCCAGGTCCAGAATGGATTAACTAATGACTTAGTTCAAAGCCAAGAAAATTACTTAGAACCCTTTTTCAATTTGCTCGGTGGTGTAGCAATTATCGTGTCTGTTGTTGCGTTATTAATTTCATTACACTGGAGTTTACTTTTAGTGGTCACTTTGATGGTGATTATTTCGTTAACTGTGCCTAAGTTGCTTGAAAAACCGTTACAGCAAGCAATAACTCACATTTCTGAAAGCAATCAAAAGTATTTGGATTGCTTAGACAAGTGGCTTAGTGGCTTAGAAGAAATACAACGCTATTTTGCCGGTGAAAAGTTATTTGCGATAACAGATAAGGCAGCCAAAGACTTAGAGGATGCAAATGTTAAACAAAATGGGGTCATGCAACTGCTGTCTATTGTTAATGGGTTAATTTCAGTTTGCTTTCAAACAATCTTATTTTTATTAGCTGGCTACTTATTTCAGCAAAAACTAGTTGCTTTTGGTGTCATTATCGGTGTTGGAAACTGTCAATATTATCTAAGAATGGGCGTTGAAGAAATCATTAATTCATACGGCCAGATGAAGGGTGCCCAAGCTTTAAATAAAAAAATTGCTGAGGAAACTGAAAGTGTTGAACAGCCTAAACTAGAACAAGTCTCAGCACCTGCGGAACTGAGTGTTCGTGACCTTAGCCTACAATTTCCAAATGGTGAGAGTCTAAAATTCCCTGATATTGATATTAAAGCAGGTGAAAAAATACTATTAACTGGGGATTCAGGTGCAGGTAAATCAACTTTATTTAAACTTATTCTAGAACAGCTTAAGCCGACTACGGGAAAAATTGTTTTCAAGAATAAAAATGGCGCGCCAATTAATCCTGATATGGAGAAAATTGGTTATATCCCTCAAGATCCTGTTCTCTTTCCAGCAAGTATCGCTGACAATATGACGATGTTTGCTGATAAACTAAAAAGTGCTTTACCTTCGCTTGTAGAAAAAGTTCAGCTTAATGGAGATATTGCTAAGTTTGACCAAGGACTGAATCAGCAAATCGATTTGAATAAGTTAAATATTTCTGGCGGACAAAGGCAAAAAATTGTTTTAGTACGTGCATTAGTTCATCACAGTGAATTGATTCTAATTGATGAGGGAACTAGTGCAATTGATCAACAAGCTACGATGGAAATTTTGCGTGAAGTAACTGCAACCTCTGCATCGGTAATCTTTATAGCTCATAACTTTAATGAACAAATGAAGCAGTTATTTGATCGTGAAATTCATATAGTTAAAAATACAACAAAATAAGTAAATAAAAAGCACTCAATCTCATAGTATCAAGAGATTGGGTGTTTTTTACTAAGATTCGTTAAATCTGTAGGTGTAAAGATCTGGGTTGTAATAAGAAACAAATACACCTAATGGGACACGCTGATTATCAGAGGTTATGGTATCAGTGTTTGCCAAGGTCATTAACAAAAAATCTACGTCTAATTTGAGTGCTTTTTGCTGTTCCTTAGTTGCTTTAACAGCCTTAATTTCAACGAAATTTTGGATGACAGGCAATTTTAACTTTTTTAGGTAGGAATAAAGAGATGTTGTTAACAAATTAAAATCAATCTTTTTAATTAGTTTGGCACTTATATAGTCTTCAGTTAATGCGATCGGATTACCGTCTCCAGTCCTGAGCCTTTTCGTGTGATGGAATTTCTCAATTGGAGAGGAGAATTCATTGGCTGAAGGTACTTCATTTTGATTTTCTAAATTATAAGAAATCAGAGTTGAGCCTGGGGTCATTCTCTGTTGCTTAATAATATCGGTAAAACTGATATTGTCGGTTAGTAACCGTAGCACACTTTTTTCTTTTACAAAGGTGCCTCGTCCTGCAATTCTAGTTACATATCCTTGTTTTTCTAAATTTTTCATTGCCTTATTGACAGTCATACGGCTGTAACCGTATTTTTCACTAATTTGAATTTCGGGCGGCAGTTGATCACCTGCTTTAAGTACACCCTTGTTAATTTTTTCAATAAAGTAATCTTCTACTTTTTCATATTTAGCTTTCACTTGCGTATTCCTTAAATGATTTTATTTGTTGTCGTTGTTTTGATAACTGTTTCTTTATTAATTATAAATAATTTGTTGTGTGTTAAGCAAAAAATTATTTCCCTATGTTTCTTCATATAAAATGTATATACCATATATTTATAATAAAATAAAAAAGATAAAAATCAATTTTAAATTCCTAATAATTGCTTTAAAAATAGTATTTGTTGCCAAAATAAAATACAAGATATCATTTTTTATTCTTGCTAAAATGTATATACAGTAGTATATCTAACTTAGATTTAATGTTTACGCTAACATTTTAATCAAACGAACTGTAGAAACTAGTGAAAGGAAGTTATTCAATGAGTCAATTTATCATCGCTACGCACAGCTACTTAGCTGACGGATATAAGAATTCAATCAATTTTTTTAACGGCGCTACCAATAATGTTCATTTCATTAATGCATATGTCGACGATCAAAAGAATTTTGTTGAAGAGTTAAACGGGTTATTGGAAAAATTCAAAACTGACCAAATAGTAATTTTAACTGATATGCCTGGTGGAAGTGTTAATAAGGAAGCAGTTAATTTAATTAAAGATTACGACTGTAAAGTTATCAGCGGCATTAATCTCTCATTGGTATTGGAACTAATAATGAATCCAGATGACAAGTTGTCTGATGAAGCAATTCGCCTTGCTGTTAATGAAGCGCGTAAACAAATTATTTATGTAAATGATTTACTGAAGGAGGAAGATTTAGAATGATTAGTTTATTAAGAGCAGATGATCGACTTGTCCACGGCTTGGTTGCAGTGTCATGGACAAACCAATTACACCCTGACATTTTATTAGTTGCTAATGATCATGCGGCAACTGACTCAATGACTAAAATGACAATGAAATTAGCTAAACCAGCAGGTGTTACTCTGGGAATAAAGAGTCTTAAAGATGCAGCACAAATCTTAAACAGTCCTAAATATGCAAATAAGAAAATTTTTGTAGTAACGATTAATGTTAAGGATGCTGTAGCTTTAAAACATGATGTGGCAGGAATCGATAAGGTGAATGTAGGAACTGCAGGAATTCACTATGAAAACGGAGTTTCTGTTTTGCCACAAATTAAGATGACTGAAGAAGAGTTTGCCAGTGCCAAAGAGTTACACGACCAAGGTGTAGAAGTTTTTGCTCAGGTAACACCAACCGCTGAAAGCTTGAATTTTGCTGGTATTGAAAAAGCATTTAAGAAATAAATAAGAAGGAGATAAATTATGTTACAAGCATTCTTAGTTGCTCTCGTGGGAGCGGGAGCATACATGGAAAGTCGACTTGGCGGGCAGCACATGCTTGATCGACCAATCATCATTGGTCCTATAGTTGGTTTAGTAATGGGCGATTTTACCACTGGACTAATTTTGGGTGGACAACTTGAATTAGTGTGGATGGGTTTAGTTGGTATAGGAACAACTACTCCCCCAGATGTTGTTGTTGGTTCAGCTCTTGCGACTGCTTTGGCAATCAAGACAGGTACAAATTGGCAAACAACACTAACTTTGGCTATTCCAATTGCTTTAATTGCTCAAATTATTGCGATTGCAATTGGTAGCTTTAATGCGATTTTTACCCACTATGCTGATCGTCAAATTGAAAAGAAAAACTGGAAAGGAATTGCAATTGGACAATGGTCTGGAACAGTAATGCTATTCTTAGCAAAATTTGTTCCAATCATGGTTGGATATTTAGTCGGTGCACCAGTAATTAAAGTTATTATTAAGGCAATTCCAAAGGTTATTCAGGATGGATTAACTCAGTCTGGTAACTTGTTACCTGCATTGGGAATCGCAATGTTAATGCAGTTAACTTACGATAAAAAATACGCACCATTTCTCTTTTTAGGATTTGGTTTGGTAGCCTTTTTGAAGGTTCCAATGATAGGAGTAGCTGTGTTTGGCCTAATCATTGCTTACATTTACTACGAATTTAAACCAGCAGAAAATAACGAGGAGGACTTACTATAATGGCAGACGCAGCAACACAAAAATCAACTAAGAAGCTAACCAAAAAAGACCTGCGTAGTGTAATGTGGAGACACTACCAATTATTAGGTTCCTTTAATTATGAACGGCAAATGTCTCTTGGTTATGCATGGGCAATGACTCCAGTGATTAAACGCCTTTATGGTGATAATGATGATGAAATGCAAAAAGGATTTCAGCGTCATTTGGAAT
Source organism: Lactobacillus sp. M0390 (assembly GCF_016102085.1). Classification (NCBI taxonomy): domain Bacteria; kingdom Bacillati; phylum Bacillota; class Bacilli; order Lactobacillales; family Lactobacillaceae; genus Lactobacillus; species Lactobacillus sp. M0390. The sequence goes on along the minus strand of NZ_JACFPH010000002.1, from coordinate 158,518 downwards.
TTTTTAACTGTTCAGCATCTACTTCACCAATAATTTTGGGAATTAGTTGTGCAATGGAAGAACAAAACGCCAATTCAGAAGATTTTGACGCTAGTTCAATTAACTCTGTAAAAACGGCCTTAATGGGACCTCTTGCCGGAATCGGTGACTCAATGTTTTGGGGAACTCTACGTGTAATTGGTGTCGGGGTTGGAGCCCCACTGGCTGTTAAAGGAAGTATCTTAGGCCCAATTCTTTACTTTTTAATTAACGTTATTCCTAGTGAGCTGTTACGCTGGTTTGGTTTTAAACTAGGCTATCAAGGTGGAAACAAGTTTCTTGCTGAAGCAAGTGAAAGTGGGACACTACAAAAGCTTACGGAAGCTGCTAAAATTTTAGGATTAGTGGTGGTTGGAGCAATGATTGCGTCCATGGTAATTATTAAGGTGCCGTTAGTTATGAAATTAGGTGGAACAAAGGTCAGTTTGCAACAGACTTTAGACTCATTAATGCCTAATTTATTACCATTACTTTTGACTTTTGGCTGCTATGGACTATTACAAAAGAAGGTTAACGGCACAGTAATTCTGATTGGCTTGATTATACTTGGAATTTTAGCAGTTGCAGTTGGTCTACTATAGGGATTGAAGATTTATGCAATCAGCATTACTAGTAGTCTTGTTACTTTTGGCCTTTGGCCTTAGCTGGGTTGCAGAAGTTAAGCTAAGAAAAAAGCTACTTACACAGTTATTAACATTTCAGAAAAATGGTGATCAAAAGCGATATTTCCAGCTACTAAAATCACCGGTTGCAGTAGTTTGCTTATCTGCTAAAGCACGGGAATTTCTATCTTTAGATTATTACTTAGCATACGAGGACTATGAACAAGTTTGTCATGTTGTCGCTCATTTAACTGAAAAACAGGTTGATTTAACTAAAGAAAAAGAACAGGATCTATTGATTCGTCTGATGAGGTGCTATCTCTTTTATCTGGATGGTAATTATTTAGATAAAGCAATTGAGTTAGAAGAATATTTACTTAATAACTGCAAGCTTCCTGAAGTTCGCGCAGAAGTTCAGGAACTACATCAAGTTTATCTAGCACCAGATAGGGAAGTGTTAGCTAAATTAAAAGAGCAGTTGGATACGACCGAGGAGCCACAGCAGCAACTTATTATTTACCAAAGGTTAGTTAAAGTAACCGAAGAGTTGGGCTTAAAAAAGCAAGCAAAAGAGTATTTAGAAAAAATGCGCGAACTTGCGCAAACAACAATTAAAATGGAGGAATTTAAAGATGACAAAACTAACAATGATGGGACACATTGAGGACACAGATCGGGTATTGCAAAGAGCAATTGATGAACGAAATGATTATGGTAAGGAGTTTATTTCTTTCTGGTTAAACAATGACTTTAAAAAGGTTATTTTTACTGGTTCGGGTACTTCATATAATGCAATGCGTGTAATACGCAATATGTTTGTCAAATTACTAAATGTGGAAGGCGTTGCAATTGAACCAACTGTTTTTACTAGCTCAGAGAGCATTAATCCAAGCAGCTGTTTTAGAGATGATCAAATTTTAGTAGTAGGTTTATCCCAACATGGCGATAGCATTTCTACTTGTGAGGCTTTGCAACATGCACAAAAGTGTGGATACTCAACTTTAGGCATTTCAGAACAATTGGGATCAGCAATTACTAAAATTGCTGATCACTATGTTCACCTAGTTTGTGAAGAAGAACAGATTGGGCCAGAGACTCGTGGCTATACTGAGACTTTGTTACAATTCTATTTACTTGCTGTTGAAATTGCTCATCAATCTCAACTAATTGGTAAGGAAAAATATGACCAATTAATCAAGGATGCACAAGACTTAGTTGATAATTTCCCAACTGTTGTTAAAGAAAGTACTGCATGGTATGAAAAGCAGCAAGATGAACTAGTTGAAATGCAAAAAGCTTCAATTGCAGGTTATGGTTATAACTTCCCAACTGCACTTGAAGCTAGATTGAAGTTCTTTGAAACCTTTGGCCGTCCAACTAGTGCATATGAACAAGAAGAGCAATTGCATGGACCACTTCGCGCATATCATGACGACAACTTCATTTTCTTAATCGGTGGTAATAAAGGTTCAGAATTTGACCGCATGGTTGATGTAGCAGCATATTACCGTCGTGCTTATACTGAACATGTTTTTGTGGTTTCTGGTGAAGACTTTGAAGCAACTGACAGAGATTTAAAACTAAGTGTAAAAACTACCCCAATACTTTCTCCTATTTTTTATGTTGTTCCATTCCAAATTTTGTCAGCTAAACTATCTGAGAAAGTTGGCATTGATACCAGTGTCAGTCCTGTAACTGATACTTCAATTTCAGGACACATGAACGTGTAACCTAACAAACAGCTCCCCAAACAAAAAAGATCGAATTCAATCAGAATTCGGTCTTTTTATTTTTTATTAGTTTTTGGTTTTCGCAAATAGCGTAGTTTACCATTTTTGACATAACGTTGGAATTGTTGGTAAAGCGGGTCAAAAATTTGTGGTTCATCGCTATTGGACATCATGATTTTAGGGAAGAAGAACCGCTCGTCGCCCTGAATTGTTCCGTTAAGTGCACGAACTAACGGACTTAACTGTGACAGTTCAATTAGCTGACCGTCAGCTTGCATGATTTCGATTTGACTATTAGCGTTTTTCCCGCTTGGCTTATACGCATCATAAGGTTCATCAAAAGCGGAATTGGTGTCTGTATAATAGAGCGGATCAAACCCAGCTTGCTTAATTAGGTCCTTTAACTTGGGTAATAAGCTTTTAGTTTCGTCATCGATGCAAATACTTGCTAGTGGTTTTCGGTACAAATAGCAATTTGCTAAATCAGCTAAAATTGGGTCGCTTGCCTTTGTCCACATGGAGAAGTTTGTTTCCATGACTCCATCGTCTAATTCAAGGTAGTCGCTGAGCGTCCAGTCGCCAGCTAAAAACTTGGCTAAACTTGGTGTAACTTGCAGAGTACCTTGCTCATAAACAACTTTTGCTCGTTCAAGTAAATGCTGCAAAATAACTTCCATTGAACGGCCTACACGGTGAAAGTACACTTGCTGATACATTTGATAGCGCGAAACGATATAGTCCTCAACTGCATGCATTCCAGCCATTGTGAAGCAAATGCCACCTTGATAAGGTCTTATTTCTTGTAAAATTCGCGACAAATCAAATTCGCCGTATGTAACGCCAGTGAAGTATGCATCACGTTTAAGATAATCCATGCGGTCAGCATCAGCCTGACTGGAAATCATTTTAACGACTTGAGGATTAGGATAAGTTTTATCAATAACACTAGCAACTAATTCAGGAAAGTTTGGTGCAACTCCGCGCAAAACATGGTTAATTTCTGTATTAGGGTCAGTAATAATCTTTTGACCAATCTTTTCGTGGTTTGTACCAAATAGATGCTCAAAAGTATGTGAGTACGGTCCATGTCCGATATCGTGGAGTAAACCGGCACATTCAACTAATAAGCGGTTATTGTCGTCCCAGAGGCCATCCCCCGAATTATGAGATGGGTACTTTTCTGCGAAAATATTACAGATTTTTCTAGTTAACTCGTATACACCTAGATTATGTTCGAAACGGGTATGAGTTGCTCCAGGAAAAACATATGAAAGAGGCCCAAGTTGTTTGATACGGCGCATTCTTTGGAATTCTTCTGTTTTTAAAATGTCCAATATGACTTGATCTTCAATGTGAATGTAGTCATGAACAGGATCACGTAAAACAACTTCTTTAGTTAATTTTTTACTTTGAAATTTTGGCATAAATATTCCTCGAAGTTAGTTTATAATGTAAGATTAAAAATTGATTATTTACTTGATTATAGCAAATTTGCAATTTATAGGGCACTTTGAATATTCAAAAGGATCAATTTGTTAAAAACAAATAATATTTTTGAATGTTTTTCTGATTAGTGACCATAATATTTTATATGGAATAAAAAGGGATGATAATTATGAATCGTATTGGGAGCAAATTAAAAAAGTTACGTCATGATTTAGGTTTAACCCAAAAGGAGATGGCTGCTGATGTAATTTCTGTTTCGTTTTATTCAAAGGTTGAACGTGGCTTTCATGATATCGGAGCAGAAGAGTTGATCCAAATTCTTGAAAAACATGGGGTTAGTTTTCAGGAGTTTTTTTCTGAAACAGAAAATGGCAATTCTAATGACAATAAAATTAATTATTTGAGAAATCAACTTGTAAAGGCTGCAAATGAGGATAATGATGATGAAATAGTAAATATTACTGATCAATTAATGCAAATAGAGCCTCAAACCAGTTTAACAGAATCACTTATTTTACAGGCAAAGGTTATTTCAAATACACATAATGATGACTCACTTAAAAAACTAACACGTGCAGAAAAGAAAGAAATTAAGCAAGTACTATTTCAAAAAGACATTGATGATAATGGATACCTAAGGATTGTTTTATTAAGTAATATAATGGAACTGTATACAATAGATGAAGCTACTTTTTTAGTGAAAAGTATTATTAGGCGCTATCAAAATGTTTCTAATATTGAGAAAAAGGTTCTAGTGGCACTAAGCGTATTGGTGATTAACTATATTGACTTATGCATACAAGACAATAAAAGTAGTTTATGTATAGAGCCATTAAACTTTTTAAAGCAGTTGCCTAATACTATAGAATTGGCATTTACTAAAATGTTAGGAAAGTACTACGAAGACGTAATTAATGATAATCAAGAGGAGGCCGATCAAATAAAGAAAGTACTAATCAATTCTGGCTATGAGGTAACTGTTGATAGGTTAATAAAGTAATATTTTTCGAATATGAAAATCACCTTGTAAACAGTGCAATAGGGGTTATTATAATTAATGAAAAGTTTGGTTAATATTGATTTATATAGGAGAAGAAAAATGTCATTAGCATTATTTAAACCTGTCATTATTATTGTTACAGATTAAGAATTAATCATTTAAGAAGTAATATAGTATAAATTAAAGTAAAAAAGAGCTAGCTCAAGTTTCATGCTTGACTAGCTCTTTTTGTTTTTATTTGTTTTTGAAGTCAGATTTATTTTTAGACTTCAATCTAAGTTGACGAGTTTCTACTTACTCCTCTGTTCCCAGATAGCTTTGATTCGTGCTAGCTCTTTCGGGTCAGGATTCATTGCATTAGCCTTCAATTTCTCAATATCATCAGAAGATGGTTCCCAGCCATCTAAATGTGTAGCTTGAACTACTCCTCTAATTTGCTGGAACATAGTCTTGTCGGGTATAAAAATGCCTTGAATGGTTTGCTTCTCGTTGTCAATGTCTAAGCTATATTTTTTTGAATTTGACATATTTAGTAAGTCTCCTACATTTTAAGCTGGTAAAAAACAATGGACCCTCAAAAGGGTCAAATTGTAGTTGTTCTTCTTAAGTTCTAATGATAGTTAGGATTATCACAATTCATCTTTTAATTGGTTGCAATCATGCTATGAGTTACTATCAATATAGTTATATTTTATCAAATTTTGCTCATTTATGGGCGAGTGTTGACCATAATCAGAAATATTGGTGCCCAGTTTCATCAATGGTTTCAGGTATAATTCTTGATTGTGCCAGTGGAAAATTTATTATTGTCTTTTGCTCAAGCTTAATCACAATAGGTGGGATTAAGCTGGTAATATCACCGAAAAAGGAATTGGAGTAATTACTGGTATAAAAAAATAATTTGTTTTATAATGTTTTCTGCTAAAATTAAGAAGGATATTAAGAATTATTGCTAATCTTGATGGTTAGCTTTTTTATTGCAAAGAATCAAATATATGACTAAAGTAAAAATTGATTTTACTAGTAAAATTGTTCAGGAAAAGGAAAGTGAGACTTTCCATAAAACTGGCCAGGGTGAACTAATCGAAAATGGAGATGTGACTAGGGTTTCTTACTTAGAAGATGACAAAGTTCCAGTTAAGCTGCTAATTAAAGAAAATGATGTAATCATCAAGCGTGGCAATACTAACGATGATTATTCGCAACTTCATTTTACGGTTGGACAAAAAAAGGACTGCCGCTATGTTGCATCTGGCTACCAAATGGACCTGAAGAGTTCCACTAAATTAATTAAATTTTTCCCTAAAATTGACGGTTCAAAGCAACTTCAGATTGAATATGACCTCTTTAGTGGACTATACTTAGTAGGAAGTTACACAGTTACGTTGATTTTTACTTGAGCGCCTAGTAAAATAAAAAGGATTGTTAAAAGAGAGGAATACAATTGTGGGATTAAACGACTTTAAAGACAAAAATCGCAATGAACTATCAATGATTGAAGTTGCTCGTGCAATATTGGAAGATAACAATAAAAGAATGGGTTTTGCCGATATTGTTAATGCCGTACAAAAGTACTTGGGAGAGAGTGACGAGGAAATTAGGGAACGTTTACCCCAATTTTACACGGACTTGAATACCAACGGTGAATTCATTTCAATGGGTGAAAATGTTTGGGCTTTACGTTCATGGTTTCCTTATGAATCAGTTGACGAAGAAGTTAACCATCCAGAAGATGAGGACGAAGATGACAGTCGTGCACATCACAAGAAAGTTAATGCTTTCTTAGCAAGTGCTACTGGAAGCGACGACATTATTGACTACGATAATGACGATCCAGAAGATGAAGATTTAGATGCGACAGCTGACGATGAAGCAGATGACTTTGTCGAAGATGAAGATTTCGTTGATACTGATGATGACGATGATGAAGATTTGCCAGATGGCATTGAAGGTCAATTGTCAGAATTAGATGATGACGAAGATGATGAATAATTCTCTTGACTTAATGACGCAAAATAGATAGTATTTTAATTGGGCACCCTTATGTGCGTTTATGCTCCCTTTTTGGGAGCTTTTTTATTTTTATTTTTTGCAAAAAGGAGTTTGGCTAATGACAAAATATATTTTCGTTACGGGCGGCGTTGTTTCTTCACTAGGCAAGGGAATTACTGCTTCAAGTCTTGGTCGGTTATTAAAAAATCGTGGTTTGAAAGTAACCATGCAAAAGTTTGATCCATATATCAACATTGACCCAGGTACAATGAACCCATATCAACACGGTGAGGTTTTTGTAACTGATGACGGAACAGAAGCAGACCTTGATTTAGGCCACTACGAGCGAATTGTAGATGTGCGTACCAGTAAATACTCAAATGTAACTACTGGTAAAATTTACAAAGAAGTTTTGGAAAAAGAACGTCGTGGTGATTACCATGGCGCTACTGTTCAAGTTATTCCTCATATTACGGATATGATTAAGCAAAAAATCATGCGTGCAGGCTTAACCACTGACTCTGATGTGGTTATTTCTGAAATCGGTGGTACTGTCGGTGACATTGAGTCTACTCCTTTTATGGAAGCAATCAGACAAATGCGTCGTGAGGTCGGTGAAGAAAATGTGATGTACATTCACTGTACTTTAGTACCATATTTACACGCTGCTAAAGAAATGAAAACTAAGCCAACCCAGCATTCAGTTGCTGAATTGCGCAACATTGGTATTCAACCAAATATGCTAGTTTTACGTGCAGAAATGCCAATCAACCAAGAACATAAGGATAAGATTTCTAACTTTACTGATGTTCCAGTTGATCGAATTATTGAATCAATTGATGCGCCATCACTTTTCGACTTACCATTAGCCTTCCAAGAACAAGGTATGGATCAAAAAGTTTGTGACTTTTTACATATTAAGAGTCCAAAAGATGAAGCTGATATGGCTGAATGGACCCGTCTTGACGAAAGAGTTAAGAACTTAAAGTACAAGACCAAGATCACTTTAGTTGGTAAATATGTTGAACTTGAAGATGCTTATATTTCTGTTACTGACGCACTTAAGCATGCTGGTTATTCTTATAATACTGATGTTGAAATTAACAAGGTACAAGCAGAAGATATAACTGAAGATAATATTGCAGACTTCATGAAAGGTTCCGATGGCTTGATTGTTCCCGGTGGATTTGGTTCCCGTGGCTTTGAAGGCATGATTACTGCAATTAAATATGCCCGTGAAAATGACATTCCATTCCTTGGAGTATGTTTGGGTATGCAAATGGCAACTGTTGAATTTGCACGTGACGTTTTAGGATATAAAGATGCAAATACTGCTGAAGCTGATCCGAACACTAAGCACAATGTGATCGATATTATGGCTGATAAACGTGATGAAGAAAACATTGGTGGAACTCTACGTTTAGGTCTTTATCCAGCAGCATTAAAGCCTGGTACTAAGACCGCAGCTGCTTATGACAATCAAGATGTTATTCAAGAACGTCACCGTCATCGTTACGAATTTAACAATGAATACCGTGAAGCATTTGAAAAGGCTGGAATGACCTTTGCAGGTGTCTCACCAGATAACCATTTAGTCGAAGTAATAGAACTTACAAAGAATAAGTTTTTCATTGCTGCACAATATCACCCTGAATTTTTGAGTAGACCACAAAGACCAGAAGGACTATATAAGGCCTTTATCGGTGCTGCTTCTGGTTTAGAGGAAGAAAAACTATAAAGAGTGAAATTGAATAATACAAAAATCTTTATTTTTAAGCAGGGAAGACGAAGGTCTTCCCTTGTTTTTTCCGGTAAATTCCTTTAACATAATTATGACTAATCGAAAATAGAAAAGGATTTTTTCGCCAATGAAGCAAATGATAATTCATGGTGGAAAGCCCCTACAGGGTGATGTCTGGATTGGCGGCGCAAAGAACTCAACCGTTGCACTAATTCCGGCATCAATTTTGTCGCGTACACCGGTAACTTTGGAAGGCGTTCCAAGGATTGCAGATGTTGACAACTTAATGGATTTACTGAGTGAGATGGACGTCGTTTGTTCTTTTGAAAAGACAACTTTACAAATCAATCCAGAGAACATTAAGATGAGCCCATTGCCAAGTGGTAAAATCAAGAGTTTACGAGCTTCCTATTACTTTATGGGTGCTCTTCTTGGCCGTTTTGGTAAGGCTGTTGTGGGCTTCCCTGGCGGGGATGATATTGGACCCCGCCCCATTGACCAACATATCAAAGGTTTTGAAGCCTTAGGTGCATGTGTAACAAATGAAAATGACCAAATAACAATTACTGCTCCCGATGAAGGACTGCAAGGAGCGACTATTCACCTAGAAATGCCATCCGTAGGCGCGACAATGAATATTATCATGGCTTCAGTTACCGCAAATGGGCAAACTGTTATTGATAACGCTGCTAAAGAACCTGAAATAATTGACTTAGCAACTTTCCTTAATAATATGGGTGCAGTTATTCGAGGAGCAGGAACCGATTCAATTCGAATCGAAGGTGTTGAAAAGTTAGAAGCTAGAGCTCCGCATACGATTATTCCTGATCGAATTGAAGCTGGAACGTACATTTCTCTTGCTGGCTGTATTGGCAACGGTATCTGCATTCATAACATTATTGAAGAACACCTGGATTCTTACCTTGCGAAGGTAGAAGAAATGGGACTCGTCATTGATGCAGATGAGGACTCACTTTACGTTTATCCTGCTGGCGACTTGAAAATGACGCAGATTAAAACTGGTGCATACCCAGGTTTCGCTACTGATTTGCAGCAGCCTGTAACTCCTTTGCTGTTATCTGCTAAGTCTGGTGAAGGTGTAATAATTGATCGTATTTACCCTAAAAGAATTGGTCATATTGAGCAATTGCGTAAGATGGGTGCTGACATCAAAGTAGAGGATAATATTATTCTTGTTCATCCGACTGAAAAGCTGCATGGGGCAACTGTTGCTGCTGGAGAAATCAGAGCTGGTGCATGTTTGATGATTGCGGGACTAATGGCAAAAGGTGACACAATTATCAATAATGCTGGTAATATTCTTCGTGGTTATGATCGCGTCCAAGAAAAATTACGCTTGCTAGGTGCTGACGTTACGATCAAAGACGTTCCAGATAAGTAGCTAAAAATAGTGCAATTAAAGACATTTAAGTAAACGACTAATCTTTTGATTAGTCGTTTTTTACTATTTTCATTAATACTCATTACTAGTATTCTTTATTATTTTATTAAATCTGCTTTTTGTAGTTCTATTTGATTGTTTAATACAACATGCTGATTTTCAGAAGATGAAAAATAATTAGATATTAGAGTTTATAATATATTGCCGCTAGAATAATACTTTTAATTAACAAAATAGAAGGCAAATCTCAACTTTAGAGGTTTGCCTTCTATTAGTCTGTAATCATCTAAAAGAATGGATATAGTTTAACATCTTTTGCAATTTAGTCTGTTTGGTAAATATTCCTGACATGTTGTCGCAAGTTGCATAATGAAAGTAGATTATAAATGATTTGTGATTGATTAGATATTTAAAAGTTTTGAATCGTTAGTAAGTGTTCAACATGATTTTATAAGCAACTAAACGCTAATTTAGCCCTGACTTTGTAGATCCTTTGTATTGATCCAAGGCAGATTTTAAATCTTTGTCTGTAATTTTGACGTTTTGATCTTTCAAAACTTGACTGATTACATTTCTCATAACAGCAGAATTTGCAGCCCATTTGTCATAAAGATTATTTGTTAGTTCTGCTTTATTGTTCTCAAAACTTCCTTTAGCTGGATGGTTAATCATTTTTATTATTTCATAGCCATTAGTAACTTTTACTGGGGTGCCAGTATACTCACCATTTTTAAGTTTATATGCAGCATTTTTGAAAGTAGAATCCAAATTTTTATTTTCTTGATTAAAGGGTGCTAATTTTCCGCCATTAGTGCTGGTAGAACTATCCACAGAATATTCTTTTGCTAAACTTGAAAAACTTTTTCCCTTATCCAACTGATTGATAATTTTTTCAGCTGTTGATTGACTCGTTACTAAAATATGCTGAACAGTAATTTTTGGTTGATACGTTTTCCATTCTGCTCTTAATTGCTTATCTGTTGGCTTGATTTGAGAACGCAATGCAATTTCACTAAGTAGGTTAATTTGAATCATTCTCTTAAATGATGACTTAGTGTATAAATTTTGTGCTAAAAACTCATCAAATTGTGAACCATAGCGTTCTTTATAATTATTGTATTCTTGAGTAACTTCTTTAGAATTCAGTTTTTCCCCATATTGGGCTTTTAGAGCGTCATAAATTAACAAATTAGCTAAAACACTTTTACTCGAAGGAGCTGACTTAAGTTCCTTATAAAACTCTTGTTGCGTAATTTTTTTGTCTTTTCCATATTGAGCAACTTCTGCATTATTTGACTTTGAACAGCCTGCTAAGCTTAGTAAAGAAATACCAGTTACGGCAGTTATTATACCTTTTAATAATTTGTCCATTTTATCTCCTCCAATGAAGATTTCTTATCTAATTATTAAAAACATTAAAGCAGATTGCAACTTTTTATTTAATAAAATTACAAAAAATAACAAGTAATAAACAGGCACTCATCAAGGTTGAAGCTAAAAAATCCATGTATTACAGCAAAAAGTAATTGAAAACCAATAACTATCATTACTAAAATATTGTTGATTTTTTAATTTATTACTATATAATTTTTAATTAAATTGGTAGCATTATTAATTTAATCAGGCAAAAACACTTTTATTAATTAGGCTTGGGGGACTAACCATGAAAAAAAATAAGTATGTGGGAGTGCTAGTTTGTGCGGCTGCACTTTCTGTATTCTCTAATGCTGAACTGCAAGTTAAAGCCAGTGTTGACAGTCAAACAAAAACTGTTGCAAAAAGCTCTAAAGTAACAGAATCAGCTACAGTGGGCGTGACAAACAAAGCAATTGAAGCACAATTAGCTGCAAAGGGAGTTAATCTTAAGCATTTAACTTCTAGCGAAAAGCAAGATGTATATGTTGATGTAATTGTTCAATTGTCTGCTGCACCTGCAGCTGCAAATGGTTCAGTAAACACAAATTCAAGTAGTGCAGAAATTGAGCGGGCTACAAAACAAGTAATTGCCCAACAGGCTTCAGTTAAAGCAAATATAAAGGCAATTACCAATCAAGCAATTGGCCAAAGCTATGGTTATGTAGTTAACGGTTTTGCTACTAAAGCAAAGGTTAAAGATATTCAAAAATTAAGAGCTATTCCAGGTGTTAAATCTGTAACTTTGGCAAAGGTCTACTATGCCAATGATTCTTCAGCTGATGATATGGCTAATGTTTCAACAGTTTGGAATAATTATAAATACAAAGGTGAAGGCACTGTAGTTTCTATCATCGATACAGGTATTGATCCTAATCATAAAGATCTACGTTTGAGTGATGAATCTAAAGCAAAATTGACTAGAGAAAAGGTTGCTGCTTTCACTAAAGAAGCAGGTTATGGTCGCTACTTTACTGAAAAGGTCCCATATGGACATAACTATTCAGATAACAATGATAATATTACTGACAATAGTTCTAGTACTCAACACGGTATGCACGTTTCAGGTATCGTAGGTGCCAATGGTACTTCCGATTCTGTTAATTCAGTTGTAGGTGTTGCTCCAGAAGCTCAGTTATTAGCAATGAAGGCATTCTCTAATTCAGCTAGTTCTGCTTCTACTGATTCTACTAGCGTTATTGGGGCAATTGATGATTCAGCTAAACTTGGTGCTGATGTTTTGAACATGTCCTTAGGTTCAGTTTCTGGTCAGCAAACTGATGATGATCCAGAAATTGCTGCTGTTGAGCGTGCTACTAAGACAGGCACTGCTGCTGTAATTTCTGCTGGTAACTCCGGGACCTCAAACTCAAAAGCTGATGGCAACAACAAGGCATATTATGGCAATCCTGATATGGAAACTATAGGTAGTCCGGGTACTGCCAGAACTGCCACAACGGTTGCATCAGCAGAAAATAATAAAGTTACTACTGATGGTATAACTTTTACTTCAGCTGATGGTAAAACTGTAGTAGCAGGCCCAGAAGCTACTCAACTTTCAGAAGGTACCGATCGTTCATTCTTTAATGACAGGCAATTTTATGTTGTTAAAGATAAAAACGGACAATTAGGTATAGGCTCTGCAAATCAATATACATCTGATGTTAAGGGGAAAATTGCCATTGTTAAACGTGGGGCTCTTGCTTTTACAGATAAACAAAAATTTGCACAAGAAGCAGGGGCTGCTGGTTTAATCATTGTTAATAATCAAGCCGGTGCATTAACTAACATGCAACTTAATGCCGGGTTTCCAACTGTTGGATTATCAGGGGCTGCTGGAAGCAAGTTAGTAGAATACGTTGCAAAAAATCCTGATGAAGCATTAAAGGTAAGTATTGCTGTACAGCCATTAGATAATTCAGCGCTTAAGACAGATTTAATGTCTGACTTTACTTCATATGGTCCTGTTTCTAATTTGGCCTTTAAACCAGATATTTCAGCACCTGGTGGAAATATTTGGTCAACGCAAAACAATAATGGCTATACTAACATGTCAGGTACTTCTATGGCGTCTCCATTTATTGCTGGTACGCAAGCACTTGTTAGTCAAGCAATGAATGATAAAAATGGTTCTTTCTATGAAATTTATCAAAAGATGAGTCCAGATGAAAGAACAGCATTTATTAAGGCTTTGGAAATGAATACTGCAAGTATTCAACCTGATATTAGTCATGATAATGTAATTGTTTCACCTCGTAGACAGGGTGCTGGATTTGTCAATGCACAAGCTACTATTCAGGCATTAGCTAAAAATCCTTCGACCGTTGTTAGTAGCAATGACTATCCAGGTGTTGAACTTAAGAGCTTCACAGATAGAACGCACAAGTTCCAAGTTAAGTTTGTTAATAGAACGGATAAGACTTTAACTTATAACTTAACTAATAATGGTAAAGAATCAGATGTTTATACTTCTGCTATTGATAGTAGTTCAGTTTTATACGACAAGAAGATTGATGGTGCTTCAGTTCAAGCTGATGGTGATGTAGCTGTTCCAGCAAATTCAACTAAGGAATTAACTATTACATTAGCACTGCCATCTGATTTTAAGGAAAACCAGTTTGTTGAAGGATTCCTGACCTTTAATGGATCAGATAGTTCACAATTGCGTTTACCATACATGGGATTCTTTGGCGACTGGGCAAGTTCAGATTTGCCAATCTTTGCTGGCTTAAATGATCCAGACGTGTTCCACCCTGAGAATAACATCTTGGGTACCATTGTAACTGTTGGTAATGACTCTATTAATGCTAACCCGGGCTTAGACATTGATGATGAAGGTAATTATGTATTTGATTCCTCGAAATTCGCAATTTCTACTGCAGATAATGCTCAATTCCAATGGTTTAAACCGACATATTACTTATACAGAAATGCGAATAATGTTAAGGCTCAAATTTTGGATAAAGATGGCAAAGTAATTAATACTTTAGCTTCATTGAGCAATATCACTAAGTCATACTACTATGCACCAGCTCAAACATACAATTACTTTGATGAAGCTCCTGAGTGGCATGGTACATACTTTGACCAACAAGCTAACAAGACAGTTAAAGTGCCTGATGGAACATACACTTACAGAATCTCTGCTACTGTTGATGGCACAAACACGGAGCAGCACTACGATATGCCAGTTAAGGTAGACAGTGTCAAACCTGTATTAAAGAATCTCAAGTTAGAATCAGATACAGAAAAGGGCGCCGACGGCCAAGAAAAGACGCGCTACTACTTGTCTGTCGAAGCTAAGGATGACCTTAGTGGTTTGAGTGGTGACGCGAATGTTTCTATAAATGGTATCTTCAGTCAGTTAGCATATAATCCAACTGCTAAGGCAGATGAGGATGGCTTCCAAAAGGTTGAAATCGACTTATCTTCTGAACAGGTAAAAGCTTTACAAGCAGGTACTAATGACTTTGCTGTAGCTTTATTTGATAATGCTTCAAATGCGGGAACTGCTTCAGGTAAAAGCAATAAACCTGGTGAAACTGACTTTGGCTTAGTTCTTAGAGATGGTGGCTTACCAGATAAGATTTCTTCAAAGACTAAGAATTACGATCCTGACACTGAATCCTTTGTCTTCTCAGGTAGTTATCCAAGCAAGGTATATGGTACTTATACTGATAAGCATGGTGAGATTCATGACTTAGATATCGAAAGTGACGATGACAATACATTTGCTGCTGCGCTTCCACTTACTAAGGACGATTACAAGACAAAGGTTACCCTTTATGCTGATGCTGACCATAAGACCGTCCTTAAAGAAAAAGAAATTACAGTTAGTCTTGTACCAGCTAAGGTTGAAAATTTAACCGTTGATAAGACTGATACTTACGATGCAAGTAAGGATTCATCAGCTAAACTGGCCCAAACATCTGAAGCTACTGTTAAGCTTTCAGGTAAGGTAAGTGATGATACTAAGTCATTAGTAATTAAGCAAGATGGCGAAGACGACATATCAGTTGATTTAAAGGATGACCATACTTTCTCCATTGAATTACCAGTAAGCTTTGGTGAAAACAACTTTAATCTTGTGGCAACTGATGAAGATGGTAATTCATCCAGTGTTGAACAAAAGGTTAAGTCTAGTGACCGCGGTAAAACAACTGTAAAAAGCAGTGACGTTACATTCGATAACGGCATCAAGTGGGGCACCAGCACCGTTAGCGCTAATACCAAAAACTATGACCCTAAAACTGGTCAGTTGACTATTACTGGTAAGGTAAGAAGACCAACTACTACTTTGCAAATTGATGGTAAGGACGTGAAGATTAATTCTGATCAAACATTTGAAGTAACTCTAAATGTTGGTACTCACGGTGCTAAGATTATAAATGCTTTGATTGGTGATTCAACTGTTAGAGAAACTACTCAAGAGAGGCTAACTTTCTATGTAGATGCAGAATCACCTGTTTTAACCCTGGATGATGATGGTCCTGTTTACATTAACAAGGATAAATATACTATTTCTGGTACTGTCACTGATGACTACAATTACTATGGACTATCAATCAACGGTAATAGTATTGAATCTGCCTGGGGGGATGTAGATTACAACAGCAAGGAAGGTGTCAAGAAGGACTTTAAGTATGAAGTTGAATTGAAGAAGGGTAAGAATACTTTTAATATTAAAGTAACTGATGCCCAAGGCAATGAAACTACCCAAGCTTTAGTTGTTTACTATGAACCAAAAAAGACCTTAGATGAGCCTGATGTAAAGCAAACTGTGGCAGAAGATGCTGAGTCTGCTCTCCTTGAAGCTACTACCAAGGAGCTTGATGCAAAGGTGGTTTACAGTGTTGATGGCGGCAAGACATTCAAGGATCTGCCAGCTGACGGACTCAAAGTCACTGAAAATGGTACTGTTGAATTCAAGGCTGTTGATAAGTATGGCAATGAATCTGATGTTAAATCTGTAGAGGTCAAGGATCTTAATGAGAAAACTAACCCTGGTGCAGATGACGAAAAATTATCCAAGGCTAAAGAAAAGCTTCAAGCTAGTGTTGATGCTGGCGAAAAGAAAGACTTGAGTGGCTACACTGATGATTCTAAGAAGGCTTATGAAGAAGCTTTAAACAAGGCAAAAGATGTCCTGGCAGACAAAGATGCTACATTGGAAGATGTTCAGGCTGCAACTGATGCATTAGATAAAGCAGAAAAGGCATTGGCTGATAAAGAAAATGGTACTTCAGATGACGAGTTATCTAAGGCAAAGAAGGAACTTCAAGCCAAGGTTGACGCCGGTGCGAAGAAGGACTTGAGTGGCTACACTGATGACTCCAGGAAGGCTTATGAAGAAGCTTTAGGCAAGGCAAAAGAAATCTTAACAAAAGACGACGCTACATTGGAAGATGTCAAGGCTGCAACTGATGCATTGGATAAAGCAGACAAGGGATTGACTGATAAAGAAAAAGATACTTCAGATGATGAATTGCCTAAGGCAAAGAAGGAACTTCAAGCTAAGGTTGACGCTGGCACCAAGAAGGATTTGGGTAAATACACTGATGAATCCAAGAAGACTTATGAAAAAGCTCTAGACAAGGCAAAAGAAGTCTTAGCAAAAGACGATGCTACATTGGAAGATATCAAGGCTGCAACTGATGCATTGGATAAAGCAGAAAAAGATTTAACTGTTAAGCGTACTGAACCATCTATTCCATGGACCAATACCACTCCAAGTTCCATTGAATCTACTTCACAAGCAAGTGCAGATGTAACTGCTTCAGATAAGAACAAGGATAATGCGGAAAATAAGGATACCAAAGAAGAGGGTAAATCAACTAAGGTAATGTTCAAGTCTGTTCTTTACACTAAGGAGATCAAGAAGACTTCTAAGACTGCCAAGGCATATAGCTTCCTTAATCTTGTAGTTGAAAATGATAAGTTAAAGGTTTATACATTTAATGGTCAACATTTCTACAAGGTAGTAGATAAAGACGAATATGTTCGTGTAAGAAACATTACTGGCACCAAGGCTAAATTGAAGAGAAATTCTTACGTATACAAGTCTAATGGTAAAAAGGCATCACGCCAGCTTCTCAAGAAGGGTGCCACTGTAACCATCTACGGTAATCAATATAAGGCTTTAGAGAAATTCAAGAAGACATATAGAATTGGCGAAGGCAAATACGTCAAGAGCGTAAACTTCTATGAAGTTCATCTTGTAAAATAGCTTCTAGATTTTAAAAGATGATCAAATACGTCTCTTTGCTAAAACCTGTTGGTAAAGATTAAATGAAAAGAAGCAAGCAGCTAAAAACTGCTTGCTTCTTTTACCTTGTTTCTGCCAATCTGTATGGAACTACAAAGTATAATATTTGCTAATTGCTACTGATTAGTAGTAGATGCTACAATAATGTAGAAATGATACTTGGAGGTTTGTAATGGAAGTTGCTGAGGAATTAGCGAGGCTAAAATTCTTGGTGAAGCATGATCATTTTCAAATGGTTCAAAGAAGAGACAAAATGGCAATGCCAGTTTCAGTAACTTTGGCGAAAGAAATAGTTAAGCAGTTGTCAATCAGTGATTTTGTCAAACATGAACCGAATAGAAGTAATCCATTACAATTTGTCTGGGTATTTAAAACAAGCGATGGCCAAACTTACTACATTAAATTCGTATTTACTGAAGACAATCAAAAAGTAGTATTTATTAGTTCCCATCTTGATTATTAAAGGAGGGGTTTATATGGCTTACCAAAAGGATTTCACTACTATTTATACTATTGATGGACATAAGTATACAGTAACAGCACCAGCTCTTTTTGACAGTAAAACCAATGAACTGATTCCAGATAAGGCATTAGATGATCAAGCTGCTGAAATTGCCCGTCAAAAATATCGTGACGAAATGGGTCTATTGTCACCAAAAGAAATAAAACAATATCGAGCTAAAGTTGGATTAACACAACGTAATTTAGCAGAATTAACCGGATTAAGTCCAAATACGATTGCTCTTTACGAAACAGGTGCATTTCCAACAAAGGCTAATAATAGGTTGTTAAAAGCTCTCATAAAGAGCGATAATGTACTTGAACAATATATTTCTGATGAGAAGAATAAATATTCTGATGAATTGATAGCAAAAGTTAATTCCTATTTGAACCATAGTGATAGTGTTGTAGAATCACAGCCTGAGCAACCTAAGTTCACTGCTGTGCAGTTAGCCAATTGGTTTCGAGTTGAGAATTACTTTGAGCAGGATAATGATTTGAATGTTGATCCATTAACGCAAATGAAAGCCAATAAGCTTCTCTATTTTGCATATGGTAGATTTTTAGCTAAAACTAGAAGTAGGCTGTTTTCTTCCCCTATTATTCATTTACAATACGGTCCAGTAATAACTGAAGTACATAAAAAGTTTAATGGTAAGCGTGTTTTAGATATTGATAAACCAGACAAAGAGGCCATGAATGACTATAACTTGGTTTCTAAAGATGGTGAAATTGCCGATTTACTAGATAAGGTTAATGATGATTACATTAATTACAATGCTGCTCGATTAAGTAAGCGGACTCATCGGTCCGGGTCACCATGGGATTTAACTCCGGATAGAGAAATAATTAAAGATCAGTTGATTTTTGATTCGTTTAATCGAGGAATAGAAGAATAGTTTGAGAAAGAATAAATAATAAGTGTCCTAATGTGGGTCTCAACAAATTTATTGAGTTGTAGGCTCAGTCTTTTGCTTAATCCTATAACAGAGCTAACTGACTTTAAAGCAGTTGCTTGAAATTTAGAGAAGAAGTCTTGTTTACAAGGCTTCTTTTTTATATCTAGGCTATAACTTAGATAAATTAATCTTTTGCAAGAAATTGCTGAAAATGGTAATTATAATTGGTGCAGCAATTATTGAAGTAGTATTGAGCACACTCATGGTTGAAGATAAAATTCTTAATCAACTTTATTATCAAGCCATTTGAGTTAAATTTGGGCTTGCAGTACAATATAATTTAAGTGTACAAAATTATAAAAGTATAGTTTTAATTGATAATATTGGGCTAATAAAAATGGCGAATCTGGTGGATCGCTACCAGTTCTTATTAGTAATTTTAGAAGAATGCCACTGCATTTAGTGAGTGAATATATAGCTTGCTTAAGATAAGTTTTTATAAAAATTAAGCTAATGAACAATTCTAAAAATAAATCTTTTTTCTTTAGGAGTAGATTATGAAAATGAAGCTTAGAAAAATTTTTTCTATTTCAATAGGTATTATATTGATAATAATTGCGATAAAAGATTTTTCTACTTGGCGTAGTACAGGGGAAATAATAACAGGACAATAACATTGGCAGTGGCATTATTTTCCAAAAGTAAAGACCAAGAATCAACTTCTTCTGAAATAGATCACTTAGTTGACCACAAAGTTGTAATTTATTCGGAATGCATTTATTTGGCGATGTTTTTCGTCTTTCTAATTTTATATTACTTAGATGGGAAAAATGTTATACTCGGCGTTATATCTATTTATTCGTTATTGCTTTGGTATATTCAACTGGTAATGCAATTAATAATAAGTGTTTTAGAGATAGTAAAAAGCAATAAAAATAAATAATTTTTAAACCTTTTACTTGTTGTTTGAATGTTGAAAAAGTAGCTGAAACACTAGTATTGCTGATTCGTTGCTATCCAAGAAATGTAGTAGAAAAATAATTTAATTTAAACAAAAATGAGTTTTAAAAGACTTGAAGACAATAGCTTCAAGTCTTTTTTGTTTTCACACTGATATAAATTTTTCACACAAATGCTTTTTAAATTAATAAAAAGTGTGTGCGCCAAAGAGAAAAAACGCTATAACAAGAACGAATTAGATGAAAAAATCTTTTTCTGCCAGCCAGATTCACAGT
The DNA here is from genome assembly GCF_016102085.1 of Lactobacillus sp. M0390. Taxonomy (NCBI): domain Bacteria; kingdom Bacillati; phylum Bacillota; class Bacilli; order Lactobacillales; family Lactobacillaceae; genus Lactobacillus; species Lactobacillus sp. M0390. The sequence continues at coordinate 138,253 of NZ_JACFPH010000002.1, read as the reverse complement.
TTGCTACAGTGAAAAAAGCTCAGATTTGTTAATAAAGTTAATGTAAAATGACTTTGAAAGCGGTTTTAAGTTGAGACGATATTTAAAAAAGAGGTCATTATGCTAAAAGACGAGATTTTACATTACTTGGATAAAGAAACGAAAACAGTCAATTTGGAGGAATTAGATGACAAATTTACGGCTGGTGGAATTGCTAAAGCTTTAAACGCAAAGCGTAATACCGTCAGCTTGTATTTAAATCAACTGACTAATGAAGAGAAATTGGTAAAAATTGAAACTAGACCTGTGCATTTTCTTCACCGCTCAAGCTTTGAAAAAGAGAACTACAAACTGAAAAAAAGTGTCTATCAATCTGTTACAAAATTAGAACAGGAAAATAGCAACCAAGATTTGCTAAAACGATTCGTCCAAATTAATCCTAGCTTGAAGGAGAGCATTGAGCGAGTCAGGGCCGCAGTTCTATATCCTAACGGCGGCTTGCCTTTACTGATTAATGGAGAAAGTGGTACAGGAAAAAGTTATTTGGTCAGCTTGATCAATCGTTTTTGCCGCACACATAAATTAATTAAAAAGTCTGCGCCCTTTATAACAATCAACTGTGCGCAGTACGCTGACAATCCAGAACTATTAACTAGCAATCTTTTTGGCTATAAAAAAGGTGCTTTTACTGGTGCTGATGAAGATCATGAGGGTGCATTTGTGGAAGCAGATGGTGGAATTCTCTTTTTGGATGAAGTTCACCGACTTGGTCCTAAAGGGCAAGAAAAGCTATTTACTTATTTAGATCAGGGGATAGTTTATCCAGTTGGTGAAACGAAAAAAGGAAAAAGGGTCCATGTGAGATTGTGTTTTGCCACAACTGAGGATCTGGATACCAGTTTTTTAACTACTTTTACACGTCGTATTCCCGTAAAAATCACTTTACCTCCGCTTAGTCAACGGAGTAAGGAAGAGCGCTTGAATTTGGTTTATACGCTTTTTAACAATGAGCAAAAAAAGATTGCTAAACCACTTTCTATTAGCGATCAAGTTTTAGACATGTTGGCCAACTATCAGCCAACCGGCAATATAGGAGACTTGAAAAATGCAATTAAGTTAACAATTGCTCGCGCTAATGCTGATCAAAAAGACAACGAGACAATTACTTTGACGGCATATAACTTACCACTAGACGTTTTGAGTAAAAGCAAAGTGGAGGTCTATCATCCTTCTTCTAAGCCAATTATGATTACAAATGAAACAGAAGTAGATGATTTAATTGAACGAAATTTTCCCGAAAAGAAAATTTTTCTTAACAGCTTAAATAAGTTACTCAAAGTCTATGAGCAAAGTGATGATAATTTGGCTGAATGTGAATCTAAGTTAAAACAAATAGTGTATCAGCTATTTGATTCCTTGCTTTTTGAAAAAAATAATAGCGATCATATTCCATTGCTTTCGTATGTGATCGATGGCGTTAACCATTTGTTTGAACAAATGAAAACAGCTTATCAGCTAAAGATTAGTAATAATGCAGTATATGCAGTTAGTTACTATTTATTTGAGCGCCAAAAGTTTCAATGGAGCAGTGAGGAAATAAAGAATCAAAAGGCTTTGGTGAAGCTCAACAAAGATGTTCGCCAACGCTATCTTGACATTTATGTTTATGTGACCAAGTTAATTAATTTGATTAAGACAAATTTGGATATTGAACTTAATGAAGTAGATTATATCTTTCTAACTATTTATCTAAACAAGTTGGAGATTATTACCAAGACTGGTTTGATTAAAGCAATTGTGATTGCTCATGGTTATGCCACAGCTGGGAGTATAGCCAATGTAGTTAACCGGCTTTTGGGTGCACATACACTTGATGCATTTGATATGCCAATTAATGTTAGTACGCAAGAAATTGCCGACAAAATAATTGATTATACTGAAAATAATGATGTGACGCATGGCCTAATTATTCTAGTTGATATGGGATCATTGAAAGAGATTGAAACACTTTTTCCACGCCAGATTAATGCACCGATTTTATTAATTAACAACGTTTCCACATTATTAGCCTTAACGGTGGGTGAAAGCATTCTAAAGAAACGTAATTTTCGGAAGATTAGTCAATTAGTAAAACAAACCGGAGAGATTGAAATTAAATTAACCTACCCGGAAACCAGTAAGCAAAAGGTGATTCTAACAACTTGTTATTCTGGAATTGGAACCGCAACGCATGTCGCAAGACTTTTGGAGCGTTGCTTGCCGAATAAAAAAATTAAGATTGTACCGTATGATTTTCAAGCTTTGAAAGATACTCATGAAGTGGGCATTATTAAGAAAATGTATGAGGTTGTTGGCATCATTGGAACTGAGAACCCAAGCATTAACGGAATTGATTTTATTTATCTTGAAAAAATTTTATCTGACAAAGATACAGCTAAGTTAAGTGACTGGCTAAAAACAGCATTTTCGAATCAAGAAATAGAAACGATTCTCAATAACTTAGTTAAGAACTTTTCCTTAGAGCAAACCATTAATATGGTTACTATTCTTGATGCACCCAAAGTCATTGAAAACATTACTATTTTTATTCAAGAGCTTGAGCGTCGATTTTCAATTACTCTGTCTAATCAAAAGAAGTTTACCCTTTATGTTCATGTCAGCTACTTAATTGAGCGGTTAATTAGGAAGGAAGCTAATAATCTTGATTATGATTATGAAAAATCATTCTCCCAAAAGTACGCTAATGAACTAAGCAAAATAAAAGCCGCATTCAGTGTGATTAGTGATAATTATAGTGTGAAAATTCCACAATCTGAGTTAATTTACATTGATCAAATAGTTTTTGATCGACAATAAAAGCCGCATTTACCAATGTCTATTAGGTAATGTGGCTTTTTTGTTTATAACTTGGCACAAAAGTTGCTAATTAGTTGATGGAAAGAAGTGTTTGGATAAATCAATCACCAAATTAATTTATTTTCTAAAAAGGAGAACGAGAAATGATATTACGAAATATTCTTGTCGTAATTTATGGCTTTATTATCAACTTTGATAAAGAAGGACCAAAATTGGGTATCTCACAACCGGTTGTGGCTGGTTTCATTACCGGTTTAATTATGGGGGATGCAGAAACTGGGCTATACATAGGTGGTACATTACAATTAATGACACTTGGTATTACCAGTTTTGGTGGAGCATCAGTTCCAGACTATCAAACGGCAGCTTTGATTGGTACGTACTTAACTTTAGCGACTCATCAAAAAGCCGCTATCGGAATCACGCTAGCAATTCCAATTGCTTTGCTAATTGTTCAAGTTGATGTCTTAAAATGGTCAGCTAATATTTTCTGTCAACAAAAGGCTGAAAAATATGCTGAACAAGGAAACTACAGAATGATTAACTGGATGCAATATCTAGCAACTTTAATGACAAGTTGTGTATCAGGTATTCCAGTTCTATTGACTGTAATTCTTGGGCCTCAAATTGTTGGTAGTTTTATTAACTACATTCCTGCTTGGCTTTCTGGTGGACTTAAGACAGCTGCCGGCATTCTACCTGCAGTAGGTATTGGAATGTTATTACAGTACTTACCAACTAGAGACTACTTTTCATACATCATTATTGGATTTGTTTTAGCCATTTACTTAAAGATGCCAATTATTGGTATATCACTAATTGGCTTTGCAATTGCTTTGCTTCTATATAAGAACCAAACCAAGGGTAGTGAAAGTGGACAGGCAGCTGTAGAAGGGAGTGCTGACGAAGATGAGTAAAATGAAAAAAGTTTATCGTAAAGTAATGAACCGGTGGATTGTTTTTGGTGCTACTTCTTTAAATTATGAAAAATACGAAGGTTTAGGCTATACCTACGCGATGTTACCATTTATTGAAGAGAACTATCGCAATGATCCTGAGGGTAAAAAAACTGCTATTAAAACGCAATTGCAGTTCTTTAATACAACTCCATACACTGCACCATTTATTATGGGAATTGATGCAGGAATGGAAGAAAGTGGTAAAACCGCGTCGCTTGAAGCAGTTAGTGCTTTAAAAACAGGTTTAATGGGACCATTAGCAGGAATTGGTGATAGCTTGTTTGTTACTATTCCATGGACAATTTTCGGTGCGATTGCAGCTAATATGGCACTTCACGGTAATCCATTTGGCGTATTCATGTGGATAATTGCTTCAATTTTAATTAGATTGACAGCATATCCTTTGTTCAATGCTGGATACAAATCTGGAACTAAAATGCTTTCCTCAATTAATACAACGTTGAAGGCTCTTACTAATGCAGCATCTGTTTTGGGCTTGATGGTTGTCGGTGCATTGGCTGCAACAATGGTAAAAGTAAATCTAGCATTTACTTTTAAACAAGGAAAATTAACAATGACTGGTAATAGTATTCTAGATCAAATTATGCCTGGACTATTGCCAGCAGCAGTTGTTGCAGGAATCTATTATTTACTGGGTAAGAAGATAAAACCAGTATATGTAATTTTGATTGTTTTGGTAGTATCTGTTGCATTAAATGCAATGCACATTTTGGCATAGAGGTGTAGACGATGGCAGAAGGAATGGAAGGAATTGTTCACGTTAGAATTGACGACAGAATGATTCATGGTCAAGTGGCAACACAATGGAGTGGCCGCTTAAATGCAACGAGAATTATGGTTATCAATGATTCGATTGTAAATGATGACATGCGTAAAACTGTAGTTAGATTGGCTGCCCCAGCAAACGTAAGCACATCCATTTTAGGAAGAGAAAAGGCGCTAGCTAATATTAAGAGCGGGCGCTATAAGGGACAGAGAGTACTTTTAATCTGCGTTTCTCCGATGGATGTTAATTATTTAATTGATAATGGGTTACCAATTAAAGAGGTTAATGTGGGTAATATGGCGGCAAGAGAAGGTACGGAACGTATCCGACCATCAATTAATGTTACTCAGGAAGAACGTGCTTCATTTAAGCAATTAATTGATCGTGGCATAAATGTTACTGTTATTCCGACACCACAAAGTCCAACTGTTTATTTAAAAGATTATATTTAGAAGGATTGAAATTCAATGTTCAACATAATAATAGCTACACATGGTCATCTCGCCGGAGAGTTCTTAAGTGTTTTACAGTCATTTTTTGGCCAGACTAAAAAAGTGAAGACTGTTGAATTGGGTGATCAAGGAATAGATCAATTTTCAAAGAAGGTTGAAAATGTGATTGAACCATTAGTTGATGAGCCAGTAATTATTTTCTGTGATATAGCTGGTGGGACACCATTTAATGAGTTTGCTAAAAAAAGCACTGCTTGGGAAAATGAATCATATTTATTTGGCGGTGTTAGTTTACCAGTTCTTGTTGAAACTTTGAATTTAAGAATGCAAAACAAGCCACTAAAGGATGTAGTGGATAAAATTGAGAAAATGGTCCCTTTGACACGATTTGAATTAAAAAATGTTAAAGGTGATGATGATGAATAAAGAAAGAATTAATTAAAATGCAAAAAATATTTTATCAACCAAAAGATTATTGGTTTGGGGACTGTATGCCTTTCTTTAATGAGGATAATCAAACTTTTTATCTTTTCCATCAAAGAGATACTCGAAAACCTAAGCCTCTAACTGATCCGTTTGGCTGGTCACTGGTTACAACAAAAGACTTTGTTAATTTTAAAGACTATGGTGAGGTCTTGCCCAAAGGATCGCATGATGCAGTTGATCAATTTATTTATGCCGGAAGTGTTACTCAAGGAAAAAATGAGAAGATTGCCTTTTATACAGGTCATAATCGCCAAGCTAAACTAGCTAAAAAGACTTCTGAGGTTTTAATGTCAGCTACTAGCCAAGATTTAGTTCATTGGAAAAAATCAGGTCAAGCAACTAGTTTAGTTCCACAAACTGGTTACGATCATAATGATTGGCGTGATCCAGTAATTGTTTATTCTCAAGAAAAGCAATGCTATATTTTAGTTCTTGGTGCAAGACTGCCTAGTGATAAGAAAAAGCCAACAGGTCGATTAGTTTATTTCGAATCTCAAGATCTTAAAAATTGGGATTTCAAAGGTGATTTTTGGACACCAAATGAATTTAATATGATCGAAATGCCTGATCTATTTCAGATAGATGGTGATTGGTACTTAATCTTTTCAGAATATTCTGAAGATAAAAGAACTAAATATCGTGTTGGAAAAGACTTGTTTGGCGATTGGCATTCTTTAAGCGATGAATTCTTTGATGGTAAAGCTTATTATGCCGCTAGAACGGTAGGTAATGAAAATGTTGGTCGCTTTTTAACAGGCTGGGTAGCGACTAAAGAAAATAATGATGATTTAGGAAATTGGGATTGGGGTGGAGCATTTGTACCACATCAAGTAATTAAAAGAGAAGACAAAACTCTTGGGGTAACTCTACCTCAAACCATTATTAACAATTTCGCAAAAACAGCCTCCTTACCAACATTTGAACTTGGAAATTCAACCGAAAAAGCAGAACACAGTCTAATTGAAAATCTACCAAATCAATTTTTACTTGAAGGACAAATCGATGCTCTAGAAGATACTAAAGAATTTGGAATAAAGGCTTTTGTTAATAGTGAGACTCGAGAAGGATACCAATATAAAGTCTCACGTCCTGAACACATGCTTAAATTTACTCATACTCCAAATTACCCTTGGCCATCCTACTTTACTACAGGATTACAGCGTCCAATTTCTTTGGTCAAAAACCAAAAATATGACTTTAAACTGATTGTAGATGATAGTATTATTATTTTGTATATAAACAACATAGCTTTAAGTGCTAGAATGTACAATAAAATGGGCAAGCAGCTAAGTTTCTTTGTAACGGAAGGTAAAATCGCTGTTTCTAATTTGCAGTATCATACTCAATGGAAAGATTCTTTAAGATAAAATATGAGGTAAAAAATGTTTTTTAATGGTTTACAACATATAGGAATTCCTACAAGAAAATTTGCTGAAAGTAGGAAATTTTACGAAGCTCTGGGCTTTGAATTAGTGAATACAGAAGACAACGATGGTAGTAAAGTTGGTTTTTACCAGTTAGGTACTTTAATGCTTGAGAGTTGGGAATCACCAGAAGAAGCACCTGAAAAGGTAGGAGCTATCAATCATATTGCTTTAGATACTAAAGAAATAGAAGCTACTTACGAACAAGTTAAACAATTAAAAGTTGAATTTGTTGAAGATGGTATACAGAGCTTGCCATATTGGGAAAATGGTATTAAGTACTTTAATTTCTATGGTCCAAACAAAGAAATTTTTGAGGTTTGTCAAAAACTGTAGCCTTGATAAAACTGAGGCCATCATTTTTTTAATGATGGTCTTTTCTTGACTAGCTTTATTTATAATTTAGCTTAAAATTAACTTTGTAAATTAGAATTAAAAAACGAAAGGACAACTAAATGTTATTAGGATCAATTGAAGCTGGTGGAACAAAGTTTGTTTGCGCCGTGGGTAACGAAAATTACCAGATTAAAGATCAAACTACTTTCCCAACCACAACTCCAGAGGAAACACTTCGCAAGACAGTCGACTACTTCAAAAAATTTGATATTGATGCGATTGGAATTGCCTCTTTTGGACCAATCGAAGTACGTAAAACTGCATCGAATTATGGCTACATTACTGACACACCTAAGGCAGGCTGGAGTAATACTGACTTTGTTGGTTATTTGAAAAAAGAGATTGATGTACCAATGTACTTCACAACTGATGTAAATGGATCAGCGTATGGTGAGTATGTGATGTCACAATTATCTAATGAAGACATTGACTCTCTTGTTTATTACACTATTGGCACCGGTGTTGGTGGTGGAGCAATTATTAACGGCAAGTTGGTTGGTTCACTTGGTCACCCTGAAATGGGCCATGTTAAGCTTAAGCGTCATCCTGATGATCTTGATTTTGCAGGTGTTTGTCCTTTCCACAAAGATTGTCTGGAAGGTTTAGTATCTGGTCCAACTTTTGATGCTCGTTTGAATAAGCCAGGCAAGGATGTTCCACTATCAGATCCTGTTTGGGACATCATGAGTTATTACGTTGCTCAAGCTGCTTTGCAAGTTACACTGATTTTGCGCCCTGATAAAATTGTTTTTGGCGGCGGCGTTACTAGTGAAAAGTTTTTAGAAAAAGTAAGACGTGATTTTGCCAAACTGTTGAATGATTATGTTCATGTACCTGAACTTGATCAATACATTGTTATGCCTGAAATTGAAAATAATGGTTCAGCAACTGTAGGTGATTTTGCACTTGCAAAGCGATTATTAAGAGAATAATCTATCCAGCATATTAAGCAAAAATTTTCATAAAAGATATAAAAGTCAATAACACTAAAAAAGCCAATGGCATCTATTTGATGTCATTGGCTTTTTGTTGTGTCTATTTAGTAAGGTACCGATAATCTTAGTCTAATAAGTCAAACTTAAGTGTAGCTAAGTTATGACCTTCATTAACCATGTTGCTGAGCAATTCAATTGTATTGTTGTAAACTTGGTCGGCCATCTTTTGGTTAGCTTCAGTTAACAAGTCTTCAGCTTCTTTACCTGTAAGACCTGCAGCCTTCTTATCAGTTTCGTGTTGAATAAAGTGGCATTGTGATAATGATTTTTGTTCAAAGTCACTTTCAAGCTCGCCATATACCTTAAAATTAGTGTCTCCAAGTTGTGCAGTTAGCTTGTTTAACCAGAAAATCTTGTTGAGATCAAATTTTGGACCGGTTTGGAAGCTTGCAGGAGTGTCATTAACATTGGTATAGAAAGGAACAAAGCTGTTAAAAGTGTTTGGACCGAAGCAAAGCCATTGAACACCAGCTATTTCTTCTGGAACATCATTTCTAACTTGGAGAATATGAGTTTCAAAGTTACGGTTAAGTGCAATTGGACGATAAGTCTTCTTTTGCTCAGGAGTACCAAGGTCACCGTATGGGTCAAACGGTGTATCTTGGTAGTGTGAACTTTCTACAAAACAAATGTCTTCAATACTAATCTTACGGTTAGCGTGGCAAATGAATGGTTGGTCTTGATCAGTTGGTTTGCCACCAAATTCTGGATCGAAGTAATTGTGTACAAACCAAGCACGAGGATTGTTGTAGTGAGCATCTTTGACAGTTGAACTGCCAAAAATGTGACGCATGTTGTAGCCTTCACGATCAGGGTTTAAGTGGTATTCTTCGATTAAACCTTCCAAAGTATCGTCAGCTAAAAAGCCGTCTTCACCAAAGTGGAATTCATCAATGTTCAAACGGTTAGGAGCAACAACATAAGCGTCATCAGGGATGCGACGAGCGATCCAGTGATGACCACCGATTGTTTCAAGGTACCAAATTTCATCATGGTCAGCAAAAGCCATACCGTTCATTTCGTAAGTACCATACTTTTCAAGTAAGTAACCCATCCGTTTAACACCGTCAAGAGCACTGTGGATATAAGGCAATGTCAATGTAACAAAGTCTTCTTCACCAAGTCCACCTTCAGTTACTAGTGGGTCGATTCCTTGGATGCGGGAATTCGTAGTGATTGTTTCAGTTGCAGTCATTGCAATGTTTTCGGAGTTAATTCCGGCTGCTGCCCAAATACCACTTTCACCTGATACGTCTGGTGCACTAGTGTAGCGTAAAGGAGTATCTGCTAAGTCCTCATCATCAATTTTTTGGTGACTAATAACACTTTCATAGTGCTTAGGTTGCTTTTCTGGTGTAATGAGTTCGAAACCTTCGGGAATAATTTCACGTCCACCGTCTTCGCTTCTGGCAATCATTGCTGAGCCATCAATTGAAGCATTTTTACCGACAAGAATAGTCGTACATTCTGCTTTTTTCATTTAATCTGTCCTTTCAAAATAACTTAATCTATATTGTATTAAAAAGGATAGCTATAATGCAAAGAAATACGCAAACTTAACCTGAAATTATTTATTTGATTGTTGGAGTTGAGAAAAATGTGAAGGAAAATACTTCTTGATTAGATATTGCTTAAATATGTAAAACATGTTTTGCTTAAATTACCTAAGAATCAGCGCAATTCACAGGCTCAATTAACAGAAGAAGTAATGTTAGTTGCCAAACGATTAATGGAATTGAAAATGACAAATATGGTTCCTGACTAGATTTGGCTTTTCAGCTGGCAGATATATTAGGGGTTACAGTTGACGAATTGTTTATTAATAAGTTGCCAGCGCAATCAATTTAGATACCTACTTTAGTTTCTGCTATGGGTATTATTGAGTTTAGCAATCTAATCATTATAAGTCAGTGGGCTTTTGCCTTTGCGGACTTCTGCCTTGAATGGTAAAAAAATCGTGTGAACTATTTTGAATTAAAAATTATAAAAAGCTATAGAGACTAAAAGAGATATACATATGGAAACTAGAAAAGTTTTACAGGAAAAATTAAAGGCAACATTAACCCAAATAACGCATGAGTCACTAAACAGCACTTTTGTTGGGTATAGTGAACTTTATAAACAAGTGATTTTTGTCAAAGTTTTTTTTCAAGAAGGTAAATTTTTAACCGAAAAAGCTGTTAATGAACAACTTAATTCACGCGTATTAGGCTTTTTTACGATTGAAAATCCGCAGCGCTTCATATTAATAATGAAGGATTGTGATCCGATAGACTTAAAACTACCGCTTACAACCGAATTGGCTTTTGAAATAGGGCAGGAATTGTCAGCTTTTCATCAAAATGTAAAACCATTTGAGGGCATCTATCTTAATGAACAGCTTTTTAAAAAGGTTGAGACGGATGTTAGCAGTCTAAAAAACGTTGTGGTCAAGGACAGACTTGAAGAACTGTTAAAAGCATTTAATCCAATTAAAGCCAAAATTGCACATGATTTATGTGCTTATTCCACGGTAGTACTTCATGGTGATGTTGGCGTGCGCAATTACAAATTTGTCAATGGGAAACTGCGTTTAATCGACTTTGAGCGAGCAAGGAAAGGTGTAAACTATCAAGACTTCATTAAACTGTTTTATCAAGATTTTAATTTAAACAAAAATCTGATTAGCTCGTTTATAGAAGGATATAGGACAAAAGGTGCTAAGGTTGAGATTTTGCCTGAAACACAAGTTTTTCTAATCTTTGTTACAGCAGTTGGAATTATGAAGTACGTGGAAAAAATAGAAGATCAACCGTTTGAAAAGATTGGCGAATTGATGTTAGAAACTTGCACGCAATATTTCAATATGGATTTTGGGAATGAGTCCAAACAGAAATTGAATGCAATAATTGAATAGAGCGTGAGCTATTTTGGTAATTAAAAAAGGCATCTTCGACTTAGAAGATGCCTTTTGGCGCGAACAAAACAATTTTAAGGGAAAATAATTGTTCACATGATATTTGCAGTTTGATTTTTCTATTTTTCCTTTGACTCACCTCCCTTCAATAAAAGATTTAGAAGTGTAGCGGATAAACTGGTGATAACAATTCCGTTACTTAAAAATAATTGAACTGTTGCAGGTAAGTTCTTGAAAAATTGTGGATAAATAGTGACGCCAAGTCCTAAGCCAACTGAAATTGCGATGATTAGGATATTATTATTGTCACTCAAATCCACTTTTACAAGTGTTTTAATTCCTTGAACGGCAATCATGGTAAACATTACCAGCATTGCACCACCTAAAACAGGAGTAGGAATAATAGTAACTAGTGCACCAATTTTTGGTAACAGTCCCATAGCCATTAACAGGCCAGCTGCCCAATAAATTGGCCTTTTTGTTTTAATACCTGACAGTTGAAGTAGTCCAACGTTCTGTGAAAAGGTAGTGTACGGAAAAGCATTAAACAAACCACCAAAGATTTGTGCTAATCCTTCTGCACGATACCCCTTTTTTAAATCTTCTTCAGTTACATCATGGCCGATTAGGTCACCTGTAGCAAAGAAGACACCGGTAGACTCAATCATTGAAACTAATGCGATAATCATCATGGTCAAACTGGATGACCATTCGAATTTCGGAACACCGAAGTAGAATAACTGTGGTAAATGAAACCAGGAAGCTTCTAAAACTGGTGTCAAGGACACTCGTCCCATCAAAGACGCAATTACGGTCCCGGCAACTAAGCCAATAAGAACCGAGATTGACCGCAAGAAGCCCTTGGTCCAGATTTCTAATGCCAAGATAATGAGCATTGTGCTAAAGGCCAATATCAGGTTTTGGCTACTACCAAAGTCTTTGGCACTAGCATTGCCACCACCCATATTTTGAACGGCCACAGGGACCAGCGTAAGACCAATAGTAGTGATTAGAGTTCCTGTAACCACTGGTGGAAAGTACTTCTTGATTTTTGCAAAAACGCCAGAAATCAAGATGACAAAGATTCCAGCAATGATAATGGCACCATACATATCGTTAATCGAAAACTTTTGACCGATCATTTGTAAAGGTGCAACCGCTTGGATGGCACAACCCAAGATTACTGGGAAACCAATACCAAAATATTTGTTTCGCATGAGTTGTAGTAGTGTTGCAAGCCCACACATAAAGATGTCAATTGAGACAAGATAAGTCATTTGTTCTGCGTTGAACTTTAGCGCGGTTCCAATTAATAATGGAACGGCAACTGCACCAGAGTACATCGCCAATAGGTGCTGTAGACCTAAAATAGCTGCTTTTTGGTGACTAACTTCTTCTTGCTTCATTATTTTTCGTCCGCAAATTGAACTTCACCGTTAGCTAAACTAGCGATATTTGCTAAGGATTCTAGACGATAGCCGTGTTCTTTAATCCAGCTGCTACCACCTTGGAAAGTTTTCGCAACCACGATACCAATTCCAGTCACATTAGCCTTGGCTTGATTAGCAATGTTAATCATTCCCTTGACTGCTTCGCCGTTAGCCAAAAAGTCATCGATAATCAATAAGTTGTCGTCTTCATGTAAAAATTTTTGTTCTACACAAATTTGATTTGTGGTTTTCTTGGTGTAGGAATATACGTCAGCCCAGTAAACCGCATCATTAAGTGTTGATGGTTTTTTCTTGCGGGCAAAAACCATTGGCACATGAAGTTCGTATGCTGCCATTACTCCGGGAGCAATACCAGAAGCCTCACAGGTTAATACTTTTGTAACTCCGCTTTGATCAAACAGACGAGCAAACTCCTTGCCCACAGCCATCATCAGCTCTGGATCAACCTGATGATTCAGAAAAGAATTAATTTTTAGTACATCACCAGGTAGAACCTCACTGTCTTGACGGATCCGATCTTCTAAAAGCTTCACAATTTCCTCCTTGAAAAATAAAAGGGCCTTCTCTACCAAAACTATGATAAAAAAGACCCTTAAGGCAGCTTGCGCTGAATTAATTGTTATTGTTTATCCATAGTTCAGAATTTACGGTTCTGAGTAGAGACTGTCGACCACATTACGACAATATATAGATTAATATTTACTTGTTGAGTGAATTCTAACAAACCAAATTAAGTTGTGCAAGGTGAAGTTAAAATTCAGAATTTTAAACAGCATCGATCAAATATAGTTAAATTGTACAAGTGAATTTCCAGTGAAAAAAGTAGTTGACCAAAGAGACAATTCTTAGTACAGTTTAAATAAATTCATGTTTTTTAGAAGAGGAGCTCGGATATCTGTGAAAAAAGACATTCACGATTTTGATGAAATTATCGTTTTAGATTTTGGTAGTCAATATAATCAATTGATTACCAGGCGCTTGCGCGATTTTGGGGTTTATTCTGAGCTCCTACCGCATGACATCAGTATGGAGAGAATCAAGGAAATTAATCCAAAAGGGATTGTTTTTTCTGGTGGTCCCAATAGTATCTACGGTGAAAATGCACTTAAGGTTGACCCAGCAATTTTTGACTTAGGGATTCCAATCTTAGGTATCTGCTACGGAATGCAATTAATGTCGTACTATCTGGATGGTAAGGTTGAAAAAGCTGACAACTCCGAATACGGTCGTGCAGAAATTGAAGTTGAAGATTCTAGCAACGTTTTATTCAGTGACTTACCAAAAGAGCAATATGTGTGGATGAGTCATGGGGACCTAGTAACTGGGGCTCCTAAGGACTTTGAAGTCGTTGCTTCAAGTAAAAACTGTCCGATTGCTGCGATTGCAAACGATCAAGCCAAAATGTATGGTATTCAATTCCATGCCGAAGTGCGCAACACACAATATGGTCTCGACATTTTACGTAATTTTGCTTTTAAAGTATGTGGTGCCAAAAACGATTGGTCAATGACCGACTTTATTGACTTACAAGTTGCAGAAATCAGAAAAACAGTTGGTGACAAAAAGGTCATTCTTGGTTTATCCGGTGGGGTAGACTCCAGTGTGACCGCAACACTTTTACATAAAGCAATCGGAGATCAATTGACTGCAATTTTCGTTGATCACGGGATGCTGCGTAAAAATGAGGGTGACGAAGTAATGGCAGCCTTAAATCGTGATTTGGGTGTGAACATTATTCGTGTGAACGCTCAAGAACGGTTTTTAAATAAACTAAAAGGTGTCACTGATCCGGAACAAAAACGTAAAATAATTGGTAAGGAATTTATCGAAGTATTTGCTGATGAAGCTAAGAAAATTAAGGATGTTGATTTCTTGGCTCAAGGTACCCTTTACACTGATGTAATTGAAAGTGGAACTAACACAGCACAGACAATTAAGTCGCACCACAATGTAGGTGGTCTTCCTAAGGACCTAAACTTCAAGTTGATTGAACCATTGCGTAAGTTGTTTAAAGATGAAGTGCGCGAATTGGGCGAAAAACTAGGTATTCCACACGATTTGGTTTGGCGTCAACCATTCCCTGGACCCGGTCTTGGTATTAGAGTTCTTGGCGAAGTAACAGAAGACAAACTAAAAATTGTACGTGACAGTGATGCTATTTTACGTGACGAAATTAAAAAGGCAGGACTGCAAGAAGACGTATGGCAATACTTTACTGTTTTACCTGGAATTAAATCCGTTGGTGTTATGGGTGATGGCCGTACTTATGACTACACCATTGGTATTCGAGCAGTTACTTCAATTGATGGGATGACAGCAGATTTTGCCCGTCTGCCATGGGATGTTTTGCAAAAAATCTCGACTAGAATTGTCGATGAAGTGCCAAACATTAACCGCGTCGTCTACGATGTAACGAGCAAGCCACCTTCAACAATTGAATGGGAATAAAAATAAACAATCTGGACTTATTAAGTTAAGCGCTCATTGGTATTAAACCGATTTGTAAAAACTAATTATGTTCCGATTGTTTTTTGCTTTCTGGTGATTAAGAAATAAAAAATCTAAAAGGATGGAGTAGTGAAATAATATGGCAAATACTTTATACCAACACGGCACAATGCAAATGTTAGTTGAAGGTTTATTGGATGGCACAATGCCGATTGAAGATTTATTGACACATGGAAGTATTGGCATCGGCACTGGTGATGGTGTGGATGGTGAACTCGTTATTTTAAACGGTGTTGGCTATAAAATCGATACGAGTGGTAAAGCAGTTGAATTACCAAAAGATTTTAAAGTAACCTATGCAGATGTTTGCAATGATAATTATCGTGAATTTAAGCAATATCAAAATGTTGAATTAGAGCAAATGCTTAATGATGTTCTTGATGTTAATAATGGCCAAAATCAGTTTTTTGCTATTTTGACTAAAGGAGTTTTCCAAAAAATTAGAACCAGATCATCTAAAAAGTCGCAAAAGCCCTATCCATCTTTAGGAGCGATTGCACAAAATCAGGTTGAATTTGAGGCAGAAAATATTGCAGGGACAATGATTACTTTCTACACTCCTAAAGTTTTTCAAGGTGTGGGAGTTTCAGGCTTTCATAACCACTTTTTAGCTGATAACCTATCATTTGGTGGACATGTTTTAGCCGCAACAATGAAGGATGTCACTGTCAGCATTCAACCAATAGAAAATTTTGAATTACATTTACCAGTAAATAGTCAGGAGTATTTACAAGCTGACTTGAACGATACGAGTAGTCTGGATAATGTAATCTCAAAGTCAGAATAAGTATCAATAAAGTAAAAGTTATTACTAGTTGGGTTAGTGACTATAGCCTATAAAAATAAACAGTATTTATACTAGTTAAAGCGGATTTTTTATTTTAACCAGTGCAATTAAATAGTAAAAGACCACCGAGTTCCGGTGGTCTTTTTTGATAAAACTAATAAGTTGTTTCTAGTAGATAAGAAGAATAGCTCTAAACTCTTAAAATCATAGATTATTCAAAATAATAAAGATATTTATGATAATAAAAACTTATGTTAATTATATACGATTATTTAATACGAAATTTAAATACGAAAATAAGAACTTTATACAAGTTTTTCTTGTTTCAACATCATTTTTTGATAGTATCCTTGTTCCTGAATGTGTATATATATTTAATACATCAATCGTAGAAATTTTATTTTCTTCATCCAATATTAGTTTATAAGATGATTCAAGTGATTGTTTAAGCCTTTTATCTTTGATGTTGTCTAAAAAACTATCCTTGGCATATTCTTTAGACAACACTTTTTCTAGCTTTTTCTTGAGTCCTGGATCGTCTTCTGAAAATGTTATTTCTAAAGCTTTAACAATTTCTACTACTGTCACTTCAACAAATGTCCTAATTGAAGAAACAAAAACTATATCCATATTTTTCATGCAATACACTTTATTTATTTGGTTTTTAAAATTTAATAGCCACGGTAATTTGTCGCTTTCGTCAACTAGCGATTCTATAAAAAATTTTGTTTGCTTCGAGATTCTATTTTTGTTTGTGGCATTAATTTGAATTTCATAAATTTTCGTCTCATTTGTGGTTTTATCTTTATATGTTTGAGTTAATGTATATAATTCAGAACTATTAAAAGTAATAGTTTGATTTCTTTTATCAATACTTGCATCATTTTCAGGGGAAATATCTAAACTTAGGGGTTTAACTCGTGATCCACCCTCGGAATCTTTTAAAGTGATTAATTCGTCATATGTATAGGCAAGACCAGTCGAAACATTAATAGGTGTTTCGGTTAGACTGTCAGTAGAATCTTCAACCGAGCTGTCATTAGTAATTGCTTTAGCTGGGGTGTCAGTAAATTCTCCAACCGAGCCATCATTAGTAAGTGCTTTAACTGAGGTGTCAGTATAGTCTTCATCTGAGCTGAATAAATCCATCTGAGATGATGCTTTATTGTTTTTACTTACTGAAAGAGGCATGTGTTTAACTGTATCACTGCCTTTACTTATAAGTAATCTTAGTTTTTCTTGGAACATTCTTGAAAGATAATTAGTAAACGATTTTAAGTATTCGTAATTGAGAGACTCATTAATTTTTGTTCTATCAGGATTAAATTGTAAAATCCTGTCATTAGACAGGTAAATAGTTATAATTCCAGTTTGTTGTCTAAAGACATATTTACTACTACGAGAAGCATTAATTTCTGTGTTATAAATGTTATTGTCTTCAAACAGAGAGTCATTTATATATACCAATGGCTTAATTCTGTTGTAATCACTATAGTAGTATACTCTAGGAGCATTTTTAGTTTTTATCTTTGTGTTTTTAAAACTGTAAACATTTATAGAAATGTTAATTTTAAAATCTTCTCTTTTTATTAACTTAAGATATTCTGGATCTCCCTCAAGAATACTATATGGATATTCTTCATTATCGTAAATTATCCGATAATGAAGATAGTTTTGAATGGAAGAATACTTGAATTCTGCAATCTTAGTAGATTCAAAGTCTTTAGTAGGGTTCTTGTCATTAACTACTTTTACTCCATTAATTACAATATTTATTTTAAAATTGGAATCATTTATTATATTAGAAAGTCTTGAAGAGGTTCCATGGTCATTCATTGTTTTTCTAAAGATTCTTATAGTTTCAGAATCTAAATCTTTTATTATTATTTTTGTACCATTGAAAGTAGAAGAACTTTTCTTATGAAGTGGAATATCAATCGTACTAATATTATCTTCTTTAATAATTTGAGTTAAATCTAAACTAAAATTATATACAAAATGCTCTTTGGGCACGGAAGTTTTTACTTTTACTTTGTTTCCAAATTTAAATACAGAAAAAAAACCTATTCCTTTTTCACCAGAAACGTATCGATTATTAATCTTCTTACCAAATTTTTTTTCGCTTTTACTTATTGTCAGTAAAGACGTGATATTCTTTTCTGTCATTCCACAGCCATTATCTGAGATGACTAATTCTGCACAATCGCTATTAGTATCGTTAAGTTCAATATTCACTTCAGTAGCTTGTGCCTCATAAGAATTTTTAATAAGCTCTTTTAATGCGAATTCACTACTTGGTATTTTTTGTGATAGTTCTGTTATAACGTTTCCAGCTGCCTGAAGCTTTACCATTTGTTTCCCTTTCTGAATACAAGAATCTTTTCTTTACTCATAGATTTGATTTTTTTGTTTATTTTAGATGTTCTTTGTGGGGTTTGACGAAACAGAATATTTCTTGAGAATTCATCAACTAAATTAATACCTTTTTTTTCGAACATTTCGATAGTCAGTTTATCTAATGGCTGAGTCTCATTATCAACTACTCTATTACCTACAGTAAAAATGATTAATCCGTCTTTTTTAATTATTCTTGAAAGTTGTTTTACGATTTTCCAATAATCAGAAATGAATTTTCTGACCTTTTTTTGCTTAGACGAGTCTATGCTGTTAATGTATTGCTCTAGGGTTTTAGATGAATATGCATATTCATCTGCTTTTGCTCCGCCAAGGCTTAGAGAATCAATAGCGGAATAATTTGATAGTAGTGAATCTAAGTTTGAACTTTCTAAGTCATTTTTATCAATCCATTTCAAGAATAAAATGGAAGACTGTCCATAAGTAACAGTTGTTGCATTTTCCCCATATGGAGGCGAAGTACAAATCATGTCAACGGATTCAGTGGGAATTTTTGAACATATGCTTATAGAATCACCCGAGTATATATATGAATTAGGTAATTTCTTTTGAGGCAAAAAAACATGTTTTTTTGACAATACTTTTTCAAATTCACTGTATATATCATTAGGTATGCTTTTAATTTGATTTTTTGGCTTTTGATATAACTTGAACGTGGAGGTGCGATCATTGCTATGAGTGTATATTACTTCAGACATGCAAACCCATAGGAATTTTCTAATCCATGGATCAGACTCAGACATAATTATATTTCTAATCTTGCTTAGGCTTTTGATAATATCCGGTCTAAACCATTTTTTAATATTACTAAAGTTATGAATCGGGAATCTAAAATCTTCACTTTCAATTTTTTTATGTATTCGCATCATAACCTTGTTCCATTTGATATCCGAATAATCATGTGTTTTAACTTGAGAAAGTAAAATTGCGTATGGATTTAGGTCAATCCCGATTACTTCCATATCTAACTTTTGTGCTTCTACTAAAGATGTTCCAGATCCAGCAAACGGATCCAACATTATTGAATAGCAATTTTTTTTCCAGTCTTTCATAAGTTTTAATTGCATTTCTGGAACCATCGTAGCAGGATAATGTCCTAGTGTATGAAGATCAGTTCGGAAACTTCCTTTATAATCCCAAAAATTTGATTTATTATTGTTATCTTTAGTCAAGGCACACCTCAAACGTTGATTTAAATTTTAAGTACTATTAACAAGATATAGTAATAGTTCAAAACGAAATGACATTTCTATTATATCATCGATATATGTATCTAGATTAAATTTTTATGTGACCGATTTAGTTTATCTCCCTGAAACTATTTGAAAAAGATTTATATATTATATGGGAATTGATTCATGAAACATGTTTCTGCTCCTAATGCAGAATTGCTGTTAGCTATTTTTATGTGCAAAAGTTTTTCACAGAGAAAGATGCTTTTATTTCATACATAAATAGTATTACTATACTCAACGATGACAACTAAGAGATTCTTTCAACATAGTCAAGAAACTTGTTTCTGTTTTTATCACTCGTTTTTGTAATGTTACCCAAGTGAACCCATTTTACATTCTTCAAACCCATGTCTTTAAATACGCGTTTTCGTAAAGTTCTGATTGGATTACCAGCAAAGTACTTTATATACCATTTAGGTGATTCAGCAGTTGTTATTAAAATTGTTTCCTTAATATTATTTAGAGTCCCAACTAATCGACCACTTTCTTCACGATAAGAGAAACCTTTTAACATTACTTTATCAAGGAACCCTTTATATATTGCTGGAAGTCCATACCACCATATTGGGGTTATTATAATTAACTTATCAGTTTGCGATAAAATGTTCTGATATTTTCCTACAAGTGGATCAGCAAAGTTTCCTCTTGAAAATCCGGCTAAGTCGTTGGAAAGCATGGCAGGGTTGAAGTTATCTTCAATCAAATTAATTACGGTTGCATTTGTCTTTTCTTTTACCCTTTCTAGGATTGCATAGTTATAACTTTTTGGATATGGATGGCCAATTAAGACTGTTGTGTTCATTCTATTTTTCCTTACTTATCTTTTTAAAAATCAAATCAATTTGGTGTTCCAGTGCAAGCTTGTTTTGAGTTGTGGTTTTAGCAATTGCTAGCGGCTGCAACATGTCTAATAACGCTACGATTTTTTGATAATTATTAATTTTTTCCAGTATTTCATTCTTTTTCTTTGAAATTAAGTTGTTTGTTTCTCTGATACATTGATCCTCCATAGTAGGATTATTATTTAATGTCAGCAATGCTTTAATTTCTTTAATAGAAAAACCGGAATATTTCATTACTAAAATTAATTTCAGTTTTTGCTCGTCTTCCAGACTATATTCGCGATAGTTATTATTTTTTCGCTGAATATCTAACAGACCTTGTTTTTCATAATATCTAATAGTTGAAGCGGGTATGTTTAGTCTTTTTGCGATTTCCTTTATTGTGCTCATTAGCTTTATCTACCTCCCGATTAAGAGATTAACATTGAACCTAAGTTTAAAGTCAATGCTGGTTTTAAGAATTGATACTAAGTGGGGCAAAAGTAATCTAAGTACGCTGTCAAGTTAAAAAGACAGCCTTTTGGTTGTCTTTTAGATTTACATATTTTTTTAAAGCCTTTAAATTGATTGTAAATAAATTGATTTTAAGTATTAAAGGTGCTGACCATAAATTTGGCTCGCACTTTTTTCATGCCTTAATTTTAGCTTCTTGTGATTACTATTTCGCCTCTTATTACCAAATGCGCTACAAATTTCGTTTTCGCTAGTATGCTTAATTTAAATTGAAGAAGAGGTGTCGCTATGTTAATTGAAACGCAGGAGTTAACTAAAAAATTTGGTGATAAAATTGCCGTTAACAAAGCTAATATTCAAATCAAGCGAGGACAATTAGTGGCGTATTTGGGAACAAATGGCGCAGGCAAATCTACCACAATAAATATGTTAACAGGACTATTAAAACCAACTTCGGGAATCATTTCAAAAGCTTCAAATCTTAAAATAGGGGTAGTTTTCCAAAATAGTGTTTTAGATAATGCTTTAACAGTCAAAGATAACCTTTATTTAAGAGCTCAGATGTATCGCAATTATTCGCCAGATTGGCTTGAACATCTAATTGCTTTGATGGATATCAAAGAATTTTCAAATCAAAAATTTGGCACTTTATCAGGTGGACAAAAAAGGAGGGTAGACATTGCTCGAGCACTGATTTGTAAACCGGACTTGCTCTTTTTAGATGAACCAACTACAGGGCTTGATATTCAAACCAGAATTGTTATTTGGAACTTATTGACCAAATTGCAACAACAGCAAAACCTAACTATATTTTTGACAACTCATTATTTAGAAGAGGCAGAAAATGCTGATCAAATGTATATTTTGGAAAATGGTCAAATTCTTGCAAGTGGTTCTGCAGCAGAAATCAAGACAGAATTTGCCCCTAATAAACTAATTCTTACTGTAAATGACACCGAAATTTTACAGGCTAAACAAAAAGTCATTCAGTTCAGTCACAATCAGGTTGAAATTGATTCATTATCTCCTCAAGAAGCAATTGGAATTTTAAAAACTAATCAAGAAAATATTACTGATTTCTCGTACCGCAAAGGAACAATCAATGATGCCTTCCTTCAAATTACCGGAAAGGAGATACATTAAATGTTTGCTTTATTTCGTAGAAATTTGAAAATTTATTTCTCTAACATTCCTGGTGTATTCATGTCATGCCTAGGTGCACTGATTTCCTTCTTTATCTATATTGGCTTTTTGCAAAATAATTTAAAAAGCAATTGGCAGCAATTACCTCATGTGACTAAGATGTTGGATTTATGGATGATAGCAGGTATCGTTGCAGTTTCTGGCATTACTACGGCTTTTCAAGCTTTGGGTCAACAAGTAAGTGATCGCGAAACTCGAGCTGAGGCCGATTTTGAACTGACAGGAATATCACGCTTTGCAGAAAATTTTGCATATATTTTATCCGGTATAGTAGTCAGCTTTTTTATGCAAATCATCACTTTTGTTGTGATGGCAATGTACTTTTCATTAGTTGATCATATTACGATTCCTCAATCAGCCTATTTACCAGGACTTTTGTATATCTTGGTAGGTGCGATTGCAGCAACTTTATTAGACGAAATAATCGTGCTTTTCATGCATTCCAGCACTACTTTTAGCAGACTTTCCGCCGTTTTAGGAGCTGCTGCTGGCTTTGCTGTAGCGACTTATTTGCCATACGGTATATTGGTCTCCCAAGCACAAAGTTTGGTAAAATTAATACCAAGTAGTTATGAAGCAGCTGCTTTAAGAGACTTTTTACTTAAACAGACATTGGCAGATCTTCCAACTCATGTAAAAAGTCATCTTGTTTATTATTTGGGAATACAATTTAAAATGGATAGTTGTCGACTAAATAATATGCTTGTTTTGCTATTAATGATTGCAATACTAATTTTGGTAATTGGATTGCTTTCTTTTATCACTGATAGAAGGCGCAATAAGTAAAGTGAAAATTGAATTTAAAACAGATTCGACTTTAGACGAACAAGAAATTGAAGTTGAAATTAAAGCAGCTCAAAAAAGTGAAGCAGTTAATAATTTAATTAGCTATTTGCATAAATTTGGCAAAAAAAGATATGATCTTTTACCAATTAAAGTGGAAGACTGTATAGTAACAATTAAGCGTACAGAAATTATTAAAGTAGAAATTCAAGCAACAGATATTACGTTTTATACTACTGAAAACATAATAAAAACAACTGGTCGATTATATCAGGTACTAGAAAAACTGGGTGATGGCTTTATTCAGGTTTCAAAACACGGCATTATTAATATCAATTTTCTGGAATCGATAGAAGTAGGTTTTTCAGGAAATATGATTGCACTTTTAAAAAACAATCTAAAAGCTGACGTTTCTAGACTGTATTTGCCTGCATTAAAAAGAGAGTTAGGTCTTTAAAATGAGAAAATTAAGTAATTTCATTAACTATTTCTTTACTGGTATGGGCTTTGGTGCAATTGCTTATTTGATAATACTTACCTTTGCTTTCCCAGGTGTTCCTACTAGTCCCTTAGGTGTTATTTCTGTTTTCATTATTTCTGGGTTAATAGGTATTTTATCTATGATTTTTGCAATGGATATACCGCTTGTTATGGCCTTTAGCGTTCATTTGCTAGGAACACTTTTACTGGTTTTAATAATGATCTGGATAAATAATTGGCCGATTAATTTTTGGTTGATTGGTGTCTTTGTATTAGTTTATATTGTCGTTTGGCTAATCGTTATTTTGTCACAGACGCAGACTGTAAAAGAAATTAATTCCAGTATTAAAAAAAGAAATTCCAAAAAATAAAATTTACTTTTGATATATAAAAGCCAGAATCTTTCAGTGAAAATTTCTGGCTTTTTAAATTTACATATTTTGTTTTTTTAAATAGATTATCCTTTGAGTTGATCATAAATAATATTTGCAACATGTTTGCCGGAGTAAAAGACAAAGCCTGCTTCAGTACCTGGCATGTTAGGACCATAAGTATCACCAATTAGCATCCCCGCAGCGTCATTGCCTGCAGCGTACAATCCATTAATTGGTTTACCAGCTTTATCAAGTACTTCATGTTCAGTGTTAGTCTTCAAACCGCCCATCGTACAGAAGGCACCGACACCTAACTCAATTGCATAGAAAGGACCATTTTCTACTGGAATCAAGAAATCAGACTTTTTACCAAAATCGGTATCTTTACCAGAATGTGCTAATTCGTTATAGTGCTCAATTGTCTTTTCAAGATCCTCTAGTCCTACCTTTTCTGCTAATTCATGAATTGAGTCAGCTTTAGTTAAATAAGGAGCCTTTTCATCAAATGCCTTTTGCATTTCTTCTTTAAGATGAGGCAATTTAGTGTCGTGGTAGTCCCAAGTTCCCATTTGTTTGTACAATTGATCGTCTGTTAAATGATCAATTGTGCTCTGATCAACAATTGTAAAAACTTTACCCTGGGTGCATAGTGCATTGCCAGCTAAAGCAAAGTTATCAACAACTTCTTCATTAACAAAACGATCACCATTTTCATTAACCCATAGAAGTGATTGCTGATCGGCTGCACCGTTAAGTTCGGAATAACGGTAAACGTAGCCAGGCTTAGTGTGATCTTTTAAATAGCCACCGAATAGCATTGCTGTCCCCATAGCGTATTTTTGAGCGCCAGCGTCCCAAGCGAGTTTAAGACCATCACCAGTATTTTTCTCTGAGTTAACAGGGATAATCTGTTCTGCATCATAATGGGTATCGTTCTTAATCATATCTTCATTGTTTAAGTAGCCACCGGTAGCCAAAACAACAGCTTTAGTTGCAACAGTCTTTTTCTCATGATTGCTTAAATCTTCTAGTTCAACGCCAGTTACATTGCCTTTACTATCTAAATTAACTTTAGCAACTGTGGTTGAGGTAATGACATTAGTCCCTTGTTCCTTAGCCTTTGGCTCTAAAACATCATGAATGACTGATTTGCCTAGTCCTTTGAATAAGTGCCATGTGCGGTAGCCGCTACCTAAAGGAGCAACATCTAAGTACTCAACACCAAGGTCTTTTAACCACTTAATAATATCTGCTGAAGCATCAATATATTCTTTCCAAACTTGAGTATCAGCACGATAATGAGAATATTCAAGTTCTTCGTTTAAAACATCTTCTTTAGTTAAAGCAACATTGTGTTCTTTTTGTAAGTAAGAATCAACTGCAAAAGCACCCTCAATGTATTCACCACTACCACCAGTATTACGGCCTTTTTCTACGACCAAAGTTGAAAGGCCGCGATGACTAGCTTGGTAGGCAGCAGTAAAACCTGCAGCACCACCACCAACGATAACGACATCATATTGTTCATTAGTTTTCATTATTAAATCTCCTTTTTCTTTACACAAAAAGTATAACCGCTTACAGAAGTAATGTGGTATAGTGAATTTAGTCACGAGTAGGACATAAAAGTACGGGTGATAATAAAATGGATAATGAACAATTAAAGGTATTTTTAGCGGTAGTTCAACAAGGAAGCTTTGGTAGGGTAGCTGAGCAAAAGTTTGTGACACAACGAGCAGTATCGCGCCAAATTTCACGTCTTGAAACTGAAATTGGAGTAAAATTGTTTAAGCGATCGAATAATCATATTACTTTAACTCCTGCTGGAAAGTACTTTGCAGAGCGTGCTCAGGAGTACTTGAATAATTTTGATTCCACCGTATCAGAATTGAAAAATATTGCTAAGTCAGTTGAAGAAACCCTTTATATTGGCTATTTTTCCATTTTTGATGCTTTTATTATGGAAAAGGAAATTATTAACTACCAAAAATCAAAATCACAACCACCAATCAGTTTTTTTACGACAGAAGAAAGCGTTGAGCACAGTTTAGCTGATCTTGCTCTGAATAAATTAGATTGTGCGTACATTAATCACTACGGTAGTTACGATATTCCACAAGCCGATTTGTATGAATATGTGCCTGTTTATTCAAACGAAATGGTTTTGGGAATTAGTAAGCAGAACAAGCTGAGTGAAAAAGAGTATCTTGATGAAGACGACTTAGTGGGACAAACCTTGTGCTATTACAGCATTGAAAATTCCGACTTCATGCGTAAGACCTTTGCAGCAACGGTTGATGAAAAAATACGAAATTATCAAATTGAGCGTGTGTCTTCAATTGAGCAGTTGATGACGAGTACGGCGCTAAACCAAAGTATTGCATATATTCCTCGCGGTTTAATCGATCAGATTATGCAGCCTGATCCTGAAATCGTATATCGCCACTTCCGATCAAAGCAAAAGAATCAGAAATACTCAATGCAGTTAATTTATTTAAAGACCAATAAATCGAAGGCACTCAAAAGCTTCGTTCAGTCAATCAAGAACTTTAATCTGCAAAAATAAAAGGCTTTGTCATATAAGACAAAACCTTTTTAATTTGCTTTTTGGCGGTGAACATAGAGATAAACAGGCCAGCCGCTCAAAGTGAGTAGAATACCAATTGCCGACAAGACGGGCTGCGTTAGCGTGGTAGTAATCACTATAAAGAGAGCGCCGCAAATTGCTAGCAGTGGTGGCAGTGGGTACCAGGGAATCTTATAAGGACGCTCCAGTTCCGGCTGCCTTTTTCTTAAAATCAATACACCAACAAATAACAGGATTGAAAAGATCCAAGAAACGTAAACAAGCATATTGGTCAGTGAATCGAATGTTCCCGAGAAAATCATCACTGTCGCAATAGCACATTCAAAGAGCATACTGTTTGTTGGCACCATTGTTTTACTATTTAGTGAACCAAAGAATTTAGCAGCAGGTAACTGATGTTCTTTACCCAAAACGTAAGGCATTCTTGAGCCCAAAAGCGTATGACCGTTGATGGCACCGAAAACAGAAACCAAAATACCAATCGCAATGATAATACTGCCGAAGTGTCCAAAAAGCTTTTGCGCGGTTAATAGTGCAGTCGTTTGATTACCAACTACCTTGGACCAAGGAATGATTTTTACATAGCTCCAATTGAGTAGGGTGTAAAAGATAGTTACGCCGAATAGTCCCCAGATAATTGCTTTGGCTAAAGTCTTAGCCGGATTCTTAATTTCACTGGCTAAGTTACCAATGCTAAGCCAACCGTCATAGGCAAATAAAACTGCCAATAGCGCCTGACCAAAGGTTGCTGCACCAGCACCTGATGTTAAATGTGGAGCTGGTGCTCCAGCCAATTGATTTGGTCCCTGGTAAAAGAGAGCAAAAATGATAATTGCTGCAATTGGTAATAACTTGATGACCAACGTAATTTTTTGAACTTGACCACTTAGTCTAGAGCCAAGCCAGTTAATTAACAAAACAACCAGCATAACAATTAATGCGATGATTGTAGTTGAAAAGTTTTTAAACTGAGGAATTTCTTTTAACTGGGTTGCAAAAACAATTGAAAGTGCGGCGATGTTGGCTGGGTAATAAATAATAATAAGTGACCAGCCAAACAGAAATGAAACTTTGGGACCGTAAATTTCGTCGAGGTATCTGACTGGTCCACCGTCTTCAGGGAAAACGGACGCCAGTTCAGCGATACTGAGTCCCGCCATTAGGGTAATGAAGCCCGCCAGGGGCCAAACTAGAATGCTTAACCACGCGTTGTGGGTTAATGATGAAATATTAGCTATTTTGAAAAAAGCTCCGCCACCAATCATGGTTCCCATGACAGTGGCAAGGGCAGCGAAGAAATTGAGTTGTCTTTTCATAATAATTACCCTATAACAAGAACGGAAAATAAATTTAATAAATATTATATGCTAGGATTATGAAAATAAAAAGAAAGTCGTTGAACTAATAACAAAATTTAAGTAAAGTTCTTCTTTGCCTACTTGAATTTGAAGTATGGTTTTTGCTAAATTGAAAGCAATTACAGCTTACAAGCTTTTTGAATAACAAAAGATGATTTTCTTTTGATTTGATAAGGAGAAAAAATGAACAAAGTTACAGTAATAGGAAGTATTAACTTAGATACTAATTTACGTGTTGCGCAGATGGCTAAACCAGGTGAGACAATCCATGCCAAGGAGCACTATTCGGCAGCTGGTGGAAAAGGTGCCAACCAAGCAGTAGCTGCTGCGCGTTCTGGTTGTGCTGTTAGTTTTGTTGGTGCCGTTGGCGATGACGCACCGGGTAAGGAAATGCTTGCTTTATTAAAAAAAGAAAACATTAACCTTGATGGTGTTAAGGAAGTTGCTAATGAGTCAACAGGTCAAGCTTTTATTACGGTAGATGATTCTGGTCAAAACTCAATTACCATTTATTCTGGGGCTAACTACGCTTTTGACCAAGAGGATATCAAGCAAAATAGTAATCTGATTGCTGCAAGTGACTTTGTTGTTGCGCAGTTTGAAACACCAATTGAGGCAACAATTCAAGGATTCAAAATCGCGCGTCAGAATAGTGCAAAAACAATCTTAAATCCAGCACCAGCAATTACTGAAATTCCGGCTGAATTATTGCAAGTGACGGATATTATTATCCCTAATGAGACCGAAGCTGCCACTATTACAGGAGTCGAAGTTGTCGATGAAAAAAGTGCTAAAAAAGCAGCTGACAAACTTCATGAATTAGGTGTCTCCGCCGTCATAATTACAATTGGCGACAAGGGTGCATTTTACGATTTTCAAGATAAGCAAGGTCTGATTCCTGCATTCAAAGTAAAAGCAGTTGATACTACAGCAGCCGGTGATACCTTTATTGGTGCGATGACCAGTATCTTAAAACCAGATTTTTCTAATTTAAGTGATGCAATTACATTTGCTAACAAGGCTTCTTCGTTAACGGTTCAAGGTTATGGTGCACAGCCTTCAATTCCAACCAAGGCAGAAGTTGAACAAGTTAAGTAAAATTTCTGATTAATTTAGACGATAAAAAGTTTAATTTAGGCTGAAGAAAAACTATAATTAGCTTTATAAAGATGTATCGCAAAAAGCGATAATAATAATCTAGGAAAGGTTAAAAATTATGTCTACTAAAATTGGAATTATCGGTGATGGCCACGTTGGCTGCACGATTGCACATGAATTAATTATTTCGGGCTTAGTTGATGATTTGGTAATGATTGACGTCAACGAAGGCAAGGTTAATGCCGATGCAGTTGATTTTGAAGATGCAATGGCCAATTTGCCATATCACACAAATGTTGTAGTTAATGATTATGATGCTCTTAAAGATGCAGAAGTTCTTATTAGTACACTAGGAAAGATTTCGCTTGAAACTAAGGGCGACCGTTTCCAAGAGCTTGAATACAATAAGAAGCAATTGCAACCAATTACTGAATCGATTAAAAAGAGTGGTTTTAATGGTATCTTGCTGGTAATTTCCAATCCAGTTGATGCAATTACCAACCTTTATCAACAATTAACAGGCTTACCAAAAGAACATGTTTTGGGAACAGGAACACTTTTGGATACAGCTAGAATGAAGAAAGTCGTAGCTAAAAAATTCAACGTTGATCCAAGATCAATCAGTGGTTTTGCATTGGGTGAGCATGGTAACTCTCAATTTACTGCTTGGTCAACCGTCAAAGTTTTGGAGCAACCAATCACCGAGCTAGCAAAATCAGCTTCTTGGAGTCTTGATGACCTTGAAGATGAAATCAGGACAGGTGGTCAAACAGTATTTATGGGTAAGCACTACACTAATTATGGTGTTTCCGCAGCTGCAGTCAGAATTGTACGTGCAATTTTAACTGATTCACATACTGAACTTCCAGTTTCAAGTTACCAAGAAAAATACGGTACTTATATGTCATATCCAACAATTGTTGGACGTAACGGAATTGAAGCTAAAATTAAGTTAGCGTTAACTCCTGAAGAAGAAGAGTTGCTGGAGCAATCAGCACAGGCAATTAAAGAAAAATCACAAGCTTAAAATTAAGCTAATCAAAAGGCATCCCGTTAGGGGTGCCTTTTTTACTCTCTGAAGTAACTGATTGATAAAAAATAATTAAAAATGAATGATGCAAATCTGTTGACAAAAAGTAAGTATAAGCATAGCATGTGAAGAGTAACAGTTATTACAAAAAAGGAGTACAAACTATGTTTAAACTTGGTGTAAGTAAAACACAATGTCAAAAAGTCTGTTTTGTTAAAAACAATGTGGACAATCTTTTGGCACGCGGATTCTTAAAGTTAATAACTGCTTAATTAAAGAATCGACGTGCCGACGCGGCTCGTGGTTTTTTGTTATTGGAATTAGACAAGACCTATGAAGTCCATGTGGATAAATAGGTCTTTTTTATTTAGAAATGGGGATAGAAATGAACTGGCAAGTTATTAGTCACAGTTTACCAATCTTTGCCCAAGCTTTTAAGCTAACTTTATGGCTTTCGCTTGTTGGTATCTTAGGCTCGCTAATTGTTGGTGCGCTAAGCAGCCTGATACAGTATTTTAAAGTGCCAATTTTAAGTCAGCTATTTACAGCTTATGTTGAACTGGCAAGAAATACACCATTATTAATTCAATTATTTTTCCTGTATTATGCTTTTCCTGTTATTGGGTTGAAAATGTCCGCTACAACTTGTGGCATTATTGGACTAATTTTTCTGGGCGGTGCTTATATGGCAGAAGGATTTACCGGTGGTTTTAGTGGTGTTAACCAGACCCAAATTGATAACGGTAAGGCGCTGGGGATGAATAATTTACAATTAGCGCGTTATGTGGTTTTTCCACAAGGTTTTGCACTGAGTATGCCTGCACTAGCTGCTAACGTCATATTTTTGATTAAGGAAACTTCAATCTTTTCTGTAATTGCTATCCCAGAATTAACAAATACAGCACTTGATTTAATTGGTATGTATTACCGCTCTAATGAATACTTGTTTGTTCTCGTTGTTGCGTATGCAATCATCCTCATTCCAATTATTTTGCTCTTGAATTTGCTTGAAAGGAGAGTGCGCTATGGAACATTCGGTGATTAATGTCCTTTTTGCAGGAAACAATTTTGCCAGAATCATGCAGGGATTGTGGACATCTGTGTGGATTTCCGTTGATAGTCTAGCTGCTGGTTTAGTCCTGGGGACACTTTTGGGAATTCTAAGAACACTACCTAATAAGCCACTACGCTTTATTCTAAGGCTTTACCTTGAGTTCTTTAGAATTGTGCCAACAATTGTCCTGCTTTATTTGGTTTATTACATTTTGCCACGCAGTTTCAACATTAACTGGCCGGCTAGTTGGATGGCGATTCTCGCCTTTGCATTGTGGGTGGCCGCAGAATTTAGTGATATTGTCCGTGGAGCTATCGAATCAGTACCAGTAACGCAAAAAGAATCTGGTTTGGCATTAGGCTTAAGTAAAACGCAGCTTTTCCGCTATGTGTTATTACCACAGGCAGTTAAGTTGGAATTGCCTGCAACGATTAACCTCGCTACGCGGGTAATTAAAACAACTTCGCTCTTAATGATGATTAGTATTATGGATGTAATTGCAATTGGTCAACAAATTATTGAAGCTAATAACCAAAAATATCCGACTGCAGTTTTTTGGATTTATGGTCTGATTTTTATTTTGTACTTTATCATCGATTATCCATTGTCACTTTGGTCTAAAAAGTTGGCAGCTAAAGAGAATAGGTAAGAAAAATGACAGAAGAAATTTTACGAGTAGAAAATTTAAACAAGTTTTATGGTGATCGCCATATTTTACACGATATTAATTTTACGTTGCATCAAGGTGAGGTTCTAACTCTACTTGGTCCGTCGGGCTCAGGAAAAAGCACTTTAATCAGATGCCTTAATGGATTGGAAGATTTTAGTAGCGGTGCGGTTTATTTTAAAGGTGAAAAAATCAAGCCAACCGATAAAAATTGGCAAGAGATACGACAAAAAATCGGTATGGTCTTTCAAAGTTATGATTTATTTCCTAACTTAACTGTCATGGAAAACATTTTATTAGCTCCTACTAAGGTACAGAAGCGTGCAAAAGATCAGGTGGCTCAAGAAGCAGAAGGATTATTAAAAGACGTTGGGCTTGAGAAGTATGCGGATTCGTATCCTCGAGAATTGTCTGGGGGACAAAAGCAAAGAATCGCTATTGTGCGCGCCTTAATCATGCACCCAGAGGTAATGCTGTTTGATGAAGTAACTGCTTCACTTGATCCAGAAATGGTGCGCGGCATTTTGCAGATAATGACTAAGTTATCAAAAAAGCACCATATGACCATGATTATTGTGACGCATGAAATGGGCTTTGCGGAACAAATAGCGGACCAAGTCCTATTCCTAGAAGATGGGCGCATTTTAGAAAATAC
Organism: Lactobacillus sp. M0390; assembly: GCF_016102085.1. Lineage (NCBI taxonomy): Bacteria > Bacillati > Bacillota > Bacilli > Lactobacillales > Lactobacillaceae > Lactobacillus > Lactobacillus sp. M0390. The sequence goes on along the minus strand of NZ_JACFPH010000002.1, from coordinate 106,043 downwards.
GCCAGGAAAAGCTTTCTTTGCCCAACCTAAAACTGAACGTGCGCGCGACTTTTTAGAGAGTATGGATTTTTAAGGAGTTATAATGAAGAAAAATAAACTTAAAAGGCGTATAGCAATTTGGTCAGCTGCAATTGTTGTCTTGTTAGTTACCTTTTTTGGCTTCAGGTCCTCGTTAAATGATAGTACCGGCGGAAGCGACAGCAGTGTAGTCGCAATAAAAAAGCGTGGCGTTTTGCGTGTAGCGGTTTTTGGTGATTTGCCACCGTATGGTTGGGTAGATGAACATGGTAACCGGCGTGGTTATGACTTACGCTTGGCCCGCAGAATGGCCAAAGATCTTGGCGTAAAAGCAAAGTTTACGCAGGTCAACGCCAACAATCGGGTTGACACACTGAATTCTGACAAAGCTGATATTGTTTTGGCCAACTTTACAGTGACACCAGAACGTAAGCAAGTGGCTGATTTTGCTAGACCCTATATGAAGGTATCTGTTGGTGTGATTTCACCCAAAAATGCACCGATTAGTAATGAGCGTCAATTGAAAAACAAAACGGTTATTGTGAATAAGGGTACTACTGCTGAGAATTATTTTACTGAAAAAGGCGGGGTCAGCTTGTTAAAATTTGATTCAAAAACGCAACAGTTTAATGCAATTAAGAATAAACGAGCTGCTGCATTAGCGGATGACAATTCATATCTGTATGCGTGGGTTAAACGAAATCCAAGTTATACGGTTGGGATTAAAAACATTGGTCCTAATCAATACATTGCGCCAGCAGTTAAAAAGGGCAATAAATCTCTACTTGATTGGACTAACCAAGAAATCACTAAACTAACAAACCAAGGCTTTTTTGTGACAGATTACAATAAAGAACTGAAGCCTTATTTTGGCAAAGAAGTAAAGCCGAGCGATATTGTTCTTAATTAATAAAAAGCTAGTTTAGTAATATATCTTGAAATTGACTCGGAAAAATGTTATTGTAATAAACGTTAATCGATTAATCTATGGCTTGAAAGAGAGTCATGGCAAAGGAGTAATAAACATGAAACAAGGCATTCACCCAGATTACCAAGAAGTTGTCTTTATGGATTCCGCAACAGGTGCAAAATTTGTTGCTGGTTCAACCTTAAAGTCAAAAGAAACAGTAGATTACGAAGGTAAAACTTACCCATTGATTCGAGTTGAAATTACTTCAGATTCTCACCCATTCTACACAGGCAAGCAAAAGTTTGCTCAAGCAGATGGACGAATCGAAAAGTTCAACAAGAAATATGGTGTCAACAAGTAATATCTTTAATCTGGTGGAAGCAGTCCCATTGGGGCTGCTTTTTTATGTAAGACGTAATTATTATGTTGTAACAATTATGCAGACATAATGTTGGGTTGAGCAAAATTTCTTTTAGGTAGGAGAGTATTAGATGAAAATGCAACTGGCAGAAATTGCCAAAGCAATTAATTCGACTTGTGAAGGTAACGACCAAACTGTTATTACTTCTGTTGCCTTCGACTCAAGAAAAATCTCTGAAGGCGGACTATTCGTGCCGCTAAAAGGCGAACGTGATGGCCATGATTTTATCAATAGTGCAATTAGTAATGGCGCTAGTGCAACTTTATGGCAAAAAGACCGTCCTAATAAACCTGAAAACATTGCTGTTTTAGAGGTTGACGATCCACTTTTGAGTATGCAACAACTAGCGCAATATTACCTTAACAAGGTAAATCCTACAGTAGTAGCAATTACTGGTTCTAATGGTAAAACTACTACTAAAGATATGACTGCAGCGGTTTTAGCTAAGCGTTTTAATGTCCACAAGACTGACGCCAACTTCAACAATGAAATTGGTGTTCCAATGACTATTTTGGACATGAAACCTAATACAGAGATTTTAGTTCTGGAAATGGGAATGGATCACGCTGGTCAATTACACCAGTTAAGTGAGCTAACCCATCCTGACGTAACTGTTATTACCATGATTGGTGAAGCTCATATTGAGTATTTAGGTTCGCGTGAAGGCATCGCTGATGCCAAAATGGAGATTACCGATTTCTTGCGTGAAGATGGCGAGCTCATCTATAATGGGGATGAACCACTTTTACGTGAGCGTGCTGAAAAGCTTGAGCAAGCTAAAATCACGTTTGGCTTTGACCAAACTGATAGCGTTTATGCAACTGGCTATCGTAGCTATAAGCATCATGCAACATTTACAGTCAACGACTCTGACAGCCAATTTACTATCCCAATGATTGGTAAACATAATGTTTCAAATGCTCTTTCGGCGCTATGCGTTGGTCGTCATTTTGGTGAAAGTGATGAAGAAATTGCTACCGCATTAGCAAGCTTTACTCCAACAGCTGATCGCATGGAATGGGAAAAAGGCGATGTGGGCGAAGACATCATGAGCGATGTCTATAACTCAAACCCAACAGCGGTTCGCGCAGTTATTTCCAGCTTTGGTCAAATTCAGGTCCCTGAGGGCAGTCGCAGAATTGCCGTTTTAGGTGATATGCTTGAATTAGGCGAAAGATCGGCTGCATTACATGCTGGACTTGCTGATTGCCTTGATCCGCAAGTGATTAACGAAGTATATTTATTTGGTTCAGAAATGGAAAATTTAGCTGATGTTCTAAAGAACACATATGAGCCAGAGAATTTACATTATTATAAAGAAGATCAGATGCAGCGATTGATAGCTGATCTGAGAAATGATATTAAGCCGCACGACATTGTTGTTCTGAAGGGATCACATGGGATGCACCTTGAAAAAGTAGTAAAGCGGCTTAGATAAGGAGAACTTAGTGAAATTTTCAGAATTAGGATTAAATGACGAGCTTTTAAAAGCAATTAAACGTTCAGGCTTTGAAGAAGCAACGCCAATCCAGGAACAGACAATTCCTCTTGCCTTAGCGGGTAAAGACGTAATTGGTCAAGCGCAAACAGGGACAGGTAAAACTGCAGCATTTGCTTTGCCAATTTTACAAAATTTAGATAAACACAATAAAACTATTCAAGCGTTGATTATCGAACCAACACGTGAATTAGCTATTCAAACTCAGGAGGAGCTTTTCCGCTTGGGTCGTGATGAAAAAGCACGTGTTCAAGTAGTTTATGGTGGTGCAGACATTGGCCGCCAAATTCGCTCACTTAAGAACCATGTACCAGCAATTTTGGTTGGTACACCAGGTCGTTTGCTTGACCACTTAAAGCGTAAGACAATCAACTTGGAAGGTGTCAACACAATTGTACTTGATGAAGCTGACGAAATGCTAGACATGGGCTTCATTCAAGATATTGAAAGCATTTTGAGTTATGTGAAGAATCGCAGCCAAACTTTGCTTTTCAGTGCCACAATGCCAAAACCAATTTTGCGCATTAGTGAAAAATTCATGCACGATCCAGAGATTGTACGCATTAAGACTAAAGAATTAACTGCTGATTTAATTGATCAATACTACGTTCGCTGTAAGGACGCAGAAAAATTCAATATCATGTGTCGGTTAATTGACGTTGAAAGTCCAGACTTAGCGGTTATCTTTGTTCGAACTAAGAGAAGAGTTGACGAAGTTACTCGCGGTTTGCAAGCACGTGGCTATAATGCTGCTGGCATTCACGGTGACTTGTCACAAGCACGTCGAATCAGTGTTTTGAAGAGATTCCGTGCAGGAAAATTAGATATTTTAGTTGCTACCGATGTTGCAGCACGTGGGCTTGATATCTCAGGTGTTACTCACGTTTACAACTATGATATTCCTCAAGATCCAGATTCATATGTTCACCGTATTGGTCGTACAGGTCGTGCTGGTCAAAATGGTAGTTCAATTACTTTTGTTACTCCAAACGAACTTGGCTACATGCGTACAATTGAGCAATTAACTAAGAAAAAGATGACTCCACTTCGTCCACCTTCAGATGATCAAGCGCTTCGTGGTCAATTAAAGATTGCTAAGACTAAGATTGAAGACTTGATGAAGGAAGATTTGAGTAAGTACACTGATGACGCTAGTGAGTTACTTGAAAACTACTCAGCCATCGACCTAGTTTCCGCATTTTTGAAGAACCTTTCAAAAGATTCTTCTGATGTTGAAGTAACTATTAGTTCCGAAAAGCCATTGCCATATAAAGGTGGTAACGGTGGTGGTCGCCGCAATGGTGGCGGCAGAGGCCGTGGACATTATGGTCGTGGCAGCGGTCGCGGTGGTAATAGCCGTGGCGGTCACGGTAATTATCGCGGTGGCGATCGTAATCACGGTGGTCATAGCAGTTACCGCGGTGGCCGTTCAAACCGCTCAGGTAGTGGTCATGATTTCGTAATTAAAAACAAAAAAGATTAACGTTTTTGCTAAAAAGAGGGTTGTGGTTATGTGCAACTCTTTTTTTGTATTATAATTTTGGCTTAAGAGGTGAGCAAATTGATTTATGGTGTTGGTATTGATGCAGTAGAAGTAGAACGTGTAGCAAAAATAGTTGCCAAAGGTGATGGCTTTGCCAAAAAGGCATTAACACCAAATGAATTTGCCCAGTATCAAAAAATGTCTGGTAAGCGTAAGGTTGAATACTTAGGTGGTCGCTTTTCAATTAAGGAATCATTTTCCAAGGCAGTGGGAACTGGTTTAGGAAAAGACCTTGGCTTACAAGATGTCGAAACACTTTGGGATGAAAATGGTCATCCGATAACAACTTCAGCTAAGTTTGAAGGCAAAATTTGGTCAAGTATTACTCATGATAATCATGAAATAGTTACTTTAGTTGTATTGGAGAAATAAAAATGGTACCTGGAATACATCGCCCAGCCGCTGTTTATGTCAATTTAGCAGCGATTAAGCACAATTTAAAAGAAGAACAACAGCAACTAAAACCTGGACAAAAATTATTTGCAGTAATCAAAGCTAATGCATACGGCCATGGAGCAGTTAGAGTGGCTCAAGCCGCGACTGAAGTTGGCATTGACGGCTTTTGTGTGGCAATCTTAGATGAAGCATTGGAATTGCGGCAGGCAGGCATTAAGGCACCTATTTTAGTTCTAGGTGTCACACCTACGCAATACGTTTCACTGGCTGCCTCACATGATATATCTTTGACTGTTCCGGATTTGGCGTGGCTAAAAGAGGCCGATAAAGAACTTACAGGAGAAGACAATGAGCTGAAAATCCATCTTGCAGTTGATTCCGGTATGGGACGCATTGGCTTCAGCGAAGATCAGGATTTTCTTGCAGCCAACGATTTTCTTTTGGACAATCATCACTTTAATGTCGAAGGAATGTATACCCATTTTGCCTCAGCAGATAGTAGCGATGATTCGTATTTTAAAAAGCAGGTTGAGTGCCTTAATCATTTTAAAGGCCTACTTAAGCTTAAACCTAAGTGGATTCACGCAGATAATACAGCTGCAAGCCAGTTCCACCAACAAGTTGAAAGTGATATTGTTCGTTTTGGAATAGGAACCTATGGCCTGAATCCATCGTCTAATCCCGCAAGTCAAGATTTGCCTGTGCGTTTTAAGCTAGAGCCAGCCTTATCTTTTGAAAGTGAATTAGTTCAGGTACATACGGTTCATAAAAATCAGGGCATCAGCTATGGCTCAACTTATGTTACCGATAGTGACCAAATTATTGGTACTGTTCCTGTCGGTTATGCCGACGGTTTTATTAGAAAGTTTCAGGGCTTTACGGTAAAAGTGGGAGATGAGTACTGTCCAATTGTTGGCCGGATTTGTATGGATCAGCTGATGGTACGTTTGCCGCATGAAATGCCAGTAGGAACAAAAGTAATTTTAATTTCAAATAATCCGCAAGCGCCTAATGACATTAAGGCTGCGGCTGATTACGTGGACACCATCCATTATGAGGTTGCTTGTTTACTTGATGACCGTTTACCTCGGATTTATTATGAAAAATAAAGGTACTAAAAAAGCACTGCAATTAAGTAGCAGTGCTTTTTATCTTGGTTAAAAATTAGTCTTCAGTTGGTTCACTTAAGAAGACACCAGGATTTTCATCACTCATGATGGTCATTCCAGCTTGTAAGTCTTCAATTTCTGCAACCACATATCCTTTTGCTTCAAGTTTGGTAACAATGGTCTTCATTGTGTCATCTGTCACACCAGCAGGTAGGGTGAAGAGAATACGTCTAACAAAGTTATCATTAATTGTGTTTGGCGATGAATCCAAGCTCATAACACCAGCAATTTCTGAATATTTACTAATCACTTTTGACATTTTAACTAAATTACCACGAGAATTGTCGGTTAAAACAGTTAATACATAAGAACCAGTTTTAACATTCCAAGCAGCTGACAACATGTCAAGCAGACGAGAGTGCGTCAAGATACCATAGAACTTGTTGTCTTCATCTAAGACACTGATGTAAGGTAAGTCCTTAATCGTGAAGAAAACTTTGAAAAATGGTGAGTTAACTTTAATAGTTTTTGTAGCATTTTTCAGTAAGTAGGTAACTGGCAGGCTCATGTCCTTACCTTCAGACTTGTGACGATAAATATGCATGCGGTAAATATTACCGCGGAAGATTGTACCGGTATCATCTAAAATCGGTACACACCGAAAACCAGACTCCTCTAAAGTCTTTAGTGCTTCTTCAAGCGTTGCGTGTTCGTTAACTGTTGTAAGATAATCTTTTTTTCTAACTAAAGATTTGATGAGCATGAAACTGCCTCCGTTTTTAAAAATAATCTAATCAATTATACCATATGATTTTTGATTAAATAAAAATTAAAATAGTTTTTTCGAATAAATAGAGTTTAGCACGTGTGAGCTAAATAAAAAAGTAATTTTGTTCACTGAAACTAAAGTGTAATAGTCTGAGAGAAACTGAGTTGGGTTGAATGTGCTATCATTAAATACGATTATTTAATTAAGGGGAAATATGATGAAACTAATTGCGGGTCTGGGAAATCCAGGCAAAAAGTATGACGGAACTAAGCACAATACAGGCTTTATGGCACTTGATCAGTATTTAGCTAAAAATTCTTTGGTTCTTGAACGGGAAAAGTTTGAGGGTAAATATACTAAACAAAAAATTAAAGGTGAAGACGTAATTTTGCTTGAGCCACAAACATATATGAATGATTCTGGGCGCTCTATTGCGCAATTTGCGCACTTCTTTAAGATTGATCCACAAGATATTTTAGTCATTCATGATGATATGGATATGCCGTTAAGTAAAATCCGCATTCGTGCAAATGGTAAGTCAGGCGGTCATAATGGTATTAAGAGTATTATCCGTGACTTGGGTTCAAGTAATTTTAACCGGTTAAAAATAGGTATTAGACATCCCGACAACGTGACAGAATCTAGCGTTATTTCATGGGTTTTATCGCAATTTGACAGCCAGCAACAGAAATTAATGGATGCTGCATTCGATACTAGCTGCGAAATAATCGACGATTTTATTGCTGGTAAGGACAGTCAATTTTTGATGAATAAATATAATTAAAATGCGCTTAACAGAGTTAATTAAAGAAGATAAAGAACTAACAGATTTCATTAATAAGACAGCTAAAGTCAAAAGTTCATTAATCACCGGCGCTAATGCCGGTGCTTTTGGTCTGCTCTTATGTCAGATTGTGACTTCGCTTAACTGTCCACTATTATTAATAGAAGAAAACGAAAATAAGGCACAGAAGCGGTATAGTGAATTAAATGCAGTTATGCCTGATGGAAGTGTTCAAATCTTTCCAGTTGATGCTACAATTGCAACCCAAACTGCTGTTAGTTCGCCAGATGAATTAAGTAGCCGAATTCAGGCGCTTAATTTTTTATTGACTGGACAAATGGGGATTGTTGTAACCACGCCGCAAGGCTTGCAGTATAAGTTATCTAGACCAGAGCAATATAGCGCTACAAAGCGTGATTTTGAAACGGGAAAAGAATTTGACCTTGCCCAATTGACAAGTTGGTTGGTAGCAGCAGGTTATCGCCGTGAAAATTTGGTTGCGCGAGTGGGTGAATTTGCTTTGCGTGGGGATATTTTGGATATCTACCCTCTGGATCGCGAAAATCCGGTCAGAATAGAATTTTTTGGTGATGAAATTGACACAATAAAAGAATTCGATTTGTCCAGTCAGCGTAGCAAAGATGTAATCGACAATGTTACAATTGGTCCTGCACAAGACCGTGTTTTTACGGAAGCAGACTTTCAACGGGCTGTGACTAAAATAACTAAGGCAATGGGGGATGCGCCTGCCCCAGAAGAAGCAGTGAAGGATCACTTTACCCAAACTCTGGATGAGCTAAATAGTTCTACTTTGCCCTCAAATTATGCTTTTTTGGTTGATTTTTTACTCGAGAAACCAAGTAACTTACTCAAATATTTAAGTGCAGATGGTTTAATCATGCTTGATGACTGGCCGCTAATTGATCAAGCTGTTAAAACAGTTGATCAGCAAAATGCCGGTTTTATTGACGACGAACTGAAAACTGGTGCAATTTTACCTGGTCAAGAGCTGAGAGCTGATTTTAATCGCGTTTGGACTAAAGATGATCATCATCACCTTTATTTTTCACTATTCCAACGATCAATTGGGCGGATTCGGCTTGATCAGTTATTTGACTGGCAAACACGTGAGCCGCAACAATTTTTCAGTCAGATGCCTTTGATAAAAACAGAAATTGAATCGTATCAAAAAAATAAGCAAACAGTTATTTTGCAAGCTGACAATCAAAAGCGAGCACGCCAAATCAGCCAAACAATGATTGAATTTGGCATGTCGATTCCAATTGTTGCTAAAGATGATCTTGTTGAAGGACAGACACAAATCATTGTTGATTCTTTTGCCAGCGGCTTTACACTACCGAAAAACAACTTGGTTTATCTGACAGAGCATGAGCTGTTTAATAAAATGAGCCATCACCGTCGACGTGTCAAGACTTTGGAAAATGCACAACGTTTGCGTAATTATAATGAACTCAAACCAGGTGATTATGTAGTTCACGTTAACCACGGTATTGGCCGGTTCGAAGGAATCAAAACACTAGAAAACAACGGTGTTAAACGCGACTACATTACGATTACCTATCAGCACGGTGATCAATTATTTGTGCCAGCTGATCAATTGAAATTAGTGCAAAAATATGTGGCTTCGGAAGGTAAAACGCCTCATGTTAATAAGCTAGGTGGCAGTGAATGGGCTAAAACTAAGCGCAAGGTTGCAGCTAAAGTTGAGGACATTGCTGATGACTTGATTGACCTTTACGCTAAGCGAGAATCAGAAAAAGGTTTTGCCTTTTCAAAGGATGATGAATTGCAACGAGAGTTTGAAGATTCGTTTCCTTACGTTGAAACGGCAGACCAGTTGCGTTCAATTAAAGAAATTAAGCATGATATGGAACAACCCAAACCAATGGATCGGCTACTTGTGGGTGACGTTGGTTTCGGTAAAACTGAGGTGGCTTTGCGTGCGGCTTTTAAAGCAGTACAGGACAATAAGCAGGTAGCGTTTTTAGTACCAACTACCATTTTGGCGCAACAGCACTTTGAAACAATCCAAGACCGTTTCAAAAACTTTCCGGTTAACTATGCGGTTTTGTCACGCTTCCAGACCGCAGCAGAATCAAAGGAAATCACAGAAGGATTGAAAAGCGGTAAAATTGATTTAGTAGTTGGTACGCACCGATTGCTATCCAAAGACGTCCAGTTTAAAGACTTGGGCTTGTTAATTGTTGACGAAGAGCAGCGCTTTGGTGTTAAGCATAAAGAGCGCCTTAAGGAATTGAAGGCTAACATTGATGTCTTAACTTTAACGGCCACACCAATTCCCCGAACCTTGCATATGTCAATGGTTGGTGTGCGTGACTTATCTGTTATGGAAACTCCGCCATCCAATCGTTATCCAATTCAAACTTATGTAATGGAACAAATTCCAAGTGTAGTTAAAGATGCTTGTTTGCGTGAAATGCAACGTGGTGGGCAAGTCTTTTATTTGCATAATCGAATTGACGACATTGATGATGTTGTAAGTGAGCTGGAGGACTTGATACCAACGGCACGAATTATTAGTGTCCACGGACGAATGAGCAAGAATATGATGGAGGATATTCTCTATCGCTTTCTAAACCGTGAGTTTGATATTCTGGTTACAACAACAATTATTGAAACGGGAATTGACATGCCAAATGTCAATACAATGATTATCGAAAATGCAGATCACTATGGCCTGAGCCAACTTTACCAGCTCCGCGGTAGAATTGGTCGAAGTGCACGGCTTGCCTATGCTTACTTCCTATACCAGCCAAACAAGGTCTTAACAGAAATTGGTGAAAAACGATTAGAAGCAATCCGCGATTTCACCGAACTTGGATCAGGCTTTAAGATTGCTATGCGCGATTTATCGATTAGAGGGGCTGGCAATATGCTTGGCGCCCAGCAGCACGGCTTCATCGATAGTGTTGGGTACGACCTTTATTCACAAATGCTTTCTGATGCAATTAAAAGCCGTAAAGGCAAGAAAAAGGTCGATAAGAGTAACGCTGAGATTGACCTTGGATTGGAAGCCTATATTCCTGAAAGCTATATTGCGGATCAAGAAGAAAAGATTGAGTTTTATAAGAAGATCAAAGCGGCTAATGCTGATGACATTGAGCAAATTCAAGATGAATTAATTGACCGCTTTGGTGATTATCCCGAACCTGTTGAAAATCTATTGGCAATTTCAAAACTAAAAGCTGAAGCTGATTTGGCGCAAGTGCTTAACATTACCCAAATTAAGCAGCAGGTGAAAGTTGAATTTAATAATAGTGCAAGTAAAGAACTGAAGGGGCCTAACATTTTTAAGGCACTCGAGCATGTTTCGTTCAAGGCTAAAATTAATCTGTCACCGCAACAACGCCTTGTCGTTTTATTAGACTTACCAGCGGATATCCATCATCGGCGACTTTTTAATGAATTAACGACATTTATGACAGCAGCAAGTGACATTATTCAAAGATAACGAGGTAAAAAATGCGTATTGATAAATTTTTGAAAATTTCAAGATTAGTTAAAAGAAGACCCGTGGCCAAGGAGATGGCAGATCAAGGTCGAATTAAAGTAAATGACAAAGTTGTTAAGTCAAGTTATGACGTAAAAATCGGTGACGTTATTGAAGTGGGTTATGGCTCAAGAGAGGTTAAGGCCAAAGTCTGTGACATCCGCGAGACAACCAAAAAAGCAGAGGCAAGTGAACTTTATGAATTAATCGAATGATAACTTTGTTATTTAATGACTTTTATGAATGGTCTTGTTATAATTAAATAGTATTTTAGAATTACAGAGGACAAAAATTATGAAAGGACCACGTATCTATAATTCGCTTAGTCCAGAAGAGCGAATTGCGCGCCTAAAGCGTAAGCAAGAAAAACGGGAAAAAGAAGTACACCGAATTCGACGCAATCGTATTATTGCCGTCTTTTTAGTCTTGTTTGCACTTTTAGGTATTCAACTTACGGTTACGCGTGTACAAACACAGCGCATCAATGAGCAAGTACAAACGCAGAAAAAATCGCTCAGCCAAATTGATAAGCAAAAACGTGCTTTGACAGCTAAGCGCGACGACTTAAAAGATCCTGATTACGTGGCCAAACTTGTCCGCTTTAAGTTTTTATATTCTAAACCAAATGAGACAATTTATAATTTACCTGAGGGCAAAGACGATAATTGATGAAATTTCAAGTAGGACAACGTGTTACAGGTACAATTAACAACATCACCGATTTGGGTATTTTTGTTACCCTTCCTAAGCATACGTCGGGACTCATTCACCAAAGTGATTTTGGCGAAAACTGGGTGCGTGAACGTGCTAACTATCAGATCGGTGATTCTATTCGTGTAGTTGTAATTAATAATTTTAAAGGTAAAATTGGTCTTTCAAGAATGCGGTTAAATGATCCGAATTTAATTGACCATACTAATGAATTTTCTGATGTAAAAAAAGAGCAGTTTTTAACTGTTTTAACCAAAACAATCACTGATTCTGAGCAAGAAATCAAAAAACTGCAGCAAGAATTGAACAATTATGCTGATTGATGACTTCTTTAAAGCAAATAGTTTGCCGTTAGAGGGTAAAACACTTGTTGTAGCGACAAGTGGTGGACCTGATTCAATGGCACTCCTTGACATGGCTAATGAAGCTAAGGCGCAATATCATTTTAAGTTAATTGCGGCTCATTTTAATCACCAATTGCGTGTTGATTCCAATTGCGAGGATACAGTAATTGGTAATTATTGTCAGATAAAGCAAATTGAAGTTGTTACTGGAAAATGGTCGAAACAGTTGCAACCGCAAAAAGGAATTGAAGCAGCTGCGCGCCAAGTTCGCTATCAGTTTTTGACTGAAGTAATGAAGAATAAGGCTGGCGACTATTTGTTAACGGCACATCACAGTGATGATTTGCTGGAAAATATTTTGCTTAAATTTATCCGTTCTGGTAATCCAAGTGAAATGAACAGTTTGCAACCAGTTAGCAAAATGAATGACCAGATTTTGTTACGACCACTGCTAACAGTTGAAAAGGCAGAGCTATTAACTTATGTAGAGAAACGTCAAATTCCTTTTGTGATTGATCAAACCAATAATGAGGATGACGCTTTACGTAATCGGATAAGACATAAAATTGTGCCTCTCTTGAAGGCTGAAAACCCAGAAATAAAGCGCAGCGCTTGGCGTTTTAGCGAGCAAATGAACTTAATGACATCGCTAATTACTGGTGACTTTGAGCAGATAGAGCAGCCCAGTGAATATCTCGGTTTTTTCTATCGGCTAAAAAAAGAAAATCTGACTTCTCTAACTGAAAAGCAGAAAGTACTGTATTGGCAAAACTTTATTTGGAAAACCTGGCATGTGCGCGTTAATGATAATCTAGGCAATTTTGAATTACTGCCTTATCAAGATTATTTTTATCTGATTGAAAAACCATTGCCAGACATTGAGCAAAAACAGCAAGTTGAACTAGGACAAAATTTTAAATTTGGCAGTAGGGAATTTGTCATTACTGATAAGTTGAATGCTAATGGCAACTTGATTGCTAAGATTAGCATTCCAGAAGGCGCTAGAATATATGCTGGACCAACTGAGCCTGGTGCTAAACTTAGTCTAAAAAATGGCCAACACGTCAAAAGTAAGAAAAAGTTTGCTCAAAGCGGCATTCCTAATGTGCTACGGCCATATTGCTTGGCTATTCTTGCGGATAGCGAAGTGGTCTTCATTGAGGATACTTATTCAAGTCAAAAAAAGGTAGAACATAAACGTCATTTTTATCTATATGGCAATATTTGATAAGAAATTTTAAAATAATAGAGTGATACTGAAATATGTGTTAAACTTTTATTCGTATATCTCTAGGAACTTTTGTGGAGGATTTTTATGAAAAATAACCGGAATCGGCTGTTTTCAAATGGCTTGTTCTATATAGTTGTTTTCCTTTTATTATTAGGAGGAATCAACTGGGCACTTGGTGGCACCGATAATTCCGGTGGTAGTGAGAACATCAGCTACTCGGAATTTGTCAAAGATTTGAATGACGGTAAGGTCAAGAACTTTAACGTTCAGCCTGCCAACGGTGTTTACACTGTATCAGGCAGTTACAAAGAGGCCCAAGATACTAAAAGCCAATCAAGTAACAGTCTTGACTTCTTTAATGGTAGCTCTGGATCAAAAGTGAAGCGTTTCTCAACAACTATGCTTCAAAATGATTCGAGTGTGTCGAATGTTCAGAACTTAGCTGAAAAGAGTGGCACGAAAATGACCACTCAAGGCGAATCGCAGTCTGGCAACTGGATCTCAACCATTGTAATGCTGGTGCCAACTATTCTGTTTATTGTCATGCTTTGGATGATGATTAGTCAAAGTAGTGGCGGTGGCGGCCGTGGTGGTAACGGCGGTATTATGAACTTTGGTCGTTCTCACGTTAAGCCAGAAGATCCAAAGAAGAATAAGGTTCGTTTTTCTGACGTTGCCGGTGAAGAAGAAGAAAAGCAGGAACTTGTTGAAGTTGTTGAATTCTTAAAGAATCCAGCTAAATTCACTAAGTTAGGTGCGAAAATCCCATCTGGGGTTTTACTCGAGGGTCCTCCGGGAACTGGTAAGACTTTGCTTGCTCGTGCTGTTGCTGGTGAAGCCAACGTACCATTCTTCTCAATCTCGGGATCTGACTTCGTTGAAATGTTCGTCGGTGTTGGTGCCAGTCGTGTACGTGATTTGTTCACTAATGCTAAGAAGAACGCACCAAGTATCATTTTCATTGATGAAATTGATGCCATTGGTCGTCGTCGTGGCGGAAATGCCAGTGGTGGCGGTAACGATGAACGTGAACAAACTTTGAACCAGTTGTTAGTTGAAATGGATGGGTTTGAAGGTAACGAAGGTGTTATCGTCATTGCCGCAACTAACCGTTCTGATGTTTTGGATCCAGCTTTGCTTCGTCCTGGTCGTTTTGACCGTAAAGTTCTAGTTGGTTCGCCAGACGTTCGTGGTCGTGAAGCTATCCTGCGTGTACATGCCAAGAACATGCCATTGGCAGATGACGTTGACTTAAAGGAAATTGCTCGTCAAACTCCAGGTTTCGTTGGTGCTGATTTAGCTAACTTGCTAAACGAAGCTGCGTTATTGGCTGCTCGTCGTAATGGCAATGAAATTACTGCTAATGACTTAGATGAAGCAGAAGATCGAGTAATTGCTGGACCAGCTAAGCGTGACAGCATGATCTCAAAGAAAGAGCGTCAAAGAGTTGCCTTCCATGAGGCAGGACACTCGATTTGTGGTTTGGTTCTAAGTGATTCACGGACAGTTCGTAAGGTTACAATTGTTCCTCACGGTCGTACAGGTGGATATAACTTAATGCTACCTAAGGATGATCAGTTCTTACTAACTAAGAAGCAATTAATGGAGCAAATCGTCGGCTTAATGGGTGGACGTGCTGGTGAAGAAGTTGTGGTTGGTGACCAATCAACTGGTGCTTCCAACGACTTTGAACAAGCAACACAAATTGCTCATAGTATGGTTGTCAACTACGGTATGACTGATTCGCTAGGAATGGTTGAACTCGAAAAAGAGGGCGAAACTAATCCTTACGGCTTTAAACCATATAGTGAAGCAACTTCTGCCAAAATTGATGAAGCTGTCAAGCAAATTCTTGACGAGGCCCATGAACAAGCAGTTGAAATCGTTAAGAATAACCGTGAAAAGCACCGTATTATTGCGGAAGCATTGCTTAAGTATGAAACTCTAGATGAAAAGCAGATTATGTCGCTTTACACTACTGGTAAAATGCCTGAAAAGACAGTTGAAGAATACCCAAGTGAATCTAAGGCTTCTACTTATGAAGAAGCTAAGGCTGCTGCTGAAAAGAGAGAAAATCAAAAGGCAGTTGCTAATTCTGATGAAACTGGTGTAGAAGGACAAGAAAAAGCTTCTGAAGAAGAAAAATCTGAATCTCCATTACAAAAGAATCAGGAAACTGAAAAACGTAATCCAGAAAATCCAGAGAAACTTGAATTTTCAGAAGAACAAAATTCTTCACAGACTACAGAAGATAAAGCTGATCATTCATCTGATGATCATCCTCAAGATTAATAATTAATAGGGCCTGTTTAAAGGCTCTATTTTTTTAGGAGAATTAAAATGAACGATTATTTAATTAAAGCAATTGATAAAACTAAAAACTTACGTTTATTGACAATTAATGCCCATGATTTAGTTCAAGAAGCACAAACTAGGCATGACACTTGGTCGGCTTCTTCTGCTGTTTTGGGAAGAACATTAATTGCTGGTGTTCTATTAGCAGGCGCTGAACTAACTGACAAAGAAGAGTTAACGATCCGCCTATTAGGTGATGGTCCAGTGGGACCAACAATTGTAACCGCCAAATCTGATTTGACGGTTAAGGGCTATGTCAAAAACCCTCATATTGCTTTGCCACCTAAGGAAAATGGGCATATTGATGTTAAAAAGGCCGTTGGTAAAGGTTGGCTTGAAGTGACTAAAGATTTAGGACTAAAGGAACCTTATACTGGTCAAGTTCCGATTGTTTCCGGTGAAATCGCTGAAGATATTGCTTACTATTTAACTAAGTCTGAGCAAATTCCTTCTGCTGTTGGTCTTTCCGTTTTTGTTAATCCAAACAACACAATTGGCGCAGCAGGCGGCTTTATGCTTCAGGCATTGCCTGGTGCCAGTGATAGTCTAATTGATCAAACGATTGATCGGATTAACAATTTACCTGCACTCTCCAGTTCATTTTTAGACGGCATGACTCCTGAAGAATTGGCTAAGAAGATTTTGGGCGATGACTGCAAGATTTTGGAAAAAGATGATGTTGCATTCAAATGTGACTGTTCAAAAGAAAAATACGGTAACATTTTAACAACTCTGAAAAATGGTCAGTTAAAGGAAATGATTGAAAAAGATCATGGTGCTGAATTGACTTGTAACTTTTGTGGTGAAAAATACGATTTTTCTGAAGATGAGTTAAAGGCGATTTTAGCCAAAAAATAAGTTGAAATAGATTTGTAGATTAATCACACGTATTATTAAATTTTGGTGCGGTAATTAGCATTTTTGATTATAATGAAGAAGTTGAATTAAATGAAATTAAAGGAGTGTAACTAATGCTAAACGTGTATATCGTTCGTCACGGTCAAACTGATACTAACAAAACCCTTGCAATTAACGGCTCGGGTACCAACTTGCCATTAAACGAAACAGGAATTAAGCAGGCTGAAGCTTTACGTGACAGTTTTGACATTGATCGAATCGATTATGTTTATGCTAGCCCTTTGACCCGTGCAAAACAGACTGCAGAAATATTGGACCAAGGGAAGCATAAAATTATTTACGATGACCGCTTAAAGGAAATGAACTACGGTAATTGGGATGGTAAACCTGCAGCTGAAATTCATGCAAAATATCCGCAAGCTTTTGATGATTTAGGCTATTTTACTGAAAACTATAGTGATTATTGTACTGGTGAAACATATCGTCAATTAGCTGATCGATTAATGGACTTTTGGCACGATCTTGTAAATAAACACGTAAACGAATCTGTAGTATTAGTTTTCCATGGGACTGCTTCACGCTCATTAGTACAAAATATTTTAGAGAGCACAGGAATTTCCAAAATTGGTGAAATGCAAAATGCTGGTGTAACCAATATTTCTGTGGATGATACAAGCAAAAAAGCATTTTTGCGTTACTATAACCGTTCAGCCCCTTGTGACTTCTTTCTTGAACCAAAGAGCTAATGAATAAATTTCTACAATTTTTTTCTTAATAAAAAGGTTGAAGTTTTGCTTATTAGGCCCTTTTTGTTATGATGTTAAGGTATTTGAAAGGATGATTAGGTGGATAATAGCTGGAAAATTCGCGAAATAACCATCCCTAATCGGGTTGTTGTTGCTCCAATGGCTGGAGTATCTAACTCTGCATTTCGAATGATTTGTAAAGAATTTGGTGCAGGCTTAGTTGTGTGCGAAATGATTTCCGATCACGGAATTATTTATCGTAATAAAAAGACAATGTCAATGATGAAAGTGGATCCGCGTGAGCACCCCATGAGTATTCAAATCTTTGGTGGGACAGAGGAGACTCTTCTTGAGGGAGCGCAGTATATCGATCAACATACTGATGCTGATATCATTGATATTAATATGGGTTGCCCCGTTCCTAAAATCACTAAGACTGATGCAGGTTCAAAATGGCTTTTGGACTCAAATAAGATCTACCAAATGGTTCATAAGGTAGTTCAGAATGTTTCTAAGCCCGTTTCAGTTAAGATGCGGATTGGCTGGGATCGAAAACATATTTTTGCAGTTGAAAATGCTCTAGCTGCACAAGAAGCTGGTGCAAGTATGATTGCAATGCACGGTCGAACCCGTAAGCAGATGTATGCTGGTGAAGCAGACTGGGAAACACTTCATGATGTCGCTCAAGTGCTTGATATTCCGTTTTTGGCTAATGGTGATATTGCTACGCCAGAGCTTGCCCAAAAGGCACTAGATGAAATTGGATGTACTGGTGTCATGATTGGCCGAGCTGCTTTGGGTAATCCTTGGATGGTCAAAGATATGGTTCATTACTTGGAAACAGGTGAAAAATTACCGCCTCAAACAGTTCGTGAACGTGTAGCAACTGCTGAGCATCAACTCCAAGGCTTAGTTGAGCTTAAAGGTGAAAAGATTGCTGTGCCGGAATTTCGCCAACAAGCTGCATATTATTTAAAAGGAATTCCCCGTTCAGCACGGACTCGTGCTAAAATAAATGAAGTTTGGACTGCACAAGAAGTCTACGATTTACTTGACAATTTTGTTGATGAGTATGAAAAGAGACAGGCACAAAAGGTCGCAAGAAATTAAAGTGAAAGATAATGGAGGAAAAATAATTGGCTAAAAGTGAAATGAATGACCAATTAATCGTTCGTCGCCAAAAGATGGAAGAACTTCGTGAAAACGGAATTGAACCATTTGGCATGAGAAAATTCGACCGTCAAGATTTGGCTCGTACTTTAAATGAGAAGTACACTAAAGAAGACAAGGACGAATTAAACAGTGAGTTACCTAAAACCAAAGTTGCTGGTAGAATGCTCGCTAAAAGAGGCAAGGGTAAAGTTGGCTTTGCTGACTTATATGATCGCACTGGCAAAATCCAGATTTATGTTCGTAAGGATATTGTTGGTGAAGAAAACTACCAAATTTTCAAAAAATCAGATATTGGTGACTTCTTAGGAATTGACGGCGAAGTCATGAAAACTGATACTGGCGAATTAACAATTCGTGCAACTCATGTAACCTTCTTATCTAAGGCCTTGCGTCCACTTCCTGATAAGTATCATGGTTTAAAGGATGTTGAACAAATTTATCGCCAACGTTACCTTGACTTAATTACTAATCATGAAAGTTATGAGCGCTTTGTTAATCGGACTAAGATTATCCAAGCAATTCGCGACTTCTTAAACAACAAGGACTTTTTGGAAGTTGAAACACCAGTTTTGCACAACATCCCTGGTGGTGCAGAAGCACGTCCATTTATTTCTCACCACAATGCCCTTGATATTGACCTTTACATGAGAATTGCTTTGGAGTTACCTCTGAAGCGTTTAATTGTTGGTGATATGGAACGCGTTTATGAAATTGGCCGAGTTTTCAGAAACGAAGGTCTTGATACCCATCATAACCCTGAATTTACTGAGCTTGAAACTTATGCCGCATATTGGGACTTCCATGATGTCATGGATGAAGCAGAAGGAATTATTCGTGCTGCCGCAAATGTTGTTACTGATGACGGTAAAGTCACATACCAAGGCACTGAAATTGACTTAGGTAAACCATTCCGTCGTGTACATATGGTTGACTTAATTAAGGAAAAGACCGGTGTTGATTTCTGGCAAGAGATGAGCGTTGAAGAAGCAACCAAAATTGCTGAAGACCATGATATTAAAGTTGAAAGCTTTTGGAAGGTTGGTCATATTATCAATGCCTTCTTTGAAAAGTACTGTGAAGAAACAATTGTTGACCCAACCTTTGTATATGGTCATCCAGTTGAAATTTCACCACTTGCTAAGAAGAACGCTGATGATCCACGCTTTACTGATCGTTTTGAAATTTACATTATGGGTGAAGAGTACGGTAACGCCTTTTCAGAACTAAACGACCCAGATGACCAACGTGAGCGTTTTGAAGCACAAATGGCAGAGCGTGAAGCTGGAAACGATGAAGCTGATATGATTGATGAAGATTACTTACGTGCTATGGAATATGGTATGCCACCAACAGGTGGATTGGGAATCGGAATTGACCGTCTTGTAATGCTTTTGACTGATGCGCCTGCAATTAGGGATGTTTTACTATTCCCAACAATGCGTCCAGAGCGAATTGAAGATATTGAGCGCGAAGTCGAAGAAGACATGAAGAAAAAAGAAAATAATAAATAATCGTTTTGCTAGCACTATAATATGCTAGCTAATGACACTACTAAAAAAGAATCCTTCTTTAAGGATTCTTTTTTAGTTTGCCTACAATGTAAAACCCATTTTTTCGTTGTAGGCAGTTATTTTCGAAAGTAGATTATCTTGAACTTCCTTATTGGTAGAAAAATAAAAATACCAATTTTGTAATAACCTAAACCACGAACTCAAGCAATACCAGTTAGCACGATCATCATGTAAAAGCTGCTGATAAATTTTCTTATCGAAGTCGTCAACAAATGAATTAAAGTCGGCTGAAGCTAACTTTTGGAAATGAACGCCTTGAAAAAAAGCAAATGCTATTCGCTGTTCTTCATCATCAACAAATGGATTTTTTAAATTTTGGAAAATACTCGTAATTACTTCAAATATTGCACTTACACTCTTAGGCTTGAAATCATGGTGACTCAAAGTAGCACCCAGAAAATCACTTCCATGCGCGACACTGTGTGCCCAACCTTTGTTTGTCACATAGCCACGAAAATCTTTTTCTTCTTTTAGATACCTAATGCTCCAGTCAAAAAGTAATTGACGTTCACTATCTGTTAAGATTGGCTTGTCATTATCTGATTCTAAAATGAGTGCGCCAAGTAAGGCACTGAAAGTTCTTAGAAAAACGGCATCGTTTTCTGGTTGATTAATTTGTCTAAAAAGACCTCTGTTCTGAATAAAACTGTCGATAATTACCTGAATCTGTTTTTGTTTAAATGCATTTTCTGAAAAGCCACGTGCAAAGAGGGTGTAGACAAGGTTATCTCTAATATGTGGATTCAAATTGCCAATATTGTCTAATAAGAATTGAATCTGCTCATTAGTAAAAACGAGCTTTCCTTCTGGCAGATCAACTAGTTTCTCCAATTCATTTTGCATAATTTTTCCTTTAAATCTATAAGTGTATTTTAGTTATAATTATATAATAATCGGAGTTTTTTTGGTGACTTTTTTTAAAAAAGGGGTTGAAAAAGATAACTGATTTGCTATAATAATATTTGTTCTTGCGGAAGTAGTTCAGTGGTAGAACATCACCTTGCCATGGTGGGGGTCGCGGGTTCGAATCCCGTCTTCCGCTCCAAGAGAAACAGAAAAAACTCACCGCTTTGGTGAGTTTTTTTGTTAACCGGGAAATAGCTCAGCTTGGTAGAGCGCTACGTTCGGGACGTAGAGGTCGCAGGTTCAAATCCTGTTTTCCCGATAAATGAGATTTTGCCTTTATGTCATACTTTTAATCATGAGTAAAAAAAAATAAAAAGTAAGTTTAATTATTGAGGAACATTAAGATGAAAACAAATATTGGAATTATTGTTTTATTCATATTTATGATTTTATCTAGTATAGCTGCTGCTTGGGATTTTTTTGAAAATGATAAGCATTCATATTTAGACATAATAACTTTTCTTGCAGGATTATCTGTTTTTACATTCTTTTTAGTTACTTACAAACAATTTTTAACTATAACTATAATTTCGAATTTATTAATAGTCATTTCAGCAATTTTGCATGGTATTTTGAATAAATCGTTTCATCTAATGCACCATGTAGTCAGAATAGTTTTATTGTTTTTGGTATATATACTTTTATTAAGTTAATTAACATATATAGTATAAAGCTTGACGTTAGGCTAATCATTTAGAAAATTATAGTCGGACAATAATCTTTCAGTACTTTAAAAGTAATTTTGAGAAGTCAATCAAAAATTTAGTAAAGCCCAAGGATACTAGTAGCTACATTGACTATACAATATAAGAAGATTCTATTTAGGGTGAGTTCAGAAGGTTAGACAATTTTGGGGTTATTCATAAGTTAAGGCCTTTCACCAGCAATCGGCGTATTAAAACATAGTGGTTTTGTAATCAAAGATAAGAATGTTAGGCGTCTGATACATAAATTAGAATTAATATGTTTACGTCGACATAAACGCAAGTATCCTAACTATTAGAAAACGATGGGGGAAGATTCTTCCTAACTTCATTCAACCGCAATTTATTTGTTCTATGCTCTAACCTGAAAGTGCTACATTGACATAATCAGGTTTTACCCTGTAGGAATAAATTTTATTCTATGCAATTTTATGGCATCCAAATCTTAACCTGATAATGATATTGTTTAATTACATACACTTAAATTGTGCAGCATTATGTAAATATCTTGTGCGGCTCTTTGTCAAACAAATATTTAACTTTCAAAAAGGCACTTTTCTGAAGCTAGCTCAAATAGGAAATATATAAACCTGGAAAAATTAATAAAAAACTTGAAGCATAGCAAATAAAGGAGACTTTGGATGATAATCAACAAAAAAGATTGGAATAACTACCTTAATAAAAAGGAGTTAGTGAAAATTTATGGGAAATCACAAGATAGTTATATATTTGCAGTAGGATATATGATTGCCGATATAGGACAATACTATATCTTTGAAGTTGTAGACGATGTTGGCAGTTTAGATAGTTATGTTTTATATAAAAAGACGGAAATTAAAAAATTAGTATGTAATGATAGTCATACAAGGATGTTTGATTTCTATATTGACTACCTAAAAAAACAAGATGAATATGATAGATTAAACTTACAAAAAGTATATAATGATATTCCACATAATGATATCCTTACTTTGTTAGATTATTGTTGTAATTACGGCTTTTATGTCACCATAGCTGAATCTGAAGATGAATATGAGGAAACTGTAAAAATAATTTCTGTTGACACGCAAAAGGTATTAATTGATCAAACAGAATATTGTAAAGACCATAATTTGATGGACGAGGTTAGATCCGAGCCAATCAAAATCGCTGATATTCTGACACTAGATATTATTAGTAAAGAGAATTTTTTGTATGAACAATATCTTAAACAAAAAAATAGCTAGTTAAATTTATTCGCGCAAAAAAAGCAACTTTTTAGGTTGCTTTTTATTGTACACAAATTTAATTATAAATAAGGTTAATTGAGTACATACGATTTCTGAAATCGATTAGTAAGTGAATAGAAATTTATATTACTCGTACCTAAACTAATCTACTTATATAGTGAATCTTTTGCTACAATCAAGGTATTTTGTTTAACTAAAATAAAACATTTGTAAAAGCATTTATATTAAGAAAATTGAAATTAGCATCATTAGCTAGTCTTTGCTATAATGGTGGCAATGTTTTTACGCTAAAAGCACTTTACTTGAAACAAAATATTTTACAATTCAGCCAAAAAGTTTATAGTGGATACACATCGTTTTTAAAGGTGGTGCTATGATGAAAAAATCCTATACCAAAAGTGCAAATCAAGTTTTAGAAATTGCACGTGAACAGGCACAGAGCTTTCATCATCGTTTAATCGGTACGGAACACGTACTGCTTGCGATGGTAATCGAATCTGATGGTGAAGCTGGTAAAAACTTGCGTGAATGGGGCGCAACGCCAACGGCTATCCGTGAAGAAATTGAACGCTATACCGGCTATGGCTCGGCAGGTAAATCTACTTATATGGAAATGTCACCTCGGTTGAGTATGGCATTATCTTATGCAGGAGTCTTAGCTGAACGTGAAGGTTCAGCTCAAATTAAAACCAGTCATATTTTGCTTGGTTTGATTCTCAATGAACAGATTCTTGCTTCTGTAATTTTACGAAATTTGAACATAGATCTTCCTGGTTTGCGCAATGATTTATTACACTCGCTAGGTGAAGATATCGATAATATTGATGATAATGATCAATCTGATAATAGTGGTTGGTCAAGTTTTAATGGTGCGGATTATAGTAATTCCACTAATTCGCAAAGTAAAACGCCAACTCTTGATCAAGTGTCAGTTAACTTAAATGAACGAGCAGAAAATGGCAAAATCGATCCAGTGATTGGGCGAGATAAAGAAGTCGCTCGTGTGATTGAAATTTTATCAAGGCGTAATAAGAATAATCCAGTTCTAATCGGTGAACCGGGAGTCGGTAAGACGGCTGTTGCTGAAGCGATTGCGACAGCAATAGTTAATAAAAAAGTGCCGCATGACCTAATGGACAAAAAAGTCATCTCACTTGATTTGGGAGGTCTTGTTGCTGGTACTAAATATCGTGGTGAGTTTGAAGACCGACTGAAGAAAATCATCAAAGAAATTGTTGATGACGGAACAATTATTCTGTTTGTTGACGAAATGCATACCTTAATTGGTGCTGGTGGAGCCGAAGGATCAATTGATGCAGCTAATATTTTGAAGCCATCACTTGCACGTGGTGACATTCAAATGATTGGTGCAACAACTTTTGACGAGTACCAAAAGTATGTTGAAAAAGATCAAGCATTAGCACGTAGATTTCAAATAGTGCGTCTAAATGAACCTTCTAAGGAAGAGACACTAGCTATTTTAAGTGGTTTGAAACCAAAATATGAGAAGTTTCACCATGTCACGATTACTGATGCGGCCCTTGAGAATGCAATTGATTTATCAAGTCGCTATATTTCTAACCGTTATTTGCCGGATAAAGCAATTGACTTAATTGATGAAGCTAGTGCAGCTGTCAAAATCAAGTCTGGTAAGGGCTCAAATAACCAGCTGGTTCAACTTAATGAACAAATTAAAAAAGTTATAGAGCAAAAAAATCAAGCTGCGATTAATCAGAATTTTGTCAAAGCGGCTCAGCTTCAAGATAGACAAAATAGCTTGCAATTACGCCAAGATAAGTTAAACGCTAAATTGGAAAGTGCGACTAGTAAAAAGTCTACAGTGCAACCAGAAGATATTGCTAAGGTGGTTTCAAACTGGACAGGCGTACCTGTTACTCAAATGAATCGCGATGAATCAAAGCATCTGGCTAATCTGGAGGCAGATTTGCATAAGCGCATTATCGGACAAGAGGATGCAGTTCGTGCAGTTAGTCGCGCAGTTCGTCGTAGTAGGAGTGGAATTAAGGATGAAAATCGTCCAATCGGTTCATTTCTATTCTTGGGCCCAACAGGTGTTGGTAAGACAGAACTAGCCAAAGCAATAGCGGCCTCAATCTTTGGTTCAGAGAATAACTTAATCAGAATTGATATGTCTGAATACATGGATCAAATTGCTAATAGTAAGCTGATTGGCTCAGCTCCAGGCTATGTTGGCTATGATGAAGGTGGACAATTATCCGAACAGGTTCGTCGCCACCCATATTCTGTAGTTTTGCTCGATGAAGTTGAAAAAGCCCATCCTGATGTTTTTAACCTACTATTGCAAGTACTTGATGATGGCTTTTTGACCGATTCAAAAGGACGCAAAGTAGACTTTAAGAATACAATTATTATTATGACTTCCAACTTAGGCTCGCGTTCTTTATTTGATACCAAAGAAGTCGGCTTTAATGCTGACAATTCAAGCCAAGTTGAAATGCGTAAAGATCGTGTTCGTCAAGCGCTTAAACAGTTTTTCCGTCCAGAATTTTTAAACCGAGTTGATGAAACAATTATCTTTGATGAGCTTAACCAGCAACAATTACGTCAAATTGTCACTCTACTTACTCATAAGTTGATTGTCCGTTTGCAAAAGCAAGGCGTGCAATTGAAAATTTCACGTGCTGCTTTGGATAAAATTGCTAAAGATGGCTATAATCCTGAGATGGGTGCAAGACCTTTGCGCCGCGCAATTCAAAAGGATATTGAAGACGAAATTGCCTCAAAACTAATTACTGGTGAACTTGGTGATGGCGATCTTCTCAAAATTGGTTGTAACCATGACAAATTAAAATTTGAAATAGTTAAAGCAGAACCAAAAAATCTAGTTGGCTCTAAGTAAAACAATTGACAAATCAGTTATCATTTGCTATATTAGTGCGTGATTAAAAAGGCTGATTTTCAGGATTTTGCTGATATATTGTCCAGCAGAATAATAAAGGACAAAAACGACAAAGGTTGTTTTTGTCTTTTTTATGCTTAAAAATCCCGCTTTTTGAAATTGTAACCAAAATGTAATATTAGCTTTCTCTGACAGAAAGGATGTTTTCTCCTTGTTAAATGGACACGTAGTGAACTTCGGTAAGCATCGAACAAGACGTAGTTTTTCACGTATTAAAGAAGTACTGAAGCTACCTAACTTGACAGATGTTCAAACCGAATCGTACCAAAACTTTTTGGATGAAGGTATTAAGGAAGTCTTCGACGACATTATGCCGATTAGTGACTTTTCAGGTAAGCTTTCGCTTGAGTACGTTGGCTATAAACTGCAAAAGCCAAAGTATACTGTTGATGAAGCGCGTGATCACGATGCAACTTACGCTGCACCAATGCACGTTACCTTAAAACTGACTAACCAAAAAACTGGTGAAA
Source organism: Lactobacillus sp. M0390 (assembly GCF_016102085.1). NCBI lineage: Bacteria > Bacillati > Bacillota > Bacilli > Lactobacillales > Lactobacillaceae > Lactobacillus > Lactobacillus sp. M0390. The sequence goes on along the minus strand of NZ_JACFPH010000002.1, from coordinate 79,824 downwards.
TTAAGACCCAAGATGTTTTCTTCGGCGATTTACCTTTAATGACTGAATCTGGTTCATTCATTATCAATGGTGCCGAAAGAGTTATTGTTTCCCAATTAGTTAGATCACCAAGTGTCTACTATTCTGGCGACTATGATAAGAATGGTCGAGAGATCTTCGGCACAACTGTTATTCCTAACCGTGGTGCATGGCTAGAATATGAAACAGATGCTAAGAATGTTTCTTATGTACGTGTTGATCGTACTCGTAAACTGCCTTTGACTGTTTTAATTAGAGCTTTAGGAATTGGCTCAGATGACGAAATTATTGATATCTTTGGTGAAAGTGATACTTTGCAATTCACTTTGGATAAAGATGTACACAAGAATCCAGCAGATTCACGTGTCGCTGAAGCCTTAAAGGATATCTATGAGCGTCTACGCCCAGGTGAACCAAAGACAACTGATTCTTCACGGTCCCTCTTATATGCTCGTTTCTTTGACCCACGTCGCTACGACTTAGCCCCCGTTGGTCGATACAAGGTTAATAAGAAGTTATCATTAAAGAACCGTCTCTACGGTCAAACTTTAGCAGAAACTTTAGCTGACCCAGATACTGGTGAAATTATTGCTAAGAAGGGTACTGTTGTTACTCATGAAGTAATGGACGGCTTAGAAGAGTATCTTGACCGTGATGACTTCAAGATGGTTACTTATGAACCTTCAAAAGAAGGTGTCTTACCTGACCCAATTGTTGTTCAAGAAGTTAAGGTATATTCAAAGGCCAACCCTGAACGTGTTGTTAAGTTGATTTCTAATGGTCACATCGATAAGGACGTTAAATACTTAACTCCTGCAGATATTTTGGCATCAATTAACTACTTCTTCTTATTACAAGATGGTATTGGTGATACTGATGACATCGATCACTTAGGTAACCGTCGTATTCGTCGTGTTGGTGAATTGTTACAAAATCAATTTAGAATTGGTTTGGCAAGAATGGAACGTGTTGTTCGTGAAAGAATGTCAATTCAGGACCCTTCAACTGTTACACCACAACAATTAATCAACATTAGACCTATTGTTGCCAGCATCAAAGAATTCTTTGGTTCATCACAACTTTCACAGTTCATGGACCAACATAACCCGCTTGGCGAATTAACACACAAGCGTCGTATGTCTGCTTTAGGGCCTGGTGGTTTGACTCGTGACCGTGCTGGATATGAAGTTCGTGACGTTCACTATACTCAATATGGTCGTCTTTGCCCGATTGAAACTCCTGAAGGACCAAACATCGGATTAATTAACTCTCTTGCATCATACGCAGTTATTAACAAATACGGTTTCATTGAAACACCATATCGTCGCGTTTCATGGAAGACTCATAAAGTTACGGATCGAATTGATTATCTAACAGCTGATGTAGAAGATAACTTCATTATTGCCGGAGCAAACACCAAATTAAATCCAGATGGTTCTTTCAAGGACGATTTGATTTTAGCTCGTCATAAGGAAGATAACGTCGAAGTTAGTCCTGATAAGATTGACTACATGGACGTTATTCCTAAACAAGTTGTTTCGGTTGCGTCTGCATGTATTCCTTTCCTTGAAAACGATGACTCTAACCGTGCATTGATGGGTGCTAACCAGCAACGTCAGGCTGCTCCATTGATTGATCCACATAGTTGTCTTGTTGGTACTGGTATGGAATACCGTGCTGCGCATGACTCTGGTGCTGCAATTGTTGCTAAGGCAGCAGGAACTGTTGAATACGTTGATGCTAATACAGTTAGAATTAGACGCGCTGATGGCACTTTAGATAAATATGTGCTTGAAAAATACCGTCGTTCTAACAACTCCAAGTCATATAACCAAACACCAAATGTTAGATTAGGTGATCAGGTTGAAGAAGGCGAAGTAATCGTTAATGGTCCAACAATGGATCATGGTGAACTTGCTTTGGGTCAAAACCCAGTAATTGCCTTCATGACATGGAACATGTACAACTATGAAGATGCCATCATGCTTTCAGAACGTTTAGTTAAGGATGATGTCTACACTTCAATTAGTATTGAAGACTATGAATCAGAAGCTCGTGATACTAAACTTGGTCCCGAGGAAATTACACGCGAATTACCTAATGTTGGTGAGGATGCACTTAAAGACCTCGATGGTCAAGGAATCGTTCGCATTGGTGCTGAGGTTCATGACGGTGACATTTTAGTAGGTAAGGTTACACCAAAGGGTGTGACTGAACTATCCGCTGAAGAACGTTTGCTTCACGCTATCTTTGGTGAAAAAGCACGTGAAGTACGTGATACATCATTACGTGTACCTCACGGTGGTGGCGGAATTGTTCGCGATGTTAAAGTATATACTCGTGAAAATGGCGATGAACTTTCCCCAGGTGTAAATACCTTAGTACGTGTTTACATTGCACAAAAGAGAAAGATTCAAGTCGGAGATAAGATGTCTGGTCGTCACGGTAACAAAGGTACTGTTGCTGCAGTTGTTCCTGAAGAAGATATGCCATACTTACCAGATGGTACTCCAGTTGATATTTGTTTGAACCCAATGGGTGTTCCTTCACGTATGAACATCGGACAGTTACTTGAATTGCACTTGGGCTGGGCTGCTAATAGTCTAGGCATTCATGTTGCAACTCCAGTATTTGATGGTGCGAGTGAAAATGATGTTTGGGATACTGTTCATAAAGCTGGTATCGACAAAGATGGTAAGACTGTTTTATATGATGGTCGTACTGGAGAGCCGTTCCATAACCGTGTTTCTGTCGGAATTATGCACTATCTGAAATTAACCCACATGGTTGATGATAAGATTCATGCACGTTCCATTGGGCCTTACTCGTTAGTAACCCAACAACCTCTTGGTGGTAAAGCACAATTTGGTGGACAGCGTTTTGGTGAAATGGAAGTTTGGGCACTTGAAGCTTATGGTGCTGCATACACATTACAAGAAATTTTGACTTACAAATCTGATGATGTTGTTGGTCGTGTAAAGGCATACGAAGCAATTGTTAAGGGTGACAGAATTCCTAAGCCAGGTGTTCCTGAATCATTCCGTGTTCTTGTTAAAGAATTACAATCTTTAGGATTAGATATTCGTGTTCTTGACATGGATCACAATGAAATCGAACTTCGTGACATGGATGATGATTCAAATGAACATTTGAATATTGATACCTTGTCGAAGATGGCCGAAGAGCAACAAAAGAAGAAGTTAGCCGAAGAAACCGCAAAATCAGAAGATGAAGAATCAGCCGAGATTGAAGCTCCAGTTGATGAGTCTGACGATGATAACAAGATTTCTAAATAAGTAGGGGGTTAAACTTTTGATCGACGTAAATAAATTTGAAAGCATGCAAATTGGCCTTGCTTCTCCAAATAAAATTCGGAGCTGGTCGTATGGTGAAGTAAAAAAGCCTGAAACGATCAACTACCGTACTTTAAAACCGGAAAAAGATGGTCTGTTTGATGAAAGAATCTTTGGACCAACCAAGGATTGGGCATGTGCATGTGGCAAATATAAAGGTGTGAGATACCGCGGCATCGTTTGTGATCGTTGTGGTGTTGAAGTTACCTCTTCTAAAGTTAGAAGGGAACGGATGGGTCACATCGAATTAGCAGCCCCAGTAACCCACATTTGGTACTTCAAGGGAATTCCATCTCGAATGGGATTGATTCTTGATATGTCACCAAGATTATTGGAAGAAGTTATCTATTTTGCGGCATACATTGTCATTGATCCAGGTGACACTGAACTTGAATTCAAACAGCTTTTAACTGAAGCAGAATACCGTGAAGAAAAAGCTAAGTACGGTAATCGTTTTGAAGCAAAAATGGGTGCCGAAGCAATTCGCGACTTGTTACGTAAAGTTGACCTAGAAAAAGAAGTTACTGATTTAAAGAAAGAATTGGAAACTGCTACTGGTCAAAAGCGTACACGTGCAATCAGAAGATTAGATATTCTTGATGCATTCAAAGATTCTGGTAACAAGCCTGAATGGATGGTCATTGATGCGGTACCAGTTATTCCACCGGACTTGCGTCCAATGGTTCAATTAGAAGGTGGTCGTTTCGCTACTTCTGATTTGAATGACTTGTATCGTCGTGTAATTAACCGTAACAACCGGTTAAAGAGACTGCTCGACTTAAATGCACCAAATATCATTGTTCAAAATGAAAAGCGGATGTTACAAGAAGCCGTAGATGCACTGATTGATAATGGTCGTCGTGGTCGTTCTGTTGTTGGACCTGGTAACCGTCCACTTAAGTCACTTTCACACATGCTTAAGGGTAAGCAAGGTCGTTTCCGTCAGAACTTACTTGGTAAGCGTGTTGACTATTCCGGTCGTTCAGTTATCGATGTTTCACCAAAATTGAAATTCTATCAATGTGGTGTTCCTCGTCCAATGGCACTTGAATTATTCAAGCCATTTGTAATGCACGAATTAGTTAAGCGCAAGATTGCTTCTAACATTAAGAGTGCAAAACGTAAGATTGACCGTGAAGACGATGATGTATGGGATGTACTAGAAGATGTTATCAAGGAAAGAACTGTTTTACTAAACCGTGCGCCAACTTTGCACCGTTTGAGTATTCAGGCCTTTGAACCAGTTTTGGTACCAGGTAAGTCAATTCGTTTGCATCCACTTGCATGTGAAGCCTACAATGCCGACTTTGATGGTGACCAGATGGCCATTCACGTTCCTTTATCTGACGAAGCTGTTGCAGAATCACGTTTGTTAATGCTTGCAGCTCACCATATTTTGGCACCTAAGGATGGTAAGCCAATTGTTACACCATCTCAGGATATCGTTTTAGGTAACTATTGGTTGACTCAAGCTGAAAAGGGTCGTGAAGGTGAAGGAATGATTTTCAATTCACCTGATGAAGCAACAGTTGCATATAATAATGGTGATATTCACTATCACACTATTATTGGTATGTCTGCTGATTCAATGCCTAAGAAGTCATGGCCTAAAGGCTACGAACATGGTATTTTTATTACCACTTACGGTAGAATCATTTTCAACCAAATTTTCCCAGAAGATTACTTCTACATTAATGAACCAACTGAAGAAAACTTGAACCACCCATTAAGCGCTAAGTACTTCTTAGAGCCTGGTGAGGATATTCATGAAAAGATTGATGATGTTGCTGGTGATTTAATCTCAACTCCATTTAAGAAATCTTTCTTATCTGATTCAATCGCAACTATTTACAAGTACTACAAGGTTCAAAGAACTTCTGAATACCTTGATGACTTAAAGACGCTTGGTTACACTAGTTCAACTACTTCTGGTATTACAATCGGTATGACCGACGTTCCTGAAATTGATGATAAGGATGAAAAGGTTGCTAAGGCGCACAAGCAAGTTGATGTCGTATCTAAGCAATTTAGACGAGGTTTAATTACTGAACAAGAGCGTCACGATCGTGTTATCAGCATTTGGAATGACTGTAAGGATCAGGTTCAGGACGAAATTGCCCAAATTTATGATCCTCGTAACCCAATTACAATCATGGCCGACTCTGGTGCTCGTGGTAACATTTCCAACTTTACTCAGTTAGCTGGTATGCGTGGATTGATGGCCACTCCTAACGGTGGATTGTTCGAAATTCCTGTTACTTCAAACTTCAAGGAAGGTCTATCAGTTCTAGAACTATTCATGTCCACTCACGGTGCTCGTAAGGGAATGACTGATACAGCCTTGAAGACTGCCCAGTCAGGATACTTGACTCGTCGTCTAGTTGATGTTGCTCAAGATGTTATTATCCGTGAAGACGATTGTGGTACTGACCGTGGTATCAATGTTCATGCCATTATGGAAGGTGACGAATTAATTGAGCCATTATACGATCGTTTATTAGGACGCTTTACTGCTGAAACTGTTAAAGATCCTAGGACTGGCGAAGCTATTGTTGGACCAAATGTCATGCTTGATGAAGATTTATCACATAAAATTTGTGATGCTGGTGTGACAGATGTTAAGATTCGTTCTATTCTAACTTGTGATACTTCCCATGGTGTTTGCCGTAAGTGTTACGGTATGAACCTTGCTACTGGTGAAGAAGTTGAAGTTGGTGAAGCAGTTGGTACAGTTGCAGCTCAATCAATTGGTGAACCTGGTACTCAGCTTACTTTACGTACATTCCACAACGGTGGTGTTGCCGGTGCAGAAGATATTACTCAGGGTCTTCCTCGTGTTCAAGAATTGTTTGAAGCACGTAATCCAAAGGGACGTGCTATTATCTCTGAAGTAGATGGTATAATTGATTCAATTCAAGAAAACCCAGCAGAGCATACACGTGAGATTACTGTTAAAGGTAAGATTGATACTAGAAGCTACAGTGTGCCTTACACTGCATCAGTTGCAGTTAGTGAAGGTGATGAGGTTAGTCGTGGATCCAAGTTAACTCTCGGATCAATTGATCCAAAGGAACTCATCCAAGTTACTGATACCTTAACAACTGAAGAATACATCCTAGTTGAAGTTCAAAAAGCGTACCGGATGCAGGGTGTAGACATTTCTGATAAGCACGTCGAAGTTTTGACTAGACAAATGTTACAGAAAGTGCGTGTACTTGATCCAGGTGAAACGAACTTACTTCCGGGTGAGATCATGGATATTGGTGAATTCAAGGAACGTAACACTTCAGTTATTATTTCTGGTGGTATTCCTGCCACTGCACAGAGTGTTATTCTTGGTATTACTAAGGCTGCTCTTGAAACTAACAGTTTCTTATCAGCTGCTTCATTCCAGGAAACCACCCGTGTATTAACTGATGCCTCAATCAGAGGTAAAAATGATCCATTACTCGGTTTGAAGGAAAATGTTATCATTGGTAAGATTATTCCTGCCGGAACCGGTCTTCCAATTTACCGTGATATGGAACCTGAAGCTGATGTTCAAAAACCTAAATCTGTTTATTCAATAGCTGATATTGAAAAGAAGATGAAGGAAGCTGACCAAGCTACAGAATCATAAAAAATAATATAAATAAAAACTGTTCTGTTAGAAGTTACTAACGGAACAGTTTTTTGTTTGCTCGAAATTATTACTTTAAAATTTTACCAAATAGAATATACGATATTGTCCATAAAATAATGCCAACAATCAGAAAGAAGCCAAATATTTTTACTAAGTCTAATATTGATTTAGTCGAAAACCAGCCACTGAATACTAAACAAGGATATACGGTAACCAGCATGATTAGAAAATGAACGACAGATTGTCTTGCTAATGTTCAACTTTTGACATCATAAATAACAGAGGTTGCTGCAACTGCAGTTATTATCAGTCCCGTAATAAATGTCGAGTTGACGCTATAATCATCGATATGTTGTAATTTCATAATTATAAAAGGTATGGCGCCACGTATTGCTGCAGATAAAATATAGTGCATTGTTTTTCCTTGATAAACTTTGAATTTTCTTATATAAAAGATTTTATCATAGGTTAAAATGAAAAATAAAATAGGTGATAAAACTGGCTCATACTTCACTGGATTAATATGATTTAGAATATTATGGTTAAATGGCAATCTTTGATTTAAAAAAACATGAAGAGGGATTGCCAATTTATATTACTTCCAATTACTCAGACTCAGAGAAATTATCAATGTATGTAGTAGCACCTTTAAGCCTTTGGAGACATGTCTTAGAAGTCATTTTATTTGTACAAAAGTTGAGTGATTACACCAATATAAATAAATGGAATAAACGCAACAGAAGCTTTTCTATCTAGCTCATCACTTTTAAAGAGAATAATTAAAATAATTGATGCGACTAAAAAAGCTAAATTCGCAAATTGAGGACTAAAGTATAGGGCTAGAATTAAATAAACAAGTAGATCCCCGAAACCCAATTTATTTTTGAAGATTTCATAGACAAAAAGAGCAAAAATAGGAAAAAAGTGAATGAGATCAACAGAACTGATTTTTTTGAAATTTACTAGTAAGTGTATAGTTGTAATAATGAAAGCCGGAACAATGAATGCAACATCAAACTCTTTACTTTGATAGTCGCTAATAGCTGCAAGTAGTAGGCTAAATAGTACAAGTGCAGTATTCATGCCACTAATACTACTGAAATCAATTTTACAAAAGGCAAAGCCACCCAAAAATTCTATTAAGAAATATTCACAGGGGATGTGCACTTTGCAATAGCGGCAGCGACCTTTGAGCATTAAATAAGAAACTAAGGGGATTTCATCAAGTAAGCTCAGTTGTTGTTTGCAATTAGTACATTTGGAACGAGTAAAAATAAAATCCTCTTTGCCTGCTCTTTCAGCAATTACACATGCGTGGGAAGCCAAACAAGTCCCAATCAAAAAATTAGTCAATTGATAAAGTAAATTCATTTTTCCACCTCACATATTTAAATACGCAGAAAACTAAATTTTGCTTTTTCAAAAAAGAAAATTGCATTTTGTTGAAAAGGTAGTACAATAGTCTTTGTGTATTTTGGAGATAACTCAGGTCTAAAAAAGAAACTCCTGGGTGTGTGAACAAGATAATCAAATTTTAGGAGGAAAAAGTTTATGCCAACCATAAACCAATTGGTAAGAAAAGGCCGTCACACTAAGACGACTAAATCAAAGTCACCAGCTTTAAGCTATGGCTACAACAGTATGAAGAAGGAATTAGTAAACAACCCTGCACCACAAATGCGTGGAGTTGCAACTCGTGTTGGTACTATGACACCAAAGAAGCCAAACTCAGCTTTACGTAAGTATGCTCGTGTTCGTCTTTCTAACTTAATCGAAGTTACTGCCTACATCCCAGGTGAAGGCCACAACTTGCAAGAACACTCGGTTGTTTTAATCCGTGGTGGACGTGTAAAGGACCTTCCTGGTGTACGTTACCATATTATTCGTGGTGCCCTTGATACTGCTGGTGTTGATGGCAGAAAACAAAGCCGTTCTAAATACGGTGCTAAGAAAGACTAAAGGAGGAGTTAAATAATGCCTAGAAAAGGACATATAGCTAAAAGAGATGTTTTGGCAGATCCAGTATACAACTCAAAGCTTGTTACTAAATTAATCAACCACTTAATGCTTGATGGTAAGAGAGCTAAGGCATCTTCAATCCTTTACGATGCTTTTGACATTATCAAAGATAAGACCGGTAAAGAACCACTTGAAGTATTTGAAGAAGCAATGAACAACATTATGCCAGTTTTGGAAGTTAAAGCTCGCCGTATCGGTGGTTCTAACTACCAAGTCCCAGTTGAAGTTCGTCCTGAAAGAAGAACAACTTTGGGCTTAAGATGGCTTGTTTCATACGCACGTTTACGTAATGAACACACAATGGATGAACGTCTAGCTAATGAAATCATTGATGCTTCAAACAACACTGGTTCAGCTGTTAAGAAACGTGAAGATGTACACCGTATGGCTGAAGCTAACCGTGCATTTGCACACTATCGTTTCTAATTTTATAAGGAGAGAATGAATTTATGGCTAATAAACGTGAGTTTCCATTAGAAAAAACACGTAATATTGGTATCATGGCCCACATTGATGCGGGTAAGACTACCACTACTGAGCGTATTCTTTATTACACTGGTAAGATTCATAAAATTGGTGAGACCCACGAAGGTGACTCACAAATGGACTGGATGGAAGAAGAAAAAGAACGTGGTATCACTATTACGTCTGCTGCTACTACAGCTCAATGGAATGACTACAGAATTAACATCATTGATACCCCAGGACACGTTGACTTCACTATCGAAGTTGAACGTTCCCTACGTGTTCTTGATGGTGCCGTAACTGTTCTTGATGGTCAAGCAGGTGTAGAACCACAAACCGAAAACGTTTGGCGTCAAGCTGAAACTTACGGTGTTCCTCGTATTGTTTTTGTTAACAAGATGGATAAAATTGGTGCAGATTTTGATAAGTCTGTTACTTCTTTACATGAACGTCTAAATGCTAACGCAATCGCTGTTCAAATGCCTATCGGTTCTGCTGATACTTTTGAAGGTGTCATCGACTTAATCAACATGGTTGCTGATGTTTATGATGAAGACAAACTTGGTTCTAAGTGGGACACTATTCCAGTTCCTGATGAATACAAGGAAGAAGCAGAAAGACGTCGTAACGAGTTAATTGAACAAGTTGCTGACGTTGACGATGCAGTTATGGAGAAGTACCTTAACGGTGAAGAAATTTCCGTTGATGAAATAAAGGCTGCTCTTCGTAAAGCAACTTTGGAATTAAAGGCTTTCCCTGTCTTTGCAGGTTCAGCATTTAAGAACAAGGGTGTTCAAATGATGCTTGATGGTGTTGTTGATTACTTACCATCACCATTAGACGTTAAGCCTTATATTGCTCATGATCCTAAGACTGATGAAGAAGTTCAATTGATTGCTGGTGACGATAAGCCATTCTCAGCTTTAGCATTCAAGATTGCTACTGACCCATTTGTTGGTCGTTTAACTTACATTCGTGTTTACACTGGTTCACTTGAATCAGGTTCATACGTTTTAAACGCATCAAAGAACAGTCGTGAACGTGTTGGTCGTCTATTGCAAATGCACGCTAACTCAAGAAGTGAAATTTCTGAAGTCTTCTCAGGTGATATCGCTGGTGCTATCGGTTTGAAGAACACTACTACTGGTGACTCTTTAACTGACCCAGATCATCCATTGATTTTGGAAAGTTTGGAAGTTCCAGACCCAGTTATCCAAGTGTCAATCGAACCTGAATCAAAGGCTGACCGTGATAAACTTGATGTTGCTTTACAAAAGTTAACTGAAGAAGACCCAACATTCAGAGCTGAAACTAACGCTGAAACTGGTCAAACCTTGATTTCAGGAATGGGTGAATTACACCTACAAATCATGGTTGAACGTATGAAGCGTGAATTCCACGTTGAAGCTAAGATTGGTGAACCACAAGTTGCCTACCGTGAAACCTTCACTAAAGAAGCTAAAGCACAAGGTAAGTTTGTTCGTCAATCAGGTGGTAAGGGTCAATACGGTGACGTTTGGATTGAATTTACTCCAAATGAAAGAGGTAAAGGCTACGAATTTGAAGATGCCATCGTCGGTGGTGTTGTTCCTCGTGAATTTATCCCATCAGTTGATGCTGGTTTGCAAGAATCAATGAAGAACGGTATCCTTGCAGGTTACCCACTGATCGATGTTAAGGCTAAGCTTTACGATGGTAGTTACCACGAAGTCGATTCATCAGAAGCTGCCTTCAAGGTTGCTGCATCTCTTGCTTTAAGAAATGCTGCTCCTAAGGCTGGTGCTGTAATTCTTGAACCAATTATGAAGGTACAAGTTATTACTCCTGAAGAATACTTGGGTGATGTAATGGGTTCAGTTACTGCTCGTCGTGGTACAATGGACAACATGGTAGACCGTGCTGGTGCCAAGGTATTGAATGCAATGGTTCCACTTGCTGAAATGTTTGGTTACGCAACTACTTTACGTTCATCAACTCAAGGTCGTGGTACATTTACTATGGTATTTGATCACTATGCTGCAACTCCTAAGTCAATTCAAGAAGAAATTATTAAGAGTCGTGGCGGTAACAACAATAACGCTGAATAATTTTAACTAAACAATTTGTTTAATCGAGCTATTGGTAAATCCAATAGCTCTTTTTTTGTTTAAAAATAAGCAATTTTCTTGCTATATCGAGTTATAGATAGTAACTTAGGCGCTGTTGAAAAATTTCAATTTTAATTTTTGAAAAAAGTATATTAATTAATTGGTCAAAATCGAGAAAAATATCCTAAAACCCTTGATATCTAGCCATAAAATCAGTATACTAGTCTTTGTGCGCTTAGGGCACACTATGCTCTAATGCACATATTTGTTGTAAAGCGTTGATGCAAAAGGTTGCGGCACACCAGGCTGCATTGCCACAGAGGCGGTGCCGGGAATTTTTGCGGAGGCTAGTCATCTTTTAAAAAGAAGACGTTGAGGAGGTAATTCAATGGCAAGTCAATCAATTCGAATTAGACTTAAGTCTTACGAACATGGTATTCTCGATGAATCGGCTGCTAAAATTGTAGAAACAGCTAAGAGAACTGGTGCTGAGATCTCAGGTCCAGTTCCACTACCAACAGAAAGGGTTTTGTTTACTGTTCTTCGTTCACCACACAAGAACAAGGACTCACGTGAACAATTTGAAATGCGTACGCACAAGCGTTTAATCGATATTTTAAGTCCTACACCTAAAACTGTTGATTCTTTAATGAAGCTTGATCTACCAAGCGGCGTTGACATCGAAATCAAATTATAATTTTTAAAAAGAAAGAGGTGTAATCATGACCAAAGGAATCTTAGGAAGAAAAGTCGGTATGACTCAAGTCTTCACCAAAGATGGCATCCTTGTTCCTGTAACTGTTGTCGAAGCAACTCCTAACGTTGTTATGCAAGTTAAGACTGTTGAATCAGACGGTTACGAAGCAATTCAATTGGGATACCAAGACAAGCGTGAAGTTTTGAGCAACAAACCAGAAAAAGGTCATGCTGAAAAAGCAAAGACTTCGCCTAAGCGCTTCATACGTGAAATCCGCGGAGTTGAGCTTAAGGACTACGAAGTCGGCTCAGAAATTACTGTGGACACATTTAAGGAAGGTGACGTCGTAGACGTTACTGGTACTACAAGAGGTCATGGATACCAAGGTAACATTAAGCGTTGGGGCCAATCACGTGGACCTGAAACTCACGGTTCAAGATACCACAGAGTTCCTGGTTCAATGGGTTCCATCATTAACCGTGTACCAAAGGGCAAGCGTTTGCCAGGTCACATGGGTATGAAGAAAGTTACCATTGAAAACTTAGTAATTGAAAAAGTTGTAGCAGACAAGAATGTTTTGCTTATTAAAGGTAACGTTCCAGGTGCTAAGAACTCATTAATTACTGTTAGATCTGCTGTTAAGAATAGTAAATAGGAAGGAGGACTAGAATGGCTAATTTAAAAGTTATCGATCAAAAAGGTAAAGATGCCGGTGAAGTTACTTTAAAAGATGAAGTATTTGGTATCGAACCAAACGAAAGCGTAGTTTTTGACGCAATCATCAGACAAAGAGCTGGCAAGCGTCAAGGTACCTCAAAAGTTAAGAACAGATCTGCTGTTCGCGGTGGTGGTAAAAAACCATGGAAGCAAAAAGGTACTGGTCGTGCTCGTCAAGGTTCTATCCGTTCACCACAATGGCGTGGCGGTGGTGTAGTCTTCGGACCAACTCCACGTTCTTACGCATATTCAATGCCAAGAAAGCAACGTCGTTTGGCTATCAAGTCAGTTCTTTCCCAAAAGTTGATTGATAAGAATTTGATCGTTTTAGACCAGTTGACAATGTCTGCTCCTAAGACTAAAGAATTCAAGTCAATGTTAGACAGCTTAAATATTGAAGGTAAAGTACTTGTTGTTTCAGAAGACAAGAATGTACAACTTTCAGCTAGAAACTTACCAAAGGTTAAGGTTGTTCCTATCAACGGTTTAAACGTTGAAGACGTTGTCAACTATGACAAATTGATCTTGACTAAGGATGCTATTGAGAAGATTGAAGAGAATGTTGAGGGGGCTTCGAGAAAATGAGTGCACATGATATCATTTTAAGACCTATCATTACTGAAAAGTCAACGAACTTAATGGATGATAAGAAGTACACTTTCAACGTGCTTTTAACTGCAACCAAGACTCAAGTTCGTAATGCTGTCGAAGAAATCTTTGATGTCAAAGTTAAGAAAGTTAATATCATGAATGTTCGTGGTAAAGACAAGCGAGTTGGTCGTTACACTGGTAAAACTGCTCGTACGCGTAAAGCAATTGTCACATTAACTGATGATTCAAACGACATTAAGATTTTCAAAGACGAAAATCAAGAAGAAAATAAGTAATAGGAGGTCAGTCAATTGGCTATTAAAATTTATAAGCCAACCACAAATGGTCGCCGTAATATGACTTCTTCCGACTTTGCTGAGATTACTAAGACTACGCCAGAACGTACCTTACTTGAATCTCAATCACATACTGCAGGTCGTAACTCATATGGTCGTATTACAAGTAGACACCGTGGTGGTGGTCATAAACAAAAGTACCGTATCATCGATTTTAAGCGTAACAAGGACAATGCAAAGGCTGTTGTTAAGTCTATTGAATATGATCCAAACAGAAGTGCTAACATTGCGCTTTTACACTACACTGATGGTATCAAAGCTTACATTTTAGCTCCTAAAGGCTTAAAAGTTGGCGATGTTGTTGAATCTGGTCCAAATTCAGATATTAAACCAGGTAACGCTTTACCATTAGCAAACATTCCAACTGGTACTTCAATTCACAACATTGAATTAAGACCTGGCAAAGGTGGACAATTCGTAAGAAGTGCCGGCACCAGTGCTCAAGTTTTAGGTAATGACGGTAAGTACACTTTAGTTAGATTACAAAGTGGCGAAGTTCGTAAGATTTTGTCAGCTTGTCGTGCAACTATTGGTGTTGTTGGTAATGAACAACACTCATTGATTCAATTAGGTAAGGCTGGCCGTAGTCGCTGGTTAGGCAGACGTCCACAATCTCGTGGTTCTGTAATGAACCCTAACGATCACCCACATGGTGGTGGTGAAGGTAAGGCTCCAGTTGGTCGTCCACAACCTATGACTCCTTGGGGTAAGAAAGCTCGCGGTATTAAGACTAGAGATAGTAAGAAAGCTAGCGAGAAGTTAATTATTCGTCACCGTAAGGGTAGCAAGTAACAGAAGGAGGGTTAATTAATGAGCCGTAGTATTAAAAAAGGGCCTTTTGCTGATGCATCATTGCTGAAGAAAGTCGATGCACAAGCAGACACAGAGAAAAAACAGGTTATTAAAACCTGGTCGCGTCGTTCAACTATTTTCCCTTCCTTCGTTGGTTTGACTATAGCTGTTTACGATGGTAGAAAACATGTTCCAGTTTATATTACTGAAGACATGGTTGGTCACAAGTTAGGTGAATTTGTTCCAACGAGAACTTTCCATGGACACAAGACATCTGACGACAAGGCCACTGGAAAATAGAGGAAGGAGAAACACTTAAATGGCAGAACAAATTAGTTCAGCTAGGGCTGAAGCAAGAACTGTTCGTATTGCTCCAAGAAAAGCACGTTTGGTCGTTGATTTGATTCGCGGCAAAGATGTTGCTGAAGCATTGGCAATCTTGGAATTTACGCCTAGAGCTGCTTCCCCAATCGTTGAAAAAGTTTTACGTTCAGCAATTGCTAACGCAGAACATAACTACGATCTTGAAAGTGCTAACCTTTACGTATCAGAAGCATACGTAAATGAGGGTGCTACTTTAAAGAGATTTAGACCACGTGCCAAGGGTATGGCTTCTCCAATTAACAAGAGAACTAGTCATGTAGTTGTTGTAGTTTCAGAAAAGAACGATTAAGGGAGGTATATTAATGGGTCAGAAAATTAACCCAAATGGTTTTCGTCTCGGCGTAATTCGTGACTGGGAATCTAAATGGTATGCTGACAGAGGATATAAAGAAACCTTAAATGAAGACTTGAAGATCAGAAACTTCATCTCAAAGAAATTAAAGGATGCCTCTGTTTCTACTATTGAAATTGAACGTGCAGCAAATAGAATCAACGTATCAATTAATACCTCAAAGCCTGGTATGGTAATTGGTAAAGGTGGTTCTGAAGTTGAAGCTTTAAGAAAACAATTAAATGCATTAACTAAGAAGCAAGTTCACGTTAATATTGTTGAAATTAAGAAGCCAGATCTTGATGCTAAGTTAGTTGCTGACAGTATTGCAGCTCAACTTGAAGCTCGTGTTGCTTTCAGACGTGCTATGCGCCAAGCAACTCAAAGATCTATGCGTGCTGGTGCCAAAGGAATCAGAGTTCAAACTTCTGGTCGTTTAAACGGTGCTGACATGGCAAGAAGAGAATGGCACACTGAAGGTCGTGTTCCATTACAAACTTTAAGAGCTGACATTGATTACGCTTGGGTAAATGCCTTCACTACATACGGTGAAATTGGTGTTCAAGTATGGATCAACCGCGGAGAAGTTTTACCTTCAAAGAGTAAAAATCCTGCAAAAGCTGTGAAGGGAGGAAACAAATAATGCCTCTAGTACCTAAAAGAGTAAAGCACCGTCGTGAATTCCGTGGAAAGATGCGTGGTGCTGCTAAGGGTGGTAAGACCATCGCTTTCGGCGAATACGGTTTACAAGCTCTTGAATCTCACTGGATTACTAATCAACAAATCGAAGCTGCCCGTGTTGCGATGACTCGTTACATGAAGCGTGGTGGTAAAGTTTGGATTAGAATTTTCCCTCAAAAGTCATACACTGCCAAAGGTGTTGGTGTCCGGATGGGTTCCGGTAAAGGTGCACCAGCTGGTTGGGTAGCTGTAGTTAAGAGAGAAAAGATTATGTTTGAAATTGGCGGAGTTAGTGAAGAAGTTGCTCGTGAAGCTTTAAGACTTGCTTCAACAAAATTGCCAATTAAATGTAAGTTTGTGAAAAGAAGTTCGGAAGTAGGTGGCAATTCTAATGAAGGCTAAGGATATCAGAGCACTAACCACTGATCAGATGTTGGACAAGGAAAAGCAATATAAAGAAGAACTCTTCAACTTGCGTTTCCAACAAGCAACGGGTCAATTAGAAAATACCGCTCGTCTACGCAAAGTCCGTAAAAACATCGCTAGAATTAAAACAATTCTAAGTGAAGATGCATTGAAGAAAGATTAGTGGAAGGGAGTTATTAACTTGAGCGAAACAATCGAAAGAAATCGTCGTCACGTATATCAAGGTCGAGTAGTTTCAGATAAGAATGACAAGACTATCACAGTTGTTGTTGATACTTACAAGAATCACCCTGTTTACAAGAAGCGTATCAAGTACTCCAAGAAGTACTACGCACAAGACGAAAAAAATGAAGCTAAAGTTGGCGATACTGTTCGTATCATGGAAACCCGTCCATTATCTCGTACAAAGCGCTTCCGTTTAGTAAAAATTGTCAAGAAATCTGTATAGTTTTGCGGATTTAGTGAGGGGAGGATTAAATAGTGATTCAAAATGAATCCCGTTTGAAGGTTGCTGATAACTCTGGTGCCAGAGAACTATTAGTTATTAGAGTCTTAGGTGGATCAAGACGTAAGACCGGTAACATTGGTGATATCGTAGTAGCAACTGTTAAACAAGCAACACCAGGTGGCGTTGTCAAAAAAGGTGACGTTGTCAAAGCTGTCATTGTTAGAACAAAATCAGGCGCACGCCGTGAAGATGGTTCATACATCAAATTTGATGAAAATGCCGGCGTTGTAATTAATGCAGATAAGAGCCCACGCGGTACTCGTATCTTTGGGCCTGTTGCACGTGAGTTGCGTGAGCACGACTTTATGAAAATCGTCTCTCTTGCTCCTGAAGTCTTATAATTAAGTGAGGTGCACTGATGTTTGTTAAAACTGGTGACAAAGTAAAAGTTATTGCCGGAAAAGACAAAGGCAAAGAAGGTACTGTTCTTTCTGTTAACGTTAAGAAAAACCGTGTGGTTGTTAAAGGCGTTAATACAATTAAGAAACACCAAAAACCTTCTCAAACCAATGCTAATGGTGGTGTAGTTGAATCTGAAGGTTCAATCCACGCATCAAACGTTAAGGTTATTGCTAAGTCTGAAAGCAAAAAAGAAGAAACTAAGAAATAGGAAGGAGGACACAAATGGCAAATTATTTAGCAGAAGAATATAAAGAAAAAATTGTTCCTGCATTGCAAGAAAAGTTTGAATACAGCTCAGTTATGCAAGTACCTAAAATCGAAAAGATCGTTTTGAACATGGGTGTTGGTGACGCTGTTACTAATGCAAAGAACTTGGATGAAGCTGTCGAAGAATTAGCTTTAATCTCAGGTCAAAAGCCTTTAGTAACTAAGGCTAAGAAGTCAATCGCTAACTTCCGTTTACGTGAAGGTATGTCTATCGGTGCTAAGGTTACCCTTAGAGGAGATAGAATGTATGACTTCTTGTACAAGTTAATTAGTGTTTCACTTCCTCGTGTTCGTGACTTCCGCGGTGTTTCAAGCCGTTCATTCGATGGTCGTGGTAACTACACTTTAGGTATTAAGGAACAACTTATCTTCCCTGAAATTGACTTTGATAAAGTTAATCGTACAAGAGGTTTAGATGTTGTTATCGTTACTACTGCCAACACTGATGAAGAAGCTCGTGAGCTTTTAAGTCAATTTGGTATGCCGTTTGCAAAATAATGGAGGACACTAATGGCTAAAACATCACAAAAAATTAGAAATCATCGTCCTGCTAAGTTTTCTTCACGTGAATACACTCGTTGCGAGAGATGTGGTCGTCCACACTCCGTATATCGTAAATTTGGTTTATGCCGTATTTGCTTGAAGGATTTAGCACACAAAGGTCAAATCCCAGGTCTTAAAAAGGCTAGTTGGTAATACGGTTAGGAGGATAGCATAAATGGTCATGACAGATCCGATCGCAGATTACTTGACTAGAATTAGAAATGCCAACATGGCAAAGCATAGTTCAGTTGAAATTCCTGCATCAAACATTAAAAAATCTATTTCAGAAATTTTGAAACGCGAAGGCTTCATCCGTGATTACGAAGTTACTGATGACAACAAGCAAGGCATGATTAAGATTTTCTTGAAATATGGTCCAGACGGAGAACGTGTCATTTCAGGCTTAAAGCGTATTTCTAAGCCAGGTCTTAGAAACTACGTAAGTGCTGAAAACTTACCTAAAGTTCTTAACGGTTTAGGTATCGCCATCGTTTCAACTTCTGCCGGTGTAATTACCGATAAAGAAGCTAGACAAAAAGACGTTGGTGGCGAAGTTGTTGCTTACGTTTGGTAATTTTGACAGAAAGGAGAACAATCAATGAGCCGTATCGGTTTAAAAACAATTGAAGTCCCAGATAGTGTCACAGTTACCAAAGATGGTGACAACATCACCGTTAAGGGACCTAAGGGTGAATTAACTAGATACTTTGATCCAAAGATTACTTTCAAGCAAGAAGATGGCAAGATCAACTTTTCACGTTCAAGTGAAAGTGATAAGGCACTTCATGGTACTGAAAGAGCTAACTTAGCTTCAATGGTTGAAGGTGTAGTTAATGGTTATAAGAAGACTTTGAAGTTAATCGGTGTTGGTTACCGTGCAACTGCACAAGGCAACAAGTTAACTTTAAATGTTGGTTACTCACACCCAGTAGAAATGACTGCACCAGAAGGTGTTTCCGTAAAAGCTACTTCAGCAACTGAAATTGAAGTAGAAGGAATTTCAAAGCAAAATGTTGGACAATTTGCTGCTGAAATTCGCGATGTACGTCCACCAGAGCCTTACAAGGGTAAAGGTATTCGTTACACTGACGAATACGTACGTCGTAAGGAAGGTAAGACAGGTAAATAGTAAATAAATTTTTGAGGTGAAATTGTGATTTCAAAACCAGATAAAAACAAGTTACGCTTAAAGCGTCACAAACGTATTCGTGGCAAAATTTCTGGTACTGCTGAGCGCCCACGCTTAAGCGTTTTTCGTTCAAATAAAAACATCTACGCTCAATTAATTGATGACGTAGCGGGTGTAACGCTAGCAAGTGCCTCATCTTTAGATGATTCTGTTGCAAAGGATTCAGCTAAAGTAGAACAGGCTCAAGCTGTTGGTAAGGCAATTGCCGAAGCAGCTAAAGCTAAAAACATTTCAAATGTTGTGTTCGATAGAAGTGGTTACTTATACCACGGCCGTATTTCAGCTTTGGCAGATGCCGCTCGTGAAAACGGATTAGATTTCTAGGGAAGGAGATAAATACATGGCAAACCGCAACGATTCTCGTAATAATCGCAGAAATAAAGACGACATCGAAGATCAGTTAGTAGCAATTAATCGTGTCACCAAGGTTGTCAAGGGTGGTCAACGAATGAGATTTGCTGCCTTGGTAATCGTTGGCGACAAAAAAGGTCGTGTAGGCTTTGGTACTGGTAAAGCTCAAGAAGTTCCAGAAGCAATCCGTAAGGCCGTTGAAGCTGGTAAAAAGAACATGATTACTGTTCCTAAGGTTGGTACTACCATTCCTCATGAGGTAATTGGACACTATGGTTCAGGTAGTATTTTAATTAAACCTGCCCCAGCTGGTTCCGGAGTTGCTGCCGGTGGTGCCGTTCGTATCGTTATGGATATGGCTGGTATCGCAGATGTTACTTCTAAGTCACTCGGTTCAAACACTCCAATTAATGTTGTTCGTGCAACTATTGATGGTTTGAAGAAGCTTAGAACTAGTGAAGATGTTGAAAAGCTTCGTCACGCAGATTTAGATTAGGGAGACAATATAAATGACTGAATTAAAAGTTACTTTAATTAGAAGTGCTGCGCACCGTCTACCTAATCAACAAAAAATTGTTAAAGCTTTGGGCTTAGGTAGAATCAATAGTACAGCTACTCTACCAGACAACGCTGCTACTCGTGGTGCACTGATGAAAATTGCACACTTGATCTCAGTTGAAGAGATCAACAAATAAATTATTGAGGAGGTGCCGAATTAATGAAGCTTCATGAATTACATGCTGCTGAGGGTTCACGCAATACTAGAAAACGTGTTGGACGTGGTACTTCAAGTGGTTACGGTAAGACTTCAGGCCGTGGACAAAAGGGACAATTAGCCCGTCAAGGTGGACACACTCGTTTAGGTTTTGAAGGTGGACAAATGCCATTATTCAGAACTATGCCTAAGCGTGGTTTTAAGAATGTTAACCGTAAAGAATATGCAATTATTAATTTAGACGACTTAAACAAGTTTAAAGACAATGACGAAGTAACTATCGCAAGTCTTAAAGAAAACGGTTTGGTAAAGAAAGAATTATCAGGCGTTAAATTACTTGCCAATGGTGAGTTGAAAGTTAAGTTAAACGTAAAGGTTAACAAAGTTTCCGCCGCTGCCAAGAAAGCAGTTGAAGCTGCAGGCGGATCTGTTGAGGTGATCTAATGTTTTCGACTTTGAAGAACGCCTTTAAGGATAAAGAAATTAGAAATAAGATTTATTTTACCCTCTTTATTCTTTTGCTTTATCGCATTGGAGCTAACATTACTGTTCCAGGTGTCAATGCAAAAGCGATTACTCAAGTTGCACAAACTGGTTTGGTCCCAATGCTGGACACTGTGTCCGGTGGTGGACTAGATAACTACTCAATCTTTTCACTGGGTGTTTCCCCGTATATCACTGCACAAATTGTTATTCAATTATTGCAAATGGATATAGTTCCTACATTAGTAGAATGGGGAAAGCAAGGTGAAGTAGGTCGTCGTAAGACAAACAATGTGACAAGATGGCTTGCATTGGTTGTTGCTTTCATTCAGAGTATCGGAATCACGCTTGGTTTCAACGCTTTGACTGAGATGGGATTAGTCAAATCACAGACTTGGCAATCCTATGTTGAGATTGCAATTGTGATGACTGCCGGAACAATGTTACTAACCTGGTTAGGTGATGAAATCACTGATAAAGGTTTAGGAAACGGAGTTTCAGTTATCATTTTTGCTGGTATTATTGCTCGACTTCCGCGCGGCCTATGGCAGCTTTATAAAGATGAAGTTATTAACAATAGTGCGAGTGACCGTTGGCAAGGAATTGTGTTCTTCATTGCGATTATCATTGCAATACTCATCGTAACTCAAATTGTTACTTGGGTTGAACAGGCAGATCGCCGAATTCCAATCCAATACACTAGACGAGCAACTACCAGTGGCTCAGAAAGTTTCTTACCATTAAAAGTTAATGTTTCAGGTGTTATTCCAGTAATTTTCGCTAGTTCGTTTATCGTAACACCAGCGACAATTTTAATGGCCTTTCAAAGAACCCAAGGCGATCAACAATGGTACAAGGTAATGACTACAATCTTTAGTCTGCAAACTACGCCTGGTGTAGTAATTTACACAGTGTTGATTGTACTGTTTACTTTCTTTTATGCTTTTGTTCAGGTTAATCCTGAGAAGCTTGCTAAGAACTTGCAAAAACAAGGTGCATACATTCCTAGTGTATGGCCGGGCAAGGATACTCAAAAATACGTTTCAAAGGTGTTGATTAGATTATCAACAGTTGGTTCAGTATTTTTAGGTTTGGTAGCATTGCTACCACAACTTGCAACTAATTTGTGGGGCTTACCAAGTTCAATCGGACTAGGTGGAACTAGTTTATTGATCGTAATTGGGGTTGTCTTGGAGTTATCTCGTCAAATTAACGGCTTGTTAATGAAGAGAGAATATGTAGGATTCATCAGATAGGAACGAATAAATGATTAATTTATTTCTTTTAGGTTTGCCAGGTGCTGGTAAAGGAACAGTATCAGAGCAAATTGTTGATAAATATCATCTAACTCATATTTCAACTGGGGATATGTTTAGAGAAGCAATGGCTAATGAGACCAAGGTTGGTCTTGAAGCTAAGAGTTATATTGACAAAGGTGATTTGGTACCGGATGAGGTTACAGCTAGATTAGTTGAAGAACGTTTGGGCCAACCTGATATTAAGGAAGGTTACATTCTAGATGGTTTTCCAAGAACTATAGTTCAAGCAGAACTTTTAGAAGAAATCACTAAAAAGCTAAATAAGCCTTTGACTAATGTTATCTCACTTGAAGTTAAAGAAGATACTTTAGTAAATCGTTTGTCAGCACGCTTCATGTGTAAAAAATGTGGTGCAACATATAATAAGATTACAAAGATGCCTAAAGTTGAGGGTACATGTGATCGTTGTGGTAGCCACGAATTTTACCAACGTGAAGATGACAAGCCAGAAGTAGTAAAGAATCGTTTACAAGTTAACGAAAAGATGAATACACCTTTAAAAGACTATTATCAAAAGAATGGAATTCTCAGCGTCGTTGACGGTGAGCAAACTCCAGAAAAAGTCTTTGAAAGTGTTGATGCGGTTTTAAGTAAATAGTAATAATTTGTATATTTACTTTTCCGTGTTATAATTTCAAAGTATGACTGTTTAAATGCGGAGGAACCACTTTGGCAAAAGATGATGTCATTGAAGTAAAGGGTAAAGTTATTGATACTTTACCTAATGCTATGTTTAAAGTTGAATTGGAAAATGGAGCTGAAATTTTAGCACATGTTTCTGGTAAAATCAGAATGCACTATATTCGTATTTTGCCTGGAGACCGTGTTACTGTTGAACTTTCTCCTTACGACTTAACAAAAGGTAGAATTACTTATCGGTATATAAAATAATAACGGAGGGAAACATGAAGGTTAGACCATCTGTTAAACCAATGTGTGAACATTGTAAGATTATTAAAAGACATGGTCGTGTAATGGTTATTTGCCCTGCAAACCCAAAGCACAAGCAGCGTCAAGGTTAAAAACAAAATAGGAGGTGCAATTTATGGCACGTATTGCTGGTGTTGACTTACCAAGAGATAAAAGAATCGTTGTTGCATTAACATATATTTACGGTATTGGTGAACCAACAGCTCAGAAAATTTGTGCGGATGCTGGTGTTTCTGAAGACATACGTTCAAAAGATTTGACTCCAGATGACCAAGAAAAGCTTCGCGCAGAAGTTGATAAATACCGTGTTGAAGGTGACTTACGTAGAGAAGTCAGCATGAATATCAAACGGTTAATTGATATTGGTTCTTACCGTGGTATGCGTCACCGCCGTGGACTTCCAGTTCGTGGACAAAATACCAAGAATAATGCCCGTACACGTAAGGGCAGTAAGAAGAGATAAATAAAATTATAAGGAGGTTTATTGATGCCTAAAACAGCACGTAAACGTCGTGTAAAGAAGCACGTTGAAAAAGGCGTTGCTCACATTCACTCTACGTTTAATAATACTTTAGTCATGATTACTGACGCTCAAGGCAATGCAATTGCCTGGTCTTCAGCTGGTGCATTGGGCTTTAAAGGTAGCCGTAAATCTACACCATTTGCTGCTCAAATGGCAGCAGAAGCTGCAGCTAAGAGTGCAATGGACCAAGGAATGAAACATGTAGAAGTTTCCGTTAAAGGTCCTGGTGCTGGACGTGAATCTGCTATCAGATCACTTCAAGCTACTGGTTTAGAAATCACTGCAATTCGTGATGTTACACCAGTTCCCCACAATGGTTCTAGACCACCAAAACGTCGTCGTGTTTAATTTTGTTCTTAATGAAGGACGTTGCGTTTTGAAAGGGGCCTAGTAATGATTGAATTTGAAAAACCAAATATTACCGTTGTGGACCAAGAGAAGTCTTATGGTAAATTTGTCATTGAACCACTAGAACGAGGCTTCGGTACTACTCTAGGTAACTCATTGCGTAGAGTTTTACTTACATCTATTCCAGGTACTGGACTTGTTTATGTTCAAATTGATGATGTTTTACACGAATTCTCAACCGTTCCAGGTGTTAGAGAAGACGTTGCTAAAATAATCTTGAACCTAAAGAAGCTTCAATTGAAATCATTTTCTGATGAGCAAAAGACAATTGAAGTAGACGTTGAAGGTCCGGCTACTGTTACTGCAGATGACTTAAAAGTCGACTCAGATGTGCAGGTTCTTAACCCAGAGCAATATATTTGTACTATTGCTGAAGGTGGACACTTACACATGCAAATTGCAGTTAAAAATGGCCGTGGTTACGTTGCAGCAAGTGAAAATAAGAGTGAAGATATGCCAATTGGTGTTATTCCAGTTGATTCTCTCTTTTCACCAATTGAAAAAGTTAATTATCAAGTTGAATCAACTCGTGTTGGTAAAAGAGATGATTTTGACAAGCTCACTTTAGAGATTTGGACTGATGGTTCAATCAAACCTAATGACGCCCTTAGTTTTGCTGCTAAAATTTTGGTAGCACACTTTAAAGTGTTTGAAACTGCTGATGCAAATACCCAATTCAATGACGTGATGGTTGAAAAAGAGGACGACACTGCAGAGAAGAAGCTTGAAATGACAATTGAAGAGCTTGATTTGTCTGTTCGTTCATACAACTGCCTGAAGCGTGCTGGTATTAATACTCTGCAAGAACTGACTGATAAGACAGAAGCAGATATGATGCGTGTACGTAATTTGGGACGCAAGTCATTAGAAGAAGTTAAAAACAAATTAACTGATTTGGGACTTTCACTTCGTCAAGAAGATTAACCTAACAAATAAAAGGAGGTAAACTGATGGCATACCGTAAATTAGGTCGCGATAGTGCACAAAGAAAAGCAATGCTTAGAGAAATGACCACTCAATTGATCATGAACGAACGTATTGTTACTACTGAAACACGTGCTAAGGAAGTTCGCAAAACTGCCGAAAAGATGATTACTTTAGGCAAGCGTGGTGACTTAGCTGCAAGAAGAAGAGCTGCTCGTTACGTACGTAATGAAGTTGCTGATATTCAAGAAGAAAAAGATGCAGTTGTTGTAAAATCAGCATTGCAAAAGCTTTTCAGCGATATTGCACCTCGTTATAAAGACCGTAATGGTGGTTACACCAGAATTATGAAGTTGGCTAAACCTCGTAGAGGCGATGCAGCTCCAATGGTTATTCTAGAATTAGTTTAATTTAGATAACCAACTTAATAGCTATTAAGAATTACCCGTGAGAGTGAGAATAAGCGTTAAGATGATGACGAAAGTTTAGTCTAGCTTAGATAAGTAAATTATCCCTCCTCATGGGTGATTTTTTTTGCTCTTTTTTATTCTGCTGAGTCAGCTTGCTTAAGCTATCAGCAGGATTTTTATTTTTAAAAATCATCTTTTTGAATGTCTAGTTTTCACCTTAGCCGTAAGTTATTATAATAGATACAGTAATAGAAAATTTAACTCTTAAAGATAGAATTACAAAGTAAAAAGTTTACCAATAACGTTATGCGGTGTGAAACAGGTGAACTGATAATCATCTAGCGAAATATGTGATTAATAGTCTTAAAGAGAAAAATAAAAAAGTGTAAGAAAGCATGATCATCGAAGAATTTTAGTTATTTTTTGGTACAATTAAATCATACTGTGAGAAAGGTGAAATCATGACAACAGATAATATTATAAAAATCAAAAATATCAGCTTCACGTATCCTGAGTCTGATTCGCCTGCTATTGATCAACTTAGCTTTGAGATTCCGAGAGGATCTTGGACATCAATTATCGGTCATAACGGAAGTGGTAAATCGACAATCGTCCGTTTAATAAATGGCTTATTAGTTCCGAATGAAAATGAAGACTCATTTATCGAAGTTGATGGAACAAAACTAACTGATGATTCTGTCTGGGACATTAGAAATAAAGTTGGGGTAGTTTTTCAGAATCCCGATAATCAATTTGTAGGGGCAACAGTTGCTGATGATGTAGCCTTTGGATTGGAAAATCGAGGCGTACCCCGGTCGGAAATGGTAAAGCTTGTTCCAGAAGCAATTAAAGCTGTGGGAATGACGGATTATACACATACTGAGCCAGCTAACTTATCAGGCGGTCAAAAGCAGCGGGTAGCAATTGCCGGTATTATTGCAATTAGGCCAAAAGTAATTATTTTGGATGAGGCAACTTCAATGCTTGATCCTGAAGGCAGAGATCGGATTTTAAAGACAGTTCATCAGATGCAGGATGATTACAATTTAACGGTTATTGCAATTACACATGATATCGATGAAGCAAGCTTGGCAGATAATGTGATTGTCATGGACGACGGTCATTTAATTACCCAGGGCACTCCTAAAGATGTATTCGCACAAGCCAAGTTGTTAAAAGAAATTGGTTTAGATATTCCTTTTTATATGCAAGTAAAACAGGCATTACTCGAGGATGAATTTCCAATACCAGAACAAGTTAATTCAGAAAAAGAGTTGATTAAGTACTTATGTCAATTAAATTCGAAAAAGTAGGATATACATATTCACCAGGCTCACCACTAGAGAAAAAAGGACTTGATGATATTAGCTTCGAGTTAAAGGAGGGCTCCTTTACTGCAATTATAGGGCATACTGGAAGTGGTAAGTCCACGCTGATGCAACATTTTAATGCGTTGCTTAAGCCTACCGAAGGACAAATAGAAATTGCAGGAACAACGATAACACCTGAAACTTCCAACAAGAACCTAAAACAACTTCGTAAACATGTTAGTTTAGTATTCCAATTTCCAGAGTCGCAGTTGTTTGAAAATACTGTACTTGATGATATAGCATTTGGACCAAAAAATTTTGGTTTTAGTGAAGAGGAAGCTAAAGAAAGTGCACGTTCGTGGCTAAATAAGGTTGGTTTACCTGATGAAATTGGTGAACGCTCTCCCTTTGAACTTTCCGGCGGACAGATGCGTCGTGTAGCAATTGCAGGTGTAATGGCCTATGAACCAGATATTTTATGCCTTGATGAACCCGCAGCTGGTCTTGATCCACGTGCACGTAAGCAGATGATGAATTTGTTTTCTGAATATCAAAAAGCTGGTCATACTATTATTTTGGTTACACATAATATGGATGATGTAGCTAATTATGCTGAGGACGTTCTTGTCTTGGAGCATGGTAAGCTATTGATGCATGATTGCCCTGACCAAGTATTTAAAAACCGTGCGTGGCTTGAAGAACATCATTTAGAAGAACCCAAGGCTTCACTTTTCGCTGCACAGTTAGAAAATTTCACTTTTGCTAAGCCACCGTTAACAAAACACGATTTGGTAAAAGAAATAGAAAAGAATTTAAAGGGGTGAGTGTGCGTGAGTAAAATTTTAATTGGGCGCTATATTTCTGGTAACTCGCTGGTTTATAAAATGGATCCACGCGGTAAATTACTAGCCACTATCTTTTTTATTCTGATTGTTTTTATGGCGAATAACCCTCTTTCTTATTTAATTGTTACAGTATTTAGCTTAGTTGCTGTTGCTGCTACTAAGTTAAAGCCAAAGATTTTTTGGGATGGTGTCAAACCGTTAATATGGTTGATACTATTTACTTCCTTTTTGCAGCTCTTTTTTACTGTGGGAGGAAAAGTATATTGGCGATGGACAATATTTGCAGTTTCAAGCTATGGTATTGAGAATGCGATATTCATTTTTATTCGCTTTACGGTAATTATTTTAATTTCGACCGTTATGACGGTTACAACTATGCCACTTGAAATTGCTGATGCAATTGAATGGATCTTGACACCGTTGAAGCTAATAAAGGTTCCTGTTGATAAAATTGCGTTGGTTATGTCGATTGCGTTGCGTTTTGTTCCAACATTATTTGATGAAACATTTAAAATCATGAATGCGCAGAGATCGCGGGGAGCGGATTTTAATAATGGTGGATTAATTACCAGGGCTAAAGCTGTAACACCGCTTTTAGTACCATTGTTCATTAGTTCGCTTGAAACTGCGATTGATCTGTCGACGGCAATGGAGTCGCGTGGTTATCGCGGAGACGAAGGTAGAACCAAGTTTCGCGTTTTAAAGTGGTCAAAATATGACTTAGTGAATTTGGGCTATTTTGCTATTTTAATTGTACTGTTATTAGTTTTTAGGACACATTAATGACTACTAGATATAAGATGACTTTGGCCTATGACGGTCACTTGTTTCATGGCTTTCAATCTCAACCCAATCAGAGAACGGTGCAAGGAACAATTGAAGCAGCTTTGAAAAAAATGACGAAGGGACAAGATGTTCCAATTGAAGGCTCAGGCAGAACAGATTCTGGGGTTCATGCATTAGGACAGGTTATTCATTTCGATTATCCGGGAACAAGAATTCCGCCAGAAAGAATGATTCGGGCTCTTAATTCAATTATGCCTCTCGATATTGTTTTTAAAGAATGTGAAATAGTTGATGAAAGTTTTCATGTTCGCTATAGTGCAAAAGGTAAATGGTATCGTTATCACGTTAGCTTAGATCGCTTTGTTGATCCATTCAAACGTTTTTATACAGGACATTATCCGTATCCAGTTAATTTGGAAAAGATGCAGCAAGCTGCGACTGACCTAATTGGTACTCATGATTTTACTAGTTTCGCTGCAAGTGGTGGACAAATAAAGAATAAAGTACGGACAATGTATTATGTTAATATTCAAAAAGATGAGCAAGAAAACGAAATTGTTTTTGATTTTATTTGCTCCGGCTTTTTGTACAATATGGTGCGAATTCTTGTTGCAACTTTATTAGAGATTGGCAATGGGAAAAGACCGGTGGATGATCTTCCTAGAGTAATTGAGGCAAAAGATCGGGAACAGGTCAGAGAAACTGCACAAGCAAATGGTCTATTTTTATACCATGTTTTTTATGAAGATATCCCCAAAAAATATCGACTGGACAAGGATTAATATTGACAAACTGCTCAAATAGACGTATTCTATTTAAGTATGTTTGTCCACGATAGGCCCCGGAATCTTATTGTTTTCAAACAACGTATTAACGGAGGAAATTAAATTGCGTACTACACAATTAGCAAAACCTAATGAAATTGAACGTAAGTGGTATGTTATTGACGCAACAGACGTATCTTTAGGTCGTCTGTCTACTGCAGTAGCAACTATTTTAAGAGGTAAAAACAAGCCTCAATATACACCAAATGTTGACACTGGTGACAACGTTATTATTATTAACGCTGCTAAGCTTAAGTTAACTGGTAAAAAGGCTACTGACAAGATTTACTACCACCACTCTTCTTACCGTGGCGGCTTAAAAGCTACCCCAGCAGGTGACTTACTTGCCAACAACCCAGTTAGATTAGTTGAATTGTCAGTTAAGGGAATGCTTCCAAAGAACACTCTTGGTCATCAAGAATTCATGAAGATGCATGTTTATGCTGGTGAAGACCACAAGCATGAAGCACAAAAGCCTGAAAAATTAGACATTAACAAATTAATCTAGGAGGTTAAATTAAATGGCACAACAAGTTGCATATGCAGGTACTGGCCGTCGCAAGAATTCAGTTGCGCGTGTACGTTTAGTACCAGGCAGTGGTAAAATTACTGTTAACAACAAAGACATTGATGAATACATTCCATTCCCTAACTTAGTTAAGGACTTGAAGCAACCATTGACTTTGACAGAAACTGACAACCAATATGACGTTAAAGTTAACGTAAATGGTGGTGGATTCTCAGGTCAAGCTGGTGCAATCCGTTTAGGTATTGCTCGCGCTCTTCTTGAAGTAGACCCAGATTTTCGTGGTCCATTAAAGAAGGCAGGTTTCTTAACTCGTGATCCAAGAATGGTTGAACGTAAGAAACCAGGTCTTAAGAAAGCTCGTAAAGCTTCACAATTCAGTAAGCGTTAATTTTATTTCATATTTATTAACGTTTTGCCGTAAGATTGCAGAGCTTAAAATAAAAAAAGCACTTACTGTAGTTTAGTAAGTGCTTTTTTGTTGTAATTTTTTGGAGATAGATAATGGTACAAATAGAATTAACTCGCTTTAGAATTAAAAAAGGTAAAGAACAAAGGGCTGAAGAGTGGATGAAATTCCTAAATGATCATCATGCTGATACAGTTGCAACGATGGCTGGTGAGAAAATGTATGTTGAAACTGTTTTTAAAGAAGAAAATGCCGATGGCTATATGTACTTTTACTGGTACTCAATTCAAGGTGAAAATGGTAATGCAGTTGAAGACTCGGAGAGCTATATTGATAAAAAGCACCTAGAGTATTGGGAAGAGTGCATTGATAGTACGTACCGCCCTGTTGATATGACCTTGATGCAAAGTTTGCTTGCACCTAAAATTGAAGAAAATATGTAGTAATGCATAGATAAATATTCAAAGCTGGAACCAATTATAGTTCCGGCTTTTTTCTTTTCTCAAGTTTTGAAAAATAAGTATACGGGTAGAATATACATGAATTCTATGTGTCATTAATAAAAAAATATAATTGGATTATAGATGAGCAAAATTACATTTAACTGTTATTTATGAAAAGTCGGTTCACATATAGATATCAAAGAAAGAAGTGACAGTTCCTACTGTAATACTATGTTATTTTATTTTTCCAGCTTGTTATTTAGCTTATAAATGCTATGTTGACGCAAAAGTTACCATAATATATAATCATAAAACGTGATAATTAAATAAATAATTCTATGATATGTGTTATTTAATTTGGTATAGTTGTTACTATACCTACTGCTTGTAAGACATTTTATAGAAATTTTCATTTAATAGTATGGTCATTATTTTTTTGAAATATAAAAATATGGAGAAGTGTAATTTAATATGAAGAAAATTAAAAAGGCTCTATTTTGCTTTATGAGTTTAATGGTTCTCTTGCAGTATATGATGCCGACAGTTGTCTTTGCTGTAGAAAATCAAGGCGACTTTCAGTTAACTTCTTTATCTGTCGATAAAGAAGAGAAAGACACGATTGAAGCGAAAATAAGCCTTTCTTTTAAAGCTCAGACAGAAGAAAGCCAAACGTTGATCTTTAACGAAGACGCAACCGTTAAAGATGTAAAAATAGAAAATGAAACTGAGTCAACTAAAGTTGATTACGTTATCAACAAAAATAAAATAGAGATGAAGATTGCTCCTAGAACAGAGGGAACAATTATCCTTTCTGTTTTACTCGACTCTTCAGATTTAAAAGATGATAATCTGATGCTTACAAATGGTGTTCAAACACTAAAGGCTCCGCTAAAAATGCATGAGTCAGAATCAGAAGAAGATGCAACTAAAGAAACAGAAGAGTCTGAAAAGGAATCTGAATCTGCTGATAAAGCTAAAGAAGTAAAAATAAAACGTGATGGCGGCAAGCAAAACATTCGTGATTTATTAACTAAAGTGGGAATTAGTCCTGCAACAATTATTGACGATGTAAAAGTTGTATATATTGATAGCAATGGTCACATATGTACGGACTTAGATAGCATACCAGCTAATGCAAGTGTTGAAGTAAATTACTCTTGGAGTCTTCCCGAAGAATTATTCGGAGTAATCAAGGAAGGTGATTATTTCGAATTTAGCTTACCAGATGCCATTCGAGTTTTTCCGGGAACTGGACCACTTATAGGAAATCTAGGTCAATATGGTTCATATGAAGTTTTCACTGATGGTAGAGTACGGTTTGAATTCAACAAGAATGTAGAAACTGATCATGATATAGTGGGTAGCTTCAGTTATTCAACAAAGTTTAAGCGGACTGAACCTGGAGTAGTTGTCGTTCAAACACCAAATGAAGATAATGCTGGACCGAGCAAAATTCGTATTCGTCCAAATTATGATCAAGCTATAGATAAAAGTGGTCACGTTAATAAAGTACCTAATCCAACTGGAATAGTTTGGGAAGTCAATATTAATCGTCCCTTAAGTAATATGAAGGATGCCGAGCTTGTTGATATTGTACCTGCTGGTACAAGTCTGAAGAGTATTGAGATTTATCCAGAAACTGTAGATGGCACTGGTGCTATTGTAAATATTGACAGGGATCACCCATTAACCGAAGGCGTAGATTATAAAAGAATCTCATCTGGTTCGACTGAAACCATTAAGTTTATTGGAAAGTACGCAGAGACTCATCAAGCCTTTCATGTTGTTTATACAACAATGATTGATGAGGATAGAAAACCTGAGAAGGGTGGAAACGTAGAATTCAAAAACCGTGCTACTCTTGATGATGGTACTTCCAGCACCTCTGCTGAAGCGAGCGTCACTGCCCATTATGAGCGACCAATTACAAAAAATGGTCCGTTTGCCACAGGTAATGATCAAATATATAAATGGATTGTTAGATACAACTACAATGAAAGGAAGCATCCCGCTGGCTCAACGATTACGGATACAATGTGTGATAGGCTTTCTTTAGTCAAAGATTCCGTTAAGTTATTTAGGATTTCATTTACTGGTGCTGGTGATGACGAAATAATTGGCGATTCCTTGGTAGAAGGTAGCGATTACGTAATAGAAGAAAGTTCATCTAATGCGCACCGATTTATCATTAGGTTTTTAAAGGAAATCGATTATCCAGTTAGAATTGACTACCAAACAAAAGTGAACGGTTATGTTGACGAAACTACTCCAATTTCTAATTCTGTCATAACAGATATCGGAGATAGTGACGAGAGTGAAGGTACTGGACATAAAGATGAGATTAAAGGGGATGCAAACCAGCAGAGTATTGCTAAGAGTATTGACGGTGATATTGACTACGTAACTCATGAAATCCCATGGCAAATTCAAATTAATAAGTCTGGCTATTTGCTGAAAAATTGGTATTTGGAGGATACATTCAGTAAAGGACAAAAATTAGTAGATGGTAGTTTCAGAATCATCGATCTAACCGAAGAGAAAGCGTTGAGTTCAGATCAATATACATTTACTAAAACCGACAATGGCTTTAAGGTAGAATTTGAAGGCGAACTGAAAAACGGCACTGATCATAAATATGCCATAACCTATAAAACTAATTTTGATATTGCTGCAATAGAAGGCACTGGAAGTGAAGAT
Source organism: Lactobacillus sp. M0390 (assembly GCF_016102085.1). Lineage (NCBI taxonomy): Bacteria > Bacillati > Bacillota > Bacilli > Lactobacillales > Lactobacillaceae > Lactobacillus > Lactobacillus sp. M0390. Next base: position 46,473 of record NZ_JACFPH010000002.1, on the reverse strand, counting down.
TCATTTATATTTAAAAATACGGCTACTGCAAACTGGATGGATAAATCTGGTGGCAGTCATTCAAGCACAGATTGGGTAGAATTTGATCCACTGCAAAGATTTAAATACAATGGAAACAAAATTGGTGTGTATAATGCGATTAACAAGAAGATTACTTGGACAGTAGCAGTAAACTATCGTCATCAAGAGTTGAAAAATGCAACGATTACGGATGTAATAGAAGCGCCACAAGATTATGTTGCAGGTAGCGCGAAACTATATGAAGCAACGGTCAATAGTAATGGTACTTACACTTTAGGTGATCAAGTTGGGGCAGACCTAGTTGAGCCTACGACTGCTCTGCCAACATTACAGGTTAACTTGCCAGAGAACAGTAACAAAATGTACGTACTTGTCTTCGAAACAAGTCTGGCAGGAAAAGTAATCAATCAACAGTATTATAATAATAGGGCGGTCTTTACCACTGAAGGTGTATCACATAATTTAAACTCGAGTATTTCACCAGCCCATTTCGGCGAATTACTTGATAAGGATGGTGCACAGGATCCTGATGATAGCGGTTATGTAAAATGGAACTTAACAGTTAATGCTTCACAATCTACTTTAAACAACGTAAAAATTGTGGATACTCCATCAGCTAACCAATTTATTTCTAAAGATGGGATCGTAATATATGGAACTATTGTTGACAGTGCAGGGAATATCGAAAAAGATAGTTCAACTGTTTTAGCTGAAGGTACAGATTACAAAGTAGATATTGAAACTAACAATGCAACAGGTGCTCAGGTAGTTACAATTGAGTTTCTAAAGCAAATTACCACATCATATATAGTGGAGTATCGTTCATTAGTTCTTTTAGATAAATTAGTTGACACAGTTGCAAACTCTGCCAGTATATCCGGGCTGAATGAGCAAACTATAACTCAGGGTCAAGCTAAGGAGATTGTTGTAACTAGCACGTCTGGAAATGCTACAGGGTCAAAGGGATCGATTAAACTTATTAAAGAGGATTTAAGCGGAAAGAAGAGATTATCAGGTGTTCACTTACAATTGTGGACAATCAATGAAAAGCTGGAGAAAAATAAGCTTGTTCGTGAAGGTGTTACAGATTCAAACGGTGAATTAGAGCTTGGTAATTTGCGAGTTCAAGAATATCTCGTTGTTGAAACTGAAGCTCCTGCTGGCTATACAGTCAGCGATGAGTTGGCAAAAGGTAAGAGAATCAAGGTTATAAAAGATAAAGCAGGCAGTACTACTAAAGTAGTTCATATTTATAATGAACCAACAAAGGTGACTTTTAGAAAAGTGAGTGAGCCTGACGAAAAAGGTTCAAAACTTCCACTAAAAGGAGCGGAATTTAAAGTTCTTGATTCTAATGGAAAAGTTGTAGAAGGATATGAAAACGTCGTTTCAGACGATGAAGGAATCGTCACGATTGAAGGTTTGGTTCCAGACAAGTACCAAATTGTAGAAACAAAGGCACCTACTGGATATAAATTAGACGATAAGCCAAGAGAGTTTACGGTAGAAAAGAAAGCTGACGGAATAATTCCTCCAATTAACTTAGGTGATTGGGAAAATAAGCGTCTAAATTATAAAGGATCTGCTAAACTACTCAAGACTGATAGTAAAGGCAATCCACTAGCTGGAGCAGAATTTAAAGTAGTCGATAGGGATGACAATATTGTTAAATCAGGTTTGACTTCAGATGCCAATGGAGTTGTTTTAGCTACATCGTTGGCACCAGGTAAATATGAATTTGTCGAAACCAAAGCTCCTGAAGGATATGTTATTAACTCAGCACCAGTTAGTTTTACAATAAATGAAGAAGCTAAGGAAGATCCAGCTGCGGTAGTTACAGAGTGTGAGTTAATTAACTACAAGGGATCAGCTCAATTAGTCAAAACTGACAGCAAAGGCAATCCTTTAGCTGGAGCAGAGTTTAAACTGGTTGACAAAGATGGTAAAACAGTTCGCGAAAACTTGGTATCATCAGAAAGTGGTATCGTCTTTGTCTCAGACTTGGCACCAGGCAAATATGAATTTATCGAAACTAAGGCACCAACTGGCTATGTTATTAATTCGACACCGACTGATTTCACCATAAGTGAGTCAGCTCAAGGTGAGCCTACTGTTGTTGAAGCCAAATTAGTTAACTATAAAGGTTCAGCTCAATTAGTTAAAACCGACAGTAATGGTAAACCTTTAGCTGGAGCAGCATTTAAAGTAGTTGATGCAGATGGTAAAACTGTACAGGAGAAACTGGTCTCGTCTGACAAAGGTATTGTTTCAGTAACTGACTTAGCACCAGGTAAATACCAATTTATCGAAACCCAAGCGCCTAAAGGTTATTACTTAAATAGTAAGCCAGTTGATTTTACAATTGATAAAGAGGCAGTGGGTGAGCCTGTCTTAGTGAAAGCTGGAAACTTAGTCAACATGGAAATTAAGAATGATACACCAGAATGGCCAAGTAATCCTGAAACTCCAAGTGCACCTGACGAACCAGATAGTCCGGATAATCCTGAAAAGCCAAGCATTCCAACAGATCCTGGAAAGCCAAGTATTCCGGATAATCCAACTACGGCAAAAACTGTGTATGATAAGAGATATAATAAAAAAAATCGGCACGATACAAGTCAAAAACTGCCGAAAACGAATTATCAAAATACATTATGGCTAACAATTTTAGGCTTGGTTATTCTTATGCTTGTAGCTGTGATCATCTATCGAAATAAGAAAGTAGACCAAGCTGAATAGTTATCTAGTTCATATCATGAATTAAGAAAATCAAATTTTTAAAACAACTAAAAGTGCACAATGTAATCTTCAAGGTTAAGATACTTTATTAGTTGATTTCTAAGGACTAACTTCCGAGATTTTATCGAAGTTAGTCCTTTTAGTTTGACTTTTATTTTTCGATTGGAGGAATAGTTAATGTTACTCTTCAATCGCAGTTTACAGTCCCGTAATAATTTAATTGAAAAAATTTTTTTCGTTTTAACATATTCCATAAACCGTTCACTAATTCAGAATTAAATGATTTTCTCATATGAAATACTGATTTTTCCAATCAATAATTTTAACGTAACTGAAAAGGCATTATGTAATGCAAATCTTGAATGGCGTGGAAGAAAAAAATATTCAATTCTAATAGCCAGAACACAATTTTTTATTAAATATATTAATATACTTAATTAGTATACACAGGCTTTTGTTTATAAATAGTAAAAAACAGTAAATAAAATTTTTATATTAATTTTAAGAAGTAAATTTCCTGAAAAGGTGTTATTTTTTTGAATCCACTTTCTATTTGATTATCTAAAGTAAAAATGTAAAAAACAACAAGTCATAACTGTTATTTTATAGTTAGAACAGGTTATATATCAGATAAATACTATGTTGACGCTACATAAGCTATACTATATAATCAAAAAACGTAGCATATGAATATATAGTGTTAAATAGAATGTGTTATTTTATTTAAGGAGTACGTTACTATATCTGTCACTGATAAAACATTTTATAGGAAATATTTATTTCGCGATTAGGTCTATATTTTTAAGGGAAATATAGGAAATATGGGGAAGTGTAATTTAATATGAGGAAATTTAAAAAGGCACTATTTTGCTTTATGAGTTTATTAATTCTCTTGCAGTATATGGTGCCGACAATTGTCTTTGCTGTAGAAGATCAGGGAGATTTTCAATTAAATACTTTATCTATAGATAAAGAAGAGAAGGATAAGATTGAAGCGAAATTTAATATTTCCTTTAAGACTCAAACTGAAGAAAATCAAACTCTATCTTTTAACGAAAATGCAGACGTTAAAGATGTGAAAATAGAAAACGAAGTAGAATCAACCAAAGTTGATTATGTTATTAAAAAAAATAAAATAGAAATGAAGATTGCCCCCAGAACCGAAGGGACAATTAGTATTGCTGTAACAATTGATTCTTCGAACTTAAAAGATGATAATTTGATACTTACAAATGGAGTTCAAACACTAAAGGCTCCAAGAAAGATAAGTGAGACAGAAGAAGAATCAAATAAGGAGAAAGAGTCAGAAACTGCAGATAAAGCTAAAGATGTAAAACTGAAACGTGATGGTGGTAAGCAGAACGTTCGTGACTTATTAGCTAAAGTGGGAATTAGTCCTGCAACGATTATTGACAGAGCAAAAATTTCATATACTGACAGTAATGGCAATCCATTGACTGATTTAGATAATGTGCCAGCTAATGCAAATGTTGAAATAAATTACTATTGGAGTCTTCCAGAAGAATTATTTGGAGTAATTAAAGCAGGCGATTATTTTGAATTCAAATTACCAGATGTTATTAGGATTTTTCCAGGAACTGGTCCACTTGTTGGAAAATTAGGCCAGTATGGCTCTTTTGAAGTTTTTACGGATGGTAGAGTTCGATTTGAGTTTAACCAAAATGTCGAAACCGATCATGATATAACAGGGGACTTCAGTTATGCAACAAATTTTAAAGAGTCAGAACATGGTGAAATTGTAATTAAAACACCAACTGAAGAAAATATTCCACCTACCACAGTTCGTATACGTCCTAACTACACTCAAACTATAGATATGAACGGATACTCTGATAAAAAGATGAACCCAGATAATACAATTTGGGAAATTAATATTAACCGTCCTTTAAATAAAATGGTAAATGCTACTGTTACTACAGATATAGAAGATTTTGAGACCGTTAAGATATATCCAGAAACTGTGGACAATAATGGAAATATTGTAAGTATTGATAAAGGCCACCCATTAACTCAAGGTGTGGATTATAAAAGAGATTATACTGGCCCATCTAAAACCATTAAGTTTATCGGCAAGTATGCAGAGACCTATCAAGCATTTCATATAGTTGTTGTAAACAAAATTGAAGAAAGATATAAAAGTAATTCAGGTAACACTGTTGTGGTGTGTAACCGAGCTACTCTAAATGATGGAAGTTCCATAACAAAGGTTGAAGCAGAGGCTAGAAATCAATTTGGAAAACCAATTTCCAAATCGGGTCCTGTTTCTACGGGTACTCATAATATATATAATTGGACTGTTAGATACAACTATAATGAAAGGAAACGTCCAGCTGGTTCTACAATTACAGATACTATGAGTGATAGATTGTCTTTGCTCACTGATTCTGTTAAATTGACTAAAGTTTCATTTAATAATGAAGGCAATGAAGTAGTTGGGGATACCTTAATAGAAGGACAGGATTATAAGGTAGAGCAGAATTCGTCTAATATTCACAGGTTCATTATTAGATTCTTAAAAGATATTGACTATGCAGTTAAGATTGATTACCAGACAAAAATCACTGATTATGTTGAAGTCACAACACCAATTTCAAACTCCATAGAAACAGATTTCGGCGACGACCGTGATATAAGTGGTACTGGAACTAATTTTAAAGATGAAAAAGATGCAAATGCGTTCCAACAGAATGTGGAAAAAAGTGTTGATGGTGAAGCTAACTATCAAACTTGTGAAGTTCCATGGAAAATAGAAATTAACAACGCTGGTTATTTTCTGAAAAATTGGAAACTTGAAGACAATCTTCGCAAGGGACAGAAATTATTAGAAGACAGTTTCAAAATTGAAGATACTACTGAAAACAAAATTCTTAGTCCAGATCAATATACATTTACTAAAACTGACATTGGCTTTAATGTAGAATTTGAAGGTGATTTAAAAAATGGTACTAACCATAAATTTACAATCACGTACAAGACAAAGTTTGATCTCAGTGAATTAGAATTAGACAAAGAAGAAGGATTAGAACATTTAGTTAATATTTATAATGAAGCTAGTGCAAAGTGGATTGATAAAGAAGGTAAAAATCGTAAATCCAATACGATTGCGAAATTTAGCCCAATTAGTGAATTTCAATTTAACGGTAAAAAATCTGGTGAGTATAATGCGATTACTAAAAAGTTCACTTGGACAGTGGCTGTAAATTACCGTCAAAAAGGATTAAAGAGTTCAGTAATAACAGATACAATTGAAAAGTCGCAGGATTATGTTCCAGGCAGTGCAAAACTATATGAAGCGACAGTTAATACTGATGGCTCATATACTTTAGGTAGTCAAGTTGGGGCAGACCTAGTTGAACCTACGACTGCTCTGCCAACATTACAGGTTAATTTGCCCGAGAACAGTGATAAAGTGTATGTACTTGTTTTTGAAACAAGTTTGGCAGGAAAAATAATCGACCAACCTACATATAACAACACTGCTAGATTTACAACTGATGGAACCTCACATAATTTGAATGCGAGCATCTCACCAGCTCATCATGGAGAGTTTTTAAGCAAGGACGGTAATCAAGATCCTGATGATAGCAGTTATGTAAAGTGGAACTTAACGGTTAATGCTTCGCAGTCAACCTTAAGTGACGCAAAAATTGTGGATACCCCATCAGCTAACCAATTTATTTCTAAAGATGGAATCGTAGTATACGGTACGACTGTTGACAATGCAGGGAATATCGAAAAAGATAGTTCTACAGTTTTATCTGAAGGTACAGATTACAAATTAGATATCAAAACTGACAATGCAACTGGTGCTCAAGTAATTACAATTGAGTTTCTAAAGAAAATTACCACATCATATATAATAGAGTACCGTTCTTTAGTTCTTTTAGATAAAGCGGCTGACTCCGTTACAAATTCAGCCAATATATCTGGGATGAATGAACAAACTGTAACTCAGGAAAAAGCTAAGGAGATTGTTGTTACTAGCACATCAGGAAATGCTACAGGATCGAAGGGATCAATTAAACTTATTAAAGAAGATTCAAGTGGAAAGAAAAGATTAGCAGGTGCTCATTTACAACTATGGACAATCAACGAAAAGCTGGAGAAAAATAAGCTTGTTCGTGAAGGTGTTACAGATTCAAATGGTGAATTAGAGCTTGGTAACTTACGAGTTCAAGAATATCTTGTTGTTGAATCTGAAGCTCCTGCTGGCTACAAGGTCAGTGATGAACTGGCAAAAGGTAAGAGAATCAAGGTTATAAAAGATGAAGCAGGCAGTACTACTAAAGTGGTTCATATTTATAATGAACCAACAAAGGTAACTTTTAGAAAAGTGAGTGAGCCTGACGAAAAAGGTTCAAAACTTCCATTAAAAGGAGCAGAATTTAAAGTTCTTGATTCTAATGGAAAAGTTGTAGAAGGATATGAAAACGTCGTTTCAGGCGATGAAGGAATCGTTACGATTGAAGGTTTGGCTCCAGGCAAATACCAACTTGTAGAAACAAAGGCACCTACTGGATATAAATTAGACGATAAGCCAAGAGATTTTGCGGTAGAAAAGAAAGCTGACGGAACAATTCCTCCAATTGACTTAGGAGATTGGGAAAATAGACGTCTAAATTATGAAGGATCTGCTAAACTACTCAAAATTGATAGTAAAGGTAATCCTCTAGCTGGAGCAGAATTTAAAGTAGTCGATAAAAATGGCAACATTGTTAAATCGGGGTTAACTTCAGATACCAATGGCTTTGTTATAGTTGCATCTTTGGCTCCAGGTACTTATCAATTTATTGAAACTAAAGCTCCAACAGGTTATGTTCTGAATTCCAAACCGGTTAGTTTTACAATAAGTGAAGAAGCCAAGGAAGATCCAGCTGCGGTAGTTACAGAGTGTGAGTTAATTAACTATAAGGGATCAGCTCAATTAGTAAAAACTGACAGCAAAGGCAATCCTTTAGCTGGAGCAGAGTTTAAACTGGTTGACAAAGATGGTAAAACAGTTCGCGATAGTTTGGTATCATCAGAAAGCGGCATTGTCTTTGTCTCAGACTTGGCACCAGGCAAATATGAATTTGTCGAAACCAAAGCACCAACTGGTTATGTTCTGAACTCAGCACCGGCTGGTTTTACAATAGATGAATCAGCCCAAGGAGAGCCTGCAGTTGCAGAAGCAAAATTAGTCAATTATAAGGGATCAGCTCAATTAGTAAAAACCGACAGTAAAGGTAATCCTTTAGCAGGAGCAGAATTTAAAGTAGTTGATGCGGATGGTAAGACAGTTCAAGAAAACTTGGTATCATCTGATACAGGTATAGTCTTTGTTTCAGACTTGGCACCAGGAAAATATGAATTTGTCGAAACTAAGGCACCAAGTGGTTATGTTCTGAATGATGCTCCGACTAGTTTTACAATAGATGAATCATCACTAGGAAAGCCTAAAGTAGTAGAAGCAAAACTAGTCAACTACAAGGGTTCGGCTCAATTATTAAAGACTGATAGTAAGGGTAATCCTTTAGCAGGAGCAGAATTTAAAGTAGTTGATGCGGATGGTAAGACAGTTCAAGAAAACTTGCTATCATCTGACAAAGGTATAGTCTTTGTTTCTGACTTAGCACCAGGTAAATACCAATTTATCGAAACTAAAGCCCCAACTGGCTACGTTCTGAATTCGACACCGACTGAGTTCACCATAAGTGATTCAGCTCAAGGTGAAACTTCAGTAGTGGAAGTAAAATTAGTCAACTACAAAGGCTCAGCGCAACTAGTTAAAATTGACAGCAAAGGCAATCCTTTAGCAGGAGCAGAATTTAAGGTGGTCGATAAAGATGACAATATTGTTAAATCAGGTTTGACTTCAGATGCCAATGGTACTATTTTAGTTACAGATTTGGCACCAGGAAAATATGAATTTGTCGAAACCAAAGCACCAAGTGGTTATGTTTTGAATTCAACACCAGCTGGTTTTACAATAGCTGAAACAGCTCAAGGTGAACCTACAGTTGTCGAAGCAAAATTAGTCAACTACAAAGGTTCAGCTCAATTAGTAAAAACTGATAGTAAAGGTAATCCTTTATCTGGAGCAGAGTTTAAACTAGTTAATAAAGATGGTGAGACAGTTCGCGAAAACTTGGTATCGTCTGATACAGGTATAGTCTTTGTCTCAGACTTGGCACCAGGAAAATATGAATTTGTCGAAACCAAAGCCCCAAGTGGTTATGTTTTGAATTCAACACCAGCTGGTTTTACAATAGCTGAAACAGCTCAAGGTGAACCTGCAGTTGTCGAGGCAAAACTAGTCAACTACAAGGGTTCGGCTCAATTATTAAAGACTGATAGTAAAGGCAATCCTTTAGCTGGAGCAGAATTTAAAGTAGTCGATAAAGAAGGTAAGATAGTTCAGGAAAACTTGGTGTCATCTGATGAAGGTATTGTTTTTGTCTCAGATTTGGCACCAGGTAAGTATCAATTTGTTGAAACTAAAGCACCAACTGGATACATTTTGAATTCGACACCAACTGAATTTACAATAAGTGAGTCAGCTCAAGGCGAACACGCAGTTGTCAAAATAAAATTAGTCAACTATAAGGGTTCGGCCCAATTAGTTAAAACTGACAGTAATGGTAAACCCATAGCTGGAGCAGAATTTAAAGTGGTTGATGCAGCTGGTAAGACAGTAAAGGATAAACTAGTGTCGTCTGACAAAGGTATAGTTGCAGTGACGGATTTAGCACCAGGCAAATACCAATTTATCGAAACCCAAGCGCCTAAAGGTTATTATTTAAATAGCAAGGCAGTAGACTTTACAATTGATAAAGAGGCAGCAGGTGAGCCGAGGTTAGTGGAAGCTGGGAGCTTAGTCAACCTGGAAATTAAGAATGATACACCAGAATGGCCAAGTAAGCCGAGTGATTCTGAAACACCAGGTACACCTGACGAATCGGACAATCCTGGGAAACCAAGTAGGCCCGCTACCCCAACCACATCAAAAACTATGTATGATAAAAGATATAATAAAAAAGGTAGTAAAAAAGTCATTCATAGTAAGGATAAAAGTAAGGGTGAAAAATTGCCAAAGACAAATTATCAAAGTACAATACTGTTAACAGTCTTAGGCTTGATTATCCTTATGCTTGTAGTTTTAGTTATTTATCGAAATAATAAAATGGACAATGATGAATAGTTATCTAGTTCATATCATGAATTAGTAAAACTAAGTTTTTAAAACAACAAAATAGGTACAGAGTAATATAAAACTCTGTACCTATTTTTTATTAATTACGATTTAAAAAGAAGTTAGACTACTCGAGTGATCCTATCTTTTTATTCATAGCGCAAGGCCGTAATTGGATCTAATTTTGCAGCTCGTCTTGCTGGCAACGTTCCTGCTAAAAATGTAATTAGGCAAATGATACCGACGATTAACAAGCTACTGGACCAATTAAACTGGACTAAAACAAAACCATCTATTCCTTTAAGGAAACTACTTGTTGCTGCTTTATTCAATAATTGGCCTAAGCCCATTGCAGAAATTAAACCTAACAATGACCCGATTAATCCAATTAAAATAGCTTCACAGCTAAAAATTGAGAATACTTTCCCGCGGCCTAAGCCAAGGGCTTTCATCAAACCAATTTCACGTGTTCGATCACGAACTGACATGTAAAGCGTATTGATAACACCGAAACTAGCAGCAATCAATGCAATTGCCCCAAAGATAATTAACACACCGGTTGCTGCATTAAAGGTTTGAAATAGTTGCTTGACGGCTTCCTTTAGAGTTTGTGCGTCATAGCCCTTTTTGCTAAGGGCCTTTTCGGCCTTTGCAACTGCTGCGTCGCTTTTTCCAACTGGAGTTGCCACAACTTCGGTATAACGATCTTTAAGTGTTTTCGGCAGACCATCTTGATTGGCGGTAACAATTTTTTCACTTAAGCCATGACTATATACTGATTGACCGCTGTTTACCATACTTTCGTTTCTAATACCAACAACTTTTGCAGTGATAGTTGATTTTTTCTTGGTAACAGGTGAAATGACAACCAAGTTTATCTTTTTGCCGAGAATTTTACGAATTTTTTTATAGCCAAAAGCCTTAGCCATTTCTTTTGTTAATAAAATCTCTGATTTATTTCCAGAAGTAGCCACTTGTTTACCAGCAAATAAATCATATTTGATACCAAGGGTAGTTTGCGCATTGATCACATATTTAGTATTACTTTTACCTTGAGCATATTCAACGTTATCATCTTTCATTGCTTTAACGTTTTTAATTCCCTTAGTGCGCTTGATTTTTTCGACATCTTTTTTAGTCATCATGCCGTCAGCGTTTTGACTACTTTTCTTAGTACTATATTTCTGCGGTCCTGTACCATCTCCAGCTGAGTATTGCGGTGAAATGATCATTTGTTCAGTGTTACCAACATTACCAATTTGTTTATGTAAATAGTCATTAACACCCGTATTAATTCCTAGTGTAATACTAATTGTTAAAGAACCAATTAAAACCGCAATAATAGTTAATAGAGTTCTTCCTTTGTTATGCCATAAGTTGGATCCAGCAGAGTTTAAAATATCACGGAATTTCATTAGAAATCTCCTTTCACTACTTGACCATCTTTAATTTGGATTTGACGATCACATTTTTGGGCTAAGTCTGGATCGTGGGTAACGATAATCAAGGTAATACCTTTTTCACGATTCAGTTTGAAAAGAATATCTTCAACTTTTGCACCGGTATTAGAGTCTAAATTACCTGTTGGCTCGTCGGCAAAGATAATTTCTGGATTGTTAACAAGTGCTCGGGCGATACAAACGCGTTGCTTTTGACCACCTGATAGAGCACTAGCTTTATTATTCATTTTTGCTTCTAAACCAACCGCTTCAAGTGCAGAAGTTGCTAATTCACGTTGTTTTTTGCCAGTTACACCGGCTATTTTCATTGGCAACATAACGTTCTCAAGAACACTATCTTGTGCATTGAGGAAAAACTGTTGAAAAACAAAGCCAAAAGTCTGGTTTCGCAACTTGTTTAATGACTTTGCCTTAATTTTTGCTGTTGGTCGGTCATTTAGTAAAATGCTGCCTGAAGAGGGATGATCTAGCAAAGCCATAATATGCATTAAGGTTGATTTGCCAGAGCCACTTTTACCAATGATAGCAACTGATTCTCCTTTTTCAATCTTCAAACTAACGCCGCGTAATGCCTGAAAGCTAGTTGTTCCTTTCCCATAAGTACGTGTAATATCCCGCGCCTCAATTAAACTCATTTTATTCACTCCTTTTGTACTGCTGTTATATATAAATAATACACTAGATGATTTAAAATTCAATACATTATGGAACTAAAATTAAAAAAAGATGTAAATGAGAGTAATGTAGTAGCGTAAAATTCATTAGTTGCTTAACTAATTGAAGTTTAATTGACGCTTCGGTTGCAATCTGATGGCTTGCATAACATGTTTTTAGGTTCTACAATATTATATAAAATATAGTATAGAGGAGATGGAAACATGCATTTTCAAATTCAGTCACGCTTGCTTGACGGTGCAATTTTATCCTTTATTGATGAAGAAAGTCTTTATGGGTATGCAATTGTTAAGCGTGTTAGATCAATTTTTGCTGTATCAGATTCTTCAATATATCCCGTACTTAAGCGGTTAAAAAAGCAGCAGCTTGTTACTACTTATGATCATTCATATCATGGTCGTAATCACCGTTACTATAAGATTACAGCAGCAGGAAGCGCTGAACTACACTCAATTTCTAAGGAATGGTGGAGTTTTAGCAACAAAATTAATGAATTGATGGGAGAAGAAAATGGATAAAATAATTGAAAAGTATATTAATGACTTAAACAATAATTTACTAGATCTTCCGCATGATGAACGCCAAGATGTAATTGAGTTTTACCAAGAATTTTTATTTGACGGCAATTTTAGTAGTGAAAAGGAGATTATCAAGGATTTAGGTACACCAAAGCAGTTGGCACGTATGATTTTGGCAGATTACTCAGTCTCCAAGGATGTACCTCAACCTGATATGCATGAAAAACCAAGCTCCAAAACCAACCTAAAAACAATTTGGCTAATTTTGCTTGGCGTTTTAGCGGCGCCCGTTGGCATTCCCTTGGTCTTAGTAACGTGTTTTTTGATGATTGCGGCTCTAGTTGCATTTTGCGGAATTTTTGTTGCCGTTGTAGTGACTACGGTTGGCCTATTTGTATTGGGAGTTTTCATCCTGTTAAAAACTTGTGGATTACTTTTTAGCAATTCTTGGTCAACAGGGTTGTTTTACACAGGAATTAGTATTTGCCTGATTAGCTTGAGTCTATTCTTATTCCCGCTAATTATTAAATTCATTCACTTCTTGATCGCTGAATGTACAGTCTTTTTCCGCTATCTAGGTAGAAAAATTTTCAAGAACCATTATTATAAAACAAATTCTGCAATGAAAACGGAGGGATAATGATGAAAAAATTTTACCAAATAACTGGGCTAATCGGGGTTATCGGTATAATTACTGCACTACTAGGTTGGGCGAATGCTGGAGTCAATCCAGTATTCGATAATCATAATCAATTTACCTTTGAGACTTCTGGCAGTACGGTACATAAACGCGAGTTAACTACCAGCCCTAACTTTGATCAAATTATTGTACAAACTGACAACTCTGATATTTATTTGCATTCTGGTAAAAAGTATCAAATTACAGTTACTGGATTAAACCCTAACGCAGTCAAAGCCAAAGTTAGAAAAAAGCGACTTGAAATTAACGAATCTCGTCCGGTTGCAATTAATTGGCGAAATGACAGCTCTCGAATCGATATCACGATTCCTAAAAACAAGTATTTAGCTGAAGTTGATAGTAGTAGCGACAATGGCAACCTTAATATCAAAAGTATCTCAATAAATGATCTTTTTGCGAATGCACAAAATGGTAAAGTCACTGTGGATAAACTAACTGCTAAGAAGACCATTTTTGCTAGCTATGGTAATCATCGGATAGATATTGGCAATTCAGATATCGGCAAGTCGCTTATTACAATTCATGGAGGTCAATTAAAAATTGATCACAGTAAATTAACTGCGGATGCCAAAGCATACTCAAGTCAGGTAGCGATTACTGACTCACAACTAATTAACCGAAACTCTTTCCAAATGTTAAGAAAAGGCGATTTTACAATTAAAGCTGCGCCTAATCTCAGCTACGAGCTCGCAGCCGACGGACCAAATATTAGATACAAGGGGCAGAAAATCAATAATAAGTTAACCAAGAAGTTGTCAGCTAAAAACAACCTCGAAGTATTCGCAGCAAAAGGAACAATTACAGTGGAATAGGACTAAAGTAACTGAACTCATTTTCAAAACCACCTTTAATTCAAATTGACTTCTTGTCTTTAAACCAGCATAATCAGCAATAACAATTTTTTACTAAGTGCAAACGGCACAAGAAGGAGTGGATTATAATGTTGAAAAAACCATCTAAATTAGCTCAAGGTGACAAAATTGCTGTTGTGAGCCTTTCGCAGGGAACACTAGGTGAGGACTTTGCAGCTCATCAACTTAAGCTGGGTAAAAAAAGAATTGAAGAACTTGGGTTAACCCCTGTTTTTATGCCTAATGCCCTTAAAGGAATAGATTTTGTCAAAAATCATCCTGAAAAAAGGGCGGCCGATCTGAAACAAGCTTTTCTTGATCCAGAAATAAAAGGAATAATTGCGGCTATTGGCGGCGATGACACATTCAAGATTTTGCCCTTTTTAATGGAAGACGAAGAATTTAAACAGGCAGTGGTTAAGCAGCCAAAACTGTTCACCGGTTTTTCAGACACAACAATTGACCATCTGATGTTTTACCGTCTAGGGATGCAGAGTTTTTATGGTCCAAGCTTTTTAAACGATTTTGCAGAACTTGATACAGAAATGCTGCCGTATACGAAGAAGACAATCGAGCACTTTTTCACCAATCCTGCCACTACTGAAATTCCAGCGAGTGAAACTTGGTATGAGGAAAGAACAGATTTTTCTACTGCCCAAGTTGGCCAACCACGTGTCAGTCACCAAGATTCTGGATATCAAGTCTTGCGTGGACACGGGCAAGTTCAAGGTCATTTGTGGGGTGGCTGTATCGATAGCATTTATGATGCATTAGATGGAGAACGCTATAGCGACGAACCAGCAGTGATTGCACGTTATCAATTGCTTTTAAAGCCAGAAGAAACTAAGGACAAAATCATCTTTCTTGAAACTTCTGAAGAACAGCCGGAACCAGCTTTGTATCGGAAAAAGTTGACGCGCCTCGCTGAAGCTGGAATTCTTGAAAATGCGCAAGCAATTCTAGTTGGCAAACCTCAAAACAAAAAGTACTTTGCTGAATATCAAAAAGAACTGCTTGAAGTAACACAAGAATACAATACACCTATTTTGTATAACGCCAATTTTGGTCACGCTTATCCACATACGGCATTGCCATATGGTGCGTTAGCGAAAATCGACTTTGATCAGCCAAGTCTGACAATTATGGAACCATGGTTTGCATAATTACAAGAAAAAGCCATCTAGCATAGAGCTAGGTGGCTTTTTGTGTGAATAAATTAAAAATTAGCGTGAAGGACTGACCCAAGTTCCAGAGCCATGACCCAAGATAGTTTTAATTGCAGGAACAAAAGTTGTCACAATAGTAAGTGTGTTGATAATCCACAAACATAATAGGTAAATTGGTGCAAATAGTAAATACTCAATCTTATTGCCTTTGCGGTCAATCATTAGTGCGATAACTAATTGCATTGTACCCGCAATCATCTCAAAGCAAATCAAGATTAAAGCGGAGAACAACAAATAAACTAACTGGGACCAATTTTGTGTAAGTGCAAAATCACATACTAAATAGGTGAAAACAAATGTGGCTAACCAGAAGAAGAAAGACCAACAAATGCTTAGTGTTTGATCCAGTAACATTAATGACTCACCTAAATTTTTAAGTGGATGGCGTAAAACCTTTCTTAAGTTAGTCAACCAAACTTCGGTTCCACCCTTTGCCCAGCGCTTACGTTGGTGGTAGAGCTCTTTGAGCGTTTCTGGGACAAGTGTGTAAGAAATGATTTCAGGGGCAAAAACTGCCAACCAGTTGTTCAGTTGGTGGTCCCAAGCAACACTAATGTCCTCGGTTGCCCGGTCCTGCCGAAACATCCCCACATCAATCAAGGCACTCTTGCGGTACATCGTGTTCGCACCACTATAGGCAAAAATACTACCGAAAACCCCCATTTCCGCTCTTTTAATAATGCCAACAATGCTTGAAAATTCAACTGTGGTCGATTTGGTAATCAACTTGGTTCTATTTCGAACTTCTACATTAGAAGTCACGGCAGCGATATTTTGTCCTTCCGGACTATTAAAATAGTTAACGTAGCGCATCAGAGCATCTGCTTCTGGAAGTGTATCCGCATCGTTGCTGAGCACTAAGTCACCTTTAGCAAAAGCGAGGCCAATATTAAAAGCATGAGCCTTACCCTTATTTTCAGCTAAGCGAATTACGCGCAATCGCTTAGATTGTTGCTGCAATTTATGCAGAATTTTGGGCGTATTGTCGGTTGAGCAATCGTCGATCACTAGTACTTCATAATTAGTGTAGTTTAACTCATTAAGTAGGTAGCTAATCGTTTCTTTAATTGTAACCTCTTCATTATGAGCGGGAACCATGATGGTAATAAAGGGCTGTTCACGTGAGTCCAAAATCGTGAAGTCCCTCTTTTTGTTTTTAAAAACATATTTATAACAAAGTCCACCGACAAACCAGGCCAAACCGCCTAAGATTGGGTAGGAAACTAAAATCAAAAATAATACTTTAAAAACTGTTTTAGCTATTAGCCAGATTGATGTCATAACTTCCTTTCTCCTTTGGCAAAAAGTGTCTGGGCAAAGTCAGTCTCAAGGTTTTGTTGCGGCTCAACACAGTAAAAACTGCAGGTGTGCCGTTCGTCCGAGTTGCCAAATTTCTCCTGCCAGGCCTGTTCGACTAGTTGTGAGCGTTCTTGTTGCCGGTCTTGGTCAATTACAAGATGGTCGCGCCAGCTAGTAGCAAAACGGTAATTGTTTAAAAAAGTTAATGTTAGGTAGGAGATGCTGATAAAAACAAAGTAATCGTCAAAGAATTTTGTTAAAAATTCCAGTGGACGCAAAATAGCAGTATTGTAGTTAAAGGGGAGTAGGGATGCAAAGTGAGGCTGCCAAAGTGGTAGGGCTAATCCAAAAAAGGGCAAAAAAACAAATAGCCAGCCGAGCAAAGCTATGCTTGTTTGCTCGATTTTTAGGTGCCAATCTCCACTAGTAAAATAGTCATCTTCAATTAAGTCAATTGTGCTTTTCCGCTTCAAGATAAATTCCCTCCTTGCTAGGTAAACTGTGCATTAACAAAGTGCGTTTTATACTTTATTATGGTTTGGATTTATGTGCAATTTTGAATACCTAGCTTTAGAAATTTTCAAGAAAGATTATCATTTGCTTAACCACTTTAACCTTACTTAATAAATGTTGAAGTAGATTAAAGAACAATTTTAGGCGCGCTAACAGAGTCATTTTCAAAAAAATGGCTCTGTTTTTGTGCAAAAACTACCGCAGAAATCTGCAACATAGTTGCATAAAGTGCTTTAGCACCTTGTTTATTAGCTGTTAATAAAAATATGCTTTTTCCACTTAATATGGAAAAAGCTCGTAATTACAAAATATTGATAACAGTCTAGTATAAATAAATGTAAAGGGTTTCAAAACAAGGAAGTGAGAACAGGTAATGAAATTTTCAGCTAATGACGTTTATTTGGACGTCAATGAGCAAAGTGTTGATTCCTTTTTAAAGTATGCTTCGCAAGTTGCTTGTAATGCAGGTTTTGCTGCAGATGCAAGTGAACTAGAGCAAAGCTTTTTGGCAAGAGAACAAGAATATCCAACTGGGTTAGAAGACGGTTTTGCAATCCCACATGCAAAAACGGAGACAGTCAAGCGGCCAGGGTTTATCTACTTCAGATTGACCACACCACTTGATTGGCAAACATACGATGACAAGCCAGTGACGGATGTATTTGCGTTGATGGTGCCACCAGAAAATGCTGGGGATGAGCACTTGAAAATGTTAGCAAGTTTGTCTACTGCCTTACTTGAGGATGATTTCAAACAACAGTTACGTCAGTTGACTTCTAAAGAAGAGATAGCCAACTTTATTAATCAAAAGATTGGAGAATAACCATGAATGTAGTAGGAGTTTCAGCATGTCCAGCTGGATTAGCCCATACCCCAATGGCAGCGAAAGCCTTGGAAAAAGCGGGTAAGGAATTAGATTGGAATGTCAGAATTGAGCAACAAGGGATGATGGGTCCAGTTAATCCAATTACCCAAGCAGAAGCAGATGCGGCTGACTTTGTCTTGATTGCATCTGATCAAAAAATCACTAGTATGGAACGTTTTGAAGGTAAACCAATTATTCGAGTAGATATCAACACTTGTATCAAGGCACCTAAAGCTGTCTTGAAGAAGTGTGCTGCTGCGGTTAAGAAGGAGAACTAAAAATGAAGAGAATTTTGAAGGAATGGGAAGGAGCCATTATGAGTGGGATCTCTTACATGATCCCGACAGTTATTGGTGGTGCGCTAGTTGTTGGTGTTCCGCAATTAATTGGTATGTGTTTTGGTTATGGTGACCTTTCTAAATTTGCCAAAACCGGTGGCTTTTTCCACTTGCTTTATCAAATTAACTCCGTTGGTTGGATCGGTATCGGCCTAGTTAACCTGGTTATTGGTGGCTACATTGCTTATGCGCTTGGTGACAAACCAGCTTTGGGAGCCGGCTTTATCGGTGGACAATTAGCAACCAATAACCAGCTTGGTTTCATCGGTGCGATTGCAGCCGGTTTGATTGCAGGTTATGTTGCGCGTTGGTGCCGTAAAATCAAAGTTCCAGAAAAGTGGAATTCAGCTATTGAATTAATTGTTATGCCACTTTTAACCGTTGGTTCGGTTGCTTTGTTTGTTGGTGTAGTCTTAACGCCGCCACTTGCCTGGCTTAATAATGGTTTAACCTCATGGGTTAAGTTCATGGTAGAACAAAAGACTAACGCTATTTTGTTAGCTGCTATTATGGGCGCCATGATTGGTTCAGACCTTGGTGGTCCGATCAACAAGGCAGCTTGGGGTGTAGGTAACTTCTTCTTTATCGAAGGAATTTACCAACCATGTCTGTATACCAACATCGCCATTTGTGCAATCCCAATGGGTTATGCACTTATGAGTTTCATTTGGCCTAAGAAGCGTTTCTCAGCAGAATTGCTAGAAATGGGTCATAACAACTTAATTATGGGTACATTTGGAATTACTGAAGGGGCTATTCCATTTATGATGAAGGCTCCTCAATTAATCATTGTAAACGTTATCGGTGGTGCACTTGGTTCAGCAGCAGGTGCATGGCTAGGTGTTAAATCACATATCCCACCTCTAGGCGGTTTACCTGGAATTTTAACAGCCGACAACATTTTAGCTTACCTCGGCGGAATTCTAGTTTGTGCTTTGTTCATTGCAATTGTCGCTCCATTAGTTGCTGACTTTACTGATAAAGATTCTACACCAGGTGAAGAATCAATGAGTGATGATGATATTGAATTAAACATCCAATAATATGAAACCGAAAAAACTATAGTTGGGAATCAAATCAATCTTTTCTAGCTATAGTTTTTTATTTTTAGGAGAAAAAATGGTAAAAAAAGTTTTTGTCGTTCCACATACTCACTGGGATAGGGAATGGTTCTTTACCTCAGATCAAGCGAAAGTATATCTACTAAAAGATTTAAAAGATGTTCTTGATCATCTTGAAGCTTCAGGACAATATGGTTCTTTTTTGCTGGACGGTCAGTCTTCACTAATCGAGGATTATTTAAATTGGCGTCCGCAAGAGCGAAACCGGGTTGAGAAGTTAGTTAAAGAAAAGAAACTAATTCTCGGACCATGGTATACCCAAACGGATCAATATCTGGCTTCTGGGGAAAGCATTATTAACAATTTACGTATTGGAATGAAGCAGAGCGATGAATTAGGTGGCCATATGAATATTGCCTATGTTCCTGATTCATTTGGTCAAGAGTCAAGTATGCCCCAAATATATCAACAGCTTGGTATTGATGATGCTGTTTTGTACCGCGGCTTTTCACTTGATGATACTAAGCAATCCGAATTTACTTGGCAAGGTGAGGACGGCTCAGAAATCAGTGTTTTCCGGATGGCCTGTGGTTACTTTATTGGTGGCGTAGTCGATGAAACTAAGCTAGCCCAGTTAATGACTGAAGAACCATTTAAAACGGTTGTTGACCAAGCTTCAACTGATAATGTGCTGTTTCCAAATGGCTCTGATATGGCACCGCTACGTTTTGACCTACCTGAGTTTATCGAGCGGCTTAATCAAGCAAATAAAGGAAAGTTCACTTTTGAAGTTGCTTCACTCGAGGATTACATTACAGCTGTTAAAGAAGCTAAACCTGAATTGCGGCTGATTACGGGAGAGCAGGATTGTGGCAAGGACATGCGTGTTCATAAGTCAATTTCATCTTCACGTGCCGACTTAAAAGCCCTTAACACCAAATTGCAAAATTATCTTGCGAATGTCGTAGAACCAGTTCTTGCACTAGGAAGCTATTTTGGCTTGCCTTATCCAACCAAAACGCTTGAAGACTTGTGGAAAAAAATGGCTAAGAATGCAGCACATGATTCAATGGGAAACTGTGTGTCTGATCGGGTAAACGCTGATATTAAAGCACGCTACCAAAAGGTTGAAGATATAGCGACTGCACTGGTTGAAGTAACTTTGCGGCAGATTTCTACAGGTGTTAAAAATGATGGTCACCCAATTACACTAACTGTTTTCAATACGTTGCCAGTTGAACGTGGCGGTGTGGTAAGCAAACGGATATATTCCCCAAGTCGTAACTTCAAAATTCAAGATTATAATGGGCAAAATATTCCCTTTGAAATTACTGCTGTCAAAGATGTAACTGAGTTAATTACGTCTTCAACAATTCAACTTGATCCAGGTCAAGCAATTTATTTACCGGAAAAAGTGTATCAGCTTGATGTGAATATGCAGTTAGCAAACATCCCCGCTTTTGGTTACAAGCAGTTATCTTTGGTTTCAGAACAGGACCAAGAAATAGACTTACCAACAAGACAAACTGGAACCAAGATTGAAAACGAGTTCTATCAAATTTCAGTAAATGTTGATGGTAGTTTAGACATTTTGGATAAACTGAATAATCACTTATATCAGAAACAAGCAATCTTAGAAGAAAATGGTGATGATGGTGACTCCTACAACTATTCACCTGCCAAACAGGATTTAGTTAGTTACTCAACAGCACAACCGCATCGCTCACAATGCATCCAAAATGCACTAAGTAACAAATTAATTATTGATTACGATTTTAGTGTACCCAGTGATTTAGCAGCTCGGGCTAAGGGCTTGACTGATGTGAAGATGCCAACGCAAATGATAGTGACACTTGATCGGGCATCAAAGCTGATCAAATTTGAGCTTAATGTCGATAACAGACTGCCAAAGAGTCACCGTTTATGCATCGATTTTGACAGTGAAGTAGTTACTAATACAAGTATTGCCGACATTCAGTTTGGTACGATAAAACGTCCGCTGACGAAGAAGCAAGCTTTAAGAGACTGGCACCAAAATCAAGGTGCGTGGCAAGAAAAGCCAATTTCGATTAACACTGTTCAAGGCTTTGTTGCGATGTCCGATGATGAACGTGGACTTGCACTTATTCCACAAGGAGTTCGTGAATACGAATGTATTGGAAAAGACAAAGCCACAATTAGATTAACTGTTTTCCGGACATATGGAATGCTAGGAAAACGCGACTTGCTCTATCGACCGGGAAGAGCATCGGGGGATGAAACTGTGCCAACGCCTGAGGCTGAACTAAATCAGCACTTATCCTTCGAGTTAGCCATGACAACCATGCAAAATTGCTATGATCAGGCTGCTTTGGCTAGCGAGATTAAAGCGTTTGAGACACCACTACAGGTCTATCAATATGCGGAATTTTTGAATGGTCGATTAACTTTTCCATTCAATCCGGTTAAGCGAACAGCTGATCCCGAACTCAGCCTCTTTAAGACCGATGACAAGTTAGTTATCAGTACGGTTGAACAAATAGAAGAGGGCACAGGCTATCAAATGAGATTGTATAATCCGCTGTTTCATCCTGTAGGTGACAAAATTACGTTTAATAAGCAACCACAAGTGGTGCAACTAGTCGACTTATTAGGAAACAAAATTGCGGATTTGCAGGTAGACAATCGGACAGTTGTTCTGCCAGAAATTGATCACGCTAAGTTCATGACAGTTTATTTTGAATTATAGGAGAAATTATGGTTAAAGCATATTTTGTAAATCACACACACTGGGATCGAGAATGGTATTTCACTACTCAGGATGCTCAGGTTTTAAGTGATCAATTGTTTACACAAGTTTTGGACGAACTTGAGGATCATCCAGAAGCAAACTTTACTTTGGATGGCCAGATGTCAATTGTGGACGAGTATGTCGAAATTCATCCTGAAGCTAAGGAACGAATTCACCGTTTAGTTAACCGAAAGCAGCTATTCATTGGACCATGGTATACCCAAACAGATGCAATGGTACCGAGTGCTGAGTCATTATTGCGTAACTTGATTATCGGTATTATCGACGCAAGAGAAAATTATGGTGAACCAATGATGTTAGGTTATTTGCCTGACACTTTTGGCTTTAATGCCAACTTGCCAATGATTTTAAACCAAGTGGGAATCCATGACTTTTTATCTTGGCGTGGGACGAATTTTAAACGACAAACTAATTCTGTATACTTTAAATGGAAAGCAATAGGTGGCAAAGCTGTCTTTGTAGCTAATTTCCCACTGGGATATTACACCGGTCAAATCGATTTGGAATCAAAGCGCAACTTACAAGATTTTGTCAAAAATCGCTTAGATAAGGGAATTGAATTTGAAGCATTAAATGGCAATAATGATGAGGTTTTGGTTCCTTCTGGAATCGATCAAATGAACATCATTCATGATGTTTCAAAAACAATTGAAAAAGTTAACGAGCTTTCGCAAAATGATGTCGAAATAAGTACATATCCACAGTTTATGAACAAGTTACGTTCTAAGAAACTACCAGAATATCAAGGGGAATTAAGATACCCAACTTATTCTCGAGTTCACCGGACAATTACATCGGTTAGATCACGTAATAAGCGTAGTAATTTTGAACTTGAACAAGCTATTACCAGACGCTTAGAACCACTTATGGTAATTGCCAAGTATGCAGATATTCCAATTTCAAATGGAATTGTGGTTAAACTGTGGAAATTATTATTTGAATTGCAACCACATGACACTTTGGGTGGAAGTGTTACTGATAATGTTGCAGTTGACATGGATCACCGGATTAAGCAAGCAAACGAGATTGCTGATGGTGTGGAAAACTATATTAAGAAGAGAATCGCACAACGGCTAAATCTGTCTGATCACGATGTCATTATCTTTAATACTGATCCATACGAATTTAATGGACGCAAAACAGTTGAAGTAGTTAGTCAAAGTAGCCAAGTGAAATTTCCAACAGAGAATAAGGCCGTGATTGTGGACAAAGAAGAAGTTAAATCGCGTCCACATATTATGCAGTTAACGCCCAACGGCTATGAATTTAAGGATGAACCAGGCTACTTTAAGCTCAAGGTCAGTCTAGAAGTAAAAATGGCTGGTTTAGGTTATCAAGTGCTGCATTTCGAGGATAGTGATCAAGCAGTAGACGAGTTCCAAAGCATAAGTGGAAAATCAATTGGTAATCACCGGGTTCAACTGGCCTTTGAAGATGGTGCTTTTTATTTAAGCACTAAATACAAGACATTCAATGATGTTATTAGTATTTATGATCAAGCTAATGATGGTGATACCTATGATTTCTCGCCACTTCGAGGGGATGAAGAGAAGCGACTTAATTGGAATGGAACAATCAAAAAAGAAGTTGCTGATGGAATTGAAAGATTGATTCTAACTGGCACATGGCAATTACCGTTTGATTTGGAAGACCGGGTTGATGGCGAAGCGCCTAAAACAGTTGATGTCAGTTACCAATTAATTTTAACGATAGCAGCCACTTCGGATGTGATTTCAGCCAAATTAACGATTGATAATCAGGCTTTGTCACATCGCTTACGCTTGCGTCTAAAAACTGGTATTACGACTAAGGCGGCACACGCGCAGATTCAAGGTGGTTTTCGTCAAACAGAAAATGAAGCGATTGATGATAATTGGAACGATGAATTTGTTGAAAAACCAGTTAACATTTATATTTTTGATCGTGCAGTCGGCTTACATGATAAACAAGACGGTCTCTATTTCTTTGGAACTGGTCAAAAGGAATATGAAAAAGTTGACGATTCCCTTTATATCACGCTTATGGCAACTACGGGACAACTGGGTAAATCAGACTTATTGTGGCGTCCTGGACGTGCATCTGGAGACACAACTTCTGTTGGCCACATCATGATGCCAACGCCGTTAGCTCAAGAAACTGGAACTAATGAGTTCTCGTTCGGTTTGTATGCCCCAAGTAATGCTGAGCTTGCAGAAAATAAACTGACAAAAGTAATCAGTGATTGGTATTCACCATCTGTTAGTTACCAGATGCAAAAATATAATCTCTTTGTTAATCGTCTTGATAACAAGTTATGGGATATTGAATTTTCACCAAAATTAACCAAGATTGAACAAACTGAATCTTGGCTAAATATCAAACAAAATGTTGAAGTTTCAGCACTGTATCCTGCATACACAATTAAAAACAACTTGGTTCTCCGTCTTTCAAATCCGACAAAAGAAGCGGTTGATGTTTCTTATCTAAAAGACGCTGGCTTTACTGTAGTGAACGGTTTGGAAGAGATAATTGACCAGGATTACCAAATTGCCCCTTATGACATGTTGACCTTGATCAAGCAAATATAGCAGTTTGTAACTTATATAACTAAATGAGAAGAAGTGAATGTATGAAACTATCTTATAAACGATTGGGAATAATCCTCGAATTTTTATTAAATAATTCCGCCAACCGCTACGTTTCTGCCTCCTTTTTAGCTCAAAAGTGCAATGTAAGTACGAGAACAATTAGATCCGATATTCAAGCATTAAATCGTGAATTAAGCAGCTTGCAAGTTGAAATAAAAAATAAGCGAGGCGAGGGCTTTTACCTAAGTGATTTTGATAAAAAAACTGAGCAAAAGCTAACGGAATTGGCACGAAGTGATTTGCCGGCTTCAAGTTCAGGTGAGCGAATTGCTGAAGTTGAGCAGTACTTATTGGTTAATAGTCGTGTTAAATTAGATGATCTGACAGAGAAGCTGTTTATCAGTGATAATACCTTCTTCACATACTTGGTAACAATTAAGAAAGAGTTCAGTGATTTTGGACTACGAGTTGTGAAAGATGGAGATGAGTATTATGTTGACGGCTCTGAATCTGCCAAACGCAATTTTATTATTAGTAAACTTATTAATAAGAAGTCGAATAGCTATATCGTTGACTTTACAGAACGCGAGAAGAGTATTTTTGCTAACTTAGATTTGAACTTGTTAAAAGAAACGGTGCATGGTTTTTTACGTCATTATAGTTACCACTTATCGGACATTAATACTAAAAACATTATCTTGCATCTAGCTTTAGCAATCTCGAGAATTAAGATGGGTTACCGTTTAGAGACTGGTAATTCGGTGGAAATTAAGCCCCCAGTTCAAAGAGCTGTCCAAAAGCTACTTCAAAAATTGAAAGCAGAATTCCAAGTGGAGTTCAATCAAGTAGAGGCCAATGACCTAATTTATCATTTTGCTTTGAATTATCCTGAATGTGTAAGTGAAAATGATCACGTTAGTATAAAGGACAATATTAATAGTGCCATTACGATTTTTTTGGAAAACATCAAAAAAGAGTTCGCAATCGATTTATTAGATGATCGTGAACTGCGGGTTAATTTGACGCAACACTTAACCAATCTAGTGAAAATTAAGACGGTTAATGGTAATCGGAAGAATCCGTTGTTAAACGTCATATTGTCCACTTTTCCCTATGCGTATGAGATTACCGCTTATTCAGCACCAATTTTGGAGCACATGCTCAACTTAAAATTGAATGACGATGAGCTATCCTTCATTACGTTGCATATAGGTGCCTCGATTGAGCGGCAGGGAAATCTTTCGTCTCAAAAAAACGCTGCACTAATTTGCGGGAATGGAATTTCAACAGCTGCACTTGTACGTGCAAAATTGCAAACTCAGTTTGCGTCCTTTTTAAACATTACGGGAACTTATACCTATGATGAGTATCTAGCAGGTAAAGCAAGTGGTAATGACTTTCTCATTTCGATGGTGCCTTTGACTGATGCCACGGTACCAGTGATTCAAATTGATTTAACTAATTTTCACAATGATATCTTGCAACTGTCTGAATATTTGAAGTCACTTAATAATCCATACCGCGCGATTAATAAGCTGTTTGATGAGGAAAATATCTACTTAGTGCAAGAACCGTTATCTAAAGCGCAATTACTCGATATGCTAATTAAAAACTTAGAGCGTAAAAAAATTGTTAACAAAGATTTCAAACAACGTGTAGACGAACGAGAAAAGATGTATTCAACCGCAATTGGTGGAAAAATAGCTATCCCGCATTCCTTAGGCTATGCTACGAAAAAATCAAAGGTATCATTTGCTCGCTTAGATAAACCAATCAAATGGGACGAAAAAAATGAAGTTAAATATGTATTTCTCTTGGCAATTGCCCGTCAAGACTATCTAAGTGTACAGAAATTATTTGACTTCATTGTTGATTTACAAACTAATCTGACTTTTCGCAAAATTATTGATAAGAGCTCGAGTCCCAAAGAAATTAAGCACGCAATTAGTTCATTAATTAAATCAAGCTACTGATAGTACAAAAATTATTTGATCAGCGAAACGAACTGCTTTAGCAGTTCGTTTTTTGCTAGTTTTAAGTCAAATTGTTCTATACTGAACTTGTAAATAAGCTTGAAGTTAAAGGCTTTTGTCATAGCAATCGGCCTTAACTAAGACTATATTTTTAAAAACTATAGCCAAACTAAATGCTCTTGAGTGAAGAATTACACAATGATAAAATTGTGCGACAAGGAGATGAAGCAATGAAATTAGAAAAAGCAATGACAATTTTAGGATGGGTTGCCTCTGTAACGGCAATTATTATGTATGTGTCCTACATTCCACAAATTATTAGTAATTTGCATGGAGTTAAAGGCAATCCAATCCAGCCACTCGCTACAGCAATTAATACGCTACTATGGGTTATTTACGGACTCTTTAAAGAAGATCGTGATATTCCAATAGCTGCCTGCAATGCCATCGGCTTTGTTTTCGGCTTAATTGCCTTTTTCACTGCTCTATAAGAGTTAAATATTGAAAGGTCATTCCTACTTTTAGGGATGACTTTTTTATTTGCTGCAGTGATTACTAATCTATTTTACAAATACAAAGATGAAAGATTGTAAAATAAACTTTAGTACTTCGGACAGAATTTCCATTGGACTGAGTAAAAAAGATAACCGCAATACAAATAAAAATATATAACAGGAAACTTATTAGACAAAAAGCTCTTTTTTAATAAATAAGAGCTTTTTTTGTTTACCGATAATTCTAAAAAACTATACGTAGCCCTTCATCAACAACAATATTATAAGCAGGTTGAAAATGAATAATGAAGACGATTTTACGAGATTTAAATAACACCTCTAAAAGAGTGAGAAGAAAAATTCTTTAACTAGTTTAAAGATGTGAAAATGCCGAGAAAAGGCAAGATTAATTATTTTAATTCTCCAAACAGTAAATGCATCTAATGTAGCACAAAATATATGAGTTATTTTATTCAGTTATTATTACATGTGTTATTTTTTAAAATTTGATGCGATTTTTAAATAAAGTAACAAAAGTTACTTTATTTATATAATTTTATATTATATAAAAAGTAAAAATAAAATATAAACATCATAACTTTAAAACGGCTTTTTCGATTTTGGAATCCAATTGTATATATCGATATAATTGCTTTTATATCAGCGATTATATCGATAAAATTCAAAATAGGATTTGTCCTCAAAAAATCAAAAAACAGCTTTATGTAATTTAATTTATGTGATAGACTTTCTCATTATATAGTAAATGAATGAATAGGAGAGTATAATTTGAAAAAGAACTTAAAGTTAGTCGAAGAGACTAAAAACACAAATTATAAATTACATAAAAGTAAAAAGAGCTGGCTAGTTAGTTATTCTTTAGTAACTTTTATGTTAGGTGGAATTTACCTAGATAGTCATGCTGGTGTTCCAGTTAAAGCCGCTGAGATTGACTCTAAGACGGAGCAAAAGAAGGGGATCAATCAAGACTTGCAGCAGTCTGTGGACTCTAAATCCATAGACAATGCCAAACAGAATTCTTCTGTTGACCTAGACACTGCTGCAACCACCGTAAAAAGCAAAATTAATTCTGATACTGGACTTTCAAGTAGTGATAAGTCCAATCAACTCAAACAAGTTGATGCGGTGTTGGAACAGGCAAAAGCTGAAGTAGAAGAAGCCAGTAGTTTAGTTGACATTAACGCAACTTTAACTCAGGCAATTGATGACATTAATTCTTGCTATCATGCTAGTGCTGCTAATACAACAGTAAAAAAGAATAAACAGAATGCAAAAAAGGCGCCGATTGAGAAGGCACCACTTGTTAATAAAAATAAAAAGCCAATCACTAAAAAGGTGAGTGTTTCAACATATGAAGGATTGAATTCATTCTTTAAAAAAGCTGAAACACCAGCCGTTGCGCCATCAGAAAAAGCGAAAGCAGCTACTGAATCTCCTAAAGCTCAAGATAGTATTACTGCAGGTGCTCAAGTAGAAGAAACAGAGAAAGCAGGAATATCTTCTAACTCTGCTGAGACTGGCATAATCAATAATGAAACTGAAGCAAATGATACTGTATACCAAAAAAACACTAATCCAGATGCTTCACAGGCTGTCGTAACTCCAAGGGCAGGCACAGTAAGTCAAAAAGACGATGACAAAAGTATATTGCTTACTTCTGACACAGCAGAGCATTCTAACTACATTAATACTGCTGCAACAATAACTGAGCAGAATAAAAAAGATATTAAAAATCCGTCAAATCATGTTTCGCTCCCTCTTCAAATTACAAATCCAGATAATTTTAAGACTAAAGTTGCAACTGTATCGACATTTGAAGAATTTGCGACAGCCTGGGCTGATAACAAGGTATCATATATTAATATTGTCACTGACATCTCTAATGAGCAGAGCAAATTAGAACTCGGTAAAAGGTCTGGAAGAGGTAGTGTAGTAATAAATGGTAACGGGCATCGGATTGATTTGGGAAATGCAGCTTTTAAGTTCACTCCTACTACCCTTCCAGTCCAATTTGCTTTAACAAATGCTTTGCTAACTAAGACGGCATCAAGTGATAGCGAAAGCAATCTTATTGACTTTAAAGGTAGTGATTGGTCAGATCATGATGCTCCGAAAGCCTCAATCTATTTTGATAATGTTACGGCAAAAAGTAGTGATAAAGCTAATTCGAGTAATGAAGAACTTTGTTACATTACAAGAGTTGGCAAGGCTTCAGTTAAGTTTTCTGGAACTAATTACTTTGAGGTCAGAGAGGGTTTTACCAATCAGTATGGATTTTCATCTGTAGAATTTGCTGATAATGCTGATGTAACAATAAAAACAACTAATACAAAACAAAGTACACTAATTAATACCGACGTAACTAGTAGTTCTTCTGTTTCCATAGGCAATGGAGCTTCATTAACAATTTACGAAGATTCTGATGAAGCATCAAATAAATCAGTTTTTAGAGGGGTTAGTGCTTTAAAAGCTGGTAATGATGTTTCTTGGAATCAACATGGTTGGGGAGCTTTTATTGACTCGGACATATTGGGTTCTGAGTATTTTTTTGGTGAGAGATTCACTTTAAATCATGATATTTTAACTCCAGAGATAATGCCTTCCATTAGACTAGTTAATACGTTTCCAGGTAGTCTTGCCCCAAGTGTTACTTTTAGTAAGGGTGCGTCTTTAACAATAAAATCAAATTCTGAATTAAGTCCTATATTTGATTTAGTCTCTACTGCATCTTCATCTGGAGTTGGAAACTACGACTACGATGAAGCCTATATTTCTTGTCCTAAATTAACAATTAATAGTCCTCGTGCGTTGGATATATCCTATTGTGACGAAGATGGAGAACCCATTACACCGTCAGTAGCGATGATTTCGACTTACCGAGATCCTGAAAATCATATCGGCTCATTTAATATAAATGGTGTGACACAACCTCTTGATTTTTGGACTAGTAATAATGTAAGTACAACACCTGATAAAACTGTCAATGGTTTTGACACATTCAAAATTTGGAAAAAGACTAGTACATTTGATTCCGCAGGAAACAAAACGGTTGATTCTTCGCTTTTCCCTTTAAAATATAGAGAGATGAGGCTTAGTAACAATGATATCCCTAAGGTTGGATCTGCTGTTGTTCAATATGTTGGTCAAAGTGGAACAGTAATAAAAACTGTTAACATGCCATTAACGGATAAAGATAATTTTGTTGGACAGAGATTTCGCCTTTTGGATACGAAATATGCTGTAGATGAAATGCCAGCTGGATACTTTCTGGCTAGAGCTACCAGTGGAGACTTATTTCCTGGAGCAGTAATAGATCCTGATTTAATGCTGACCGATGCTAATGGCCAAGCAAAATATGTATATGTTCCAGGAAGAACAGCAACGAGTGCAATAAAGCCGGATCGGATTTACACCATATATGTTTGGGGCACGCCACAAACAGTTAAATTCCAGTATGTGGACATTAATCATAAGGATCGAGGTCCAATCGTACCGACATCCAAAACTTTGTGGTACGATAAAAAAAGTACGTCAGCTAACACAGGAAATGTTATAAATTGGACAAGCGACAGATTTAAATCATATATTCCATCAGGTTACCACTACTATGTTGAAAAAAGTGGGGAGAATATTCAACCCAAAACCACTACCGTTGGTGTGGACAATCCAATTGTTACAATATATGTAGAGGGTGATGAAAAAAATATAAATATAGGATATAGAGATACAGTTACTATGTATTCTCTCTTCCCTTCAAATCCAGTTAAAATTACTGGAAGAGTGGGAGACACGGTTACTATACCAGATGCACCGGACATACCAAAATACATCTTTTCCAGAGTTACGGATACTAATGCTAGTGGTTCTGACGTAAAGTCTATTAATATAGGTTTGAGCAATCCGGTAATTACATATTGGTATACCAATCTTGATAATATTATTGGTAAGTATCAAGATGGTATTACTGAGGCGCGAGAAAAAGCTAAAATCGAAGTTAATAAGAATGATACTATTACGCAAGATGAGAAAACTTCATATATAAGAGCTATTGATAATATATACACTAAATATATTGATAAATTAAAAACTGCAAAAACGCTCGATCAATGTGATCAAACTGTCAGTGACGCCAAAAGTGAATTCCAGTATATTGTTGACCAAACAGGGTTACCGCTTGAAACCCAAAAGAAAAATGCTAAGGCAAGAATAGATCAAGCACTTGCTGAGATTAAGGAAGTAATAGACGCTGATAAAAACTTAACTTCAACAGAAAAGGCAGATTTATGGGAAAAACTAAGTGGACCGACAGCTGCAAGTGCTAAAAATGCAATAGACGCTGCAACCAATGCGGATAAATTATCTACAGCGTTAGAAAAAGGTGTAAATGATGTCCAAACATATGCACCAGAATTCACATTAGACAAGAGAAAAGCCAACGCTAAGGCAGAGCTATCTGATAAGTTCAAATTGATACAGCCTATTAAAAACACGATTGACACCGATCCTACTTTATCTGCTGATGAAAAAGCAGCGCAAAAGGCAGCAATTGATAGGGATGTTCAACAGGGTACTGAAGAAATTGGCAATGCTAAGAATGCTGATGAAGTAGTTAAGCTTCTTGAAGATTGGATAAATACAGTTAAATCGGAATATAAACCTGGAGGAAACGGCTCCGGCTCAAATGGTTCAGACTCAAATGGCTCAGGATCTAACGGCTCAGACTCCAACGGTTCAGGTTCAAATGGATCTGACTCAAATGGCTCAGGATCTAACAGCTCCGACTCAAATGGCTCAGGTTCAAATGGATCTGACTCCAATGGTTCCGGCTCCAACGGCTCCGACTCCAACGGTTCTGAATCAAATGGCTCCGGCTCAAACGTCTCAGAATCAAACGGTTCAGTATCTAACGGATCAGGCTCAAATGGTTCCGGCTCAAACGGCTCCGAATCAAATGGCTCTGACTCCAACGGATCAGACTCCAACGGTTCAGGATCTAACGGATCAGAATCCGACGGATCAGGCTCAAATGGCTCAGAATCAAACGGTTCAGACTCAAATGGCTCAGGCTCCAACGGTTCAGAATCAAATGGCTCAGGCTCAAATGGTTCAGAATCAAACGGTTCTGACTCCAATGGTTCAGGCTCCAACGGTTCAGAATCAAATGGCTCAGGCTCCAACGGTTCTGACTCAAATGGTTCCGGCTCCAACGGCTCAGGCTCCAACGGTTCAGACTCCAATGGCTCAGAATCAAATGGTTCCGGCTCAAATGGCTCAGGATCTAACGGCTCAGACTCCAACGGTTCAGGTTCAAATGGCTCAGACTCAAATGGCTCAGGATCTAACAGCTCCGACTCAAATGGCTCAGGTTCAAATGGATCTGACTCCAATGGTTCCGGATCTAACGGCTCCGGCTCCAATGGTTCAGAATCAAACGGTTCAGACTCCAATGGTTCCGGCTCCAACGGCTCAGACTCCAACGGTTCAGAATCAAACGGCTCAGGTTCAAATGGTTCAGGCTCCAATGGTTCAGAGTCAAATGGCTCAGGATCTAACGGTTCAGAATCAAACGGTTCTGATTCAAATGGCTCAGGCTCCAACGGTTCTGAATCAAATGGTTCAGACTCAAATGGCTCAGGATCTAACGGCTCAGGATCTAACGGCTCAGAATCGAATGGCTCAGACTCAAATGGTTCAGGTTCAAATGGTTCAGGTTCAAACGGTTCTGAATCAAATGGCTCAGGCTCAAATGGCTCAAGCTCAAATGGTTCTGACTCAAATGGCTCAGAATCAAATGGATCAGGCTCAAATGGTTCAGAATCGAATGGCTCAGACTCAAATGGCTCCGAGTCAAATGGCTCAGGATCAAACGGATCAGAGTCAAATGGCTCAGGCTCAAACGGTTCTGACTCAAACGGTTCCGGTTCAAATGGCTCAGGCTCAAATGGTTCAGACTCAAATGGCTCAGGTTCGAATGGTTCTGAATCAAATGGCTCAGACTCCAACGGTTCTGACTCAAATGGCTCAGGTTCAAACGGCTCAGAGTCAAATGGTTCCGGCTCAAATGGCTCAGGCTCAAATAACTCTGATTCAAATGGTTCTGGCTCTAACGGCTCCGGCTCCAATGGTTCAGACTCCAATGGTTCAGGCTCAAATGGCTCAGGCTCCAACGGTTCTGACTCAAATGGCTCAGGCTCAAATGGCTCAGAATCAAATGGCTCAGGCTCCAACGGTTCAGACTCAAATGGCTCAGGCTCCAACGGTTCTGACTCAAATGGTTCAGGATCAAACGGTTCAGACTCCAACGGCTCAGAATCAAACGGTTCTGATTCAAATGGTTCTGATTCAAATGGTTCAGGATCAAACGGTTCAGACTCCAATGGCTCAGAATCAAATGGTTCAGGATCAAACGGTTCAGACTCCAATGGTTCAGGCTCCAACGGCTCCGAATCAAACGGCTCCGAATCAAACGGTTCAGGATCTAACGGCTCCGAATCAAACGGTTCAGACTCCAATGGTTCAGGCTCCAACGGCTCAGAATCAAATGGCTCAGGATCTAACGGTTCAGGTTCAAATGGCACAGGCTCAAATGGTTCCGGCTCCAACGGCTCAGAGTCAAATGGTTCCGGCTCAAATGGCACAGGCTCAAACGGCTCCGGCTCCAATGGCTCAGACTCCAACGGCTCAGAATCAAATGGCACAGGCTCCAACGGCTCAGACTCCAACGGTTCCGGCAGCAACGGTTCTGACTCAAATGGCTCTGACTCAAATGGTTCAGGTTCAAACGGCTCAGACTCAAATGGCTCCGGCTCCAATGGTTCCGGATCAAACGGCTCAGAATCAAATGGCACAGGCTCAAATGGTTCAGAATCTAACGGCTCAGACTCAAATGGCACAGGCTCAAATGGTTCCGACAGCAACAGTTCCGGCTCAAATGGCTCAGACTCCAATGGTTCAGGCTCAAATGGCTCAGACTCCAATGGTTCAGGCTCCAACGGCTCTGACTCCAACGGTTCAGACTCAAATGGCACAGGCTCCAACGGTTCAGACTCGAACGGCACAGGCTCAAATGGCTCAGAGTCAAATGGCTCAGGTTCGAATGGTTCCGGCTCCAACAGCTCTGATTCAAATGGCTCCGGCTCGAACGGTTCAGACTCAAATAGTTCAGGCTCCAACGGCTCTGACTCCAATGGTTCAGAGTCAAATGGTTCCGGTTCAAACGGTTCAGACTCCAATGGCTCAGGATCCAACGGTTCCGGTTCAAATGGCTCAGGCTCAAATGGTTCTGACTCCAACGGTTCAGGATCTAACGGCTCAGACTCCAATGGTTCAGGCTCAAACGGCTCAGAATCAAACGGTTCAGGATCTAACGGCTCAGACTCAAACGGCTCAGACTCAAACGGCTCAGGCTCAAATGGTTCTGACTCAAATGGCTCAGGCTCAAACGGTTCCGACTCAAATGGCTCAGGCTCGAACGGTTCTGGTTCAAATGGCTCAGAATCAAACGGTTCTGACTCAAATGGCTCCGGTTCAAATGGTTCAGACTCCAATGGTTCAGGTTCGAATGGTTCAGACTCAAATGGCTCCGGCTCCAATGGTTCAGACTCAAATGGCTCCGGCTCCAATGGCTCAGGATCAAATGGCTCCGAATCGAACGGCTCCGGTTCAAATGGTTCAGGCTCAAACGGTTCCGACTCCAATGGTTCCGGCTCAAATGGCTCCGGCTCGAACGGTTCCGGCTCGAACGGATCCGAGTCCAATGGCTCCGGCTCTAACGGATCTGAGTCAAATGGCTCCGGCTCAAATGGCTCAGACTCCAATGGCTCCGACTCAAACGGCTCCGGCTCAAATGGCTCCGGCTCAAACGGTTCTGACTCCAATGGTTCCGGCTCAAATGGTTCCGGCTCAAACGGCTCCGGCTCCAACGGTTCAGACTCAAATGGTTCCGGCTCAAACGGCTCAGACTCCAATGGCTCAGGATCTAACGGTTCCGGTTCAAACGGTTCAGAGTCAAATGGCTCCGGCTCAAACGGTTCCGGCTCTAATGGTTCTGATTCCAATGGCTCAGAATCAAATGGTTCAAGCTCCAACGGTTCAGAGTCAAATGGTTCAGGTTCAAACGGCTCAGACTCAAATGGCTCCGGCTCAAACAGCTCTGATTCAAATGGCTCCGGCTCAAATGGCTCCGGCTCAAATGGTTCAGACTCAAATAGTTCCGGTTCAAACGGCTCCGGCTCCAACGGTTCCGGTTCAAATGGCTCAGACTCCAACGGCTCTGAATCCAATGGTTCCGGCTCCAATGGTTCTGACTCGAATGGCTCCGGTTCAAACGGCTCAGACTCAAACGGTTCAGAGTCAAATAGCTCCGGCTCAAATGGTTCCGGCTCGAACGGCTCAGAGTCAAATGGCTCCGGCTCGAACGGTTCAGAATCAAACGGCTCCGACTCCAATGGCTCCGGCTCAAACGGCTCAGAATCAAACGGCTCAGGTTCAAATGGTTCCGACAGCAACGGTTCAGACTCAAATGGCTCAGGTTCAAATGGTTCAGGCTCGAACGGCTCAGACTCCAATGGCTCCGGCTCAAACGGTTCAGAATCAAACGGCTCCGGCTCAAATGGCTCAGACTCCAATGGTTCTGACTCCAATGGTTCCGGCTCAAATGGCTCCGGCTCCAACGGCTCCGAATCAAACGGTTCTGATTCAAATGGCTCAGGCTCCAACGGCTCCGGCTCAAACGGTTCAGAATCAAACGGCTCAGACTCCAATGGTTCCGGCTCAAATGGCTCAGGTTCAAACGGTTCTGACTCCAATGGTTCCGACAGCAACGGTTCAGACTCCAATGGCTCAGGTTCAAATGGTTCAGGCTCAAACGGCTCAGACTCGAATGGCTCCGGCTCAAACGGTTCAGACTCAAACGGCTCAGGCTCCAATGGCTCAGGTTCAAACGGTTCAGACTCAAATGGCTCAGAATCGAACGGTTCAGAATCAAATGGTTCCGGCTCAAACGGCTCAGACTCAAATGGTTCCGGCTCAAACGGCTCAGAATCAAACGGTTCTGACTCAAATGGCTCAGAATCAAATGGATCAGGCTCGAACGGTTCTGACTCAAATGGTTCTGACTCAAATGGCTCAGGTTCAAACGGTTCTGACTCAAATGGCTCCGAATCGAACGGTTCAGGCTCAAATGGCTCAAGCTCAAATGGTTCTGACTCAAATGGTTCTGACTCAAATGGTTCTGACTCAAATGGCTCCGAATCGAACGGTTCAGGCTCAAACGGTTCTGACTCAAATGGCTCAGAATCAAACGGTTCAGGTTCAAATGGCTCAAGCTCAAATGGTTCTGAATCAAATGGCTCAAGCTCAAATGGTTCTGACTCAAATGGTTCTGACTCAAATGGTTCAGGTTCAAACGGTTCTGACTCAAATGGATCAGGCTCAAACGGTTCTGACTCAAATGGCTCAGGCTCAAATGGCTCAGACTCAAACGGTTCTGACTCAAATGGCTCAAGCTCAAATGGTTCTGACTCCAACGGCTCAGACTCAAATGGATCTGACTCAAATGGTTCAGGTTCAAACGGTTCTGACTCAAACGGTTCTGACTCAAATGGATCAGGCTCAAATGGTTCTGACTCAAATGGCTCAGAATCAAATGGATCAGGCTCGAACGGTTCTGACTCAAATGGTTCTGACTCAAATGGCTCCGAATCGAACGGTTCAGGCTCAAATGGTTCTGACTCAAACGGCTCAGAATCAAATGGTTCTGACTCAAATGGTTCTGACTCAAATGGTTCTGACTCAAATGGGTCAGGTTCAAACGGTTCTGACTCAAATGGCTCCGAATCGAACGGTTCAGGCTCAAACGGTTCTGACTCAAATGGCTCCGGCTCAAATGGCTCAGAATCAAACGGTTCAGGTTCAAATGGCTCAAACTCAAATGGTTCTGACTCAAATGGCTCAAGCTCAAATGGTTCTGACTCAAATGGTTCAGGCTCAAATGGCTCTAACTCAAATGGCTCAGGTTCAAATGGTTCAGGCTCAAATGGTTCTGAATCAAATGGCTCCGGATCAAACGGTTCTGACTCAAATGGTTCTGACTCAAATGGCTCAAGCTCAAATGGTTCTGAATCAAATGGCTCAGAATCAAACGGTTCCGGCTCGAACGGCTCAGACTCAAATGGTTCTGACTCAAATGGCTCAGGCTCAAACGACTCTGACTCAAATGGTTCAGGCTCGAACGGCTCAGAATCAAATGGTTCAGGCTCAAATGGTTCTGACTCAAATGGTTCTGACTCAAATGGTTCAGGCTCAAATGGCTCAGAATCAAATGGCTCCGGCTCAAATGGCTCAGAATCAAATGGTTCAGAATCAAATGGTTCTGACTCAAATGGTTCAGACTCGAACGGCTCAGAATCAAATGGCTCAGGTTCAAACGGTTCAGACTCAAATGGCTCAAGCTCAAATGGCTCCGGCTCAAATGGCTCAAGCTCAAATGGTTCTGAATCAAATGGCTCAGAATCAAACGGTTCTGAATCAAATGGCTCCGGCTCGAACGGCTCAGAATCAAATGGTTCTGACTCAAATGGCTCCGAATCAAACGGCTCAGGCTCCAATGGTTCAGGTTCAAACGGTTCCGGCTCCAACGGCTCCGACTCCAATGGTTCAGGTTCAAACGGTTCAGAGTCAAATGGCTCAGGCTCAAATGGCATAGGTTCCAACGGTTCAGACTCAAATGGCTCCGGTTCAAATGGTTCCGGCTCCAACGGCTCAGGCTCAAATGACTCCGAATCAAACGGCTCAGGCTCAAATGGTTCAGGATCTAACGGATCAGAATCAAACGGCTCCGGCTCAAACGGTTCAGAATCAAATGGTTCCGGCTCGAACGGTTCAGAGTCAAATGGCTCCGGTTCGAATGGCTCAGAATCTAATGGATCAGGCTCCAACGGTTCAGACTCAAATGGCTCAGGCTCAAACGGTTCTGACTCCAATGGTTCAGGCTCCAACGGCTCAGGCTCAAACGGTTCTGACTCCAATGGCTCAGGCTCCAATGGCTCAGAATCAAATGGTTCCGGCTCAAATGGTTCAGAATCAAACGGTTCTGACTCCAATGGTTCAGGCTCCAACGGTTCAGACTCCAATGGCTCAGGCTCGAATGGCTCCGACTCGAACGGTTCCGGTTCAAACGGTTCTGACTCAAATGGCTCCGGCTCAAATGGCTCCGACTCGAACGGTTCCGGTTCAAACGGTTCTGAATCAAATGGCTCCGGCTCAAACGGCTCCGACTCAAACGGTTCAGGATCTAACGGATCAGGCTCAAATGGTTCCGGCTCCAACGGTTCCGGTTCAAATGGCTCTGACTCCAACGGATCAGAATCCAACGGTTCAGGATCTAACGGATCAGAATCCAACGGTTCAGGCTCAAATGGCTCAGAATCAAACGGTTCAGACTCAAATGGCTCAGAATCCAACGGTTCTGACTCAAATGGCACAGGCTCCAACGGTTCAGGCTCCAATGGTTCAGGTTCAAATAGCTCAGGCTCAAATGGTTCCGGCTCAAACGGCTCAGGTTCAAATGGTTCAGGCTCCAACGGTTCAGACTCAAATGGCTCAGGATCTAACGGTTCTGACTCCAATGGTTCCGGCTCAAACGGTTCCGGCTCCAATGGCTCAGACTCCAATGGTTCCGGCTCCAACGGCTCAGACTCCAACGGTTCAGACTCAAATGGCTCAGACTCCAACGGTTCAGACTCCAACGGTTCTGACTCAAATGGCTCAGGTTCAAACGGTTCAGAATCTAACGGCTCAGACTCAAATGGCTCAGGCTCAAACAGTTCAGACTCAAATGGCTCTGACTCAAATGGCTCAGGTTCAAACGGTTCCGGCTCAAATGGCTCAGGTTCGAATGGCTCAGAATCTAATGGCTCAGGCTCGAATGGCTCAGGCTCAAATGGTTCAGAGTCAAATGGCTCCGGCTCAAATGGTTCAGAATCAAACGGCTCCGGCTCGAACGGCTCAGACTCAAATGGTTCAGGCTCAAACGGTTCCGGCTCGAACGGTTCAGACTCAAATGGTTCAGGTTCAAATGGCTCCGGGTCAAATGGCTCCGGGTCAAATGGTTCAGGCTCAAACGGCTCAGACTCCAACGGTTCAGAGTCAAATGGTTCCGGTTCCAACGATTCAGATTCAAATGGCTCAGACTCAAACGGTTCAGGTTCAAATGGTTCGGACTCCAACGGTTCGGACTCAAATGGTTCAGGCTCAAATGGCTCAGGCTCGAATGGTTCTGACTCAAATGGCACAGGCTCAAACGGTTCCGGTTCAAACGGTTCAGGCTCAAATGACTCAGAGTCAAATGGCTCAGACTCAAACGGTTCAGGCTCCAACGGCTCAGAGTCAAATGGCTCCGGCTCCAACGGTTCAGGCTCAAATGGCTCCAGCTCCAACGGCTCAGACTCCAACGGTTCAGGATCTAACGGCTCAGACTCAAACGGTTCAGAGTCAAATGGCTCCGGCTCAAATGATTCAGGCAGCAACGGTTCAGACTCCAACGGTTCCGGCTCAAATGGCTCCGGCAGCAACGGTTCCGGCTCCAACGGCTCAGACTCAAATGGTTCAGGCTCAAATGGCTCCGGCAGCAACGGTTCAGGTTCAAATGATTCCGGCTCAAATGGTTCAGGATCTAACGGCTCCGGCTCCAACGGCTCTGATTCAAATGATTCCGGCTCAAATGGTTCAGGATCTAACGGCTCCGGCTCCAACGGTTCTGACTCAAATAGTTCAGACTCAAATGGATCAGACTCAAATGGCTCCGGCTCAAATGATTCAGGTTCAAACGGTTCAGGCTCAAATGGCTCCGGCAGCAACGGTTCCGGCTCGAACGGCTCAGACTCAAATGGTTCAGGCTCAAATGGCTCCGGCAGCAACGGTTCCGGCTCGAACGGCTCAGACTCCAACGGTTCAGACTCCAACGGTTCCGGCTCCAACGGCTCAGACTCAAATGGTTCAGGCTCCAACGGCTCCAGTTCCAACGGTTCCGGCTCCAACGGTTCCGGCTCCAACGGCTCTGATTCAAATGGCTCCGGCAGCAACGGTTCAGACTCAAACGGCTCAGACTCAAATGGTTCCGGCTCCAATAGCTCCGGCTCCAACGGTTCAGGCAGCAACGGTTCAGGCTCAAATGGCTCCGGCTCAAATGGTTCAGGATCTAACGGATCTGACTCCAATGGCTCCGGCAGCAACGGTTCAGGCAGCAACGGTTCTGACTCCAATGGTTCTGACTCCAATGGCTCAGGTTCGAACGGTTCAGGTTCAAATGGCTCAGAGTCAAATGGCTCCGGCTCCAACGGCTCAGGATCTAACGGATCTGACTCCAATGGCTCCGGCTCCAACGGTTCCGATTCAAATGGCTCCGGCTCCAATGGTTCAGGATCAAACGGTTCAGGTTCAAACGGCTCCGGCTCCAATGGTTCAGGTTCGAACGGTTCAGACTCAAATGGCTCCGGCTCAAATGGCTCCGGCTCCAATGGCTCAGGATCAAACGGCTCAGGATCAAACGGTTCAGGCTCCAACGGCTCAGACTCCAACGGTTCCGGCTCGAACGGCTCAGGCTCGAACGGTTCAGACTCCAATGGTTCTGACTCCAATGGTTCTGACTCGAACGGCTCAGGATCTAACGGTTCAGGATCAAATGGTTCCGGCTCCAACGGTTCTGATTCAAATGATTCAGGATCAAATGGTTCCGGCTCCAATGGCTCAGAGTCAAATGGTTCAGGTTCAAACGGTTCTGAATCAAACGGCTCAGGCTCAAATGGCTCAGGCTCAAACGGTTCCGAAACTGGTACAGGAACATCTGCAGAAACTGCTGGAGTTGATCTGACTAAGGCTGCTGACAGAAAGCTGGCACATAATGCCTACTTCTACAATAAGGAAGGTAAACGTGCTAACTTGTTAATAGCTAAGAAGGGTTCAATCCTGACAACCTACGGCATTCGGACGATTGGTAATCGTGAATTTTATGAACTCAAGAACGGTTTGTTTGTCGCAGTAAATAACTTTAGAGTTAAAAAACGTACATTAAATAAGAATGCATTTGTATATAAGAAGGATGGCAAACGAATTGGGAGCGCAGTACTGAGAAAGAACAGTAAGATTGGTACTTACGGCGATCCAGTAATAATTCGCGGCAAATCCTACTTCATCATTGACAATAACCGCTATGTGAAGGCAGCAAACTTCGGTCTAGTAAAACTGGAAGCAAATAATGTACCTGCAGCAGGAGTAACAGCTAATGCTGTTTTAGGTCACGATGCATACATTTATAACGGTGAAGGTCAACGGATTAATAAGTTGGTCATAAAAGTTGATTCTGAAATCACAACGGGTGAGACTAAGACTATTAATGGTCGTCAGTTCATCCAAATTGACAAAGATGAGTATGTTGACAGTAGTAACGTAACTGGTAAAGCTCGTGTATTAACAACCAAAGCTTACGTATACAGCCAATACGGTAATCGAATTGGTAAGATTGCCAAAACTGCAGGTGAGACTGTTCAAACCTACGGTGCAATTGTCGCTATTAACGGCAAGGCATACTACTCAATCGGTAACAAGCAATTTATTAAGCAAACTGCATTTGAATAAAGCTAAACTAGTTATTTAGAACACAGTAGCTATTTAGTTAAAGCAAAGAAGCTCTTATCTAATTTAAGATAAGAGCTTCTTTTTTTTGCTTAATTAACGTTATTTTATGTTTTGTATTAGACAAAAACTATATTTATTAGTGTTTGGTAACAAAAATGAATTTATAAGTGTAAATCATATATATTTATCAAAAACAAAAAATATCATCACTAGTTATATTTAAAAAACATTTTATTAATATATATATTTAATCAATAAATAAACATATAAAAAATAAATTATAATTAGTGTTATTTATTTTTATCTATCATTTGCGGATAACAGCATAAAAAGCTGATAAATAGCCGTTTATGTCTGAAATTATCATAAAAAAGGCAAGCACATCATGAAAAATATGTAATTATGCTTGCTAGATTTGGCGTTATATTAGCATTTTTATGTTTGAATATAAAAATAATATAAAAACATCTTTATATTTATAAATAAAAATGTTACGATTTATCCTGTATACATAGAGTATAAAGTAAATTAATAATGTAACGTTTGAGAGGACATCAATGAAAAAATTCAATAAATCCAATCCAACTGAAGAAGTCAAAAATACCAATTATAGAATGCATAAGGGTAAGAAGGGCTGGTTAGTCAGTTACTCACTCTTATCATTCGTATTGGGTGGAGTCTACATGAATAATGTGGCATCAACTCCTGTTAAGGCTGCTGAAGTTGAAGCCCAAAGTGATGCGAAAACGCCAGACAAGGATGCTCAGAAGGAAGTCGATGAGCAATCATTATCTGCTGCTAAGCAGAATGCGATTACTACTTTAGATAACAAAGCTAATAGTGTAAAAGCAAAAATTAATAGTGATCAGAAGCTATCCGCAGATGACAAAGCTGCACAAATCGCAACTGTTGATAGCTTGGTTAGTGCTGCCAAAACTAAGTCTAGTGAAGCTACTGATTTAGTAGGTGTTAAAGAAACTTTAGATAATGCCGTTGCTGCTATTGAAGCTAGCTATCAAAGCAAAACTGTTACTGCAAACAGTAATTCTATAACCAAGCCACTTAAGGCAAAGGCTGAAAAAGCACCTAAAGTGAACAAGGCTCAAAAGCCAGTTGCTAAAAAAGTAACTGTATCAACTTTCAATGGACTTAGTTCATTCTTTAAGACAGCAGATGACGCAAATACTAATTCTGTTAGTTCATCAGCTAAAAATACTAGTGAAAAAACCACTTCGCTAGTTGCTTCTGATTCAGTCGCAAATACCGAATCAGCTAAATTAGCTGGTGTGGCTACCAGAGAAGATGAACCAGCAACTGATACAAGTGAAGCATCTGTTGCTGGCGATAAAGATGAAGGGCGTCCCGCTTTTAATGATCTTCTAGGTCAAGCAAGTGGTAAGACCGAAACTTCTGTAAATGTTCCTGTGCCAACCCAAGTAACTAATCCAGACAAGTCAAGCTCTGTTGATGTTGCAACGCTTGCACAATTAGCTGCAGCTTGGAATAACGCAGCTGTTACTTA
Organism: Lactobacillus sp. M0390; assembly: GCF_016102085.1. Classification (NCBI taxonomy): domain Bacteria; kingdom Bacillati; phylum Bacillota; class Bacilli; order Lactobacillales; family Lactobacillaceae; genus Lactobacillus; species Lactobacillus sp. M0390. The sequence continues at coordinate 3,013 of NZ_JACFPH010000002.1, read as the reverse complement.
CATAAACATTACTAGTGATATTACTTACGATGCTAGTGTGGTTCTTGATGCTCGTACTGCCGGTTCAAGTGTTGTAATTAATGGTAACGGACATACAGTTGACTTAGGTAATAAGTTTTTCCGTTATGCATCAACTGCAACCTCGCCTATTACCTACTTTACGTTGATTAATACTAATTATAAGCAAGGATTTACTGGAACAGATGGGACAAATAAAGCTCTTCTCTATATGGGTGGAGCTACTGGTGGTAATCATTTAGCTATTAATGTTGATAATATTACTCTCAGTGCATCTAAGACTTTAGGAGCTAACTATAATGCAATTCGTGGTTTTGTTGCAAGAGGCTCGAAAATAACATTTTCAGGTACAAACAGATTTACGATTGCTAATGAGATTTATCAAGGAGCATCCGTATATATTGCTAACGACAGTTCAGTAATCATGGAAAGAACTCCTGGTGCAATAACAGACGATCCTGGCGATGATCCAGATAATCCGCCTGTTCCAGTGGATCCAGCAGATCCAACTAGTGCATCTACTAATGGAGAATTCAGTTTTAAATCTAAGGCTGCTAAAGGTTCAGTAGGTGAAGGTAACCTATTCGTAATGGGTGATCGGTCGTCCAATCGGGCTGCAACGCTTGAAGGCAAGCCAGCTAATTACCCGGCTATAACTGGTTATGTTAATGGAATCAAAGTCGGAGATGATGTTTATTGGATGCAAGATGGTTTCCAAAGTTTCTTTGCTGGTAATACATCTGATGCCGCGGCACAATATGTTTTTGGTCAAAACTTCAAATTAGATATACCAAAAGCTACTAGAGGTGCAATTCGGTTGAGGGGAACCCAATCGATGGTCTTCAATGCCGGAACTGAGATGGACATTAACCAAAATATTGCTACTACGCCAATTATTAATCTTCTCGGCAAATCCACTTTGACTTTCATTTCACCAAAACAATTACATTTGGCGATTGGTACGGAAACCACAGCTGGTGCTACTAGACAGGGGATTGTTAGTGGAGCTGGTACTTTTAGGATTAATAACTCAAGTATTAGAACTTGGGATGGTTTGAATACATCCACTAGTATGCCAGCCGGTCAATATTCTGGTAAGTTTACCAACATGACAGTCACAAATAAAAAAGTGTCAGTTGCAGCAACGCCTGGTAGTGTGATTGATCCAAAAATCATGACTACAACCACCCGTGAACTACAAACAGATGCAATTACACCGGGTAAGGTTAAGATTCAATATATTGATCAATCAGGTAAGCAAGTAGGGCAAGATTACGAATTACCATTTGGCAGCAAGGATACGCCATATGAAGATGCTTATATTGGTAAACAAATTCCATTAGTTAGTCAAGATATTGTTGATCATATTCCAGCTGGTTACATGTGGGCCCTAGGCAAGCAAATTTATGCTGGTGCTAAGACCGATAAGCAAAGCGGTGGTGCAGGTTTAGCTGATAAAGGTGACGCTGATGGTCAGGCAAACTTAGCTTATATCCCAATGGACACTGGTTCATACACTTACAAGGTTTATGTTTACGGTGCTAAACAAAACGTAACCTATAAATATGTAGATGTAAATCATCCGGAGAAGGCTTTAGTACCAAAGAATGTAGAGGGAACAGAAGCAGATAACGGCTTAGCTACCGCAAACTACGGTAATACGATTGACTGGACAAACAAGTACTATACAGAAACTAATGTGCCAGTAGGTTACCACTACAAGACTGATGCAGCTAACCAACCAGCAACAACGTTAGTTTCAGAAACTAATCCAACAGTCGTACTGTATGTTGAGGGTGACGAACAAGAAATTGTTCCAACTTATCTTGATGAAAATAGTGCTGCCTTAACTCCAGCAAACCCAGTAGTAATTAAGGGTAGAACTGGAGACACAATCACAATTCCAGAAGGACCTGAGATACCAAACCAAGCGCTTGCAACGGTTACTTTAAACGGGGTTCCAGTATCAGTAGGATCAACCTTTGAAATGCCAAGTCAAAAGGACTTACCAGCAGAGCAAAAGTATACTTTGGTTTACAAATACACAGATTTGTCTACTCTAAGAGGTAATGCAATTACAGCTATCAATAATGCATTAGCGAGAGTTAAAAATATACTAATTGCTAATGATCAATTTCTAAGTGAAGCCAAAAAGAAAGAGCAAAATGCAGAGGCAGACAATCGTGCAACAGCAGCAATTGCTGCAATTAATAATGCGACTACTGTCAGCGCAATAAACAAGATAGTTGATGACGCTGTGAACAACAAAGAGTCAGCAACTTACATTGAGGGTGCATATGTTGAAGGATCACTTAAAGACTTCAAACAAAGCTATAAAGATTTGCTTGATCAAGCAGTTTCAAGCGTCAAAGATGATATTGCTAAAGATACTACGTTAAATAGCACACTGAGAGCTAAGCAAAGTAAAGCGGCAGAAGATGCTGGAGAAAATGCTAAGGCGGCAATTGATCAAAAAGCAGTAGATACTGCTGATAAAGTAATTGATGCATATAACAAAGGCGTAAAGAATATTGAAGCAGCTCACACGTCAGTTAACTTGGCAGATGCAAAACTGAAAGCTAAGGGAAGCATAGATCAGACGGTTAAAGACACTCAGACTATTATTGACAGTGATAGTAATTTAAGTGATTCAAGAAAGACAGAGCAAAAGGCAAATGCAGCAGCGGCTGGAGAAGACGCTAAGAATAACATTGATTTAGCTACAACTGGTGATGAACTAGAAAAGGCTTTCAATGATGGTGAAAAAGCAGTAGCAGCGGCTCATGTAATACTTGGACTAGATGAAATAAAGAGCGATGCTAAAGGTGAAATTGATGACGCAGTAGCAGCCACTAAGGATAAAATTAATCAGGATTCAGCATTAACAACTACTGACAAAGCTACCCAGATAGCAAACGCTGAAGCAGCAGGTGCTGCTGCTAAGGACAAGATTACTGCCGCAACAACTGGTGAGGAAGTAGCCCAAGCTTTAGCA